>JAJYLH010000038.1 GCA_021787845.1 Myxococcales bacterium | reverse complement strand
GCCGAGTGATCGGCTTCCCTGCGCTCGCGTTCGGCGCCGGATGCTCCGGCCCGCAGGTCAAGCCACTGCCCATCGCGAGAACAACAGTCGCCGCTCGCCAGAACGTCCCCGGCCGGAGGCGACCAACCGGTCGCCCCCGCCAAGGCACGCGCATCGTCCGCCCGGTCGGCATCGGCTACTGCACCACGGGGACGGTGATGCTGAACGGCGCGCTGGTCGCGCTGTTGCCCTGGTTGTCAAACGCGGTGACCGTCGCACTGTAGTCGCCCGCCGCGAGCGTCGACCCGGTCTCGTTGAGGCCAACGTTACTCTGGGCGGCGTTCAGGAGGATCGAATTGAGTTGCACCTGGTATCCGCTGTACGCGGTGTTGGTGTTCCATGAGAGAGAACCGGTCCCGGCAACGGTGACTCCCGGGGTCACTCGGAACTGGTAGACGTCATTGGCCGTGAAATTGCCGGTGCCCGTGAACGCCAGGGAGACATTGTCGTTGGCGGTGGTGATCCCGGGAATGTTCGTTGCCGTCAAGGCAACGCTGCTGGATGTGATCACGTCGGTGCCGTTATAGGTGACGCCAGTGCAACTACCCGAGCTCGCATCCGCGACTTGGAACTTTGCAGTCCCCACTGCGCCGCCGGCAGTGATCTCTACGCAGTAGCTGTCGGCCGTAGCGGTCCCGCTCGAGTAGCTGGTAGCGACCGCGACGCTCGTCGAGCACGTTCCTCCGCTTCTGCACGTCGTCACTCCGTTCCCGGTCGAATCCACTGGCGACAGATACTTCGACGAGTAGGCGCCTGTAGCCAGGGCGAGCCCAGTGGGGATCGGGAGCGTGGTGCTCTGGGTCGCGGTGACCTCCTCGACCGTGCCGTCGAGCCCAAACAACAGGAAGTGGAAAGTCGAGCCAGAGCCCAAAGGGGAGCTCATCCCGAACTGGGAAGAAAACCCGGGGTTTCCGGGGAACATCCCGGCAGGGTTGAAGCTCAAGTCGACCGGCGACGACACGACCGGCGTTGCGCCCATTTCCATCGAGTCCACGCGGGCACCAGCCAGTGCCGCGAGATTCGGGCCCGCGACGAAATCGAGCCCATACGTCGAGCCACTAGCGCTCGTGGTCACCGATACCTTTCGGGCGCTGTCGCTCATCGTCACATTCAAGGGATTCGGGCTCGCTCCGCGGACAGCAAACGTTGGCGGGAACCCGGTAACGAACGAAGGCTCGTCGATGCCCAACCAACCATCGGCATTGGTGTCCACGAATCCCAGCAACTGGTAGTCCTGATTGTCCTGAAGTTGGTTCAAGTACACGCTGGTCGACACGCCAGAGACCGGGCTGCGCGCGGCGATAACGTTGTCGTTGTTCGAGGCCGCGAACGTGTAGAGGAGGGGCTCAGGCGAGGTGGACAAGGAGCTCGCCAGCGAGCTGTAATCCACGTTGATAGTGGCGTCGAGTTGACCACTTCCGTTCAGCGCTCCAACCTGGTAGGGGTTGGTGGCCGCGACAGTGGTGAAATCGGGCCCGCCGTCGGCGCTGGCAGCCACCGCGACACAGTAGTAGTCGCCGTTCGTCAGGTTGTTGACCACAGCGAGGTCGCCGCGGCCGGCGGGGACCGTCAGCGTCACGTCGTTCACGCTCGGACCGACCGTCGTGCCGTCACAGGTCGAGGTCGCAAACGGCATCTGCTTCAGAAACACGGCGTAGCGATCGGCGACCTCGAACGACGGGCCATTGGTCCAGATGGATGCCATCTGCCCAGACCAACTAACCAACAGGCTTGCGTCCATCGGCTGCACATAGGGCCGCGGCAGCGTCCCCAGCGTGGGTGGGGTCGGGAGGGTCAGCGAACGCGTCTCCAATATGGACGTCGCGGCTCCAGGGGTCTCCTGGACGTAGACGTAGGGGTCCACCGACGGCAAGAATGTCTGCACGCCTTGTGTATCCATGTAGGCCAGCACGTCGATCGTCGTCATCTGGCTGTCGGAAGGCGCCGCGCGGATCATGAAGTTCTCCCCAGTCGTTCCGAGACCAGCCGGAAGCATCGTGCTGCCCGCATACTTGCCGCTGACAGTGATGTACACGGGCCCCGTGGCGTTGACTCCCGCGCCGAGCGCGACGGTGCCATAGAGGGTGAAGAGTTGGCTGTCCACCGGTACCACGTCAACGGTGGCCGTTGCGGACTTGCTCGGATCGTCGACGCTGGTCGCGGTGATGACGGCGCCCGAGCAAGAAGCGGTGCCCAGCGTGGTGACGACGCCTGCGGTGCTGACGGTCGGGAGCGTCCCGCAGGTGCCGCTGACCGTCCAGGTGACCGCGGTGTTCGTGTCGTTCGCGACGGTCGCGGCGAAAGGAACCGTGTCGGACGGAGGCCCGCTCGGGATGGCCGCGGTGAGCGTGGCGGTCGACGGCGAAATCGTCACCGAAGGCAGAGGACCGCTCATCACCGTCACGGTCGCCAGCGCGTAGAGGTTCGGCGTGGTCGCGTCGGTCAGCCGGACATGGTAGGTGCCTTCGGTTGTCGGCGCCGTGTACAGACCAGAATCCGGGTCGATGGTGCCACCATCCCCCTCGGCGACGCTCCAGAGGAGGTTCGCCGAGCTGCCCGTGGTGGTGCCAGTGAACGTCTGGGTGCCGCTCGGGTTGAGCTTCGCTGACACGGGAGAGATCGTCAGCGTGACGCTGGAAATGGTCACCGTGGTCTCGGCGAAGACCGTCGTGTCGGCGAGGCTGGTCGCCCGAAGCGTGAATGACGAGCCCGCCTGGGCCGTTGTGCCGATCGTCACCAGCCCGGACTGGTCGAACGTCACGCCCGTCGGCGCGCCGCCATCGATCGTCCACGCCACTGCGGTCTGGTCGGTGTTCGCGACGGTCGCGGTGAACTGCCGGCTCATGTTCCAGCCGAGCGTGACGTTGAGCGGCGAGACCGAGACGGTGACTGCCGCGGGGGTCCCGGCCTCGGTGGTCGTCCCGGCGTCGGGCGTCGAGGACGCCGTGGCGGTCGAGCTGGGCGCCGGGCCGCCGGTGCAGTCGTACATCCCGCCGTCGGGGAGGACGCAGTCGGTCTCCTGGGTGCGACCGAGGTCTCCTGTCGTTGAAATATTCCAAGTACAGGAGTCGGTCTTCGCCGCGAGACCGAGGATGGCGGCGACGACGGCCATCGAGCGGAAGGCTACACCGCTGCGGTGTGGCGGGGGGGGGCAGCTCGGGGGCAGTCCTTCTGCCCGGCGAGAGCGGAACGGGAAAGGCGAGCCATCGGCGACCTCCTTCAGGGTGTGTCGAGAGGCTACCAGACCTCGCGCCGGATGTGCAAGAGGGCGGCCGAAAGCTTGCATTTTCAGGGCTGGAGGCGATTTCGACGCCGCAACCAGGGCTCGCCTCGCGCGTCGGTGGGATGGTGGGCAGGAGCGGTCACGTCTGGGACTAGCGTATCGGCTCAACAGAGGATGGTAGGCAGAAGCGGATCCGTCTAGGTTTAGCGTATCGGCTTAACGGATTCGCACACGCTGGTCGACACCGCCGCCGCGACCTACGATCGCGGACGCGCAGGCGGTCGCGTCGCGGGGCCATGCTGCTCGCGCGACACGCTTGCGGCAGCTCGTTCTTGCGGGAATTCACGTTTCGAGATCGTGCGCTAGCCACGCGTCCGCATCGGATGGTGTGCGGCAGCGCAACGGCTGGGATGCTCCCCTCGTGCGTATCGAGAGCGGTGCCCTTGAACCTTGAACGTTCGACGTCGTGACAAGTGCGACGGGATCGCGCCGACCCATCGGACGGTGGGCAGCAGCGCCGCCGAAGAGACGCCGGGCGCGCCCACGCGTCGCGACGGCGGGTGAGGATGAACGCTCCGACAGCCGCGGCGGAAGTCGCAGACGTGCTTTCCCTGCCGAAGAAGTCGCGCGCGGGGGGAAGCGGAGTGCCCGCCCGCTTGACCTCCGGGCCACGCCAGGCGTGGCATGACTCCTCGCTCTCATGGAGAGAGCCGACCACGAGGAGAAGGCGATGTCGAAGGAACCGAAGGACCCGAAGGATCGGGGCGGCCCGCACCGGGAAGCAACGCCCGAGGGGAGCAAGGATCCACCGGCGGTGGAGTCCGAGACGGCGACCGCGCCGCCGCCGGCGAACGAGTTCCAGCAATCGGCGGAGCAGTGGTTCGCGCAGTTTCTTGCCGAGGGCACAGCGGCGGCAGGCGGCACGACGAGGGTGCCCAAGGGCGGCGCGGTGGACGTGCAGACCCTCAAGGCGACGGTCGAGTTGCTCAGCACCCCACCCGAGTCGAAGGACCGGCCGACCTGGGAGCGGGTGATTCCGCGTCTGGCCAACCACGGCATCGACAGCGCGTACTGCACGGCGGGGATGCAGCTCGTCCAAGCCTACATCGACGCCGGCGGCAAGACGCTCGAGACCACGGGCATCGAAACGCTCACCCCCGCCGAGCGGAAACAGGTGCTCAGCGGCGGGCAGCTCTTCGAGGCCATCGCCGAGTCCATCCGGGACGTGAAGACCAAGGGTGTTCGGGGCATCGCGACTGAAATCCGCGCGTTGGTGGGATCGCCCGGCAACATCGGCAACGCCCCCGGACTGCAGGCAGCCCTCAAGAAGCTGTCGGACGCGGCTTCGACTCGGCAGTCCGTCCTCACCCGCGCCGGCGTCACTCAGAAGAAGATGGACCAGGTGCGCGAGTACGCGACCAGCCTGGAGGCCGTCGGCGGGAAGAAGCCGGTGCGCGTCAAGGCGCGGCAGACCAAGAGCACCGACGTCGCCAGCACCGTCTACAGCATGCGGAATTGGGTCGACATGCATCGCGCCCGGAGCCGGATGGCGCTCTTCGACGAAAAGACCGGGCTCGACGAGCAGGGGTTCACCTTCGTCACATCCACCCTCCCCCCGCGCACCCGAGCGGCGCAAGCGCACCACCTCGACCGACAAGGGTGGCGGCGGCGGTGGTGGTGGTCAGACCCCACCCGGCGGCGGCACGCCTCCGACCGGCGGCATCCCTCCGACCGGCGGCAGCCCTCCGTCCGGCGGCACCCCTCCGACTGGCGGCGGGAAGTAATAGAGCCTCCGCCCCGCATCACCCTTGAAGCGCTGTCCCGGGTGGTTCGCGCCCCCTCCCCGACCCTCCCCCGCCAAGAACGCGGGAGAGGGAGGAAAAGATCGCCTTCGCGAACGCAGCGTTAGCCCCTCTCCCGCGTTCTTGGCGGGGGAGGGTCGGGGAGGGGAACCGCGACGTCTTCTCGCTGCGCATGGGGGAGCGCTGCACGAGCGTTGGAGTGCGATCGACGAGTGTTGGAGTGCGATCGGGGAGCGTTGGACTGCGATCGGGGAACATTGGAGTGCGATCGAGGAGCGTTGGAGTGCAATCGGGGAGCGTTGGAGTGCGATCGACGAGCATTGGAGTGCGATCGACGAGCGTTGGAGTGCGACTGTGGGCGTGCGCACGAAACTTGAGGGACGAGGGATCACGTTATTTGCGGGACGCGGTGCGATCGACGAGCGTCGCGGTGCGTTCGAGCAGCGCCGCCGTGCTGAGGTCGAGGCCGCGAGGGGCAGGAGCAGATACCCGTCTCCACTGCTGTCCAAGACACGGATGGATCTTCATTTCCGCTCATCCTGAGGGGAGGCCGACGGCTCTTTGTCGGCCGGACTCGAAGGACACGCGGAAATGGCCCCCTGCATGCGCCCGTCCTTCGAGTCCGCTCGCAAAGAACGCTCGCTTCCCTCAGGACGAGCGGATCGTCGATCGCATCTTGAAGATGTCTTGGACAGGAGTGCGGGGGTATCGGCTTTCGTTCAGTGTCAGGTTGATGCCCATTTTCTTGTGGCACGGGCGTCCTCGCCCGTGGAAGCCCAGCCGAACCGCCGGCATGGCAGATCTCCCGTGGCACGGGCGAGGACGCCCGTGCCACGGGAGAAGAGCCCGCGCTGAACCTGAACGAAGGAGATACCCCTTCAGGAGTGACCCGTCTCCTATCGTTTCTTACCGGCCTCGCGACCCTGTTCCTTGAGGAAGCGCAAGAGCTTCTGCGACTTCTCTCCGACGGCGGCGAGGTCGAAGGTGTGCCACTCGGCGTCGAGGTCCTGCACCATCCGATCGACCACCTGGAAGGTCGCCTTGAGGTCTTCCGGCTTCGCCCGGATGGCGATGTAGCGTTCGTAGCGGTGGATGGAGAGGAACTCGCCGAGAATGGCTTCGGCCTTGGCCGGAATGTCGGGATGGTTTCCGGTCCGGGCGTTGTGGCAGCGGGCGCAGGCCGGTCGGACGTCGTTGATGTTGAGCACCGTCACGTTCATCGCGCCGTGGCAGGTGACGCAGCTCGGTCCCTGGCGCGCCTGGCCCTTGGCGACCAGATGCCGGAAATGAGCGCTCTTGCGGAAATCGCCGGCCACCGCCGGATGGCAGCGGGCACAGGTCGCCGGGATGTTGCGATAGTTGACCGCGCTCGTCGCCTGGTCCGGTCCGATGTTCCCCGCGTGCGCGCGGCGCTGGTCCGTCGCCTCCGGATTGCCGCCGTGACAGTCGGTACAGGTCACGCCCTCCTGCGCGTGGACCGAAGCTTTCCAGTCTCGAAAGTACTCGTAGAGCTGAGGGTGCGTTACCAGGAAGCGTGGGTTGCCGTGGCAGCGAATGCAGGAGCTTTCCCTACCCGGCGCGTGCGCGGGCGGGCGGGCGCGAGGCACTGGCGTCTTCGCCGCGAGAAGAGGGACCGCTCCGAGGAGCAGCAAGACTCGAAGACCGCGAATCAGGCTCTGCGCCGTTTCAGGTGGGTGGCGTGGAACAATATGGCGTTCATGATCGTGCTCTTTCTCGGCAGGAATTGGAGCCGGACACGTCAGTGTCCGGGTGCAGGCACCGCGAACGCGCGTTCGGGAAGCCAGCGCCAGGCCGCTGCCAGCGAGCGAACGCCCAGCATGAACCCGGCCACTGACGTGACCGGCTCCAAGTCCCATTCGAAACAGCGCAGAGCCGCGAATCATGGCCATGAAGGTATCTCCGGCGGGATGAAGGTCGTCCCCGGCTCTCCGCTCACGCCGCGGGCCTCGAAAGCTCCTGCGGGCCCGACAGTTGCCGTGGCAGATCGGTAGCGCGCACCGCTCCCATCTCGATGGGGATGGCCGCTTTCGCGAGGAGGGTGAAGACGAGCGCGCCCGTCGCCCAGATGCCGAGGCAGATGACGACCTCCCGCGCCGTCGGCCTGTACTGGAACACCTCGCCGATGGGCGTGGGCACGAAGCCGGGGATGATCAGGTCGATGCCCTTTTCGATCCAGATGCCGATGACGGTCAGGACGCAGGCGAGGTTGAAGAGGCCCATGCGCCGGCGCCAGGGATGGACCGTGAGAATCGCCGCCGCGACGAGCATCATCGCGAGCGCGCCCCAGGTGAACGGCGCGATGCCCCGCGCGCCTCCCAGGCCAAAGAACATGTAGGTGGCGCCGACGGTGTGCGCGGTGGGGAAGTAGAACTCGTTGAACGACTCCGCCAGCTCGAAGAAGATGTCGATCTGGAGAGAGACCGCGATGATGAGCCCGAGGGTGTTGATGACCGACCGGTCGAACTTGAGGCGGCTGTTGCGTTCGATGATCTGAAGCGCGAGAACGATGAGCGCGGGCCCCGCCGCGAAAGCCGAGGCGAGGAAGCGCGGGGCGAGCAAGGCGTAGTGCCAGAAGGGCCGGCCGACGTTCGAGGAAAACAGAAAAGCGGTGACGGTGTGGATGGAGATCGCCCAGGCGATGGCGACGAACACCCCCGGCAGGTAGATCTTCGGATTCGGCTCGCGGCCACGGTAGCGGCAGAAGAGGATGTACATCGGAATGGTGAGGTTGAGAAAGAGGTAGCCGGAGAGCACGACCACGTCCCAGGCGAGCATCGACGCCGGCCAGTGGAAGTGTCCGATGATCGGAAACATGTGCCAGATGCGTTCCGGATGGCCGAGGTCGACGGTGACGAAGAGCATGCACATCGTCACCGCCGCCACCGCGAGGCCCTCGCCGATGAGCACCACGTGGCGGATGTCCTTGCGGTGGAAGATGTAGGCGGGAATCACCAGCATCACCGCCGCCGCCGCGACGCCGACCAGGTAGGTGAAGTTGGCGATGTACGCGCCCCAGGAGACCTGGTCGCTCATCCCGGTGACGACGAGGCCGCTCTGGAACTGATCGAGGTAGTTGGACACCCCGAAGACGATGACCACCGTCAGTCCGATGAGCCATAGCCAGTAGCCGCGGCCGCCATGGGCCATCTGCCGGATGCCGTCTTTGAAGAAGGAGAGGAGCTGCATCATGGGCTAGTCCGTGTAGTACCAGAACCGAGGCTCGGTCCCGAGATCTTCCTTGAGACGAAAGACGGTCTTGTTCTCGAGCACGTAACGGATGTCGCTGTCCGGATCGAGGAGGTTGCCGAAGACCCGCGCGCCGGTGGGGCACGCCTCGAGGCAGGCCGGGAGCCGCCCGAGGCGGGTGCGTTGGATGCAGAAGGTGCACTTCTCCACGACGCCCTTGGCCCGCGGCCGGTTCCCGAGGTAGTGGGTGTCCGGGTTGACCTGGTCCTTGGGGATCTCCGGTTTCGCCCAGTTGAAGTGTCTCGCCCAGTAGGGACACGCCGCCATGCAGTAGCGGCAGCCGATGCACCAGTCGTAGTCGATGACCGTGATGCCGTCGGGCTCGGTCCAGGTCGCCTCCACCGGGCAGGCTTTGACGCAGGGCGGGTTCGCGCACTGATGGCACTGGATGGGCAGGTAGCGGTGGCCGGCGACGGGAACCTCCTGGGGGTCGAAGTAGTGGTCGCTCGTGTCGAGGTCGAGCCCGCCGTGGACCAGGTCCAACACCCGGATGTACTGAATCTGCGGGTTGCGGCTCTGGTTGTTCTCAGCGACGCAGGCCTCGACGCAACGCCGGGTGCCCATGCACTTCGACAGATTGAGCGCGTAGCCGAAGACCACGTGCGGGAGCACGTCCTCGGTTCCGACGTCGAGCGTGACCCCGTAGTCTCGTTTCGCTTGGGCGACGATGCGCCGGACGGCCTCGCGCTTCTCCGCCGGAGTCATCTCTCGATAGCGCTCGCGGAAGAAGGAGGCGAAGGCGGTCTTGGGAGCGGCGAGGACCGCGGCGGACGCGGCGACCCCGCTGCGGATCAGCGAGCGGCGGGAGACGGTGGGCAGGACCGGCAGGTGTCGTTTGTCCATGGCGAGATCATCTCTGCGTCGACCCGAGCGGCAGGCCCGGCGCGGTCGCGGCGATGGGTTTGCCATCGGGACGGGAAAGCCCGGTACGCACGAGCGGCGGCGGGCTCGGCGGGAACGGCCCGATGGCCGGGCGGTGCGGATTGTGACAGGCGGTGCAGTCGAGCAGGACGCGCTTGCCTCGCCAGTGGCCGATCTGAGAACGGTCGCGGACCAGGAGCTTGTCGTGCGTGAGCGGCACCGCCCGCGGGTCGGGAAAGGCGCCGGCCCGTTTGCCATGCCCGCCGAACGCCCAGTCCATCTCCCGCTCGAAGTGACACTGGCCGCAGATCTTGTACGCCTGGTCGAAATCGACCGGCGTCCCGCGAAGCGACGCCAGCGTGTCCATGTTCTTCGAGTCGTGGCAAGCGTAGCACCAGAACCGGCCGCCGCCATGCTCGAAGGTCAGATCGGTGTGCATGTCCTTGAGCACCCGGATGTGCTCGTTGGGCTGGCCCGCCGGGTCGTGACACTGGGTGCATGGGTAGTAGGTCAGAAGCGACTTGCGCGGCAGGACCGTGAACTTGGGCGCCTGGTCGATGGTCTGGCCACGTGCGGTCTTTCCCGCCCGGGCGTCGGGACACTGGCGCAGCTTGGCGAGAACCGCCTGGGCCTCGGCGTCGGTGTTCTCAGCCGGCGCAGCCGCGGCCGGCACGTTCGGCGGCAGCGAATCGGAATGCCCGGCGACGGGCGCGAGGACCGCCATGCCGAGCGCCAGGACAACGACGGCCCGCGCCCCCCGACGCGGGACGCCGCCCTTGGTCCCCCGAACAGCGAGTTGGATGCGGCTCATCGATGCCTTCCCAGGGTGAGTCGACAGGAGCCCCCGGACGCCTCGATGCGAGCCAGCCGCGCGTCCGGGTCCGATCCGAATGAAGGCCGCCCGCCGAGGGGCGACCCGAGCCTCACTTCAACTTCGTGCTCAAGGTCCGTTGCAGCTCCCGAATCCACAGCGCCTGCATCCGGGAGAGCCGTTGTCCGACGATGGCCGAGAGGTTGTCGAGCAGCACGACCGCCAGGTCCTTGTCGCGCGCCATCAGTTCGCGGACCGCCGCGCCCTTCCAGGCGAGGACCTCGCCGTCGACCGCCACCCGCGCCGACATCGTGTAGTGGTTGGGCGGGACCAGAGCGGACCAGCCGAGCATCCCGCCCCGGTTCACCTCTTCCATGAAGGCGTCTTCCGGGTGCCCGAACAGCTCGATCGGCATCGTCAGATCGATCCGTCCCTCTTGCACCACGTAGAACGTCTCGGCCTGCGTCCCGAGCTCGAAGAGGATGCGGCCGCTGTCGACGTGCTGAGGCGTGCCGAGAGCGGCGAGCGCCTCCAGGCCGGACGCGGGGAGCCCGCGGAAGAGGTCGACCCGTTCGAACGAGTCCAACGCCGGCATCTAGTTCACCAGAGGCGAGCTGGTCCGGGAACGAAGCGGCGCCAGGGACGGACGCAGGATGAACGACTCGACCGCGACCTGCTCCTGGCGCACGTGGCGCTCGAGCAGCGCCAGCGCGAGCGCCACTGCCTGCGGGTCGCGCGTCGCCTCGATGGCGGCGGCGACCTCCGGCCCGAAGAAGGCGGAGCGCGGCGCCGGAGCGCGCACCTCCGGCTGCTTCGCCGGCGACGGCATCTCGGGCGAAAGCCCCAGCGCGATGCCGAGTCCCAAGCACAGAACCACCATGCCGACGAAACCGATCGTGAAGAACATGGGAACACCTCCTCGGTCTTGCGTTCGCCCGAGACTGGTAGCAGGCCGCGTGCCAGCGAGAGGAGCGCTGGGAATGGCCGGATGGGCGCTCGAAGCCGCGCGCAGCCAGGGCACAGCGGCAGCGGGTCGTGTCACGACATCCTGTCAGGCCGCCTGACAAGACGTCAGGCGCGGCGCTCCAGAGACTCGACAGCCCGGGCCCTGAACAGGTGGGTCCTGTCTGGCTCATGCCTATCCGATTGGCGCACTTGGAGCTGGGCACGGGAGTGCTTGGAGCTGGGCACGGGAGTGCTTGGAGCTGGGCACGGGAGTGCTTGGAGCTGGGCACGGGAGTGCTTGGAGCTGGGCACGGGAGTGCCCGGGTACAGGCGACACGAGCGCACGGACGTACCGCCGCAGTGGAGCCCGCGCGCGTGGCGGCGGCCGTGCATGTACCCGGACACTGACGTGTCCCGCTCCGATTCGACCGGTGCGGCCCGCCGGCCCCTCTCCCGACAGAGACGTTGGAGCCGGACACGCGAGTGTCCGGGTGCAGGCACCGCGTTCGTCGATCGCGAGAACTGCACGTCGAGATCTTCGCGTCGGGCGACAGGACGGTCGGAGAGCGGCGAACGGCACTGCCCAACTCGGACGCTCACGTGCCCGGCTTCCCGAGAGGTGCTTTCCACGCACAGATTCTGTCGAAGAGCCTCATTTCCAAGGTCGAGCTCGGGTTGCGAGCGAGAGCCCGGGAAGCTCTCGGGGTCGAGCCACCGAGGCCCACGACCCGTCACGCTCTCGGGCAGGCTTGTCGATCGCGCACGAAAAATGCTTACATCGGGGGCATGCTGGCGCGCGTTCACAGCATGTGGACAGCGCTTTCGCTCGCGGTCACCTCGGTCGTGGTGGCGGCGATCGCGTGCGGAAGCTACTTCTTCGTCCAGCACCACTATGCGCACATGATCGAGAGCGCCCGGGCGACGGCGCTCCAGGAGGCGGACCTCGTGCGTCTGGCGCTCGAACACCAGATGCTGGAGAACCGCCGCGACCTCGTCCGGGAGATGGTGGAGGACTTCGGCCAGCACCACTCGTTCGAGCGGGTGCTCATCCTCGACCGCTTCGGCCGGCTTCGTTTTTCGAGCGCCCCGGGCTCGCCCGGAGAGCAGTTCTCGCGTTCGTCCCCCACCTGCCGCGCCTGCCACGACAAGCCGCCGGCCCAGCGCCCCCAGTCGGTCGTCATCTCCACCGAGCACGGCCAAGTGCTGCGCACGGTGCTGCCGATCCACAACCAGGTCGCCTGCCACCGCTGCCATGACCCCGCGCAGCGCATCAACGGCGTTCTCATCGTCGACGTCCCCGAGGGGCCTTTGCGCGCGGCGCTCGACGCGGACACCCGCTGGTTCGCCATCGGCAGCGGCGCGCTGGGCCTCGCGCTGCTCGTCGCCCTGACGTTCGTCCTGCGCCTGGTGGTCGTGCGGCGCCTGCGCAAGTTCGAGTCCGCCGCCCGCGCCATCGCCGCCGGCGACCTGACCCAACGGGTGCCGGTCGGCGGCGACGACACCGTCGCCTGGCTCGCGCAAGAGTTCAACGCGATGGCGGAAGCGACGAGCGGGCTGTTGCGCGAGGTCCAGGGCAAGCAGGAGCAACTCGAGCGCGTCATCAACAGCGTCGACGATGGCATCGTGGTCCTCGACCGGGACCGGCAGGTGGTCGCCGCCAACAACGCCTTCCTCGACCGCGCGGGCGTCGAGCGCCAAGCGCTGATCGGCCGCACGTGCGGCGTCTCGCTCGACGGCCTCTGCCGGGACACCGCCTGCCCCGCGCACGCCGCGTTCGCTTCCCAGGGCCGCCGCTCCGCGCTCATCACCCACGCGCGCTCCGACGGCTCGAAGCGGTTCGAGGAGGTGCGCGCCTCGCCCATCCACGGCCCGGACGGCTCGGTGCTCTTGGCGGTCGAGGTCTGGCGCGACATCACCGAGCGGCGCCTCGCCGAAGCGCGCCTGTCCGAATCGCATCGTCTGGCGTCGCTGGGCCTGCTCGCGTCGGGCTTCTCCCACGAGATGAACACGCCGCTCGCGTCCACCCTGACCTGCGTCGAGGGCATCGTGCGCTCGCTCCAGATGGCGCCGGGCGATCGAGACTGGCAAGGCGCTCTCGACTACGCCGAGATCGCCCGCTCGGAGCTGTTGCGCTGCCGGGGGATCACCCAACAGTTCCTGCGTCTGTCCCGCGGCCAGGCGGGCGACGCCGAGCTGGTCGAGGCCAGACCGCTCTTGGACAAGGTGGCGCGACTGGTCGAACCGACCGCCAAGGAGCGCGGCGTGACGATCCGCCGGGAAGACGCGACGCCGCCGGGGGTCGTGCGCGGCAACGACGGCGAGCTGCAGCAGGTGCTCTTGAACCTGCTCCTGAACGCGATCTTCGCGTGCGGGCCGGGAGGGGTCGTGAAACTCGGCACCGGTCTCGCTCAGCACGGCGGCGAGGCGGTCCTCCGGGTCGCCGACAACGGCTGCGGCATCCCCGACGACGCGCGCGAGCGCCTGTTCGAGCCGTTCTTCTCCCGGCGTCCGGGCGGCACCGGCCTCGGGCTCTTCCTGTCCCAGAACATCGTGCGTTCGTTCGGCGGCGAGATCCGGGTCGACAGTCGGGTCGGCGAGGGAAGCGTCTTCGAGGTGCTGCTGGCGGCCGTCGAGGAAGCCTCGGCGGCGCGAGGAGAGACGGGATGAAGACGATGGCCGAGAAGGCGAGCGTGCTGGTCGTCGACGACGACGACGTCTTCCGCGGCGTCCTGGTGCGGGAGCTGTCCGCGCGGGGCTACGCGGCCACCGGCCAAGCGACCGGAGCGCGCGGGCTGGAAGCGGCGACCGCCGCGCCGCCGGAGATCGTTCTGCTCGACCTGCGGCTGCCGGACGTGAGTGGTCTCGAAGTGCTGCGGGGCCTCAGGGAGCGGGCGAAGTCCACGGAAGTGCTGGTGCTCACCGGGCATGGAACGATCGACACCGCCATCGAGGCGATTCGGCTGGGGGCGTTCGACTACGTCGCCAAGCCCTGTCCCCTGGCGGAGCTCGAGATCCGAATGGACAAGGCGCTCGAGCGCCACCGGTTGATCCAACGCAACGACGCCCTGGAGCGCGGGTTCGTCCCCCCCGACACGGCGAACGCCTTCGTCGGAGCGAGCTCATGGCATGAAGAGACCTGCCGGCTCATCGAGAAATTCGGGCCGTCCGAGGCCTCGGTGCTGATTCTGGGCGAGACCGGCACCGGCAAGGAGGTGATCGCGAAACGACTGCACGCGACCAGCGCCCGGCGCGACAAGGCCTTCGTCGCGGTGGACAGCGCGGCGCTGCACGAGGAGCTCTTGCAGAGCGAGCTCTTCGGTCACGAGCGCGGCGCCTTCACCGGCGCGACCCACTCTAAGCCGGGGTTGTTCGAGGTGGCCGATCAGGGGACGATCTTTCTGGACGAGGTCGGAGACATGAGCCTGGCGACCCAGGTGAAGCTGCTGCGCGTCCTCGAGACCTCCAGCTTCCGGCGTCTGGGCGGGACCAAGTCGATTCACGTGAACGTGCGGGTCCTCGCCGCGACCAACCGCGACCTCGAGGCGGGGATCCGCCAGAACCTGTTTCGAATGGATCTCTTCTACCGGCTGGGCTCGGTGCGCCTCGACCTGAAGCCGCTGCGGGAGCGCCCGGAAGACATCCGCGTCATCGCCAACCATTATCTGTCTCATGCGAACGCTCGCTTCCGACTGGCGCGAGCGCTGTCGGACGAGGCCCTGGCGGCGCTCGTCGCCTACCCCTGGCCGGGCAACGTCCGCGAGCTCCTGCACACCGTCGAGCGCGCGATGATCCTTTCCGACGGACCGGTGATCGAGCTCGAGCACCTGCCCCCTTGCGTGCGGGCTCCCGCGGTCGCCGCCAAGCTCAACGACGCCGAGGCCGACCTGGTCAGCCTCAAGGTTCTGGAGCGGGCGCACATCGAGCGCGTCCTGCGGGCCACCGGCGGACACCGCCAGCGCGCCGCCAGAATCCTCGGCATCAGCGAGCGCAACCTGTACCGCAAGCTGCGCGGGCTCGGCCTCGCGCATTGATCTCAAGCGCCCGATCGCCGATGAGGAAACAGCCCCGACCCGCTCGCGCCGACCGAGACTTCCGTCTCCGACCCGACCTGGTGTGACCCGCTGGAAGTGTCGTCGGTTGTGGGTATTAATCGTTGCGAAAGTAGTTGCAGTCGGGGTCTCGTGGCACAGGCGTCCTCGCCTGTGAAAAACACAACGAAGGCTACACGGGCGGGGACGCCCGTGCCACGACTGATGATGCGAGGTGCAGATACTTTCGCAACGATTAATACCCCAGTAGGATGGACGGTCCGGTCGCCTTGCGGATTCGCATTGCGCTGGAACGATCCGCGCGACCGGCCGTCCGTCGTTCCAGAGCGATCGCGGTGGAGTGACGTTTCAGCGATCGCTCTGGAATGTCGGACGGCCGTTCGCCCGCCTAACGGCGTGCGACCGGACCGTCCAACCTACTGGCCTCGACAGAACCACGAGGCTTCTGGCGCGCTACACTAGCGGGTTGCTTCTTCGCTTGCCCAACCCGCGCGGGCGCGGAGCTCGCGCCAGCTCGCGTCGATTTCTCCCCGCAGCGCTTTGAGGTCGGCGTGGCCCTTGCGGAAGCGGCCCTGGGACGCGATGTACCGTTCGAGCGCCGAGTCGCTCATCGTCGGGTCGATGTTGATTCGCACCCGGTTGCCGTCGAAGACCTCGTAGACCGCGTAGAGCCCCGAATCGACCGCCATCCGCACGAGCGACACGCTCTCCGCCGGCTCCGATTTCCATCCGGTCGGGCAGGGCGCCAAGAGGTGCAGGAACCGGAAGCCCGGCGTCGCCAGCGCGTGCTCGAGCTTGCGATGCGCGTCGTCCAGGTGCGCCATCGACACCGACGCGGTGTAGGGAATGCGGTGCGCGGCCATGATGCCGAGGAGATCCTTCTTCGGAACATCCTTGCCGCCCGGGGTCGTGGTCGTCCAGGCGTTCTGCGGCGTCGCGCTCGACCGCTGGCCGCCGGTGTTGCCGTAGATCTCGTTGTCGTAGCAGATGAACAGGATGTCTTCGTTGCGCTCGGCGGCCGCGGAAATCGTGGCGAAGCCGATGTCGTAGGTGCCGCCGTCGCCGGCCCAGCAGAGGACCCGGGTCTTCTCGCCGTTCAATCGCGCGGCGTGCGCGAGGCCGCTCGCGACCGCGGCCGCGCTCGCGAAGGTCGAGGCGACGATCGGCGCGCCATAGGCGGAAAACGGGTAGGTCCCCGCGGTGACGATGGAGCAGCTCGCGGGAATCACGAGCTGCACCGGGCGATCGGCGACCGCCCGCGACAGGAGCTGCCAGCCGATGGACATGCCGCAGCCGCCGCAGTTCGTGTTGCCGGCGCGCAAGATCGGCTCGGGCCGATCGGCGGGCGTGTGTGCGAGGCCGCCGAGCGCGGGCTCGGGTTCGAAAGTCTGAAGCGTTTTCATCCGCCCACCTCCACGAACTCGGGCGCGCCCGCCCGCTCGCGCGCGCGCACGTCCGCGAGAATCCGTTCGATGTGCTCCGCCCGGACGTCGCCGCCGCCGAGCCCGATCATGTAGTTCTGCACCAGCGCGCCCGGGTCCGCGAGGCCGCGCACCTCGCTAAAGACGATGCCGCCCAGGCCCGGCGAGAGGTCGCGGTCGAGCACCGCGATCCGCTTTCGTCCCGCGAACGCTGCTCGCAACAACGCTTCCGGGAAGGGACGGAACATCCGGATGCGCAGGCTACCGACCTTCTCGCCGCGCGCGCGCGCCGCGTCGACCACCTGGCGCACGGTCGCCGCCGTGGTGCCCATCGAAACAAAGATCGTTTCCGCGTCGTCGAGCCGGTAAGGCACGATCGCCGGCGGCAGCTCGCGCCCGAACACCCGCTTGAACTCGCCGCGCACCTCTTCGTGCACTTCGAACACCGCGTTCATCGCCTCCTGGTGCTGGCGCCGGTGCACCTCCGTCTCGCGCGGCGGATCGAGCCCGCCCACGACCAGCGGCCGCGCGGTCACCCGATGCGGCAGGTCGAGCGGCGGCAGGAAGGCGTCGACCTCGGCCTGCGGCGGCAGGTCGGTCATCATCATCGTGTGCGAAAGGATGAACGCGTCCTGGCAGACCATCGCCGGGAGGAGCACCCGCCGGTCTTCCGCGATGCGGAAGGCGGCCAGCACCGAGTCCGCGACTTCCTGGTTGTCTTCGCAGTAGAGCTGAATCCAGCCCGCGTCGCGCAGCGCCAGCGTGTCGCCGTGGTCGACCCAGATGTTCCACGGCGGCCCGAGGGTGCGGTTGACCGCCATCATCACGATCGGCAGCCGGTAGAACGCCGCGGCGAAGACGTTCTCCGCCATGTACGCGAGGCCGTTCGAGCTGGAGGCGGTGAACGCGCGCAGGCCGCCGAGCGAGAAGCCCATGCAGACGGCCATCGCGCTGTGCTCGCTCTCGACGCGCACGACGTGGCCCTTCTCGAACGTCTCCTCGCAGATGCGCTCGATCGATTCGGTCTGCGGCGTGATCGGATAGACGCCACTGCCGAAGCCGCGGGCGGTGCGGTTCGCGCGCGCGGCGAGAATCGTCGCCAGGGCCGCCGCGTGGTTCGCGCTGATCAGTTCCGCGCTCATGTCATCACCATTTCCATCGCCTTGCGCGGGCACTCCGCGACGCAGATGCCGCAGCCCTTGCACTGTTCGAGGTCGATGTCGTAGCCGCCCGGACGCCGGTCGATGATTCCTTCGGGGCAGTAGACGAGGCAGGTGTCGCACTCGGTGCAGGTCCCGCACGAGAAGCAGCGCGACGCCTCGGCCGGGCTCGCGAGGCCGCCGTCGACCTCCGCGAAGTCTCCGGCGAGGGAGCTGGGCACCCGATGCTCGTGCGCGGCCGGCGAGGAGCCCGGGTAGTGGCCGAAGCGAACGGCGCTCGCCGGCACCGCGTTCGCGACGTCGAGCCGCGGCGGGATTTCCACCTCCAGCCCGCACGCCGCCATCGCGCGAAACGCGGCGCGCCGGCCGTCGCCGATGGCGTGGGTGACGGTGCCCTCGCCGGTCGAGACGTCGCCCGCGGCGAAGACCCGCGTCGCATGCTCGCCGTCGAAGCAGCGGCCGTCGCGCAGCGTCCAGCGCTCCGGCAGCACCGACAGGTCCGCCGACTGGCCGAGCGCGAGGAGGACCACATCGCAGGCGAGCTCGTCCACGCGCTCAGTCACTTTCGGCGAACGCCGCCCGCTCTGGTCCGGCTCGCCCAGCTCGACCTCCGCGAGCCGCACCGCTCGAACCCGACCGTTCCCGCTGAAACCGACCGGCGCCCGCAGGAGCGCGAGCTCGACGCCTTCGTTGTCGGCCTCCGTAATCTCTTCCTTGATCGCTGGCATCTCGTCGCGGCCACGGCGGTAGGCGATGGTCACCCGCGCGGCGCCGGCACGCAGCGCGCTGCGGGCGCAGTCGATGGCCGTGTTGCCGCCGCCGAGGACCACCACGTCGCCGTCGAGCGCGATCTTCTCGCCCATCGCGAGCTGGCGCAGGAACGTCAGGCCTTGCGTGATGCCGGAAAGCTTCGCGCCGGGCACGTCGAGGCCGCGCTGGCGCTCGAGACCGGTCGCGAGGATGACGCCGTCGAAGTCGCGCGCGAGGTCGGCGACGCGCTCGCGGCTGATTCGCTCGCCGAGCCGCGCCTCGACGCCCCGTGCGAGAAGCCTGCCGATGTCGCGGTCGAGCGCTTCGCGCGCCAGGCGGTAGACCGGGATGCCGCTACGCAAGACGCCGCCGAGCTCGCGGTCGGCTTCGAGGATGGTCGCGCGGTGCCCGAGCGTCGCGAGCGCGTGCGCCGCCGACAGCCCAGCAGGACCGCCGCCGACAATCGCGAAACTCTTCGACGCACCGGGGCCGCTCGTCCCTCGACTGCGCTCGGGATGAGCGGCTTCGGCATGAGCGGCTTCGGCGTGAGCGTCGTCGGGAGAAATCGCCTTCGTGCCCTGTTCGCTCATCCCGAGCGCAGTCGAGGGACGAGCGGGTTCCGGAGAAACCGCGTTCGTGCCCTGTTCGCTCATCCCGAGCGCAGTCGAGGGACGAGCGGGTTCCGTGTGGTCCCCGATCCACCGTTCGAGCGCGCGAATGTCCACGGCGCCGTCGAGCTCGCGCCGGTTGCAGCCGTCCATGCACGGCGCCGGACAGACGCGGCCGCAGACGCTCGGCAAGGGCGTGGTCTTCGCGAGGATCTCCGCCGCCGCCTCGACGCCGTGCTTGTCCAGCGCCTGCACGAAACCGACGACGTCGTTGCCCGCGGGACACGACGCGCTGCACGGCGCGAGGCCGTCAGCGTAACGCGGCGTCTGCGTCCGCCAGCTTCCGGTCTTCAGGGTGACGGCAGGGCTCTCGGTGTGCTCGACGAGCGGCATCACGTCGGGCAGCGGCGGTAGCCCCAGGCGTGCGCCCGGCGCCATCGCTTCCGCCGTCTCCCGCACCTGCACCCGCTCGAACGCTTCGCGCGCGGCGGGCAGGTCGCGCGCCAAGCCGAGGTGCTGGTACGCGTGCTCGAGCGCCGCGAACGGCAGGTCGAAGATGCGCGCGAACGCGCCGGCGATGGTGGTGTTGACGATGACCACCGCCCGCGAGCCGATGCCGCGCGCCCGCGCGATGGCGGTCGCATCGATGACCGCGAGCCGGAAGGCGTCGAAGCGGCCATTGAAAGCGTCGATCGGCTCGCTCGTGTTGAGCAGGAGCGTTCCGCCCCCCTTGAGGCCGGAGAGCGTGCCCGCGTCGAGCAGCGACGGGTCGAGCACGATGAGGTGGTCGGGCGCGTAGACCTTGTTGCGGCTGGTGATGGGCGCCCGGCTCGCGCGCAGGTACGCGCGGATGGGCGCGCCCGAGCGCTCGCCGCCGTAGTCGCCGAACGCCTGCACGCTGCGACCGAGGTGCGCGTGGATGGCCGCGAGAATCTTCGCCGCGGTCACGCCTCCCTGGCCGCCGCGACCGTGGACGCGGATTTCGATGAGGTCCGTCTCGGGCATGCAAGCTCCGGCGCGTTCCATGCGCCCTCGCCGAAGACCACGGTCGGAGGGCGGGCGCGGAACCCTGCCGCGATTCGTGTTGACCGTCAAGCAGGATCGACCGCGGCGATCGGAGCGGTAGCGGACGTGGTGAACTTCGCTCTCTCGCGCCGAGGGAGGCATCGCCTTCGGCTGCATTTCCGGTTCATGCACTTGCGGCTCGCTGATTCGGTGGTCGCGGGCCGCTTGCCCGCGAGATGAGGACAAGGGTGCATTTCTGACGGGCCAGCGGCCCTGCCACCACCGGCTTGTGCGAGCGCTCTCGTCCAGGTGTGGCCAACCGGATGAGCAGACCGGCCCGCGTTCTTCACTGGTCGGCGAGGGCGACGTGCTCGAGCGGCGGCGGGAAGGCGAAGCCGAACGCCTTCGGGTGCTCGACGATGGCGACCCAGGCGAGAGCGGTCTCGGCCTCCTGGAGCGCTGTCGCATCGAGCGCGCCGGCCTGTGCGAGACGCCACACGTTCACCTGCGCCGGGTCGCGGTCGCTCGGCTTCACGCCGGCCTTCGCCTTCATCGCCGCGAGCCGCGCGCCGCTGCCGTGGTCGTAGCTCGCGATGACGAGCAGCGCGCTTCCCGCGGCCGGCCCGGCGTACAAGGCGCGCATGATCCGCGCCGCCGCCCGCGACTCCTGCTCGTAGTGCTCCCGCTCGTCGGCCGGGTCGGCGGTGGGCTGGTCCGCTTGTGCCCCCACGTCGAGCCCGTGCGCCTTCGCCACGCTCGGCAGGAGCTGCCACATCCCCTTGGGGACCCCCAGCGCCGTCGCCGGCCCCACCTGGCGCGCGTCGAAACCGCTCTCGTCGTACGGGATGAACAAGAGCTCGAGCGGCACCCGCTCGTCGCCCAGCGCCGCCGTAATCGTGGGGGCGTAGCGGTGCTGCTTGACGCGTTCGAGCGTCGAGACGAGTTGGTTCTTCGCCTGCGCGTCGTGCTCGAACCGGGCGACCGCCGCTTCGGCTCCGCGCAGGATGGCCTCCGGCATCGCGGCGTCGCACTCGCCGAGATGGCGCGCCGCATCGAGCAGCAGCTTCTCCGTCGGGCCCGCGTCCTTCTCGAGCGGGTTCGCCAGCGCCTCGTACGCCTCGAGCGCGGCGCGGCGTCGGGCGAGATACGAGGTGCTCGCCGACCGGCGCTTCGACTCGAGCCGTCCGAGCTCGAGCCCCTTCCACGCGGCGAACGCGGTCACGGCGGCGCCCTGCTCTTTCGCTCGCGCCTGGCTCTGCCGCTTCGGCTCCCCGGCAGCGGCGCTCCCCTCGTGGCGCGCGCGCTTCGGCTTCGGCAGCCGAGTCCTGGGCGTCACTGGCGCCGGCTGCGCCTGCGCGTATTCCTGCTCGTAGGCTTTCCAATCGTCGTCGGACACGCCCGGCGGCTGCGCGTGGCGGCCGAGCTTCGCCTCCAGCCGAGCGATGCGCGCCATCGTCGAGCGCCGGTTGGCGGCCCGTTCGTGCCACCAGACGCCGGCGAGCGCGCCCGCGGCGAGCACCAGCACCAGAGCGCCGATCGCCGCCGGCCGCGCCCATCGACGGCTCAGCCGGGGCGGCGCGACGTTTACCTTGGGCAGGAGGTCGGTCGCCTCCAGCTTCTCGGGCGCTACCGGCGACAGGAGCATCGTGTGCGCGCGATACGCCGGGTCGGCGGCGCCCTTTGGAATGCCCCCGAAAGCGGAGTCGCCAAGCGGCAGCGCTGGCGCCGACTTCGGCTCCGGCGCGCCAGTCGCGGCAGGCGCCTGCTCGAGCCGGGGCAGGTCGACGTCGGTATCGGGCAGCGAGAACGGGTCGCAGCGGGCGCCGGCGCGAGCCGGAGGCGCATCGGTCGGACCGGGATCGAGCGGCGGCGCGACCTCGATGGAGGGCGGCACCGCTTCTGGGGCCAGCACAGCCGGGAGCTCCATCACCGTCGGGGAGTAGTAGTCGACCTGCTGGCGGCGGCCCGCGCCGACGACGTGCTGCCGCGACCGCTCCCAGAGCACCTCGACGCTCGGACCGCCCGGCCCGGCGAGCTCGAGGACGTCGCCCGGCAAAAGCTCCATCGGACCGAGCACCGCGAGGCCGCGCAGGAGCACGAGCTTGCCAGGCAGCGGCACGACGAAGAGGCGGTCGCCGTCCCAACGCAGCTCGGCGTGCTGCCGCGAGACCACGCGCTCGGTTTGTTCGTCGAAGAGCACCTGACACGTCGCATCGCGGCCGAGCCGGATGACCGGCAGGTCGAGGACGACCTCGCGCCCGTCGAGCGCGCCCGAGCGATGGATGACCCGGAGCAGCGGCATCGCTCGAACGTTCTACCACTCACGCGGCGGATGGGGCGCGTCGCCGGGTCGCAGGCTGTCGCATCGACGCTGCCGAGCGCCCTTGCACGACCGGCGCCTCGCGTGCTTGAAACTCGGCGTCGCCGTCCTCATCCTCGGGAGCTGGGATGGCGGCACCGTTCGCGCTCGACCGGTCGGCGGCGAAGACGACGAAGCGGTTCTGGTCCGCGCGGTGGACGCCCTACGCCGGCATCGCCCTGGCCGGCGGGTGTCTCGCCTGGCTCTCCGGCGCGCATCCGGGAGCAATGCCGGTCTGGGCGCCCTGGGACTTTTCGCCCGTCGAGTTCTTTTCGATTTCCCTGGCGTTCCTCTGGTTCCTGCGCGGCCTGGCGACGGAATCTGCTCGCCCGCGTCCCGAAACCTGGCGCGCGGTGAGCTTCGTCGCTGGCCTGGGGGTCATCTATCTGGTCTTGCAAACCCGATTCGACTACTGGGCACAGCACCTCTTTCTGCTCAATCGCGTCCAGCACGTGGTGATGCACCATCTCGGCCCGTTCTTGCTTGCGCTCGCCGGCGCCGGCGACACCCTCCGCCGCGGGATGCCATCCTGGGTGCGCCGCGCCGCCGAGTCGCGGCCGGTGTCGGCGATCTCGAGCGTGTTGCAACGTCCGTGGATCGCCGGAGTCCTCTTCGCCGGGAGCTTCTTCTTCTGGCTGATTCCGCCGATCCACTTCCGGGCGATGCTCGACGCGCGCCTCTACCAGCTCATGAACTGGACGATGGTCGTCGACGGCATCCTGTTCTGGTCGTTGGCCCTGGACTCTCGGCCCAAGCCGCCGGCGCGGATTTCATTCGGCGCGCGCATCGGGCTCATCCTCGGGGTGATGATTCCGCAGGTCGTGCTCGGAGCGCTCTTGACCGTCTGGCCGCGGTCGCTCTACCCGTCTTACGATCTCTGCGGCCGAATGCTCCCGTCGATGAGCGCGCTGACCGACCAGCATCTGGGCGGCGCAATCGTCTGGATTCCGCCTGGCATCCTCAGCATGGCGGGACTGCTGCGTCTGATCATCGCCCTGAGCCGGCAACGTTCGACCGCATGCTCCTGACGACTCCGCGGGTCAGATCCGTTCCCACATCGACGCGAAGAACCCGCGCGGCCTCTCGGACCGAACCAGCCGCTTCAGGTCGTCGACGACGCCGGACACGTCGGGCTGCCCACTGGAGAGGGACGACACCAGAAGCCGCGCGGCGCCGGTCTGGTCGAAGACGTAGATGGCTGACGAGTGGGTGACGAGGTACGGCCGGTCCGGCCCTTGGGGCGTGACGGAGTAGGCGGCGCGGTATCGCCGAACGAGCCGCGTGAGCTGGTCGGGGTCGGCGCGCAGGCCGACGATTCCCGGTCCGAACTCGTGAACGTATTTCGCGAGCACCGCCGGCGTGTCGCGCTCGGGATCGACGGTGACGAAGAGCATCCGCACGCTGCGCGCCGCCGGACCGAGCTCCTGGAAGACGCGTTCGACGTTCGCGAGCGTGATGGGACAGACGTTCTTGCAGTGCGAGAAGCCGAAGTAGAGCATCACGACTTTTCCGCGGTAGTCGCCAGCGGTGACGAGCTGGCCGTCCGAGACCCGGGTGAGCGTCATCTCGAGCGGCGGAAACACGCCCGTGACGTCCGTCGCGTGCCAGCGCGAGCTGGCCTGGCATCCCACGACCGATGCGAGCAAGAGCGCACCGGCGAGAAGCTTCCGATGACCCATGGCAATCCTCTATCCTGCGTTCGGGGGCGTCGCGGGCGGCCGCCGGCGCGGGCGTTGCGAGTCGGCGCGCCAGACGCGAACGTACATGAACCCGAGCGCGAGAAGCGACAGCGCAGTCGCGCCGCGAAGAAAGGCGAGCACGTCGGGAATGAACTTGTAGATCTTATGTTCGGAGCACATTCGGGGACGGTTGAACGAGGCGCCGACCTCCCCGTGCGCGGCTGCCTCGAGCGCGCGACGCAGTTGCGATGCGGGATACTGGACGCCGTAGAGATAACGCGAGAGGGTCCCCCCAGGGGTGAGCACGAAAATCGCCGCCGGATGGGTGAAGTGGCCCGTTCGGGGATCGCGATGGAATCGAAAACCCAGGACGCTGGTGAGCGCACCGATCTGCGGCTGGCGACCGACCAGTAACGTCCAGGGCGGGTGCGGACCGGCGGCCAACTCCTGCACGAACTTCGCTCGCATGTTCCTGGCGGCGAGCGGCGTGTCATTGGGATCGAAGCTGACCGTGACCACATGAAACGGTGGCGGCGCCGTCTTCTCGAGCTGCTGGACCGCCCTCTCCACGCCGCGCAGGACGAACCCGCACAGCACCGGGCAATGGAGATACACGAGGACCAGCACCGTCGGCGCACCTCGAACGACGTCGCCCAGGCGCACGCGGCAACCGTCCTGGTTCGTGAAGAGGAGATCGAGCGGCAACGCGGCGCCCAGGTGCTCGGTGATCCCCGCCGCATTGGACGCATCGGGCGCCAGCGCGCGCGCGGGCGAGAGCGTCATCAACGTGAGCGCGCCGAGCACAGCCGAGCGCCAAACCATCGCCGCCGCAGACTGCGCACGTCGCGGTCGAGTGGCAAGCGCGCCTGGCGCAGCGCCATCTGGGCGACCGCTGGTCGGTGGGGAAGGACAGGCAAGCCGCGGTCGCTCGGATGAGCAATCCGTGAGCGTCGGCAGGCTAGAAACGAACGTCGGAGTCGGACTCCCGGGTCCGGCTCCGATCACGCGAGCGCCCGCGGAAATGGTTCCCGCGGGCGCCCATCGATTTCAGACCGCGCGAGCTACAGCGGCTTGTACTCGGCGTCGACCACGTCCTCGGCGGGCTTCTTCTCCGCGCCTGGCTGAGCGGCGCCAGCCTCGCCGGCCGGCGCTTCGGCCGCTCCCGCCCCCGGCGCCTGGCCGGTCGCCTTGTACATCGCCTCGCCCGCCGCGTAGAGCGCCTGCTGCACGTGCTCCATGCTCTTCTTCAGCGCTTCCAGGTCGTCCTTGCCCAGGTCCTCGCGCAGCTTCTTCACCGCGCCCTCGATGGCCTCCGCGGACCCGCCGATCTTGTCCTTGTTGTCGGCGACGAACTTCTCCGCCTGGTAGGCGAGCTGCTCCGCGCGGTTCTTCGTCTCCACCTCGTCGCGCCGCTGCTTGTCCTCGGCCTCGTGGCTCTTGGCGTCCTTCACCATCTTCTCGACTTCGTCCTTGGCCAGGCCCGACGAGTGGGTGATCTGAATCTTGTTTTCCTTGCCCGTCGCCTTGTCCTTGGCGGTGACGTGGACGATGCCGTTCGCGTCGATGTCGAAGGTGACCTCGATTTGCGGAATGCCCCTGGGCGCCGGCGGGATGCCCTCCAGCTTGAACAGGCCGAGCGTCCGGTTGTCCCGCGCCATCTCGCGCTCGCCCTGGAGCACGTGGATTTCCACGCTCGTCTGCCCGTCGGCGGCGGTCGAGTAGGTTTCGCTCTTGCGCGTCGGGATGGTCGTGTTGCGCTCGATCATCCGAGTCATCACGCCGCCCAGCGTCTCGACGCCCAAGGAGAGCGGCGTCACGTCGAGGAGCAAGAGATCCTTGACCTCGCCGGTCAGCACGCCCGCCTGCACCGCCGCACCGACCGCCACCACCTCGTCCGGGTTCACCGTCTTGTTCGGCTCCTTCCCGAAAAAGGCCTTCACCACTTCCTGCACCTTCGGGATGCGGGTCGAGCCGCCGACCAGCACCACCTCGTCGATCTGCCCCGGCTGCAGGTGCGCGTCCTGCAGGCACTTGCGCGTCGGCGCCATCGACCGCTCGATGAGGTCGTCCATCATCTGCTCGAGCTTCGCCCGGGTCAGCTCCCGCACCAGGTGCTTGGGCCCCGTCTGATCCGCGGTCAGGAACGGCAGGTTGATCTCGGTCTTCATCGTCTGCGACAGCTCGATCTTCGCCTTCTCGCCGGCTTCCTTCAGGCGTTGCAGGACCATCTTGTCCTTGGAAACGTCCATCCCGGTGTCGGCCTTGAACTCCTTCAGGAGCCACTCGACGATGCGGTCGTCGATGTTGTCGCCGCCCAGGTGGGTGTCGCCGTTCGTCGCCAGGACCTCGACCACGTTCTCGCCCACCTCGAGAATCGAGATGTCGAAAGTGCCGCCGCCGAAGTCGTAGATGGCGACCTTCTCGTCCTTCTTCTTGTCCAGGCCGTACGCCATCGCCGCCGCGGTCGGCTCGTTGACGATGCGCTTGACGTCGAGCCCGGCGATTTTCCCCGCGTCCTTGGTCGCCTGCCGCTGCGAGTCGTTGAAATAGGCGGGCACCGTGATCACCGCTTCGGTCACCGGCTCGCCCAGGTAGTTCTCGGCCGCGCGCTTGAGCTTCAGGAGCACCTGCGCGCTGATTTCCGGCGGCGAGAGCTGCTTGCCGTCCATTTCCACCCGGCTGTCGCCGTTCGGACCCTCGACCACCTTGTACGGCACGAGCTTGCGCTCGTCGGCGACCTCGCTGTACCGCCGCCCCATGAACCGCTTGATGGAGTAGACGGTCCGCTCCGGGTTCGTGATGGCCTGGCGCTTCGCGACCTGCCCGACGAGACGCTCGCCGTCCTTCGTGTAGGCCACCACCGATGCCGTCGTGCGAGAGCCCTCCTCGTTGGCGATGACCGTGGGGTTGCCGCCCTCCATGATGGCGACCACCGAGTACGTCGTGCCCAGGTCGATGCCGATGACCTTGCCCATGAAAAAAACCTCCAAAGCTCGCCCTCGGACGCGAGGACGCTCCAAGATGCCGGAAAGAACGCGGGGAATCGTCGACCGATGCCCTGTCGCCGCCGTAACCTAAAGCAGGCCGGCGACCTGTCAACGCGAAGCGTCGCGGATGGCGCGACCTGGCGCCTGGGCTCTTCGGCCCGCTCGGACCCTCGACCGTCGCCCGCGTGACCGGACCGATTCAGGCGGAACCGACCGCTCGGTCCGACCGCCGGCGAGGCTGACCGAGCTTCGCCCGGCGGGCTCCCGCATAGCACGCGACGCACGCCGCGAAGCGTCGTAGCCGAAATCGGGGCCGAGACAGCAAGCGGTCGACCGTCGCGCTCGCCCGCCCGGTCGGACCCCAAGCGCCGAATTTTTCTGCTCTATTTCCGGTTTGGAGGCCACGCCCGCCGCGCCGCGTCAGGCATTGGCCCGAGGCTTGCTGTGACGCGGGGCACGAACGCACCACCCCGCGAGAGGCAGGGACGGATGGCGACCCTCAGAGCGATCCACGGCGGAAGGCGCGGCGAGCAGGTGGCGGTGCTGCTCAACGCCAACGCGAAGAGCGTCAACGACCGGATGCGTCGGGAAATCACCCGGTTCGTGCCGGAAGAGGACGTCTTCTTCTCCCGCACCCTCGACGATGCCCGGGCGATCACCCGCGAGGTGCTGGCCCGCGGCTACACCACGCTCCTGACCGGCGGCGGCGACGGCACCTTCGTCGGCTACGTCAACGAAGTCCTCTCGCAGTGCATGACGACGGGACCGGTGGTCGCACGGGGCGGCGCCGTTCTCAAGCTGGAGCCGCGCCCGGTGCCGCCGCCGAAGTTCGGCGTGCTGCACCTCGGGACCGGCAACTCGATCGCCGGGATGACCGGAGCGAGCCCCCGGCCGGTCGGGGTGGTCGAGGACATCCTGCGCGCCCGCGCCGGCGACGTCCGCCAGACCCACCAGATCCACCTCATCGACGTCGACGGCAAGCTCGCGCCGTTCACGGGCGTCGGCGTCGACGCGCGGATCATCAACGATTACGTGACGGTCAGCCGCAAGTTCCGCGGCACCCCGTTCTCGGCCTTCGGGTCCGGCGGCCCGGGCTACTTGCTCGCCATCGCCGGGCGGAGCATCCCGGCGGTGCTCCTCGAGCGCAAGCCCGCGAACGTCCTCATCACCAACGAAGGCGAACCGGCGCAGCAGCTCGCGCCGGACGGCCGGCCGGTCGGGCGGCCGATCGAGAAGGGCGAAATCCTCTTCCAGGGCCCGTTGCGCCTGGTCGCCGCCGGCACCGTCCCCAACTACGGCTTCGGGTTCAAGATCTTCCCGCACGCGCGCAAGGCGGAAGGACGGATGCACCTGCGCTTGAGCGCGCTGACCGTTCCCCAGATGGTGCGCCACATGGGCGCCATCTGGAAGGGCCGCACGCCGCGCACCGGCATCCTCGATTTTCTCACGCAGAAGGTGCGGCTCGAGTTCGACCGCCCGATGCCGCTCCAAGTCGGCGGCGACGCCGAGGGCTTCCGCGAAGCGGTCACGTTCGCGGTCGATTCCCGCCCTGTCGAGCTTCTCGACTTCAAGGCGACCGCTTAATAATCGCGGCGCTCCCCGGCGTTCGCCGCCACCATGCGAAGGCCCGGCGCATCGCTTCGGTGCGCCGGGCTTTTCTGTCCCCGGTCTTCGAGAGCGCCGCCCGCCCCTGGGGGGCTCCCCGGGATGGCGGTCCCGCGCATCGCCATCCCGAACCGGCGATATGATACGCCGATGCCGGAGCCGACCACCCCGGCGGCAGCGGTGCCGCCCTTCGTGCGCGACCTGGACACCCTGGTGCGGGCGCGCTACCCGCTCATCTGGCTCGTCTCCTGGGAGGAGACCCGGCTCGACGGGATCCTCGAGCAGCTCGCCCAGACCCACGCCAAGCGGCTCTACACCTGGAGCGTCGTCCAGGGGCTGCGCCGCATCGAGGGAGCGCGCGCGACCGAACCCATCGCCGGCGCGAAGGAGCCGCCCCAGGTGCTCGCCCAGGTGGGCAAGCTCGGCGAGCCGGCGCTGGTCGTGCTCAAGGACTTCCACCCCTACCTGCAGGACCCCGCGGTGGTGCGCGCCCTGCGCGAGCTTTCGGCGGCGCTCAAGAGCACCTACACGACCGTCATCCTCCTCTCCCCGACGCTCCAGCTTCCGCTCGAGCTGGAAAAGGACGTGACGGTCCTCGACGTGCCGCTGCCGGCCTTCCATGACCTGGCGCAGCTCTTGAGCGAAATCGTCGGCGTCGTGCGGCGGCAGGGGCGAGCTAAGGTCGAGCTGACCCGCGACCAGGCCGAGGAGCTGATCAAGGCGGCGCTGGGGCTGACCCTCGGCGAAGCGGAGAACGCCTTCGCCAAGGCCATCGCCACCGACGACCGGCTCGACGAGAACGACCTGAAGCTCATCCTCGAGGAGAAGCGGCAGGTGATCCGCAAGAGCGGCCTGTTGGAGTACTACCCGACCGACGCCAAGCTGACCGAGGTCGGCGGCCTCGAAAACCTGAAGGAGTGGATGCGCAGCCGCTCCGGGGCGTTCGGCGAGCGCGCCCGGCGGTTCGGCTTGCCCGAACCGAAAGGGCTCCTGCTCGCCGGCGTGCAGGGCTGCGGGAAGACCCTGACCGCGAAGGCGGTCGCCGCCGAGTGGCGGCTGCCGCTCCTGCGCCTGGACATGGGCCGCATCTTCAGCGGGCTCATCGGCTCCAGCGAGGAGAACCTGCGCAAGGCGATCCGAGTCGCCGAGAGCATCGCGCCGGTCGTCCTCTGGGTCGACGAGATCGAGAAGGGCCTCTCCGGCGTCGAGTCGAGCGGCGCCTCCGACGCCGGCGTCACCGCCCGGGTCTTCGGCGGCTTTCTCACCTGGATGCAGGAGAAATCCGCGCCGGTGTTCGTCGTCGCCACCGCGAACCGGGTCCAGAGCCTCCCGCCGGAGCTCTTGCGCAAGGGCCGGTTCGACGAGCTGTTCTTCATCGACCTGCCGACGGAAAAGGAGCGGGAGGAGATTCTCGCGATTCACCTCCGCCAGCGCGGCCGCGACCCGGCGCCGTTCGACGTCCCCCACCTCGCGGATCTCGCGGCGAACTTCAGCGGCGCCGAGATCGAGCAGGGGATCATCGCCGCGCTGTATCATGCCTTCGGGGAAGGCCGGGATCTCGAGCGGGGACACCTGGAGCGCGCCTTCAAGGAGACGGTGCCGCTCGCGACGACGATGGCGGAAGAGATTGCCGAGCTACGGTCGTGGGCGGCGAACCGGACGCGCCCGGCCTCCCGGCGGACCTGAAGAAACGATGAGCGTCGAGAGTCGGTTTCGGCATTTGGAGCGAGCCCGCCCTGACGAGGCGCCGGCCGGGCCCGACGACGCGCGGGCGGAGCGGTTCCAGCAGGTCGAGCTGGAGCGCCAGCCTGCCCCGGAAGCGCCGCCGCCCCTCGCGGCCGAGCGGTTCACCGATGCGCTCCCGCCCGCGCCCTCCGCGGATTCCAGCCTCGAGCTGGCGCGAAGCTCCGGCCAGCCCTTCGTCCGCTGCTGCATCTGCGGCCAGGACAACAACGTCCAGGCGCCGCGCTGCCTCCACTGCAGCGCGCTCCTGAACACCGCCGAGCAGCGCGCCTACAACGAGCGCCTGTGGGCGCGCACCACCGACGAGAACCGCGTCCAGGCGATGGACCAGAACGCGCGCCTCGCCCTGGGCCAGGAGCTCGCGCGAGAGGTCGGCGCGCAGACCAGGCGCGACATCGGCCTTGGCAGCTACGGCACCGGCTCTTATGGCGGCGGCCCCGGCATCGGGTGGAAGCTGTTGTCCAAGCTGCCCGATGGGAGGGTCGCCTGGGCGATCGCGGGGGCGATGATAGCGGTACCGGTGCTGCTCCTCTTCTTCGGCAAGACGAAGTCGCCCGCCTGGAATGTCGGCTTCTTCTGGGCCGTGGTCGACGCGGTGCTGTTCCTGCCCCGAAGCGCCTGGCGGTCGCGCCGGTGGTGGTGGTGAGCCACTGGGCCAGCCAGGGCGCCCGCCGTCTTCGCGGTGACGGGCTTCCCGCTTCGCATTGCGCGGGGCTTTCACCCGCAACCCATTCGATCCGGCTCGCCCTCTGGCCCGGCACGATCGCGATCGTTGGCATGCCAGGCCAGAGGGCCGGCACTACTGACTTGCTGCGCGGCGTCGAATCTGCGCGCGGCGCGAGCCTTTCGCGGCTTGGTTGATCAGGGCTCGCGGGCAAGGCTGGGGGCAACCTGAGCGAACAGGGAAGCTTGTTCGCGATGTATCCTCGGGCGCAATGAGCGCGCGCACGGACCGGGCCAACGCCACCAACGCGATGATCGCCAGCTTCCTCGGCTGGACGATGGATGCCTTCGACTTCTTCGTCCTGACGCTGGTCCTCACCGACGTCGCCCGCGACTTCCACACCGACAAGGCGGCCGTCGCGCTGACCTTGACCGCGAGCCTGGTGATGCGGCCGGTGGGAGCGCTCCTGTTCGGCGTCATCGCCGACCGCTTCGGCCGCCGCCTGCCGCTGATGATCGACGTCGTCTTCTACGCCATCGTCGAGGTCTTCTCCGGCCTCGCGCCGAGCTACAAGGTCTTCTTCGGCTTGCGCCTCTTGTACGGCATCGGGATGGGCGGCGAATGGGGCGTCGGGGCGTCGCTCGCGCTCGAGTCGGTGCCGGCGAAGTGGCGCGGCCTGCTCTCCGGGCTCCTGCAGGAGGGCTACGCTTTCGGTTACCTCCTCGCCGCCATCGCCTACCCGGTCGTCTACCACTTCGCGCCGCATCTGAGGTGGAGAGCGCTCTTCTTCCTCGGCGGCGCTCCCGCCCTGCTCGCCCTCTTCGTGCGCTCCCGGGTCAAGGAGTCCGCCGTCTGGGAGAAGAGCCGCGCCCCGTGGTCGACCTACGGCCGCACCGTGGTGCGAAACTGGCGCCGGTTCCTCTACCTCGTGGCGCTGATGGCGATGCTGAACCTGATGTCGCACGGCACCCAGGACATGTTCCCGACGCTCCTCAAGACCCAGCGGCACCTGACCCAGAGCCAGGTCTCGTTCGTCACCGTGATCTCGATGGTCGGCGCCATCCTCGGCGGGCTGGTGGTGGGCGGGCTGTCGAACCGCTGGGGCCGGCGGCGGACGATGGTAGCGGCGGCGCTCCTGGGGGTCCTGGTGGTGCCGGCCTGGGCCTTCAGCCCTCGCCTGGCGGTGATCGTCGCCGGCGCCTTCGCCCTCCAGTTCATGGTCCAGGGCGCCTGGGGCGTGATTCCAGCGCATTTGAACGAGCTCTCTCCAGGAGCGCTGCGGGGGTTCTTCCCCGGTTTCGCCTACCAGCTCGGCGTCCTGATCGCGGCGGGCATCCCGGCGGTCGAGGCGGTGCTCGCCAGGCACATCTCCTACTCGACCGCGATGGGCACCCTGGCGGTCGCGATCCTGCTCGTCGGGTCGGTCGTCATCGCGCTCGGCCCCGAAGCCCGCGGCGTTTCGTTCGACGCGCCAGTGCCCGCGGCCGAAACGGCGGACCTGGTCGCCGACCCACACCGCGCCAACGGCTAGGCGCCTTCGCGACCTGCCGGCGAACGTGCGCCTGGACGATCGGACCGATCGGTCCGATCCGACCGATCCGACCGATCCGTCCGATCGTCGCGACGGCGGTGCGCGCCTACCGCCCGGCCAAGAGAAGGCCCGCCGGCGCGCCCTCTTCGTGCCCTTGCCAAAGCCCCGTCGCTGCCGCCAGCTTGCCCGAGAGGCGGCCCATGAGCGCCAGCGCCGCTCGTGAAGCGGGGGCTCGATGACGCGCGTCATCGTCAATGGCGACGATTTCGGGCGGTCGGCCGCGGTGAACGAAGCGGTGCTGCTCGCGCATCGCCAAGGGATCCTGACGAGCGCGAGCCTCATGGTGACCGGGAGCGCTTTCGAGGAGGCGGTGGCGCTCGCGCGCAGCGCGCCGGACCTCGCGGTCGGGCTGCATCTCGTGCTGGCCGACGGGCGTCCCGCGTTGCCCCCAGAAGCGGTGCCGCATCTCGTCGGCGCCGACGGGCGCTTCGAGCCCACCGCGGCTGGCGCGGGCCGCCGCTACTGCTCGAGCGCCGCCGCCCGCCGGGAGCTCGCGCGAGAAATCGCCGCGCAGTTCGCCCGCTTTTCCGACACGGGCTTGAAGCTGTCGCACGTCGACGGGCACCTGCACCTGCACCTGCTCCCGGCGGTGCTGGACCTCGCCCTCGCGCAGGCCCGGCGCCACGATGCCCGGGGCTTTCGCGTGCCGCGTGACGATCGCGAGCTCGCGAACGCGTGCGGAGGAGCGAGGCTTGGCTGGGCGCCAGCGCTGGCGCTCAGCGTCCTCGGCCGGCGAGCGCAAGCCCGATTGCGCCAGACGCGGCTCGCGGTGCCGACCCGGGTCTACGGCCTCTATCGCAGCGGGCGGATGGACGAGCCGACCCTGGTTCGGGTGCTCGACCGGGTCTCGGCGCCGACCGCGGAGATCTACCTGCATCCCTCGACGGCGTTCGAAGACGACCTGGGGCCGAACCCGGGAGATCTGTCGGCGCTCGTCAGCCCGTGGGTCCGCCGCGTTCTCGGGGAGCGCGGGCACCGGCTCGCCACCTACCCCGCGCTCGCCGGGGCTTGAAGGGCGTGGCGGCGGCGCTCATTGCGCTCACGCTCGCGGCCTGGGCGTACTGGATCATCGCCGCGATTCTGGTGCGCCGCTTCTTCCAGACGCCGTTCGAGACCCGGGCCGAGTGGCCGCCGGTCTCGCTTCTCAAACCGGTCAAGGGCCTCGACCCGGAGATGTTCGAGAACTTCGCGAGCTTCTGCCGTCAGGACTATCCGGAGATGGAGCTGGTCTTCGGCGTCGACGACCCGTTCGACCCGGCGGTGGCGGAGATCGCCCGGCTGAAACGGGCCTTCCCGCACGTTTCGATGCGGCTGGTGGTCGCGCGCACGCGGGGGACCAACCGCAAGGCGGCGCTCTTACACGAGCTCGCGCAGGCGGCGCGGCACGAGGTGCTGGTCGCGAGCGACAGCGACATGCGGGTGACCCCCGATTACCTTCGGCGGGTGGTGGCACCGCTCTCGGATCCCGACACCGGTCTCGTTACCTGCCCCTATCGGGGGGCGGCAGCGGCGTCGCTCTTCGCGCGGCTGGAAGCGCTGCACATGGGCGTCGTCTTCCTCCCGGCGGTGGTGGTAGCCCGGCACGTCTTGCGGATGCGCTTCGCGATGGGCGCGACGGTGGCGCTCCGAAGGCGGGACCTGGAAGCCATCGGCGGCTTTCGGGCGGTGAGCGAGCACCTCGCCGACGACTACCAGCTCGGCTCGCGGCTCGCGGCGCTCGGGCGCAAGGTCGAGCTGTCCCGCTACGTCGTCCAGAGCGTCCTCGGTTCCACGAGCGCCCGCCAGGGCCTTTCGCGCGAGCTGCGTTGGGCCCGTTGCACGCGCGTGAGCCAGGCGGGGGGCTATCTCGGTTACGGGCTGACCTTTCCCACGCCGCTCGCGCTCCTCTGCCTCGTGGCGCTGGGCGGCTCCGCCTTCGGCTGGGCGCTCCTCACCGGGTCGCTCGCGCTGCGGTGGATGGTCGCGAGCGCCATCGCGAAGAGCACGAACGACACGACCTCTCTGGAAGCGCTGCTGCTCCTTCCGCTGCGCGACCTCCAGACCGCGGCGGTGTGGGTCGCCGGGGCGTTCGGACGCCGCGTCACCTGGCGGGACGAGACTTATCCGCTGACCGCGGATGGCCGCCTGAGGCGCGCCTCGCCCACCCGCGCCCGACTGCCCGTGCGCATCGCGCAGCTTCGGGCGTCGCGAGGGGTGCCGCGATGAAGCCCTGGCGTCTCGTCGACGCGGCGATGCGCGCGCGCCTTCGTCTCGTCGAGCCCTGGCAGGACGAAGAGGCGCTGTTTCGGGTGCGTCTTTCGCGGGCGGCCCACGCGGTGGCCCTCCCGGACGCGACGATTCGCGCAGGCGATCCGGTTGTCGAGCTGCACCTGTGGAACGAGCACGTGCCGCCGATGGCGCCGAAGGGCCCCGACCTCGCCTGGGCCAAGGCGTTCGAGCGCCGGGCGACCGCGAGCCTCAAGGCCCTGGCAGCGCTCCTGCCCTCCGACACGAGGTTCTCGCCCGCGCGCGCGCTCCGCGGGGTCAGCAGCGCATTCTCCCCGTCGCGCGGGACCGGCACCCGCAAGCTCTTGGAGCGCATCGGCTTCACCGCCATCGCTGTCGATTCCGCCCGCGGCAGTACCGCGGCGCTCCTGGATGGCGTCTATGCCTGGTATCTGCTGCGCGCGTTCGCCGCGCGGGCGCCGTCGCTCGGGCGGGTCTTGCGCCTGCCGCGGGCGGAGCTGTGGATGTCGATGGCGACGCTGGTGCGCCGCTACGGCCTTCCCGGCCGCTCGGGGCTCGCGATCCACCCGGTCTGACGCGCCGGCGTGCCCGACCGCTTCCCCCATCCCGCGAGGCGAGAGCGGTCGAAGGCTCGCGAAGTCCCCGGCGCCGCTTGCGTCTTCGGCCGCATCTGCCGATCATCGGGCGGCTTCGATTCCGAGGAGGTCGACATGCCTCAGCGCCGTTTCTCGTCGGTCTTCGCGTTGCTCTTCGCTCTTGGATGTTCGTCGTCGTCGCAGCAGCCGGTCTGGACGGTGGGCACGGTCTATCCCTCGTCGAAGGAGCCCGACGCCCGCGGCTTTCTCGACGTGCGCGGGCTCATCCACGAGCACAGCGTCTACTCCCACGACGCTTGCGACGGTCACCCGATGCCGGACGGCAAGCCCGACGCGGTCTGCCTGGCGGATTTCCGGCGCGGCTTGTGCGCGGTGCAACACGATTTCTGCTTCCTTAGCGATCACCGCGGCACGTTCGCGGAGCACGAGTATCCGGACGTCCTGCTCTACGACGCCCAACAGGGCGACAAGCTCGTCGTTCGCGACGGCGACCCGGTCGCCTCCTGGATGGCCTGTCCGGACGGGCACTTCGCGCTGATCATGGCGGGGACGGAGAGCGGCACGATGCCGGTGGGCCTGGAGCACCATGTCGCGGGAACGATTCAGGAGCGCGGCGACACCTACGACGAGGTCAGCGCCGACGCCATCGGGCAGTTCAAAGCGGCCGGAGCGGTGGCCCTGGTCGCCCACACCGAGGGCTGGACGGTAGACCAGATCGTCACGCTGCCGCTCGACGGTTTCGAGATGTACAACCTCCACGCCAACACGATGATGCGCGGCGACGTGGCGCTGAACATCCTGGGTCGGGTCATCGAGAAGGACCCCGGGCTGCCGAAACCGGATCTGATCTTCCTCGAAATCTTCAGTGAAGATTCGCACTACCTGTCGACCTGGGGCTCGGTGCTCGCGCGAGGCGTTCATCGCGTCACGACGATGGCGACGGACGCCCATCGAAACTCGTTTCCGCAGCTCATGGCGGACGGGGAGCGCATCGACAGCTACCGGCGGATGGACTCGTGGTTCTCGAACCATCTCCTGATCCGAACCGATTCTCACGGAGCCTGGGACGACCGCGCGCTGAAGAGCGCTCTCTTGGCGGAGCGTCTCTACGGCGCGTTCGAGGTGATGGGCTACCCCGTGGGTTTCGACTACCACGCGCAAGTGGGAGCGGACATCGCGGAGATGGGTTCGACGGTCCGCCTCGCCGACCATCCGATGTTGGTCGTGAAGCGGCCCCACGTGAAGAACCTTGATCCGAAACGGACTCCGCCGCGCATCACGGTGCGCCTGCTCGAGGCGAAGGAAGGCGGTTGGGACGAGGTCGCCCACGCCGACGGGGACGTGGCCTTCGCCCCGACCGAGCCCGGCGCCTACCGGGCCGAGGTGCGGATGGTGCCAGAACACTTGAGGCCCGACCTGGGCGCCGACGCCGACGCGTTGCTGTCTCACGACTATCCGTGGATCTACTCGAACGCGATTTACGTCTTGTAGCCTGGGCGCGAACCGCGGATGGCTCGTTCGTACACCCGCAGGTAGCGCCGGACCGTCTGCGCGACATCGTGAGATGCCGCCCTCTCGATGCTTGCCGCGCCGAGGGCCGCGCGATCGGTCGAGGTGGCCAGCAGCGCTTCCAGCTTCCTCGCCGCGTCGTCCGCGTCGCCGGGCCGAAACAGCGCGCCGTTGACGCCGTCCTCGACCAGCTCCGGCAGCGCTCCGCCTCTCGCCGCGAGCACCGGCAGGCCGCAAGCCATCGCTTCCAAAGTCGCGATGCTCTGAAGCTCGATGCGACACGGCATCGCGAAGAGGTCCATCGCGCGCAGCAGGTCCGCAAGGCGCTCCTGCTCGACGTGTCCGAGGAAGCGAACGCGCGCGCCGAGCGGCGCCGAAAGCGCGCGCAGCCGCGCCTCGTCGCGTCCGGTCCCGGCGAGGACCAGCACGACGTCGTCGCGCCTCGTGCGACGGAGAGCCTCGAAGAGGAGGTCGACTTCCTTCTCGCGGTCGAGCCGGCCGACGTAGGCGACGAGGAATCGCGCCGAGCCGACAAGACCGATCGGTCCGATCCGACCGATCGGTCCGATCTCGCGCGGTTCCCGGGAGGTGCCCGCGACCTCGGGCGAGAAGCGCTGAAGGTCGACGCCACAGGAAATCGCCTCGACGGGAACCTTCAAACCGCGGTCGACGAGCAGCCGGGCGGCGGTCGCGGTCGGCGCGACGACCAGGTCGACTCGGGCGAGCACGTTCATCGCGCCGCGCCAGAGCAGACGGGTGACGAGCCTTCGGCCGAGGGCGAGCGCGCGCACTCCGGCGGTGAAGTTCTCAGGCACGAAGTGGTTGGTCGCGACCCGCGGGAGCTGGCGACGCAGGCTGGCATGCAGCACCGCTCTCGAGGTGGGGTAGTGGTCCTGGAGGTGGACGACGTCGGGCTTGTACGCGTCGAGGAGCCGCCCGATCGACGGATCGACGAGCGGGGTCACCCACACGCCGGCGTCGCGCGCGAGCGGAACCGATCGCAGCGCGCGAATCGCGATGCCGTCCCGCATCTCGTGGCGCGGCCGGCCGCGATCGGAGGGCGTCAGCACCAGCACCTCGTGCCCCGCTTGCGCGAGCCCCCGCGCCAGCCGGTTCGCGAAGACGCTCGGGCCATTGCTCACCGCGAGGAAGCCCTGGGCGGCGAGGAGGATGCGCATCGTGTTTCACCCGCGTCCGGCGCGCGTTCAAGGAACTTCGGGGGGCCGAAGACGCGCTCGACGTGCCCGACCGGACAGCCCCCACCCCTGTGCTCGGCGGCTTCCCGCCCCGAACACCAACTTGCGCCCGTCCCCTGGGTTCGGCAGCGCCGGAGCCGCCGGGCAGGGCCTTGCAGAGCCGATGAGTTCTTGGTGTCAACCATGCCTATCCGGTCGACACACCAACCGAGACGAGGGAACTTGCGGCACGAGAGTGCCCGCATTGAGCACGGCCCGGGTTTCCATGCCTCCTGGAAGTCAGACCGCGCGAGCCGACGTGCACCGGGCGCCAGATGTCCAGAAGCTCAGTGAATCCGTAATGCGAAGGCCACCAGGTCCAAGAGCAAATGCCCGATGACTACCGGCCAGAGGCGGCGGGTGTGGACGAAGAGCGCGCCCGCCAGCAGGCCGGTGACCGTGACCGCCAGGGCCGCCACGTAGCCTTGGTAGATGTGATAAGCGCCAAAGAGCGCGCTCGAAATCAAGACCGCGGAGAGGCTCGAGAAGCGCAGCGATTCCAGGCGCGGAATGAGGTATCCTCGCATCACCAGCTCCTCGGCGAAGCTCGTGCCCACGACCGCCAGCACGAGTAGCACCCAACCGGCGCCCGATAGCCCGTGTGCCAGCTCCGCATGGCGCGCGGGCCACCAGCCCAGATGCCAGAAGACATGTTCGATCATCTGGTCTCCACCGAAGCCGGCGGCAAGCAGCGCGAAGCCCCAGGCCCAGTCGGATGATCGAAGCCGGACGATCCCAAAGGCCGACCAGCGATCCGGCGCATGGGCCATGACGAAAAGAACGACCGCGATGACCTCTACCGATTGGACGATGAGCCCCAGCGAGTCAACGGGTGTCCCGAGAACCGGGTGTTGCCTCTGGCTCGCTAAGAGCGCGCCCGCCAACGCGGGAGCGATACCGACCGCCGCCACCACGGCGAGCTCGAGCAGCAATCGCTTGCGGACCGGCGACGAAGGGGCTTCCCCCAGGGCGACCGGTGAAGTCGAGGGAATGCTGGCGTCAGGGACCTCAGGCATCGGCCGAGCCTACCACGGGTCGCCGGGCCGGACCTTCCGGCTGTTCGATTCGATGCGAGTCACCTCCGCGCTCCGGCTCCCGCAGCCGAACATTCCCCTGACCGACACCGCAGGCGACTCGCGCTGGCGAACGGGCTCGCGCCGCCATCGGCGCGCACACCGACATCGGCGCCCCTCGTGGAGCCGCGACGACCCGCCCGGCGGAAATTCGCACGTTGACTTCCGAAGCCATAGAGGTAGCAGGCAGGAGCTGAGCGGAGGTGGCATGTCGGCCGAGGTCGGCGGGAGGCAGCGTGTTTGCCCGAACTGCGGGCGGCGCTATCCGCACAGCGCGGCGTTCTGCTCGTTCGACGGCGGGCGCCTGGAAGCGGCGGAGGCGATCAGCGAGGATTGGGCCGTCGGGGCCGCGCGGCCGGTTCGGAATGGCGGGCGTCTCGAAGCGGCGGAGGCGATCAGCGGCACGACCGAATCGCGCACGCTCGATGCACCGCCCCCGCCCGAAGCCGACAGCGAGTCGGGTCGACCGGCCCCGGCGCCCTCCGCCGCTCCGGGAGACCGCATCGCCGGGCGGTTCCTGCTCAAGAGCGCCGTCGGGCAGGGCGGGTTCGGCTCGACGTTCCTCTGCTTCGACGAGAAGTTCAAGCGCAAGGCGGTGCTCAAGCTCCTCCACGCGCGCTGGATCGCGCACGAGGCGACCAGGCGGCGGTTCGAGCTGGAGGCGCTGGCGCTCTCGCGGATGGCGCATCCGAACCTCGTGCAGGTCTACGACCGCGGCGAGCTCCCCGACGGCAGCCCCTGGTTCGTGATGGAGTTCGCGGAGGGGAGGCCCGTCGCGGAGCTGCTCGAGGCGGGGCCGATGCGGGAAGAGGACGTCGTCGAAATCGGCGCGCAGCTCTGCGACGCGCTCGCGGCGGCGCACGGCATCGGGGTCATCCACCGCGACCTCAAGCCGGCGAACCTGATGCTCGGCACGGACAAGAACGGCGGGATGCTCCTGAAGGTGCTGGACTTCGGCATCGCGGCGGTGGCGGAGAGCGCGGAAGAGACGGCGGTGCGCGAGCTCCAGTCGCGGGTCGTCGGGCAGATCATCGGGACGATGGCGTACATGTCGCCCGAGCAGGCCGGCGGCGAGCGCGTGACGCCCGCGTCGGACATCTACTCCGCCGGCGTCGTCCTCTACCACCTATTGACCGGGCGCCTCCCGGCGGAGCTGCCGGCCGCCGCGACCCCAGTAGCCGTCCTGAAGTACGTCCTCGCCAAGCCGCTGCCGATCACGCGCGCCCGGCCGGGCATTTCCCGCGCGCTCGTCGCCGTGGTCGAGCGGGCGATGCAGAAGGAGCCCGAGAAGCGCTTCGCCTCGGCCGCCGAGATGGCTTCCGCGTTGCGCGCGGCCAACTCGCGGGCTCGGCCTCGCTCCCGTGGATGGCTCGCCGCCGCCATCGCCGTGGTCCTCTTTGCCGCCGGCGTGGTCGGAACGATCGCCTGGTACCAGTTGATGCCACCTCCCATGGCGGCGCAGCCCACCGTGCCGGCGGCGCCTGAGGGCATGACGAACATCCATGCCTCGCCACGCGCCACGGCTCCAACCGCTGTCCCGAACGCGGCGCCCACCACGACGCCGTCGCCGGCCGCTCCCGCGATGAACCCGCGTCCGCCCGAGCCGGCCGCGGCTCCGAAGGCGACCGCCGCGCTCACGCCGAGCCGGAAACCGAAGCCGACGCGGCATCGCGTCCGTCACATCCCCGCGCGAAAGAAGCCCGCTGCAAAACCGAAGAGCACTGAGGCTCTGCCGCCCTTGCCATGAGACTCCGCCACTGCTGTCCAAGACAGAATTCGTGCCCAAGCAAAGAACCGCTCATTCCGAGCGCAGTCGAGGAACGAGCGGTTCTTCGTGGGGGCGCCCGTCCCTCGACTGCGCTCGGGATGAGCGGAGCTCTCCGATGCTGCAAATCTTGGACAGGAGTGAGACTCCGCCCGACCATCGCCGTGCTCTGCCTCGCCTTGAGCTTGATGCCGAGCCAGGCGTTCGCGACGGCCAAGCGGGCGGTGGAGCTGGCGACGAGGGCGCGACACGACTTCGAGCATCAGCACTACGGCGCGGCGCTCGACGAATACACCGAGGCGCTGAAGCTCGTCCAGGCCCGAAAGGATCGGGACAACCTGCGGTTCGCCATCGCTCGATGTCATCAGGAGCTCGGGGATCCTCGCGCGCAGCAAGAGTTCGCGGACCTCGCCGCCCATGCTGCAAGCGCCGGCATCCGCGCGGCGGCCAAGAAGCGGCTGGCGCAGATCGAAGCCCCGAACAGCGCGCGGCACCCGAGCGCGAACCAGACGCCGACGCAAGCGGTGGAGCTCGCGACCAGCGCGCGGTACGACTTCGAGCATCATCAGTACCGTAAGGCGCTCGACGACTACGCCCGAGCGTTGACGAACGTCCACGCCCGAGCTGACCAAGACAACCTGCGGTTCGGCATCGCCCGATGCCACCAGGAGCTGGGGGACAAAGACGCGCAACAGGAATTCGCGGACCTCGCCGCGCACGCCGTGGACCGTCGCGTCCGCGCCGCAGCGAAGATGCGCCTGGCACAGGTCGATGCGGTGACCAGCGCGCGGCATTCTCAACAGGCGACGGGCGCAGCGAAGACTACCAAGCCGGCGAGCGAGACCAGTAGTGCCGGCCCTCCAGCCCGGCCAGCCACCGGAGCCGCCAAGCCAGCGGTCGCTGCGACCGCTCCGCCGAAGGCACCTGCCGCGACGCCGCCAAAACCGCCGCCCGCGCCCTCGCCGCCAGTGGTGACGACCGAGCCCAAGGGCTTGCCGCCACAGACGCCCACCACGACCGCGGAGGCAACCAAGCCCAAATTCTTGCTGAAGTCGATGGGCAGCATGCCAGTGGAGACTTCGCGCGCGCAGGGCTCGCTGGCGCTCAGCCGCCGGGCCGTCGCTGCGACGCTTGTTGGCCACAAGCACGCCCCGAAGCTCGTCGAGGTCCAACCCAGCGCCAACGTCTCGGCGCGGCCCGAGCTGGTCCGACCGGTGCCGGCCCCGGCGCGGGTGGGATGGGGGCGAGCGGGCTTCATCGCCGGGCTCTTGTTCGTCGCGGGGGGAGGCGTCTCGGCCTGGCAGGCACAGGTGGCACGCGATGCCTACGCCCAAGGCCACGCGAATGGCGGAGATCCCGTCTCCGCTCGCGGTTCGAACTACACCTGGTCGGCACTGTCCATCGTGGGGCTCGCCGGAGGCGCGGCGCTAACGGCGGTTGGCACTTGGCTGTGGTTCGGCGGATCCAGCCGTGCGACGAGAAGCAGACGATGACGCACTTGAGCCGTCGCCTCGGTTCCGTGGTGCTTCGGATGCTCGTGCTATCTTCCTTGGCTGTTGCCTCCGGGTGCTGGATCGGCGTGCCTGCGATCGGAGACAAGGGCCAGAAGTGCTTCGCCGACAATACGTGCCTGACCGGACTCGTTTGTCACGAGGGGCAGTGCCTTACTCCCCGTACTCCGTGCCTCTTGGCCGACCCGGCACCGGACGCAGCAGGAGCGTGCCAGAAGCGTGCGTGCGACCCGTCGACGGGGTGGGAGAGCGTTGCGGATTCATCGAAGGATGGCATTGCGTGCGGGGTGCGCTTCTCGAGCGGCGGCACCTGCAGTGGCGGCGCATGCTTCATGTCGATCGCGGCGGGGACGTTCACGATAGGGTCGCCGGCGGACGAGCCTGGCCGGTATAGCGACGAGACGCAGCACGAGGTGACGATCAGCCAGGGGTACTACATGGAGGCGACGGACGTGACGCAGGGGGAGTGGCAGTCGTTGATGGGGAACAACCCGTCGAACTTCAAGTCGTGCGGGAGCAACTGCCCGGTGGAGCAAGTGTCGTGGTGGGACGCGGTGGCGTACGCGAACGCGCTGTCGGCGAAAGAAGGTTTGCAGCAGTGCTACAGCTTCAGCGGGTGCAGTGGAACGCCGGGAGATGGGAGCTACACCTGCACGGGGGTGACATTCGTAGGACTGAGCTGCACGGGGTATCGGTTACCGACGGAGGCGGAGTGGGAGTACGCGGCGCGAGCGGGGACGACGGGAGGGACGTACACCGGGACGTCAACGTTGACGGATTCGACGGAGCCGAATTCGATCTTGGATCCGATCGCGTGGTTCGGTGGAAACTCGGGGAGCACGACGCATCCGGTTGGACAGAAGCAGCCGAACGCCTGGGGGTTGTACGACATGCTGGGGAACGCGTGGCAGTGGTGCTGGGACTGGTACTGGGATTACCCGAGTGGCTCAGTAACCGATCCCACTGGTCCAACGACGGGCTCGGGCCGGGTCGATCGCGGCGGCTCGTGGGACGACGACGCGCGGCACGCGCGGGCCGCGGACCGCGAAGACTTCGACCCCGGCTTCCGCTACTACTTCCTGGGCTTCCGTCTGGTGAGGTCCAGGTAACCCTTTGCACTCTTACCCTTTAACCCTTTACGAAAGTTCTCAAGAAAAAGGAGACGGCAGTGCAGTAGCGGAGGGCCGGAGGTGGCCGAAGCGGGAGCCGGCCACCGAGCGGCCCGGAGCGGGGAGGGAGGCGGAGCTTCTGGGATGTCTCCAAAGGAGAACGGGGTCCGGGGCGGAGCCCCGGCGAAAGTGCCGCTCTGCGATCGGTGGTAAGGCATCATTGGAGCGGCCGTAATAATCGACGTTGCGCGGGATTCGACAGGCCCCCCACGCGTCGAAACGCTTGATTTCTCAAGTCAGATGAGCTTCGTCATGACCACTGGTCCGACGACCGCCAGTCTCTGCTGCAACACGAAGGTGGACTGCGCCACCACACTGGTCTGCGACACGGTCGACCACGTCTGCCAAGCGCAGTGAGAGCCGCGTGAGCCCGGTTTAGGCTGGTAGCTCGCCGAGAATCGCCTCGAGCTGCCGGACGAGGACCGGCAGGTCCTTGGTGACGATTGACCAGACGATGTCGGGGTCGAGGTCGAAGTAGGCATGCACGATGCGGTTTCTCATGCCGCTGATGTCCCGCCACGGGACCTCCGGGTGCCGCGCGCGGACCCCGGGCTCGACGTTGCGCGCGGCCTCGCCGAGGATTTCTATGGCCCGCGCCAGCGCATAGAGGACCATCCGGTTGGTATCCAGGTCCTCTCGCGAGCATCCGCGGATGAACCCGATGGCGTCGCGGGCGGCGTCGAGCATGTCGGCCACGCGCAGGCGCGGGTCACGTTCGGACATACTGCACCTCCGCGCGGGCGAGCACGCGCGGGCCGAGGCGCGGACCGAGATCCGCGGGCGTGTGCAGGTCCACCGTCCGGCCGAGCATCTGCGTCAGCTCGTCCTGGAGAGCGAAGAACGCGAACCCCGGCACGCGCCCGGGTTCGAACTCCACCAGCACGTCCACATCGCTGTCCGGCCGGAAGTCGTCGCGCAGGACGGAGCCGAACAGCGACAGGCGGCGGATACCGTGCCGGCGGCAGAAGGCGGCGATCTGATCGCGATCAAGCTGAATTCGCGCGGGATCATGCGGCATAGAGTAGCTTCCCTTCGCGGGCGATCGTCGCCGCGAGCGAGGCGGCCAGATGTCGTCGTCCCTCGAAGCGAGCTGGCGTCCAAACGAGCACGTCCACGGCGGTGCCGGTGCCCCAAAGGCTCTCGTACGCGAGGCGGCTGCGGCGCTGCTCGGGCGGCGCGTCGTCGGAAACGACGAGCAACAAGTCGAGGTCGCTGTCCGGACCGGCGTCGCCCCGCGCGCGCGAGCCGAACAAGTAGATCCGTTCCGGCCGGTAGGCGCCGACCCGTCGTCCGACCACCTCCGAAAGTCCCTCGATGTCCTCTAGAGAATCCATCGCTTCCTCGTCGCGCACCCTTCTTCGAACAGTAGCGCGCAACGTGCATCCAGGGCAAGAGGACGTGTCGACAGGCGTGCCTTCTACCCACGGTCCGCATCCGCGCTCACCTGCGCCGCCGAGTACTGGAAGGGCGAGACCCCGAACCGCCCGAGCGCATCGAGGAATTCCGCGCGCGACAGCCCGGCGATCTCCGCGGCGCGCTCCTGCGAAACCATGCGCAGCTCATACCACTTGGCGGCCGCGGCGATACGCATCTCGCGCGAAGCCCTCGCCGTCCTTGCGCAGCGACGAGAGCGCGCCTTCCGGCACTTGGAACGTCAGCTCGACCATTGTCTGGACTCCCGTTCGGCCACCCGGCGGGGCGCCGCAGTCCGTGAGGTCGTACGACAGCCGCCAGGCGCGCGCCCCGCCGGCAGCCGGTGCAGCTCGAAGAGCTTCAGGGCCAGCAGAAATCGCGCCTCGCGTGCCAACTCCCCGCGTCCCATGCCGGTCGCCGAGAGCAGTGATTCAGGTAGCTCCGAGGTCACAGCGCCCATAGACCTCACGACGAGGCTGGCGCCCTTGGCGCCGCCGTGCAACCAGGTTCTCCGCATGGACGCGCGCGATGCCCGTACCCATCGGACTCGGAGCCCCACCGCAACGACGGCGACTTGCCCGGTGTGCCGCACGCGCGGTATCTTGTTCGGGCGGCCTGCGCCGCGAGGGCGAGCTGATGGAGCTGCAAGCGGATCCGGTCTCGACGATGGTCGATCGCATCGTACGGGCATTCGCCCCCTTGCGCATCATCCTCTTTGGGTCGCGGGCGCGCGGAGAGGCGAGGCCCGACAGCGACGTCGACCTCCTGGTCGTGCTGCCGACCGTGAGCGACACGCGCCAGGCGGCGATTGCCATCCGGCGCGTCCTCGCCGACATCCCGGTGGCAAAGGACATCCTCGTCGCTTCGCCCGCCGACCTGGAGCGACGCGCGAGCCACATCGGTGACGTGCTGCGATACGCTCTCGCCGAAGGCAAGGTGGTCCATGAAGCCCGCCGATGATCGCATCACTCAGGCGCAGCGCTGGCTTCGCTTGCTGAAGAGGATTTCGCCGCGGCGGAATCTTGTCTTGTGAACGAGACGCTCGCTCGGCGCCACGCCTGCTGGCTCGCGCAGCAAGCCACGGAGAAGGCGCTGAAGGCGTTGCTCATCCTCCACGGCCTCGATTTCCCCTTGCGGCACGATCTCGACTTGCCCCGTGACCTCCTGCCCGCTGAGTGCGCGACACGCCAAGCTTTCCGAGACCTCGCGGACCTGACCGAGTGGGCGGTCGAGGCCCGCTATCCGGGCGAGGCGCCGGAGGCCACCGGCGACGACGCGACCGAAGCTGTCGAACGAGCTCGGGCGGTGCTCGAGTCGGTTCGGACTGATTTCCAGGCAAAGCTCGGCGATATTTCTGGATCGTGACCGGTCTCGACGATGGTCGAGCGCATCGTGCGTGTGTTCGCGACCCTGCGCATCATCGTCTTTGGCTCGCGGGCGCTGTGCCCGACCAGGAAACTGACGTGCGCGCGCTACCTTACGAACGCCTGACGCTCGTCACCTCGCGGAAGCCCGAGGAGGTCGAAGCGCTTCTCGCCGAGATGATCGCCGCCAGGTGGCGAATCACTCTGCGTTCCCCGCCGCAGCCCCTGCGAGGTAAGCTCACCTTGACCCACTTCAAGGTCGTGCGGGCGCTCGGGGCAGCCAGTAACGCGTGGGCGCCCGTGATCGTCGGCGACATCGTGCCCGTGCCCGAAGGGACCGAGCTGCGCTTGCGGTTCCGGCTCGCCGTGGCCGTCGCCATCTTCATGCTCTTCTGGTTCGGCGGTCTCTTCTTCGGCGCGGCGATGCTGCTGTGTGGCGGGCTGGAAAAGGGCTTCGGCCCCGGCTCGACCTCGTGCGGGGCGCAGGGCTGTCTCGGCGCTGGAATAGGTCTCGCGGGGATGGTCCTCGCTGGCTACGCGCTGATGAGCGTCTCGTTCTGGGGTGAGGTGCGAAGAGCGCGGGCGCTCCTGTCCGAACGCCTCGGCTGCCAGCCCGCGGAGGTTCATGCCGATCCGCTCGACGGACGATGAGCTGCTCCTCGGAGTCGGACGTATCGGGGGATCGTCTTCGTTCACGTTCGGGCCCAGCTCATCGCCTAACTGCTTGTCCGGTTGACCGCACCAAGCCATGGGGATATTGCCGCTCATCCCGAGCGCAGTCGAGGGACGAGCGCGGTATTGATCGTTGCGCAAGTAGCTGCAACGCAGATGGGACTCGGTACTAGTTGCGAAAGTATCTGCACCTCGCATCATCAGTCGTGGCACGGGCGTCCCCGCCCGTGTAGCCTTCGTTGTGGCTTTCATAGGCGAGGACGCCTGTGCCACGAGACTCCGACTGCGACTACTTTCGCAACGATTAATAGTGCCGGCCCTCTGGCCCGGCGTGACAGCGATATCGCTGGGTGCCGGTCCGGAGGGCCGGCACTACTGGTAACGGCGCAAGCACTTTCGAAACGATTGATACCGCACGGACCGCCCGTCCTTCGACTGCGCTTAGAGCAGGCCGACGCCCGCAACCCAACGCGTAGGATGGGTGGAGCGGAGCCCATCGGCGAGCGCCGCAATGAGGGACTTCGCTGCGCTCTGCCCATCCTACGAGTTGGCGCGCCGCGTCGAGAATCTGCGCGCCGCGCGAGCCTTTCGAGGCTTAGTAGATCAGGACGAGCGGCCAGGATCCCGGGCGAGGTGCGGTCATCCAGATAGACAGTCATCGCCTATTCCCTGCACTGCGCCGGTGAAGAGCGCCTGGACTTCGGCGTCTCCCGGCCTGCAGGCGCTCGCGCGGAGGCATCGGGCGCTGCCGCGACTCCACCAGCGACGCGCGAAGAAGCACGCCGGCGCCGAGATGGTTCGCCGGGCCGTTCGGTGCGGGACTCGGGCAACGAGCTGCGCTACTCGGACGCCGAGCTGCGCGGAGAGAACCGCTAACTGCGCAACAGCGATCATGAGCTGCGCGGAGTGGACCGGGAGCTGCGCAGAGAGAACCGCTAACTGCGCAACAGCGATCATGAACTGCGCGGAGTGGACCGGGAGCTGCGCAGAGAGAACCGCTAACTGCGCAACAGCGATCATGAGCTGCGCGGAGTGGACCGGGAGCTGCGCAGAGAGAACCGCTAACTGCGCAACAGCGATCATGAGCTGCGCGGAGTGGACCGGGAGCTGCGCAGAGAGAACCGCTAACTGCGCAACAGCGATCATGAGCTGCGCGGGGTGGACCGCTAACTGCGCAACAGCGATCATGAGCTGCGCGGAGTGGACCGGGAGCTGCGCGGGGTGGACCGCTAACTGCGCAACAGCGATCATGAGCTGCGCGGGGTGGACCGGGAGCTGCGCGGAGTAGATCGGGAGCTGCGCGGAGTGGACCGAGAGCTGCGCGGAGTGGATCGGAAGCTGCGCGGAGTGGAGCGGGAGCTGCGCGGGGTGGACCGGGGCCTGCGCGGAGCGGATCGGGAGCTGCGTGGCGCGACACTTCGGTCGAGCTCGTAATGCGCGGGGCGATCGGCGGCGATTGGGGCTCTGCGCGTTTCGGGTGGGTTACCGGAATTGGAGCCGGACACGCGCGCGAAGCAGCGCAGAACCTGTCTCGGCTCGTCGTCGAATCGAGGAAGCCAAACGAGCCGGGCACCGGAGTGCCCGGATGCAAGCACGGCGCCCACCGTCGGCGACGCAGTGTCAGGGCTCCGTCCCGCGGATGTCCGTCGGTAGCGCCTTGTCCGGCACTCCCGTGCCCGGCTCCAATTCCAGCGCCCCGGCTTTCGATCCTTGCGTTCGCCCACACGCCACACGAAGCAGCGCAGAACCGCGACTGGCCCGTGTGACGCGTGGTGATGAGGGCCTTGCTCCGCGGTCTCGCCACGAGCCGAATCCCAGCCGCGTCCAGGCCGCGGGTTCGCCTCAGGCCCGTTCGGCCTTGCCAGCCCCGCCGCACAGCAACGTCTTGCGGCGACGCCGCTCCATCGCCAGCACCAGTCCGGCTCCGAGCAAGCCAAACGCGTCGCTCCCGGAGCCGCAGCCGCAGCCGCCCGCCGGCGGGGATGCCTGATCGGCTCGACCCGGTGCGCCGGCGTCCTGGTGATCCGAACCGGTCGCGCCTCCGTCGGACGCCGTCGGAGCGCCGCCATCCTGATCCCCCGACACGCCGGCATCGGAGGCGGGCTGGCTTCCCGCGTCGTGGGTTCCGGCGTCAGCCACCGGCGGAGGACCGCCGCCGGTCGAGCTCCCGCCATCGGTCGCCGGTGGCGAGCCAGCATCCGCTGGCGGCGTACCTCCATCGGCCGGGGGAGGCGGCGGAGGCGGAAGGCAACTGCACTGGCCGCCCGGACAATCGATGGTGTTGCTCGACCAGAGCGCGCGGCCTCCCGAGTAGACGACGAGGTTGCCATCGTCCTGCACCGCGAAGAACGCGCCCGCGTGACCAGAGGTGGCGGTCGACCACATCGGGCAGCCGCCGCTCGAATAGAGGACCAGGTTGCCGTCAGTCTGCATCTCGGTGGCGTAGCCGCCCGGCACGGTCCCTGTCGACCAGAGCGCGCGACCGCCTTTCTTGTACAGAACCAGGTTGCCATCTCCCTGCATCGCAAGCGAGTAGCAGCCGAGACAGGAAGCGACGCTGTCCCCGCGGCCGAGGCCGTCGCCGGAGGGCACCTCGCCGCAGCCGGTCGGCGCCGGGGGAATCGGACCTGTGCCGCTCGACCAGAGCGGGTGGCCGCCCGGAGCGTAGACGACGAGGTTCCCGTCGCTCTGCACCGCCAGCATCGACCCGGGGTGGCCGGAGGTGTTGCTTGCCCAGAGCGGACAGGATTGGCCCGAGTAGAGGACCAGGTTGCCATCGGTCTGCATCACGAGCGAGTGGCCGCCCTTGCCGTTGGTGGCGGTCGACCAGAGCGGGTTGCCGTGCTCGTAGAGGACGAGGTTCCCATCGGTCTGCATCGCGAGCAAGAAGCGATGATCGCAAGAGGACACCTGCTCTCCCGGCGTCAGTCCATACCCCGCGTCGATGACGCCGCAGGCGGTCGGAGCCGGCGGCGCGGGAGGATTGCCGGGACTGGGACAGCCCGAGAGCGAGCTCGCGCTTCCCACCGGATGTCCGATGGGGTTCGTGCATTGGGCGGCGCCGCCGAACGCGGCCAGGGCGGCCTGATCTCCGTTGAAGACGTCGATGTCCACCGCCCCGCTGATCCCGGGAACCGACCCCTTGTCGGACCATTGCCAGAAGACCCAATTGCTCCATCCCGCGGGCAGGGCCGGGCAGCACCCATTGGCCGGCGAGCAGTAGAGCCAGTCCGCGACCCAGAGCGGGTTGCCGCCAAAAGATCCGTAGGGACCCGGTGGCGATGACCAGAAGCCGGGGCTCGTGTAGATGACCGTCGGCATCCCGGTCCGGCTGTGGATTTCGCTGACGAACGCCTGGGCGTTGGCCGCCGCGGTCGAGGCCGAGACGCCGTCAGTGACTTCCCAGTCGAGCATCGGGGGCAGGGAGCCGGCGAGCGACCCGACGTAGGAGAGATAGTAGTCGGCCTGCGCGGTGCCGCTGATTCCCGGGCGGAAGAAGTGGTAGGCGCCGCGGGCGATGCCGTGCGCGGGCATCGCCGACCAGTTGGCGGGGAAGGTCGGGTCCTGGTAGGCGGTGCCCTCGGTCGCCTTCGCGTAGGCGAAGCGGACCCCCGAGGCGGCGACGCTGGCCCAGTCGACGGTGTGCTGGTAGCTGGAGACGTCGACCCCGGCCAAGGTCCCGCCCTTGGCGCAGACCTCGAGCGCCTCCTCGAGCGAGGCATAGGTGTTGTCGGCACCCGCGCGCGGCACGTGCGACTCTTCGTCCGGCCCGCAGGAAAGCAGACCGAGCGAGAGGCTGGCGATCACGGCGAGCTTCAAGGGGCCTGGGCGCATGGCCCTTCGACGCTACCACACCTGGCCGGTCGACGCGCGTGGATTCCGCCCGAGCACGCCGATGCTCAGGACCAAATCCAGTGGCACGCGCGTCCCGGCCCGTGAGTCCAGCGCCACTTTCAAAGGCGAGGACGCCTGTGCCGCGGACGGATCGGAAGTGCGTCCCCGGATAGGCATGCTTCCGAGCATCCAGCATCTTGCGCGCCGCCGCGTCGGTTGGGTGTCAGGCTGTCATCCCTGGGCGGCCATCGTGCGGCAGAGGCGACCCGCCGGAGACACCGATGAAGCGCGCCTTCACCCTTCTCGAGCTGTCGTTCGTGCTGGCGATCATCGCGGGGGCGGTGGCTCTGGTGACGCCGGTGTACGAGACGATGCTCCTACGCAGCCGCGCGGCCGAGGCGCCCGAGATGCTCCAGGCGCTCGCGCACGCCGAGCGCGGCTACTTCCGCGACCACGGGCGGTATCTCGCCTGCGGCCCCACCGCGCCGGCGCCGGCGCCGACGCCGCGCGCCCGTTGCTCGGCGCGCTCGGCGCGTCTTTGTTCCGGAGGGCTCCCGATGAGGCGCCAGGAGCGCGGAGCGGTGCTCGCGGCGGTGCTGTTTCTCATCGCGGTCTGCAGCGTGGCGGCGGGAGTCGTCTGGCTCCGGTTGAGCGTCGACGAGAGCGTGCAGCGGTCGCGCGACGCCCGGATGGAGCTCTTCTGGCTCGCCCGCAGCGCCGTCGTCCATCCGCCGGCGAAGACCCTGACGGTCGCTCTCCCCGAAGTCGGCCCGACCGAGGTTCGGGTCGTTCGCGGGAAAGATCAGACGGTGACCGCGGAGGCATCGTCGCCGCGCTTCGGCACCGCCCGGGTGGAGGCCCGTCGGGACGGTCCGAAGGTTGTCGCCTGGCGGGAGTCGTTCAGCCGCGGCGCTCGAGCCATGGCCGACAAGGACATCAGGAGATGAGCTGCCGGCTCGGCCCGGCTACTCCTTCTTCTTCAGGCTCCCCTGGTTCTCCCGGATGAACGCCCGGATTTCGTCCGCCAGGTCGAGCAGCTTCGCCCACTGCTCCTGGTAGAGCGTCACCGGGAAGCGGCCGAGCCCGTAGACGCTGACCGCGCCCTTCTCGCTCACCTTCAGCGTCACGACCCGCTCCGACTTCTTCTTCAGCGCCTCGTTCTCGGCCCGCAGCCGCTCGAGCTCCGCCTTCATGTCCTGCTCGTTCTCAGCCATGTCCACCTCGCGAGGCGCACTCTACCACACGAGGCCACCGCCGGCTGCGCGCAATTGCTCGCACCCTTGGCGGCGAGTCCCGGCGTCGAGGGTCACGGGCACCACGGGCGCGACGCACGCCCGAAAGCTCCTCGCGCCCCAAGCCGCGTGCTGACGGGCCGAGTCAGTTGCCGGATGGTCTACCTTCCCGGCGCGCAGCGCAGGTACGACTCGACGAGACCTCGGCGCGAGAAGTTGAAGCCGGTCATCCACTCCATCGCCATCGGCGGCCCGCAGACCTCGCGGGCGATGGCCCTGACGCCGAGCCCTTCGGCGCGCAGGCGGAGCACCCGTTCGCCCATTTGTCGGTAGTAGGCGACTTTGGCATCGAGGGCCGCGCGGGGGTCCGGGGGAATGCGCGCGCTTCCCGGGAACAGCGTGCGCACGGGCAGCGCCGCGACGCGCCGGAGCGACTCGAGGATGCCCCAGATGTCGTACTCCTCGCGCAGCGCCCGGTCGCGCCCTCCGATGTAGAGGTCGCCAGAGAAGAGCCAGCCGCGGTCCGGTTCGAACAGGCAGAGATGGTCGGGCGCATGGCCGGGAGTGTGCAGCGCGATGAAGCGAAAGCGCGGCGTGCGAATCTCGTCCCCGTCGGCCAGCGCGCGGCCCTTCGACGGCTCGGGGTAGCCCCAGAAGACGCGGCGGTAGGCGTGGAGGCGCTGGCGGCGCGGCTCGGCCAGGACCGGCAAGGCATCGGCATGAGCGAGGACGTCGACGTCGCGGCGGCGCTGGAGCCGTCCGTTGGCGCCGATGTGATCCTCGTGGCTGTGGGTGTTGACGATGCGGTCGAAGGGCTTGCCCGCGAGCGCGCGTTCGAGCTCGGGGGCCGTGTGGGCGCATCCCGAATCGATGAGGAGGCCATCGACGAGGTAGCAGGTGGTCCAGTACCTGCCGCGGCCGCCGAGGGTCCGCGCCAGGTCGAAGCGAGTGACCTCCGAGTAGGGCGTGACGCGAAGCGTGGCGACTTCTCCTCCGAGCCTGGAACCCGACGCGAGCGCCGAGGCGCCCCGCGGCGGTCGAGCGCGGCTCGTGTTGCCACCATCCGGTCCGGCGGTCAAGCGACGCATTCCATGCCATGCGCGGCTCGTCCGATCCGGCGCGACGGATGCCGACCGCGCGCGACCGGACCTTCGCCGCGATCCTCGACATGAAGAAGCTCGACCTCGCGGCGCTCCAGGCCGCGTTCGAAGGGACCTGACGCCGCGCCTCGGGCGTCGGACAGGTGCGTGTCCAGGCCAGGCGCTGCGTCGAACGCACGCTCGATGACCGCCCGGGACGATCCGAAGCTCAGGGGCACACCATGCCGTTCCCGGTCGTGCAGCCCTCCGGCAGCGTGCCAGAGTACCTGCCCGCGCAAGGCGGCACGATGTCTTCGCAGCAGACGAGCTGTGTCACCACGCAGCCGCCGCCGTCAGGCGTCACCACGCAGAACTGCTTGTCCGTCGGACACGGCGCCGACCAGTCCGAGGGCTGGCCGCAGCTACAAAGAGCCGCGCCGACCGCCGCGATGGCGATTCGGACCCCGAGCCATGACCGGAGTTTCATCTCGGCCTCCCGCCGGCGACGGTATCACGAAACACGGCGCGCTGCAGACCAGTAGGATGGACAGTCCCGTCGAGTGCGGCTCTTCGCGCTCGGCGGGCTGTCCGTCCGAGAGCGATCGTTCCGGATCTTCAAGATGACTCGAGCGGCATCGGTTTGTCCCTACACACATTCGCTCTGGAACGACTATCTGTCGCACTGGAACGACGGGCAGCCCGAAGCCCTACGGGCTCCGGGACTGCCCATCCTACTGGGCGACGACCGCACCCGTATCGTCTCGTCTTGGCCCGCCGCCGGGGCTTCTCATCCTCTCCGCGGCGCGGACCGCGTCCGGGCGGGCGGTGACCGGCGGGCGAAGGGCTCGCACGACGCGCCGCCGGTCTGGCCGGGCGTGACAAGCGCCTGGGAGCGTGGTACGAAGGCCGCATGGCGCGCCAGCGTGGGCCGCGGAAGCTCGGTGCGCTCGCGCTTCTCGCGGCGACGTACTGCATCGTTTCCGGTGGTCCCTTCGGCCTCGAAGACATCGTCGGCAAGTCCGGGTACCTGGGCGCCATCGTCATCCTCGTCGTCACGCCGATCATCTGGAGCGTGCCGACGACGCTGATGGTCGCGGAGCTCTCGGCGGCGCTCCCGCGAGAGGGCGGCTACTACGCCTGGGTCCAGATCGGTCTCGGCCCCTTCTGGGGTTTTCAGGAGGCGTGGCTGACGCTCGCGGGCAGCGTCTTCGACATGGCGATCTACCCGACGCTCTTTTCCGCCTACCTGGGCCAGCTCGAGCCGGGCCTCGGGCGCGGCGCTTGGCCCATCGTCATCGGCACCGGGATGGTTCTGGTCGGCGTCGGCTGGAATCTCTTCAGCGCCCGGGCGGTCGGACGAGGCTCCCTGCTGCTGATGATTCTCTACCTCGCGCCGATCGCGGCCATCGTCGGGCTCAGCGTGGCGCACCTCGTCTCCCACGGCCGGACCCCGGCGCCGACGTCGTCGCATCATCTCGACATCCTCGGCGGCATCATGATTGCGATGTGGAACTACATGGGCTGGGACAACGCGTCGACGGTGGCGGGCGAGGTGGAAGAGCCGCATCGCACCTACCCCTGGGTGATGTTCTGGGTGGTGCCGCTCGTGACGCTCGGCTACCTGGCGCCGGTCGTGGTGCTGGAATGGGCGGGGACGCCGCTGCGGCTGTGGGCGACGGGCGGCTGGGTGGACATCGGGCGCCAGGTGGGCGGGCCGGTGCTGGCCGCGGTCGTGATGGGAGCCGCCGCGGTCTCGACCTTCAGCACCTTCAACGCGCTCGTGCTCTCGCTCGTCCGCGTGCCGATGGCGATGGCCGACGAGGGTTACCTGCCGCGCGTCTTCGCCTGGCGCCAGCCGCGGACCGGCGTGCCGGTGGTCTCGCTCCTCGCCTGCGCGGCGACCTGGGCGATCTGCCAGCGCATCGGGTTCGAGGGCGTGGTGCTGATCGACGTGCTCCTGTCGGGCGCGAGCGTCCTCTTGGAGTTCTGGGCGCTCGTGGCGCTGCGCGTTCGCCAGCCCGACCTGCCGCGGCCGTTCCGGATTCCGGGCGGCCTTCTCGGGGCGATCGCCGTCGGCCTGCCGCCGCTGGGGCTTCTCATCCTCTCCGCGGTGCGGACCGCGTCCGAGCGGCTGGGCGCGACCAACGGCCTCTGGCTCGCCGCCGTGATCGCCGCCGTTGGCCCGGGCCTCTACTTCGTGAGCCGGGCGCTCCGGGCAAAGCCCTTCAGCGCGCCAGCCGGGTAGCGGGAGAACAACGAGCCGGCGCCCTCCGTGCCATGTCTATCCGGGCATACCTCCGTGGCACGGGCGTCTCCCGGGGCGATCTGGCCGGTCAGCGGGGCAACTCGACCAATCGGCGGTCCGACCTGGCTTGTCGGTGGGGGTTCTGGCTTGTCGGCGGGGGGTTCTGGCTTGTCGGCGGGGGGTTCTGGCTTGTCGGCGGGGGGTTCTGGCTTGTCGGCGGTGGCTTCTAGAAAATGGGCGGTGGCTTCTAGAAAATGGGCGGTGGCTTCTAGAAAATGGGCGGTGGCTTCTAGAAAATGGGCGGTGGCTTCTAGAAAATGGGCGGTGGCTTCTAGAAAATGGGCGGTGGCTTCTAGAAGATGGGCGGCGGCTTCTAGAAAATGGGCGGCGGCTTCTAGAAAATGGGCGGCGGCTTCTAGAAAAACTGGGTATCCAGACACCTCAGGTGTCTTGGTCCCCGATCCGCTCACCCTGAGGTGCCCGCGCCCACGGAGCATGAATGGAGCACGGCAAGCATGCGCGGGCCTCGAAGGGCGAGCGCGAGGGTG
>JAJYLH010000152.1 GCA_021787845.1 Myxococcales bacterium | reverse complement strand
GAGCGAATGTGTGCGGCGGCTCGTCGATGTGGCGACAGACAGTAGGATGGGCAGTCCCGGAGCCCGCAGGGCTTCGGGCTGCCCGTCGTTCCAGAGCGAGGTGCTTATCGGGTTGACCGCACCAAGCCAGGTGGGCAATGCCGCTCATCCCGAGCGCAGTCGAGGGACGAGCGGCCAGTAGCCCGAGCGAGGTGCGGTCATGCCGACAAGCAGACCAGAGCGAATGTGTGACGACAGGCCAATGCCGCTCGAGTCATCAAGAAGATCCGGAACGATCGCTCTCGGACGGACAGCCCGCCGAGCGCGAAGAGCCGCTCGACGGGACTGTCCATCCTACTGGCAAGGGCGGCGGCTGCGTGAATGCCGACGACGGCCGTCAACCTGCGCGAACCGCGCTCCTACTTGACGTACTGACGGCCGTTGAGGAAGAGCTGGGTGTTACAGCCGCCGTTGCCGGGATTCATCCAGAAGCACCAGAGGTCCAGGGCGTTGTTGGTGCCGTTCGGCCACGTCAAGAGGAGCTCGCCGTGCCGGATCGCCCAGCGGCCGTCGCCCTTGCGCTGGCCATGGCCGCCGCTGACGTAGGTCGTGGGGCCGCCGCCGGCCGAGTTGTCGTCTACCCCGGTGAGCGCGACGTAATCGTTCGACTCGATGGTGTGATTCCGATGGAACGTGAGGCAGTGGGAGCCACTGACGGAGGCGGTGAGCGTCCCCAGGGGCGAGCCTTCGGTGCTGTTGTTACAGAACTTCCCCTGCAGGGCGAGATGGTCGTAGTCATGGTTGTCCATGCGCCACCGCGTCGAACCGTTGATCACCACTTTGTCCGGGCTGACGATCTCGATCGTGTCGGTGTAGTGCTTCCCGTCGGCGTCGAGGGACTCCAGCTTGCCTCCTTGGACCCGATAGGCATAGACGTGCGGGTACGCCGCCAGGTCGTCGGGGGTCTCGGGCAGCCGCCAGTGCGCCGGCGGGCTCATCACGTAGTATCCGCGGCGGGTGAACACGTACCATCGGTTGACCCACTCCCGTTCGTACTCCTCGTCGGCGGAATCCCAGACGTTCCTTCGGACCGAGCCCACAAAGGCGCCCTCGAGGCGCCTGCCGCCCGACAGCGTCGGCGGGAGGGACTTGTGGTTCGCGGCGGGCTCGGAGACGCTCGTCGATCCCGATCGTGCGGTCGCCGGAGTCGGCGGAGCCGTCGCACCGGTGGCGACCGGCGACGCGGCGCCGCCGTAGTGCCAGGGACCTGTCCGCCCGTCGACCGTGAAGGACAAGGGCGTCGGTGCGACCTCGGCGGCGGTGTCTTTGAAGATCTCTGGCGTCGAAACGAGGAACAGGAGGATGACGATCGGACCACCGTCGATCGCCGCGACCATGCCCACCGATTTCTTGTCGGCGGCGATGAGCCCCTGGACGCGCATCGGGAAGCCGTTGGCGGTCGAGGTGTCGTCTGGCGCCCCCACCGGCTGGAGAGGGGTCTTCCCCGCGAGCTTGGTCAGGAGCGCGGTGGACACGGCCGCGAGGTCCAAGGGCGAGGTCGGCTGACGAGGGTTTGCGAAGACGAGGAGCGCAGCCCCGGACGGCGACCGCAGGAGCGCGACGTACGAGTCGCGCGTGGACTTCAGAGGGTTCGCGGTCCAGCCGGCCGGCGCCGAGAGCTGGAACGAATGGCCGCCGAGCTTTGCGCCCAAGGCGGCGGCGGTCGGCGAATGGAGGGCGAGGCTGGTCGCGAGGATCAGGCCGAGGACTGGGCGAACGATGGTGCGCATTCGGGCAACTCCGCAAGACTTGGTGAACGTTCTCCGACTCGCTCATCGTGGAACGAACCCGCGGTCGATGTCAAGGTCAACATGCGGAGACAAGGACGGCCGGCCTCGCGCCGGACCCGCGGCGGCGCATTCCATCTTGCCGAGCCGAACCGCCTAATTCGTCGTTGCGAACGTGGCCGCAGTCGGGACCTCGTGGCACGGGCCTCTACGCCCGGGTAGCCTTCGTCGTGGCTCTCGCACGCGAGGACGCCGGTGCCACACCGAGGCGCAGACAGCTTTGGAACGCGACCCCGCCGCCGAAGTCACCTGATGGGCGGAATTTCGCAGCTGGCGCGAGGATGCCGAAGTACTTGCGAGTCCTTCGACTCCCTTCGGTCGCTCAGGATGAGCGGTGCCCGGGCCGGGAATGAGGCTCGTGAGCCGCATCAAGAGCTCGATCGGCCCTTCGAGAACCTTAGCGCGGGCTGACGCCCGCAACCCAAGCTCGACTTTGGAGACGATCGGAATCGTGGCACGGGCGTCCTCGCCCGTGAAAGCCCAGTCGAACCCGCTGGCATGGCAGGTCCCCAAGCGCTCACGGGCGGGGACGCCCGTGCCACGAAGTCGTGCTACGTGGCGCCGAGAATCTGCGCGCCGCGCGAGCCTTTCGCGGCTTAGTAGATCAGGGTGAGCGGCCCCGGGCTCCACGACTTGCCCAATTAATTCGGGTGCGGCTCCTAAACTCCGCACGAGCACGGTGTTGCCGTGGCGATCGGGCTTCTTCAGGCGGTACGAGAGGAGCCCGTCCGGCCGCTCGGTGAGGCGCGCGCTCGAGATGGTTCGACTGCGCTCACCATGAGCGGTG
>JAJYLH010000151.1 GCA_021787845.1 Myxococcales bacterium | reverse complement strand
GACCACCGCGGCCCACTCGATTCCGCGCAGGGGAACGTTCACCTCGGCCGCGGGGTTGAGCGGGACCGCATCGAACGACCCCGTCAGGGCGTACTTGACAACGACCCAGCCGGTGGCGTGCCCGCTCGCGAGCGTCTGTACCGCGACCGCCCCGGTGTCGCCGGGAAGGGCGACCAGGCGCAGACCGGTCTGGGCGAAGCTCAGGTCCAGTTGCTGGGCAGGCGTCGGTAAGGCGCGGCCCGCTGTGGTGAGTGAGTGGAAGCCCATGGCGTCGGGGTTGACGAGGCCGGCGACCGCCACCTCGCCCATGCGCCGGAGGGGGTGCTCGACGCCGCGCGCGGCGAGCGCCGCGTACGCGGACTCGGGCCAGCTCCCCAGCACCGCCGCGCGGACGGCGCTGTCGCCTCCCGTCCGCCAGAGCAGCTCGGGCAACGCCGTCGTGAGCAGGTCCCCGCTCGCGAGGTGTGCGACCCAGTCCCGCTCCCACTCCGTCCGCCGAGCGCACCCCGGCGCGCTCAGGTTGGCCGCGACCGTGCGCGCCAAAAAGGCCGCCACCTCGGGATCCGCCGTGTGCTCCAACTGCCGCTCGACCAGCTGCGCGGTGAACTCGAACGCGCTGTCGTCGCTGTCAGCGGCCGTGCCGAGCACGACGTCTGCGGCCGGCGACGTCGCGTCGTACGGATCGTGTTGGATGCGGATATGGGTGGTGCCGGGTTGCCAGCCGCGCTGCAGGAGGAGGTCGAGGGCCTGCGAGCACGCCGCGAACGTGGCCTGGGCCCCGGGGGTGGCCTCCACCTCGAAGACGACGCCTCTGTGGCCGTACGAGCTCACGGCGATCGCGGCGCGCGCAGGCAAGGACAGCGCCAGCGCACAAACGGTTCCCGCGACGACCACGCGCGTGATCCTCATATGACGCACGATACCCCTCGGCGCCCGGAGGGTCAAGGCAACGCCTGCGCCAGGATCACCGTGATGTTGTCGACGCCTCCCTTGCGGTTGGCTTCGGCGACGAGCCTGTAGGCCAGCCGCGTCAGGTCGCCGCCGCGGGCCAGGACCTCGCCGATCTCCTCGTCGGAGAGCATCGTGTTCAGGCCGTCCGAGCACAGTAGGAGCAGGTCGCCGGGGACGAGGGCCCGATCCTCGACGTCGACGAGCGGTTCCTGATTTCCGCCGAGCGCCCGCGTGACGACGTTCTTGAGCGGATGGGTGCGGGCCGCATCTTCCGAGAGCAGGCCGGCCACGACCTGCTCGTGCACCCACGAGTGGTCCGCGGTGATCAGCGACGTCGCGCGGTCGCGGCACAGGTACGCGCGGCTGTCTCCGACGTGGGCCACGCTGACGCGGCCGCGTGCCCCGTCGAGCAGCGCCGCGACGATCGTCGTTCCCATGCCGCGCAGCTCCGGTTCCCCGGCAACCGCTCCGGTCACCTTCCGGTGCGCCGAGAGGATCGCTTGCACGAGGCGGTTGGCGTTGACGGAGAAGCGAGGATCCCAGCCCTGGGGCCAGGTGTCGTCTTCGGCCCCGCTCGAGGTCTCAACCGAGCGCTCGACTTCCTTGATGGCCAGTCCGGCCGCAACCTCACCGGCGGCGTGACCGCCCATTCCGTCGGCCACCACGTACAGGCTCAGGTCGTCGCGCACGAGGAGTTCGTCCTCGTTGTGGTGCCGGCGCAGCCCCCTGTCCGTCAACCCCCGCGCCTTGAAGATCACGTTGCGACCGCCTCTCCGACGCGCATCCTACGCGTTCCCTCCGCCCTCCATCATGGCGTTCAACTGCTCGAGCCACTTCTCCGCCGCCGGGTCCCCGGGCATGACCTGCAGCGCCTGCTGGGCGAAGCGCATCGCCCGGGCGAACATCTTGGCCCGCGCGAAAATCTTCGACGCGTCGAGCAGGATGCGGGGATCGTTCTGCTCCAGGCGGGTCGCATGGCCGATCTGCCGCAACGCCTCGTCGAGACCCCCGGCCTGCTTCGCGAGGAAGAGAGCGTACAGGTGATGCCCCTTGGCGTTGTCGGGGTCGTGGGCCACCGCCTGCGCGAAGTACTCCCTCGCCTCACCCGCCTGGCCGGCGTTGGCGAGCCCCGCCGCCTTCCCCAGCAAGGCGCGGGCCACCTCGCGGGGGTTGACCAGCTGCTGCGCCTGTTTCGCCGCGGCGGCCAGCGACTGATCGTAGCGCCCGCGCTCGGCCGCGTCGGAAAGGACGTTGTACGCCTCCGTGATCGCCTGGAACTCCAGCTCCGCCGCCGCTCGCGCGCTGCCCTGGAAGTGGTCCGGATGCCGCTCGCGCGCCAGGCGGCGGAACGCGGTCCTGATCTGATCGCTGGAGGCCAACGGCTCCACCTCGAGGACCTCGTAGTACGTTCGCCGCTGGTTCATGATCGTCCCTCCGCGCCCCGCGGCGAGCGACGGCTCGTCCGCTCAGCGTCGGTGCTCGAAAACTTCGCGTGCCACCTTGCGGACCGTCTCCGACACGTTGCGATCGCGGCCCAGCATCATCAAGTCCCGATGCGACAATCGACGGACCAATTGTAGCGCAAGGCCGGCCGGCGTCTTCGGGTTGAACACCAGGTTCCGCAGCACGGGGTAGCGGCGCAGCCACCTGGTCTTGCCGCCGATCATCCGCAAC
>JAJYLH010000150.1 GCA_021787845.1 Myxococcales bacterium | reverse complement strand
TCACGGCGCGGCCCCGCCTCCACCAAAAACCGGAACCGCTCCCCACCGGCTTACCCGCCCGCATTCACCAATGCCCACGGTCCCTTTCTCGCGAGCAGAGACGGGTCATTTCTCACGAGCGCTGAAGTCGAGGAGCTTCGGCGCGCGTGCGTCGCGCTCGACCGGACGCTGGCGCCGGTGATCGATCCTGCTGTGCCGCTCTCCATGTATGCTTGGAGCTTCCGCTATCCAGGCGAGCCGTCGCAGGTGAAACGCGAGGAGGCGGAAGAAGCGCTCGAAATCGCGAAGCGGGTGGTGGCGGCGATCGAGGCCCGGCTTCTTTCGAAGCCGGAAAGCGGCAAGTAGGCTGACGTCGCGGGTGCGTTGCGGGCGGCTCTCCACGCTGACATGGAAATCCGCTGCGCGGGAAACATCCTGGGGCCTGATCAGAGCGGCAACATCAACGCGGTCAGGTTCGACCTCTACGCCGAGCTGATGGACGAGGCGGTCCGCGAGCTGCGCGGCGAGCCGCCGCGAGAGGAGATCGCCCCCGACGTGACACTGAGCGTCCCGGCGTTCATCCCCGATGACTACGTGCCGGACGTGACGCAGCGGCTCCTCTTCTACAAGCGCCTCGCGCAAGCGCAGAACGACGACGAGCTGTTCGACATCCGCGCGGAGCTCATCGATCGCAACGGCGAGGCGCCCCCAGAGGTCGAAAACCTGGTGCAGCTCATGAGCATCAAATCGGAGATGCGAAAGCTCAAGCTCCGAGCCCTGGAAAGCGGCCCCGGACGGCTCGTCGTCACCCTCGGCGCCGACGCACCTCCGCACAGCCATCGACCTCCCGCGGGCGGCCGATGTAGTTCTTGCCGCGTTGGACGACGGGAAGGGTTACGGACTTCGCGGCTGTCGCCGAGACGACCAACGTCAACCGAATACCGAGCTTCCGAAAAGGTTCGGCTACGCTCCGTGGCACTTCTTGAACTTCTTCCCGCTGCCGCAGTGGCAGAGATCGTTCCGGCCGAGCTTGGGCGGCGCCGGGGTCGGCGGCTCGGAGGGCTTCTGGCGCCCGGACCGGATTGCTTCGACGTACGCGACCGCCTCGGCGTCCAGGTCCTCGGGAGGGAAGCGGGCGAGCAGCTTCGCCGGCGTGAACAGGCCGGCCGGTTCGCTCGCCACGACGAAGGGAATCAGGTCGGCCATCTCGAGCAGGGGCTCGAACTTGTTGACCACCAGCGGCCGGCAGGCGCTCGCGGCGAGGATGTCCGCCGTCGCCACCCCGGACACGTCGCCGACGACGCTCGACAGCCAGGCTTTGGCACGTTCGTAGGCCCGGTCGAACGCCTCGCGCGGACGCGCCATCACGTCCATGAGGTACGCCCGAAACCGCCGGTCCTCGTCGTCCGCCGGACCTCCCTCGTGGGGATCCTCCTCCAGCGTGGCGGTGGCCTGGCCGGCGAAGGACGGGTCCTTGACGCCCCAAGCCGTCAGCACGAGGGCCGCGGGATAGATTTGCTTGGTCCCGCCCTCCAGGTACCCTTGGCGCGCCTCGTCGCGCAGGGAATCATCGAGCATCAAGCTGGCGCGGACCCCGCGCAGCGTTGCCGGCAGAAGGAACGTGACGGTCCAGATGCCGGCGAACTGCAAACGCAGGAACGGCGGCGGGCTCGTGAACCGCGCGAGAATCCGCCGGGCGTGCGGGGTCTTCGGCACGGGCTTCTCGCCCCGGCTCAGATCGAGGGACAGCCAATCCAGCCGCCGATGGGTCACGCCGGCGTACGGCAGGAGCAGGTGCTGGAGGAGCCAGATCTCGCGCCAGTATTGCCGCACCGTGCCCTGGTCGCGTTCGCGCAGCCGCTCCTTGTGGCGCAAGGTCGCGTTCAGGATCAACAGGCGGCGACTGGCGGCGAGCTGGGTCTCCATGATCGACCCGCCGAGCGCCGGCGCCCAGGAATAGATGTCGGTGAACTCCTCGCGGGTGAGGCGAGGTCCGTCGAAGATGCGCTGCACGCGGCGGAGGAAGGCGTCCGTGCCCTCCATCGCCTTCGCCGCCCGGAGCTTCTCGCGCAGGTCCGCGTTCGCCGAGGCGGCGCGGTCCACCGCTTCGCGCGTGACGAGGGGCAGGTCGTGCTGCATCCCGCTCGCGAGGCAGGTGACGAAGTGACCGCTGCGCTCGACGAGCACGTGCGGCGATTGGTCCGAGCCGTCCAGCGCGATGGCGACCCGCGATTGGTCCTCGGGCAGCTTGACGCTTGCGAGAATCGCCTTGACGAGCGGCGCGTTCTGATAGAGCGACATCGCCAGCTCGACCTGAGGTCCATCCAGGCGCCGAAGACGCTCGAGAAAATGGATGTCGTGGGCCATGGGACGAGCCTACTCGAATTCCGACGACCGGAACAGCCGCGCGGGGCACCGGCTTCGTCGGATCAAACCGCGCCGCGCGCGAGGGCGGGCGCCGGGCCTTTCGCCGGTTCCGCGCTGTTTCGAGTGAGAATTGGAGCCGGACACGTGAGTGTCCGGGTACACGCAGGGACCCTAATGCCTTTGATCGATATTAACTATCCAACTTCGCGAGGCGCGAGTTCATAGTTCCACTCACCGTGAAAGGTGTGCGGTCGCAAGTCCAGTCCCCGCATCTGGGCCTTGGTGATTTCGACCCCGACGTTG
>JAJYLH010000037.1 GCA_021787845.1 Myxococcales bacterium | reverse complement strand
CCCTCGCGCTCGCCCTTCGAGGCCCGCGCATGCTTGCCGTGCTCCATTCATGCTCCGTGGGCGCGGGCACCTCAGGGTGAGCGGATCGGGGACCAAGACACCTGAGGTGTCTGGATACCCAGTCTCCGACAAGGTGTTGATCATCTCCGACAAGGTGTTGGTCATCCGGAACACGGTGTCGGTCGTCCGGAACACGGTGTCGGTCGTCCGGAACACGGTGTTGGTCGGGTCGGACCCGGTGATCGCGCCGGGCGTAGCGCTGCGAATTCACCCGCGGGTGAGTTGCATCGGCGCGCACGTCAGCGTTCGAGTCGATCGCCGTCGCCTCGGCGAGGAGCCGGCCTGCCGGCAGGGCGAACCAGACTTGAGGCGGGAGTCGGCCGAGGGGCCCGATGCCGCCGCTCGTGAGCCGATGCGCACGCCTCCGCGACGGCCGACGATCCGAGATGCGCGCGCTCCGGCATTTGCGTTACCAACGTGCCATCGCGCTCGACCACTCGACCATGCGCGCGATGCTCGCCGACCAACGCCTGCCCGCGGCGCTCGACCTCCCGGGTCCGATGCCAGTGCGCATCGCGACGAAATCGGTGCCAGGAAGACATCACAGGGGGCGTGCCGGCGACGCCGGGCGGAGGCATCGACCGGTCGCGCCGTCGGCCGCAGCATCAGCATCGCCGGAATCGTCACGTTGACGCCGACCATCTGGCTGACCGCGCCGCTCGAGACCGTGACGGTAGCGGCTCCGCTCTTGACCGCCGTCACCTTCCCGGTGGCGTCGACCGTGGCGACCCGCGCGTTGGACGTTGCGTAGGTCAAGCTGACGCCCGCCATCGGCTTGCCGTTCTGGTCGACCGCCCATCGCGGCAGGGGACGAGCCCCCGCCCCTACTCGTACGCGACGGTGCCGAGGCCGCTCTGGGTGACGTGGCGGTCCTTGGGGTTGCCGGCGACCGAGACCTTGCCGAGGCCGGTGAGCTTGCCCTCGAAGTCCTTGGTCGCGGTCAGCTCGATCGCTCCCGCTCCGCTCAGGTCCGCGCCCGCCTGCTCCGCGATCAATCCCTTGGCCGCCACGAGCCCGGTGCCGCTCAGGGTGATCTCCTCCGCGTGCGCCTTCCCCGAGACCGTGAGCGATCCCGCCCCCGAGAGGACGAGCCGCAAGTGCTCGACGTCCAGCGCCGTCGCCTCGATCTTGCCCGCGCCCGACTCGACGATGTCGAACGCCGGCGCGCGCACGCCCGCGAGCGTGAGGATGCCGGCGCCGCTGTTGGTCACCTTCGTCAGCGTCGGGGTCGTCACCTGGACCTCACACGACTTGGTCGGCCGCAGCCAGACGCCGCGGTGGTTCTTCTGCCGCCCGATCAAGAGCGAGCCCGAGTGCACCAGCGTGCCGATGTACGGGACGAGGTTCGCATCGCAAGTCACCGTCACCGCCGCCGGGCTGCCCACGGCGACGTCGACCACGGCGTCGGTCTCGAGCGCGACCTGGTCGAACGGCTGCGCGATCTTCCGCGCCTCGGTTCGCTCGACGCCGTTGCCGCGGACCGCAGGCCCGATGCACCGCGAGCAGGCCGAAAGCGCCAGCGCGGAGCAGAAGACCCATCGATGACCGAAATGTCGCATCGCTATTGTCCTGAGAAAGTGACGTCGAGCGTGTCCGCGCCGACCGCGCCATCGTCGACGGTGCCATCCTGCGCGCCCGGGACGATGAGCCCGTACCGCAGCCCGCCGGGACTGGTGGCCTCCTGCATCGTCGTCACCGCCTGCCCCAGGACGCCGAAGGTGATCTGGCGCGAGGCGGGAGGGAGGAAGCCGATGTCGGTCAGGTCCGGGATCGTCGCGTGCTGGGCGGTGGTGACGACGAAGAGCATCGACCCGCCGGGGTCCTGGTCTTCCCAGGCGGCGAGGTAGACGCGCTTTTGCGTGTCGGTCCAGGCGAAATCGGTGTCGGTGGTGACCGGCGTGGCCGGCGGCGTGATCGCCGGCGCCGCAGGAACGGCCAGCGGCAGGGGCGAGTCGCTCGCGACGAGGCCGCTCTGCTGGAGCAGCGCGCGCTGCGAGCCCTTCTCGGCGACCAGCGTGACGCGCAGGGTGAAGCCGCTCGAGTTGTCCGGGGCCGGGATCAGGAAGCTCGCCGCGCCGGAGGTGTCGTCGCCGAGCGGGAAGATCGCGTTGCCGCCGACCGGGAGGAGGGCGCTCTCGCGATGGGTGAGCTGGTAGCCGTCCGGAACCGTCACGTTGGCGCCGAAGGTGCCCGCGCGCAGCAGGGCCAGCCGGATGCTCGCGCCCGACAGGTGCTTGCCGCTCATCACCTCGACCGGATGGCTTCCCGACGCGTAGTAGCCCGCCAGGTTTCCGTCGGCATCGACCTTGGTCTCCAGCGCGACCAGGTTGCCGACGGCGAGCGCGCCCGGGCCCGGGACCGGGAAGGTCAGCGTCTCGAAAGCGTTGCCGTCGAGGGTGACGGGCTGGGCGAGGGGGTTGGTTCCCGGCGCGTCGAGCGCGATGGCCACCTTGCCGTCTTGGGGCGGCGGCACCCAGGCGCCCGCGAGGGTGCCATCGACCGTCCACACCCCCTGGTTCGCCTGCCCGCCCTCGACGGCGAACGTCGGGTCGCGGCGGTCGACCCCGGCGAACCGGTATCCCCGGCGGCCGTCCGGGGTCACGATGTCCAGGTCGTACGGGAGCGGCACGTTGGGCAGGCGGAAGCTGCCGTCGCCCCCGGTGTGCGCTTGCGCGGAGCCGCTGCGGACCATCGCGTTGCCGACGCCGGCGCCGGACTGGTCTTCCACCATTCCCTCGACATCGGAGAAGGCCGTCACCGTCAACGGGAGCGTCGCGGCCGCGCTCGCGCCGTCACCCGAGACGGCGATCGTCACCGTGCGGGTCGTCGCGGGCGCGTCCCCCGAGGCGGTGAAGTCGACCGAACCCCAGCCCGAGAGGCCGACCGGCCCGGCCGACGCCGTCACCCCGGAGCCGGCCCCGGTCACCTTCACCGTCGCGTCGGACTTGCGCACCCCGTTCGCGGCGGAGAGGCTGAAGTTGACGACGGCGCTGGTGCCCTGCCGGAGACCGAGGTCCGATTGCTGGAGCGAGAGGGAGAAGGTGAGCTTGGGCGCCGTACCGCCGTCGGGGTGCGGCGGCGGCGGGGGATGCTTGCCGCCCGAACAGCCGGCGACCCCGACGAGCGCGACCAGCCCCAGAACGAAGCTCCCGATGCGCATGAGACGTCACCTTCGGCGACCTTTTCAATCGCCAAGGTCGGAAGCGTCGCACGAAGAGACAGCCATTTCCAGGGTGCTCGAGAGCCTTCCTCGAGGGCGGGCCCGAGGTTCCGGTCGCGCGTCGCGGGCACGATGGGCCTCACCGCCTCTTGCCCGTCGGATCGGACCGATCCGACCGATCGGTCCGATCGGTCCGATCGGACATCGGCGCGAACCGGTGAGCGCGTCCCGACCCGCCGCTACATCCGCTCGTCGATGGCGCGGTTGGACATCTCGTCGGCGGCCTGGTTCTCCTCCCGCGGGATGTGGCGGAACGTGATCGCCGCGAACCTTCGGGCGAGCGAGCGCGCCTCGTCGTAGAGCGGCCGGAGCCCCTCGTTGCGCAGCTTCCACTCGCCCTTGAGCTGCATCATCGTCAGCATCGAGTCGCCCCGGACGTCCAGCTCCTTCACGCCGAGCTCGAGCGCTTTCGCGAGGCCCAGGAGCACCCCCTGGTACTCGGCGTGGTTGTTGGTCCGCACCCCGAGGAAGCGCCCCAGCCGGTGGCTCTCCCCGCCGGGAAGCGTCAGGACCGCTCCTGCCCCCGCCGGACCGGGGTTCCCCCGCGAGGCGCCGTCGACGTAGAGCACCGCGCGACGCGCGGCCCGGGGAGAGGGCTCCTGCCCGGCATCAGGCGGCGCCGCCTCTCGCGCTCGGAGAAGCCGCTCGCGCACTTTCGCCGGCGCTCGAAAGACCGGGGTCGCGACGGCCTCGCGCAGAACGCTCACCAGCTCCTCGCGCGTCACGCCGAGCTTCACCGCCGCGCGCTCGAGCGGCTCCTCCGAGGCGATCGCCTCGACCACCTGGGCGAGCGTCGGATGGGCCATCGGTTCGATCCTCGCCGGAAACGGTTGCCGCCATCCATCGATGGGCGCTCGAGGTGAGCGGGTCGATGCACTTGGACCCGGACACGCCAGAGTCCGGGTGCAGGCGACGCGATCGATTGATCCCCCATGGTGCCACGCCGCTGGCCGGGCGCCGGGCCCGCGGCCCAGCACTACCGATAGCATTCTAGGCCGTGCATGTACCCGGACACTGGCGTGTCCGGCTCCAAGTGTGTCAACTGGATAGGATGCTACATCCGACCAGCGCGCCGACCGGATAGGCATGGGATGAGCGGTGCAAGTCCGCGCGAAGCGTCGACCGCTCATGGCGAGCGCCGTCGAGCCACGAGGCTTTCGGCGAGGGCCTAGCCCGGGTGCGCGCCTTCCGGTTCGGGCGGCACGTAGACGAGCCGCTGGCAGCTCGGGCAAGGCTCGATGGCGCCCGCGACGTAGAGGCGGTTCATCGTCTGTGGCGGCAGCCGCCGGTGGCACGCCGAGCAGCTCCCGCCCGAGGCGGGGATCAGCGCCGGTCCCGGCTTGCGCTGGCGGATGCGCTCGTAGGTCTTCAAGAGCTGCGGGTCGACCTGCGTCTTCGCTTCCTCGCGGCTCCTGGTCAGCCGGGCGATGCCCTCCTCGAGCTCCTGCTCCTGGGAAGCGGTGCCGTGAGTCTCGTCGGCGAGCGCCGCCTGGCGCGCCGCCGCCTCCGCCTCCTTCGCCGCGAGCGCCGCCTTGATTTCGCCGGCCTCCTGGCTGAGGCGCTTGAGCTCCTCCTCGCTCTGCAGGTTCGTGCGCTTCTGGCCCTCGACCTCGCGCTGCAGCGCCGCGAACTCGCGCGGGTGCTTGAGGTTCGGCAGCCGGGTCTCCCACTTCTTCACCTTGTCGCGGTCGGCCTCGAGCTGGGTCGACAGCGTCCGCCTCGCCCGCTCGTTGTCGGCCAGCCGGCCCCGCTCCTGGTCAGCCTCCTCTTGGGCTTTCGTGACCTCCGCTTGGAGCGCCGCCCGCTGAGCGGGGAACCGCGCCGCTCGCGCCGCGAGCCCGTCCAGCTCCGAGTCCACGGCCTGGAGCCGTTCGAGAGCCGCCAACCTGTTGCGCAACGTCTCTTCTCCTCTGCTGTTCCCCGCCTCGAGCCCTAAGTCATCCTGGTGGGCCCGCCAGGATTCGAACCTGGGCCGATTCGGTTATGAGCCGAGAGCTCTACCGCTGAGCTACGGGCCCTGCTCATCGCGCGAGCGCGTATAACACGGTCGCGACCAAGGCGCGCGAGAAGCTTCGCCGGCTCCACGCGCCTGGGAAATCCGCGACGATTCAGCGGGTTCGCGTCCGATCGGTCGTCGTAGGGAGGGGCTCGTCCCCTGCCGTGACGCTACGGCGGCGGGCGAGTACCCGCCCTACGGCGTCACCGGATGGGTGCTATTTTCCGCCTCCCCTTTTTCTGAGGTGCTCAAGGATGCGCTACTCGCAGATGTTCATCCCGACCCTGAAGGAGGCGCCCGCCGACGCGCAGGTGCCGAGCCACAAGCTGCTCGTGCGCGCGGGATTCATCCGCCAGCTCTCCGCCGGCATCTACTCGGTCCTCCCGCTCGCGCAACGCTCGCTCAACAAGATCCAGGCGATCATCCGCGACGAGATGAACGCCATCGGCGGGCAGGAGTTCCACCTGCCGGCGCTGAGCCCGCGCGAGCTGTGGGAGGAGAGCGGCCGTTGGACCGGCATGGGCGAGAACATGTTCCGCTTGAAGGACCGCAAGGGCGCCGACTTGTGCCTGGCGATGACCCACGAGGAAGTCTTCACCGCCATCGCCCGCGGCGAGGTGCGCTCGTACAAGCAGCTCCCCCAGTTCTGGTACCAGATCCAGACCAAGTTCCGCGACGAGCCGCGGCCGAAGTCGGGCCTCCTGCGGGTGCGCCAGTTCACGATGAAGGACTCGTACTCCTTCGACTTCGACTGGGAGGGGCTGGACCGCTCCTACGAGGCGCACCGGCACGCCTACGAGCGCATCTTCGAGCGCTGCGGGCTCACCTTCGTCCAGGTCGACGCCGACACCGGCGCGATGGGCGGCAAGGCCTCGACCGAGTTCATGGTCAAGACCGACGCCGGCGAGGACCTGATCGCGTTCAACGTCGAGAGCGGCTACGCGGCCAACGTGGAGAAGGCGACGAGCGTCATCCCCGCCGAAGAGGACGAGACCGGTCCCGAGAAGCCGGAGAAGTTCCCGACGCCCGGCGTGCGCACGATCGAGGACCTGGAGCAGCCGCCGTTCGAGGTCAGCGCCAAGCGGCAGATCAAGACGCTCGTCTACATGGTGAACGGCAACCTGGTGCTGGCGCTCCTGCGGGGCGATCACGAGCTGGTGGAAGCGAAGCTCGCCGCCGCGGCCGGCTCGACCGACCACCGTCCCGCGCATCCGGAGGAGATTCGTTCGGCGTTAGGAGCGCTGCCGGGGTCCTTGGGCGCCGTCGGCGTGCGCGGGCTCAAGATCCTCGCCGACCACGCGCTCCAGGGCCGCACCAACATGGTCACCGGCGCCAACGAGGACGGCTTCCACCTGCGCGGCGTCGTGCCCGGCCGCGACTTCACGCCGGAGTGGGTCGACCTCAGGCTGGTGAAGGAAGGCGAGCTCGACCCGAAGGGGCAGCGGCCCTTGCAGGTGGCGAAAGCGCTGGAGCTCGGCCACATCTTCAAGCTGGGCCTGCGCTACTCGCAGACGATGGGTGCGACGGTCCTCGGCCCCGACGGGAAAGAGTCGCCCATCGTCATGGGCAGCTACGGCATCGGCGTCGAGCGCATCCTCGCCGCGAGCGTCGAGCTGCACCACGACGACGACGGCATCCTCTGGCCGATGTCGATCGCGCCGTTCCAGGTGGCGCTCCTGCCGCTCCAGCCGAACGACCCGCAGGTGAAGGAGACGACCGAGAAGCTCTACCAGCAACTGACCGCGGCGGGCGTGGAGGTGCTGCTCGACGACCGCGACGAGCGGCCGGGGGTGAAGTTCAAGGACGCCGACCTCATCGGGCTGCCGGTGCGCGTCGCGGTGGGCAAGAAGGCTCTCGCTCAGGGCAAGGTCGAGTGGAAGAAGCGCGACTCGAAGGAGATCGAGCTCAAGTCCCTCGACGATCTGCAGCGCGAGTTCGCGGTACTCGGTGCCCTGGCTGGCCGGGGACGCTGAGCTCGGCCTGCGAGAGACCGCTCATCCCGAGCGCAGTCGAGGGACCAGCGGGCTTCTCTCGGGGCGCTCATCCTTCGACTGCGCTCAGGATGAGCGGGGGGAATCGCTCACGATGAGCGGATTGTGCGGGCGCAGAGTTCTGGGCATCAATCGTGCGTGACCTCGCTCCGAAAGACCGCCTCATCGCCGCGCTCGACGTGCCAGCCCTCGACGAAGCGCGCTCTCTCTGCCGTCAGCTCGCCGGCCACGTGGGGCTCGCCAAGGTCGGGCTGGAGCTGTTCGTCGCGGAGGGGGCAAGAGCGGTGCGGGTCGCCCAGGATGCCGGGCTGCCGGTGTTCCTCGACCTGAAGCTGCACGACATCCCGAACACGGTCGAAGGCGCGGCGAGGAGCGCGGCACGGCTCGGCATCCGGATGCTCACCGTCCACGCCGCCGGCGGGCGCAAGATGATCGGCGCGGCGCGAGCTGGCCTCGAAAGCGCTGCTGGAGAGCGCCCGTTGCTCCTGGCGGTGACCGTGCTGACGAGCCTCGCGCCGGCCGACCTCGCGGCGCAATCGATCGACGGCTCGGTGGAGGAGCACGTCGTGAGGCTCGCGCGTCTCGCGGTGGAGGCCGGCGCCGACGGGCTCGTCTGCTCGCCGCACGAGGTGGCGGCGATACGGGCGGCGCTGGGTGCGGCGCCAGTTCTGGTGGTCCCGGGAATTCGGCCAGCCGGGAGCGCTCCCGGTGACCAGGCGCGGGCGGCGACCCCGCGAGCGGCCCTCGACGCCGGTGCCGACTACCTTGTCGTCGGCCGGCCGCTCCGGGAGGCGGCGGACCCCGCACAAGCCGCCCGGCGCATCGCGGAGGAGATTGGTTAGGCGAAAGGCGCGGGACTCGCCGCCGCCCGACATGACCGATCGGTCGGATCGGTCCGATCGGTCCGATCGGACGTTGGCCGGCGATGCTGGTGGCTGAGCGCCGTTCAGCCCACCGGCACTTCCACCGGCTCTTCGTCGCGCACGGGCAGGGTGAAGGTCGCCGTCGATCGTGCTTGCGCGCGGGGGACGAAGATCCGCAGCACCCCTCGACACAGCTCCGCCAGCGCGTGCTCCGTCTCGGTGCGCACCGGCAGCACGAACTCGCGGCGCATCCGCCCGTAGCGGCCTTCCAGCGACCGCACCCGGCGCCCATTGGCATTCGAGAGCCTCCGCTCCGCCTCCACCACCACCGTGTCGCCGGCAACGGTCACCGCGAGGTCCTGCGCGGCCACGCCCGGCAGCTCCACCTCGACGGTCACCCCTTCCCGGTCGTCGAACACGTCGGCGCAAGGGGTAGCGGCACCCCCGTCGCCGGCTAGCAGTGCTTCCGCGGGCCATCCGTCCTTGAATCGCCCTCCGAAGCGCTCGGTGATGTGAAACACGTCCGCGAACGGATCCCACTGGCCCACGCCAGCCCCCTTTGCGTGCGCCCCGTCGCGCGACGCCCGCTCCCTAGGTCCTACGTTGCGGCGGGCGAGCGGGCGACGCAATGCGCCGAGCCGGCGCGGTTCCAGATGAAAGGACGCATCCCGCGGGCGAGTCCCGAAGCGGCGCTACCATGCGCGCGCCATGCGCATCGCTCTCGCGCAAGTCGACACCGTGGTCGGCGATTTCGCCGGAAACGTGGCCCGCGTCCGGCAGGCCGCCGGTGAATCCGCGCGCAGGGGCGCCCGGCTCGTCGTCGGCCCCGAGCTGGCGCTGACCGGCTATCCGCCCCGCGACTTCCTCGAGCTGCCCGCCTTCGTCGCCGGCGCCGACCGGGCGCTGGAGGAGCTGGTCTCAGGACCGCTGCCGGAGGGCGTGGCGCTCCTCGTCGGCACCATCGAAGCCCACGGCGGCGAGGGCGCGGGCCTCTACAACGCCGCGGTGCTCATCGACGGCGGCCGCGTCGTCGCCCGGGGGCGCAAGAGCCTCCTGCCGACCTACGACGTCTTCGACGAGGGCCGCTATTTCGACCCGGCCCCCGAGACCGCTGTCGCCCTGCTGGACGGCATCCGCCTCGGGATCACCATCTGCGAGGACCTCTGGAACGACAAGCAGTTCTGGCGCCGCCGCCGCTATCACCAGGACCCGATGGTCGAGGTCGCCGAAAGGGGCGCGCAGCTCGTCGTCAACCTCTCGGCCTCGCCCTACGCGGTCGGCAAGCCCGCCCTGCGCCAGACGATGATCGCCGCCGCCGCGCGCCACCACGGTTTGCCGGTGGCGATGGCGAACCTGGTCGGCGGAAACGACGCGCTCGTCTTCGACGGCCAGTCGTTCGCGGTCGATGCTGGCGGGCATCTGCTCGCGCGGGGGCCGGCGTTCGAAGAAGCGCTGACGGTCGTCGACCTCGAGCCGTCGCCCGGGGCGCTCACCCACGCCGAGTCGGAGCCGCTTCTCGCGACCAAGACCGCCCAGACCATCGGCGAGGCGACGCTGATCATGACGCCGCTCGCCGAGGACCTGTCCGCGACCGACCTGGACGAGCTGCTCCAAGCCCTGGTTCTCGGGACCCGCGACTACGCGCGCAAGACCGGGTTCCACGGCGCGGTGCTGGGGCTGTCGGGCGGCATCGACTCCGCCCTCGTCGCGGTGATCGCCGCGCGGGCGCTCGGGGCCGAGCAGGTGACGACCCTGTCGATGCCCTCCCGCTATACGGCAGCGATGTCGAACGACGACGCCGCTTCCCTGGCCCGCAACCTCGGCGTCCACCACCTCGTGCTCCCCATCGAGCGGCCGTTCGCGAGCTACCTCGAGCTCTTGCGAGAGCCGTTCCAGGGCCGCGCGTCGGACACCGCGGAAGAGAACCTCCAGGCCCGCGTGCGCGGCGCGCTCCTGATGGCGATGTCGAACAAGTTCGGGACGCTGCTGCTGACGACCGGCAACAAGAGCGAGCTCGCGACCGGCTACTGCACGCTCTACGGCGACATGGCCGGCGGGCTCGCGGTGATCGGCGACCTTCCGAAGACCTTGGTGTACGCGCTCGTCCGGCGGGTGAACGCGCTGTCGCCGGGCCTCGTCCCCGAGAGGATTCTGACCCGGCCGCCGAGCGCGGAGCTGAAGGCCGACCAGACCGACCAGGACTCGCTGCCGCCCTACGAGGAGCTCGACCGGATTCTGCGGCGGTACGTGGAGGCGCGCGAGTCGGCGGCGGACATCGCCCGCGACGAGCCGGCGATCGACCGTCAGACCATCGACCGGGTGCTCTTGCTCGTCCGCGCGAGCGAGTACAAGCGCCGCCAGGCCGCGCCGGTGCTGCGGGTGACCCCCCGGGCTTTCGGCGAGGGCTGGCGCTTCCCCATTGCGCACCGGTTCCGGTGAGCGCGCGGCCCCCGCAGCCCGCCTCTGGCACGTGCTTCAGCGCCGGGCGAGCTGCTCCCGAGCCTTCGCGAGGCGGTCGGCGTCGATCTCCGCGAGGGCGCGCTCCACCTCGCGCCGAACGGCAGGGCTCTCGTCCATCATCGCCGCAGCGCAGGCTTCGCCCGCCGGCACGTAGGCCCAGACCCGCAGCGCCGTGAACGCCGCCACCCGCACCGACTCCCGCGGGTCGCTGGTCGCCAGGAGCGCCTTCGCCCCCCAGTCGTCGCACTCGGCCGGATTCGCCGCCGGCATCGCGCACGAGGTCAAGAGCGCCTCGTCCCGCAGATCGCCGGGAATCGAGCCCCAGCCCTCCGCCAGTGCGCGAGCGATGCCGTAACTCGGCAGCTCTCCCGCATAGCGCAGCACCTCCCACCGGGACCTCCCCCGCCGGAACAGCTCGGTCACCAGCGGCTCGAGCGCCCGCGAATCGAGCTCCATCGCCGCCTCGAACGCCCGCCGCGCCAGCGGCCCCTCTTCCCGCGCGCGATCGATCAGCAACCGCTCGATTCGCTCGTCCGCCCGCACGCCATGCTCCCGCCCCAAGACGCCCAGCGCCTCCAGCCCCTGGCCGGCGAGCAGAGGATCAGCGCTCTCGGCCTGCTCCACCGCCAGCGCGCGAGCTTCTGGAATGCGTCCGCTCCAGGCGAGCGCCACCGGGTCGCGCATCGATTCTCCTCGGTCGAAGGGCATCGATCCCTTGCGAACGTCCGTGCATGGGCGACGCGCCGCCCATCCTACGACCAGCGAAAGAGCTTCACGGCCACCGCGAAGGAGACCACGGTGATGCCCGTCAGAATCGCGAGCTGCGGGAGGACCCCGGCGAGCCCGGCGCCCTCGTTCATGATCGCCCGCAGGGCGTCGTTCAACGCGGTGAGCGGAAGCGCTTTCAAGTAGGGCTGCACCGCTTTCGGGAATTTGGAAATCGAGAAGAACACGCCGGAGCCGACGTACATCGGCATCATCACCAGGTTCATCAGCCCGCTGACGGTCTGGATGTTCTGCGCGCGGCTCGCGAGCAACAGGCCGATGCCGCCGAAAGACAGCGCCCCGAGCAACGAGACGAGGAGCAAGAGCGCAAGCGAACCCCGCACCGGGACTCCGAAGACGAAGTGGCCGAAGCCGACCAGCACCGGTACCTCGGCGAAGAGGAACACCACCCGCATCAAGACGAACGACAAGAGGAAATCGCCCCGCCTCATCGGCGTCGCGAGCATCCTCTTCAGGAGGTTCTTGGTCCTCGTCTCGACGATGGTGTAGCCGATGCCCCACAGCCCGCTCGACATCAGGATGAGGCCGAGGAGCCCGGGAATCAGAAAATCGATGTAGCGGGCGCCCGGCTCGGTCACCATCTCGTCCCGGGCCCGGGTGACGTCCTTGCGGCCGAGCGCGCGCTGGAGCACGTCGTTCACCACGAGGCGCGCGAGGCGGCTGTCGGGCCGGGTCGGGTCGAACACGTAGGTGACCGGATCCCCCGGCGCGACGACGATGGCGACCGCGCCGTCCCGCAGCGCCTGGCGCGCGCTCGCGGCGGACAGGAGCTCCGGCTTGACCCGCGCGCTCTTCGCCAGGGCGCTGAGCATGGCGGCAGCGCCAGAGCCATCCTGCACCGCTGCCCGAACCGGCTCCGGCGGCTGGTTGCGAAAGGCGATGCCCAGCGCGATGGCGAGCACCATCGGGAAGCCGAACGTCCAGAACATCGCGCCCGGCTCGCGAAAAAGGAGCTTCAGGCGCGCGAGGGTGAGCTGGTAGAGCGGCGAGTCGCCGACCACTTTCACGAGAGTCCTCGTCAGTCGCGCAGATGCCGGCCGGTCAGGGTGACGAACACGTCCTCCAGCGTCGCCGAATGGGTGGCGAGCCGCGTCAGCGCTTTGCCGCGCGCTTCGACGAACGCCAGGAGCGCCGGAATCGCCACGTGAGCCCGGTCGACGGTCAGATGGATGCCGTCCGCCTCCCGCCGCGCGCCCTGGACGCCCGGCAGCTCTCCGAGAGCGCTCAAACTAAGCCCGTCAGCCGGGGCGAGCTCCACCACCTCGGCCCCGGCGACCCGGGCGATGAGCTCCTTCGGCGTGCCCAGGGCGATGAGCTTCCCGCGATCGACGATCGCCACCCGGTCGCAGAGCCGCTCCGCCTCGTCCATGTAGTGCGTCGTCAAGAGCACCGTCCGCCCGTCTCGCCGGAAGCTCGCGATGACCTCCCAGAGCTGCCGCCGGGACTGCGGGTCGAGCCCGGTCGTCGGCTCGTCCAGGAACAACAGCTCCGGGTCGCCGACCAGCGCGCAGGCGACCGCCAGCCGCTGCTTCTGACCGCCCGAGAGCGTGCGCTGGTAGGCGCGGGCCTTCTCGCCCAGCGACACGAGGTCCAGCACCTCTTCCGGTCGGCGTCCGCTCCGGTAGAGCGCCCGGAAGAGCCGCACCACCTCCAGCACCGTCAGCCGCTCGGGCAGGTGCGTCTCCTGCAGGGTGATGCCGAGCTTCTCCCGGAGCGACCGCGCGTCGTGGGCCCAACGCTGGCCGAGCACCTCGACATCGCCGCTGGTCGGCGGGAGCAAGCCCTCCAGGACTTCGATGGTGGTCGTCTTTCCGGCGCCGTTCGGACCCAGGAGGCCGAAGCACTCGCCGCGCTCGACTTCCAGGTCGAGCCCGTCGACCGCTAGCACCTCCGGCGAGTAGCGCTTGACGAGACGGTGACAGCGAATCGCGAGAGCGGGCATGAGCGCCGCGGGAGGCTAACACGCGGCCACCGCCCGAGCCTTCCGGTTTCGGCTCCCACTGCCCTCCGCCTGGCGCCGGCTGTCCCGCTAGAGGAGGACCGGCAACTCGCCTCGAAACGTCAGGCCGGCGGGGGCGACCTCGAAGCCGACCGCCGCGTAGCGCAGGGTCTTCGCGAGCCGGCGCATCGTGCGGGCGAAGAGCGGATCGATTTCGCCGTCGGGGCGGACCGCCGTCGCGTCGCCTCGCTGCACGACGAAGAGCACCAGCGCTTCCCCTTCGCCTCCGCGGACGAAACGCGCGAGCTCCTCGAGGTGGCGCACGCCCCGCTCGGTCGGCGCGTCGGGGAAGGTGGCGATCCCCGCTCGGGTGACGCCGACGCTCTTCACCTCCAGCGCGACGCGCTCGGCGCCGCGGGTGAGCAGAAAGTCGATCCGCGATTCGCCGAGGCGCGCCTCCGGGCGCACCGAAACGCCGGGCGGGATTCCGGGGACGAGCCCGCGGTCGAGGAGCGCGCGCGTGCGCAGGTTCGCCCCGGCGGGATCGATCGCGACGAGCACGCTCGACCGCGGCTCCTCGCAGACGAGGAGGCTGAACGAAGTCCGGCGCGTCGGGCCCTGGGCGGCGAAGAGGTACGCGCGCGCGCCGGGGACCAGCACGTTCGTCAGCCGGCCGCGGTCGGGCACGTGCGCAAAGACCTCGCGGCCGTCGTCGAGCCGGCAGCGGGCGAGAAAACGGTTGGCCCGCTCGAGCACCACGGCCGGCAGCGGCGGTCCCGCCAAGCGGTGCGAAACGAAGAGCGGCTTCCGCTCTGGCCCGTGCGGGTTCATCGCCCGAAGGAGAATAGTCAGCCGCGGGCGCCTGGCGCAGCCCAGCCTCGACCGCCGACGGCATGATCCATCGATGAAGCTATCGAAGGGACCTCACTGGCCGGTGCCGGAGAGGGTGGCGCTCGCGGATTCGTAGCTGTTGCCGCTGATGGTGATCGTCGCCGTGCGCGTGCCGCTCTGGCGGGGAAGGAACTCGACCACCATCGCGCAGCTCGAGTTTGCTGCGAGCGTGTGGCCGCTCTGGCACGTGGTGCCCGGCTGGAAGACGAAGTCGTACGGGTCCGCGCCCCCTTCGGCGATGGTGAGCTGGCTCGTCGCCTGACCGGTGACGTTGCTGAGGGTGAAGGTCGCGGTGCCGCCGTCGTTTCCGACTGGCGTCGTCCCGGGAAAGGTCGCGCTCGCCGGCGAGAGGTCGAGCGCCATGCCCGTGCCGGTGAGCGTGTCGTCGTTGCCGATTCCGCCGGGGCCGTCGCCCTGGACGGTCAGGGAGAGCTTGCTCGTGAGCGCGCCTTCCGCCGTCGGAGCGAAGGTGACCGCGACGGTGCAGCTCGCGCCCGCGGCGAGGCGCGTGCCGGCGCAGGTGTCCTGGGAGGTGCTGAAGCTCGAGGCGTCGTAATCGACGATCTCGGCCGGATAGAAGGTGCCGGTCGGAACGCCGCCGTTGTTCTCGATGGTGACCGTGTCGGTCCACGGCGCGGCGTGCCTGCCGAAGTCCAGCGGACTCGGGAGGATGGTGAGCATCAACGCCTGGCCGGTGAGCGCGGCGGTCGGGGAGTACCCCTTGACGACCAGCGTGCCGGTGTAGGTGCCGACCTCGGACGGATCGAAGGTGACGGTCACGCCGCAGGAGGCCCCGGCGGCGAGGCTCGAGCCGCAAGCCCCGCGATCGGTGTCGAAGGCGTTCCCGGTCTGGTCGACGTAGATGCCGAGAAGGGTGGTGTCGAGGGTGACGGCGTAGTCCGAGGGGTTCGTCAAGGTTTCGGTCTCGCTCTGAGGCTTGCCGACGAACGCCTGGAACGTGAGCGTCGGGTAGGAGAGCGTCAGGTCGACGCCGGTGCCGGAAAGCGATGCGGAGGCCGTGCCCGCCTGCGTGCTCGACACCGCGAGCGTCGCCGAGTCCGCCGTCCCCGCGTTCGCCGGAGCGAATTTCACGGTGACGGTGCAGGTCGCCCCTCCGGCGAGCGTCTGCGAGTTGCAGCCGTCGGTCGTCGCGGTGAAGGCGCCGCTCGACGAGGTGAGGGTCGTCGTCAAGGGGCCGCTCGACCCGCTCCCGACGTTCTGCACGGTGAAGGTCGTCGACTGCGCCGAGCCGACGGCCACCTTGCCGAACGCGTCCGTCGCCGGCGTGATGGAGAGCGCCGTTCCCGTTCCGGCCAGGCTCGCGGTGGCCGCGTCGTCCGGCGCGTCCTCGACGGTGAGCGTCGCGCTCTGGCTGCCGACGGCCGACGGCGCGAAATCGATGGCGACCGAGCAGCGCTGTCCCGCGCCGAGGCCCGCGCCCGAGCAGGTGTCGCTCGTCGTCGTGAACTCGGAGGCGCCGGTCCCCGAGAGCGCGACGGTGAGCGCTCCCGCCGTCGGGGTCGAGCCGGTGTTGGTCACAGCGAAGGCGACCGTCGTGCTCGTGGCGCCGACGCGGATGCTACCGAAGCCGTTCGAGGTCGGCGTGATGGCGAGCTGCTTCGCCGCGCCGCTCAAGGTCGCGCTCGTCGTGCCGGCGCCGGCGTCGGCCACCGTCAGCGTCGCCGACTTGGAGCCCTCGGACGTCGGTTTCAGCTCCACCCCGACCGTGCAACTCGCCCCACTGGCGAGCGTGGTCCCCGAGCAGGTATCGCTCCCGGCGACGATCGTGAACTCGCCCGCAGCGGTGCCGGAGAGCGTGCTCGACAGGGTCCAGCTCGCGCCGGCGCCGGTGTTGGTGATGGTGAACGACTGCTCCGCGCTGGCCGTGCCCGCCTGCACCGTCCCGAAGTCGTGGGTGGTCGGGGAGATGGTCAGGTGCGGGGGGACGTAGCCGCTCCCGGCCAGGGAGGCGCTGGCGCTCCCGCCCGGGCTGGCGCTTTCGGTGAGGGTCGCGCTCTTCGCGCCCGTCGAGGTCGGCGCGAACCTGACGGTGACGTTGCAGCTCCAGTTCGGCTGCAGCGTCAGGCCCTGGCAGCCATCGGTGTCGATGGCGAACTGGTCCACGTCGGTGCCGGAAAGAGATGCCGCCGGCAGCTTGCCCGTGTCCACCTCGCCGGTATTCTGGAAGGCGAAGGCGACGTCGCTCGACGACGTGCCCTCGCCGACCGACCCGAAGTCGTTCGAGGCCGGGGTGACCGTGAGCTGGGCGGGAGCGACGCTGGAGCCCTCGAGTGAAGCGGTAGCGCTGCCGCCAGGCGAGGCGCCGACCGCGAGCGAGGCCGTCTCGTCCCCGAGCTTGCTCGCGGGGGCGAACTCGACGTCGACGCTGCAGCTCGCGTGGCCCGCGAGCGTCTTGCCCGCGCAGCCGTCGCCAAGGACCGTGAAGTCCGCCGCGTGGGTGCCGGTGATCGCGGCGCTGGAGATCGTCCCGCTCGTCGCGTCGCCAGAGTTGGTGACCGTGAAGGCGACGGGCGCGCTCGCGGTGCCGGCGCCGACCCAGCCGAAGTCGTGGTAGGCGGGGTCGAGCGTCAAGAAGCCTGGCGAGTCGCCGGTGCCGCTCAAGGTGGCGACAGCGCTGCCGCCGGGCGATCCGCTCACCGTCAGGGTTGCGCTGATCGAGCCGGTGCCCGTGGGCGCGAACTCGACCTCGACCGTGCAGGCCGCGCCCGCGAGGAGGCTCGCGTTGGTGCAGGTGTCGCTGCCCGCGACGATCGCGAACTGGTTCGGGCTCGTGCCGCCGAGCGCCGCCGAGAGGACGCCGGTCCCCTGGTCGCCGGTGTTGGTGACGGTGAAGGTGACCGCGCTCGAGGTCGTGCCCGTCACGGCCTGCCCGAAGTCGTGGGCGTTCGGGGTGACGGACAGCGTCGCCGGCTTCAGCGCCGTGCCGGTGAGCGTCGCGCTCGCGCTCGCGCCGGGGCTGCCCGAGACGGTGAGCGTGGCGCTCTTGGCGCCGCCCGAAGTCGGCACGAAGTCGACCTCGACGTCGCAGGTGAACCCGCCCGGGATTGTCTGGCCGGTGCAATGGTCGAAGTCGGTGACGATCTTGAAGTCGGACGCATCGGCTCCGGAGAGCGCGGCGGTGAGCGTCCCGGTGTCTTGCCCGCCGTCGTTCGTGAAGGTGAAGCTCGCTTGCGAGGTCTGGCCGTCGAGGACCGAGCCGAAGTCCTTCGAGGTCGGGCTGACCGAGAGGCTCGCGGCGGTCTGGCCGGTGCCGGAGATCCACGTGGTGGCCTTGCCCCCGGGCGTGGCCGTGTAGCTCAAGGTCGTCGACTCCGCGCCGTTCGCGCTGGGGGTGAAGGTCACCTGGACCGTGCAGCTCGCGCCGCCGGCGAGCGTGGTGCCGCAATCGCCGCCGGTGACGGCGAAGTCGGCCGCGTTTCCGCCCGAGGTGGAGTGCGAGAGCGTGCCCGAGTCCTGGCCGCCCGTGTTCGTCAGGGTGAAGGTGGCGGTGCTCGAGGAGCCGACGATGACGGTGCCGAAGTCGTTCGAGCTCGGGTTGACGGTCAGGTTGGCCGGCGTCAGGCCGGTGCCCGAGAGCGAGGCCGTGGCGATCGGGTTGCCGACGGTGAGCGTCGCGCTCAAGGCGCCCGCGTGGCTCGGGGTGAGCTCGACCTCGATGGCGCAGCTCGCGCCGCTGGCGAGGGACGAGCCGCAGCCGTTGCCCGTGATGGTGAAGTCGGTCCAGTTCGTGCCGGCGAGGTAGGCGGTGACGCTCCCGCTGGTCAGGTCGCCGGTGTTGGTGACGGTGAACGTCTGCGCCGCCGACGCCGCGCCCTCCGCGACCGAGCCGAAGTCGTGGCTCGCCGGGGTGATCGAGAGCTTCGCCGGACGCGGCCCGGTTCCGGCCAAGGTGGCGGCAGCGCTGCCGCCGGGCGACGAGGAGACGGTGAACGTCGCGCTCTTCTCGCCGCCGGAGGTGGGGGCGAAGCTGACCGAGACGGTGCAGGAGCCGCCGCCCATGATGGTCGAGCCGGCGCAGCCGGTGGCTCGGAACTGGCCAGCATCGGTGCCGCTGAGCGCGAGCGAGATCGCGCCGCTCGTCGCCTGGCCTTGGTTCGTCACGGTGAAGTCGAACGACGAGCTCGTCTGCCCGACGGACACCGAGCCGAAGTCGTCGCTGGCGGGAGAAATCGTCAAGCTCGCCGCGGTCTGGGCGTTGCCGGTCAGCGTGGCGCTGGTGCTCGCGCCGGTGGCGGAGACAGTGAGCGTCGCGCTCTTGGTGCCTGCGGAATTCGGAGCGAAGGCGACCTGGATCGTGCAGGAGGCGTAGGCCGCGAGCGTCTTGCCAGTGCAGCCGTCGGTCGCGCTCGACTTCGTGAAATCGGCGGCGTCGGCTCCGGCGAGCGCGGTCGAGAGCGCGGAGGTCGTCGCCTGGCCCTGGTTCGTCACCGTGAACGTCGCGGCCGCGGTCGAAGAGCCGACGCCGATGGCCCCGAAGCTGTTGCTCGATGGCGAGATGGTCAGGTTCGGCGGCGTGACCGAGGTGCCCGTCAGCGACGCCGTCGCCGAGCCGCCGGGCGCCGCGGAGACGGTGAGCGTCGCGCTCATCGCGCCGGTGTCGATGGGCGTGAAGGAGACGTCGACCTTGCAGCTTCCGCCCGCGGGGAGCGTCGCGCACGTTGAGCTGGAAATGGTGAACGAGCTCGAATCGCCGGAGAGCGTGGGCGAGATCGAGCCGCTATCCTCGTCGCCGGTGTTGCTCACCTTGAAGGCGAACGCGCTCGACTGGGTGTCGTCGGCGATCGTCCCGAAGTCGTGCGCGGCCGGCGTGAGCCTGAGCAGTGCAGGAGCGCCGCCGGTGCCCGTGAGCGAGGCGCTCGCGCCGCCGCCGGGGCTGGCGTCGACGGTGAGGCTCGCGTTCTTCGCGCCGCGGGAAGCGGGGGCGAACTCGACGCCGATGCTGCACGACTGGTTCGCGGCGAGCGGGTTCGGGCAGTTCATCTCGTGGACGGAGAAGTCGCCGGCGTCCGAGCCGGTGATCGACGCCGAGAGCGCGCCGGTCGAGCCGCTCCCGGTGTTCTTCACCTGGAAGTAGGAGATGCTGTTCTGACCGATGACCAGGCCGCCGAAGTCGTGGCTCGCGGGCGAAATCGACAGCGTGCCCGACGGCAGGCCGGTGCCGGAGAGCGACGCGCTCGCACCGATGGTCCCGTCGCCGACGGCGAGGGTCGCCGCCTTCACTCCCTGGCTTGTCGGCGCGAACGTCACATCGACCGTGCAGCTCGAGCCGCCGGCGAGCGGGCTCGCGCAAGTGGTGCTCGCGATCGAGAAGTCGCCCGCGTTCGCGCCAGCGAGAGCAGCGGCGAGGTTCCCGCTCGGCAGATCGCCCGTGTTGGTGACGGCGAACGCGACCGCGGCCGCGGAGCTGCCCTCGACCACCGAACCGAAGTCGTGGCTCGGCGGCGCGATCGTCAGGCTCGCCGGGGCGAGGCCGGCGCCGGTGAGCGATGCGCTCTGGCCGATGGTCCCGTCGCCCACGGTGAGCATCGGCGACGTCGCGCCGCGGCTCGTCGGGGAGAAGATCACCTCGACCGTGCAGCTCGCGCCGGCGGCGAGGGGAGCCGCGCACGTGCCGCCGGAGACCTCGAATTCGCTGGTGCCGGGGATCTGGGCGGACAACGCTCCCGTCGCCGCGCCGCCGTCGTTGGTGACGGTGAACGTGGCGGGCTGGCTCGTCGCGCCGATGGCGACGCCGCCGAAGTCGAAGGCGCTCGGCGTGAGGCTCAGGTGGGCGGGGGCGAAACCGGTGCCGGAGAGCGCGGCGCGCGCGGCGCCGCCGGGCAAGGCGCTCGCGCTGAGGTTCGCGACCTTCGTTCCGGCGGACGCGGGGTTGAAGGTGACGGCGATGTCGCAGGTGGCGCCGGCGTCGAGCGGCTGATGCGAGCAGCCGTCGGAGGTGATGGCGAAATCGGTCGGGTTCTGGCCGCCGAGCGACACGTCGATCGCGCCGGTGGGCTGGCCTCCGACGTTGTCGACGGTGAATGTCTCCGTCGCGCTCGACGCGCCGACCGCGATCGATCCGAAGTCGTGCAGGCTCGCCGTGACCGTGAGGCTCCCCGGCGGGACGGCGGTGCCGGTGAGGCTTGCCGTCGCGCCGTTCACGCTCAAGGTCGCGCCCTTCTCGCCGCCCGAGGCGGGAGCGAAGACGACCTTCAGCTCGCAGCTCGCGCCGCCGGCGAGCGGCGAGGTGCACCCGTTCGAGACGAGCGAGAACTGGTCGGCGCCGGTGCCGGTCAGCGTGGGGTCGAGGCTCGCGCTCGTCGCTTCCCCGGTATTGGTCAGCTCGAACGTCGCGGCGGCGCTCTGGTCGCCGACGGCGACCGTGCCGAAGTCCTGGCCGGTGGGATCGATCGTCACGTTCGCGGGCACGAGCGCGTTGCCGGCGAGAGTCGCGCTCGCCAAGCCGCCGCTCTCGCCGCTCGAGAGGTCGAGCGTCGCCGCCTTCGACCCGGCGGCCGCGGGCGAGAACAGAACGCTTGCCTCGCAGCTCGCGCCCGGTCCCAGCACCGTGCCACAGCAGCTCGACGAAGCCGGCCCGAGCTGGAAGTCGTCGGCGTCGACACCGCCGATCGAGCACTGGATCGGCGCGCTCGTCGAGACGCCGCCGTTGGTCAGGGCGAAGGAGAACGGGGCCGTCGCCTGGCCCGCCGCGACCGAACCGTAGTCGTGCGAGGTCGGCGCGATCGTGAACGCGACCGGCATCACGCCCGCGCCGACGACCGACGCTACGGAGGAGGTGCCAGCGCCAGCACCGACCGCGAGCGAGGCCGAGGCCGGTCCGACCTTCGCCGGCGCGAAGCGCAGCGCCACCGTGCAGGTCGCGAGCGGCGCGAGACCGGACGGGCAGCCGCTCGGGTCGACCGCGAACGCGTCCGCATCGGATCCGGAAAGCGTCGCGTCGAGCGCGGCGATGCTCGTTCCGCCGACGTTCTCGACCGTGAAGTCGAACGAGGCCGTCCCGCCGAGCGCGACCGGGCCGAAGTCGTGCGCGGTCGGCGAAATCGTCACGCTCCCGGGAGCGGGTACGCTGCCGGTCAGCGCCGCGGACTGGGAGCCCGCATCCGAGGTGACCGTCAGCGTCGCCTCCCGCGGGCCGGCCGCCGCGCTCGGCGCAAGCTCGACCGAGACGGCGCAGCTCTGGCCCGCGGCGAGCGGCTGGCCCGCGCAGTCGTCGGTCTTCGTGAACTCGCTGGCGTCGCTGCCGCCGATCGAGACCGCGAGATTGTTCGCGTTCTCGGCCCCGTTGTTGGTGACGGTGAGCGTGATCGGCGGGCTCGTGGTGCCCGACGCGACCTGGCCGAAGTCGGCCGACGGCGGATCGATGGCGAGAGCTCCCGCGGCCAGCGCCGCGCCGGTCAACAGGACGCTCGCCGTGCCGCCGGGCGCCGCGCTGAGCTTCAGCTCGGCCGACTTCGGTCCCGACGTGCCGGGCGCGAACACGACCTCGACCTGGCAACTCGTGCCCGCCGCGAGGGGGGCACCGCACCCGCTCGCGCCGAGGGCGAAGTCGATGGCGTCGGACCCGTCGACGGACAGGTCCACAGCGCCGCTCGCCTCCTCGCCGGCGTTGGCGACCTGGAACGTCTCGCTCGCGCTCCCGCCGACCGCGACGCTGCCGTAATCGAACGAGGCCGGCGTCACCACGAGCCGGGCCGGTGCCGACGCGGTGCCGGTGAGCGTCGCTTCCGCGAGCGCGCCGCCGGATGCCACGTCGAGCACCGCGGTCTTCGCGCCAGGGCTCGCCGGCGAGAAGCGCACGTCGACCCCGCAGGTCTCTCCCGGGTCGAGCGCTCCCGCGCAGTCGCCGCCGACCACCCGGAACTCGCTCGCGTCCTGGCCGCCGATGCTCGCCACCGGCCCTTCGGCCGCGCTCGCTCCGGCGTTCTTCACAGTGAAGTTGACGCTGTCGGAGGAGCTTCCGACCTCCTGCGCGGGAAACGACCACGCCGGCGGCGTGATGACGAGGGCGCCCGCTCCTTCGCCCGTTCCGTTCAGCGCCGCCGTCGCCTTCTCGCTGCCATCCTCCACCGTCAACGTCGCCGAGCGGGCCCCGGACGCGGAAGGCTCGAACCCGATCGACAACCGGCAGGTCTTGCCGGGACCCAGGCGCTGATTCGAGCAGCCATCCGTCTCGCGGAGGAAGTCCGCTCTCGCCGCTCCGGAAAGCTCGACCACCAGCGCAGACGTCTCGGTCCGGCCGGTGTTGGAGACGGTGAAGGCGAACGGAGCGCTCGACGATCCGACGGCGACGGAGCCGAAGTCGTGAGCCTCCGGCGAGATCTTCAGCGGCGCCGTTCCGCCGTCGCCCCGGGTCGTCGGTGTCCCGCTGCAGGCCGCAAGAAGCCCGAGGCTCACGAACAGTCGCGCCGCGCGCATCGGCCCGCTCCGTCGAGTTTGAGAGGTCGATCCAAGGGTATCGCCCCCGCCAACGTCTGTGAGGGCGGTCACAAGGCCGTCGGGAAGACCCCGATGAGCGCGGCGACGCGCCGGTGGACGGCGCCGCCCGCGGTGTCGCGACAGAGCCGCGCGCTCGGGTGCGGTCGGAGGCGTCCGGCAGGCCGCGTGGCGGCCGATCCTTGCATCGACGGGGTCAGATGCGATACGCGGCCGCGTTCTTTGCGCCGGAGGGGTCGTGGCGAAATCGAAGAGCACCGCCCAGCGGGGGGCGCGGCGAGCGGCGGCGAAGCCGGCGCCCGAGACCGGTGCCGTCTCTCGGGCGGCCCTGGCGGGCGCGGCCGACCCGCTGCTCGTCCGGTTCAACGCCTCCATCGACGTCGACCGCCGCCTCTATCGCCACGACGTGCGCGCGTCCCGGGCGCACGCGCGGATGCTCGGCGCGCGGGGCATCATCAGCGCCGCCGACGCCGAGGCGATCGACCGGGGCCTGGCCGAGGTCGAGAAGCAGATCGACCGCGGCGAGATGGAGTGGAACCTCGACCTGGAGGACATCCACACCCACGTCGAACGCGCTCTGCAGAAGCGCATCGGGGGAGCGGCAGGGCGGCTGCACACCGCGCGGTCGCGCAACGATCAGGTCGCGACCGACCTGAAGCTCTACCTCACCCAGGAGGCGGTGCCGCGGCTTTCGACCAGCGTCCGCGGGCTGATGAAGGCGCTCGTCACCAAGGCGCGCGCGCACGAGGGCGCGCTCCTGCCCGGCTACACCCACCTCCAGCGCGCGCAGCCGATGCTCTTCGCGCACCACCTGCTCGCCTACGTCGAGTCGTTCTCGCGCGACTTGGGCCGGCTCGAGTCGGCCCGCGCGCGCGCGGACGAATGCCCCCTGGGCGCCGGCGCCTTGGCCGCGACCCCGTTTCCCATCGACCGCGAACGGGTGGCGCGAGAGCTGGGCTTTGGCCGCGTCACCCGCAACTCCATCGACGCGGTCGCTTCCCGCGACGCGCCGCTCGAGATGCTGAGCGCCTGCGCTATCGCCATGGTGCAGCTCTCCCGCCTGGCGGAAGAGCTGGTGCTCTGGTCGGCGGCCGAGTTCCAGTTCGTCGAGCTCTCCGACGCCTATTGCACCGGCAGCTCGATCATGCCCCACAAGCGCAACCCCGACGCCGCCGAGCTCGCTCGCGCCAAGGCCGGCCGCGTGGTGGGCGACCTGGTCTCGCTGCTGACCACGGTCAAAGGGTTGCCGCTCGCCTACGACAAGGACTTGCAGGAGGACAAGGAGCCGCTCTTCGACGCGGTCGATTCCACCGCCGACGCCTTCGACGTGATGGCCGGCGTCGTCCTGACCCTGCGCGTGCGCACCGACCGGATGCTCGCGGCGGTCAGCGACGGCTTTCTCTTCTCCACCGACCTCGCCGACTGGCTGGTCGAGGCCGGCGTGCCGTTTCGCGAGGCGCACCGCGCGGTCGGCGCCCTCGTCCAGGAATGCCTGCGCACCGGGCGCAAGCCCGCCGATTTGAGCGAAGAAGAGCTCAAGGCGCTGCACCCGAAGTTCGACGAGAGCGCCCGCGCCCGCCTCGACGCGCGCGATTCGCTCCGCCGCCGCGACGTCGTCGGAGGCCCCGCGCCCAGCCGAGTCGCCGCCGAGCTGTCGCGCTGGGAAAAGGAGCTGAACCTGGTGCGGCGGGTGAAGCCGAGGAGGCCGCGTTGAGGTGGGCGCTCGCGCTCTTGCTCGCAGGCATGCTGGCGGCGGTCGCCTGCGGCATTCGCGGCCCGCCGGAGCCGCCCTTGCAGCCCAACCCGAAGGCGGAGCTGCCCGCGTCCCCGGATGCCGGGACGCCTGCGCCAGGCGACGGCGGTTTCACTCAGCCGAACCCCAGCCGGTCGCCATCGGCGGGCCCGCCGTGAACCACTTTCGCCGCCGCGCGGGCGAGCTCTATTGCGAGGATGTTCCGCTCGAGGCCATCGCCGCCCAGGCCGGCACCCCGGCGTATGTCTACTCGACCGCCACCCTGCGCCGGCACGCCCGGGTGATGCGCGCGCCCTTCGCGGGCCGCGAGCATCTCGTCTGCTTCTCGGTCAAGGCCTGCTCGAACCTCGCCATCCTCTCGCTCCTGAGGGAAGAAGGGCTCGGATTCGACATCGTTTCCGGTGGCGAGCTGTACCGCACCCTCGAAGCGGGAGCGGATCCGAAATCCGTCGTGTTCAGCGGCGTCGGCAAGACCGCTCGGGAAATGGCCGAAGCCCTCGACGCTGGCATCCTGCTCTTCAACGTCGAGAGCGAGGCCGAGCTCCGCCTGCTCGATCGCATCGCCGGCCAGAAGCGCCGCCGGGCACCGGTCAGCCTCCGGATCAACCCCGATGTCGATCCCCGGACCCACCCGTACATCGCCACTGGGCTCAAGCGGTCGAAGTTCGGCATCCCCCGCTCGCGAGCCCGGGAGGCCTACCGGTTGGCGAGAGCCCTCCCGCATCTCGACGTCGTCGGCCTCGACTGCCACGTCGGCTCCCAGCTCATCGAGGTCGCGCCGTTCGTCGAGGCGGTCCGGGAGCTGCGCTCGCTCATCGACGAGCTCGTCGACGACGGCGCCGCCTTGCGCTACCTCGACCTCGGTGGTGGCCTGGGCATCAGCTACCGCGACGAACGACCGCCGCTCCCGATGACCTACGGCCGCGCCCTTTGCGACGCGCTCGAAGGCCTCGACCTGACCCTCCTGCTCGAACCCGGCCGCGTGCTCGCCGGCAACGCCGCGGTGCTCCTCACCCGCGTCCTCTTCCGCAAGGACGCCGACGAGAAGCGCTTCGTCGTCACCGACGCCGCGATGAACGACCTCCTCCGGCCCGCGCTCTACGGCGCGTACCACGAAATCGCTCCCGTCCAGCGTCCGCGCCGGCGCCGCGAGACCGTCGACGTCGTCGGCCCCGTCTGTGAGAGCGGCGATTTTCTCGCTCAGGATCGGGAGCTGCCGGCCGTCGAGGCCGGCGAGCTCGTCGTCATCCACTCCGCCGGCGCGTACGGCTTCTCGATGGCCTCGAACTACAACTCGCGCCCGAGGCCGCCCGAGGTGCTGGTCGACGGCGACCGCTTCCGCATCGTGCGCGAGCGCGAGAGCTATCGGGACCTCGTCCGCGGCGAGCGTCCGTAGCCTGAGGTCCCGCCGGGGTCCGGGCGCTCTTTTTCGCGCGTCCGATCGCGATCGGCACTTTGGTGCATGGCGCGGCCGATGCTGGCGCGCTCATGCAGCATAGTGCTGGCCCAGGAAATCGCGCGAAAAAAGAGGACCCGCCCCCAGGGGACGCGCGGCGCCGGGGAGCCGATGCGCCAGACGCTTCGACCGCCGCTTGACACCGAGGGCGAACGGGGGTAGACCTCGCTTCTGAGAGTGAGTCGCAAAATCACGCTCCAGCGGTGGCCAGCATGTTTCGTGACGCGAGGATGTCGGGGGCTCGACCAGAAGCGGCCGGGGTGGGGCTCTTGACCCTGGATGAGCTCGACGTGGATCTGGACGCCCAGGTGAAGGCCTTGCGCCTAGAGGAAGCGGAGCTGGACTGGGTCCGGGCGGTGGGCATCTTCGAGGGCGAGCGGCTCCTGGTGTTGCGGCGGGCGGCCTTTGGGGGGCCGTTGCACGTGCGGACGAGGTCGGGCGGGGAGTTCGCGCTGGACCGGCGGCTGGCGGCGAAAATCGTGGTCGAGAAAGCAGGATGAGCCCATCGGCCGTGGGCTGGCCGAAGGGCTGGCGCCGCGAGCGAGCTGACACCGGCCGCGTCGGGGCAAGATCCGGCTCTTCGTCGAATCCGCGGAAGCGAAAGGAGCCGGGCACGGGAGTGCCCGGACATGGCACGGCACGACGATGCGTGGCGACAGCCTGCTTGCGGCGCAGCGCGAAGGCACTGCTCTATCCGGACATTCCCGTGCCCGGCTCCCCGAAATCGGATACTGCCGGCGCTTCCGGGCCGGCGCTCCCCCTCGCGGCTCTCCCCTCTTTCGACGAAGAGCGCGAAATCCACCGATCCGTCCGATCCGACCGATCGGTCCCATCGGCGATGGGCTGCGTCTCGACGGGTCGCGCGCCGGCGGTCACCCCCGAAGCGCGGCGAGCCGCCGGAGCTTCGCGCTCCGACGGCCCGTCGTCCTTGCCGAACAGACGTGAGCGCTAGGTCGCGTGCGGCAGGGCGTAGTCCTGAGCGAGCGAGCTGTTGAGCACGTCCCGGACGAACGTCGGGTTGTGGATGCCCTTGCTCTGATCGCCCTCGATGAGGAAGTAGTTCCATCCGCCGCGGACCAGGGTTCCGTCGAGGCCGAACAGCGGCGCCGGCGAGCCCGAGCCGTCCTTGAGCGCGCCGAGCTGGACCCCGAAGCTCTTGAGCGAAATCGGGCTGCCCACGTTGTTGCCGTGGCTGTCCACGAGCTGGATGTTGTCCACGGGGTTCGTGAAGGTCAGCTCGAACCCGATCTGCCCGTGGATCTCCTCGATCGTCGCCGAGGCGAGCAGGTTGCCGCTGGCCACGGCCGCGAGGGACATCGTTGTCGAGTAGTCGCCCGTCGGCGTCCGGCTGGCGCCGGTCGCATCGGTCGTCGCGTCGTCGTACGCGGTGACGGTGATGCCGTTGGCCGAGTTGTTGGCCGCATCCACGACCGCGGCGCCCAGCTTGGTCCCCAACTGGTCGAGCAGGGTCTCGACGGAGGCTTGGATCGCCTTGCCGTCGACGTCGCCCGCGCTGCCGTGGCAGCTCTGGCAGAGCGAGCCGACCTCGGCGTCGCTGATCCAGTAGTTGTGGCTGGCGTCCGTGCCCTCCGCCTTGGTGGCCGGGTTGTTGGTCATGTGGCAGCCGACGCAGGTGTCCTCGACGGCCGCGTGTTTGGAGATCATCGGCAGCGAATTGCCCAGGAAGTAGGCGTTCTCGCCCGCGAAGACGTCTGTCTGGCAGGCCTGGTGCGGTGCCGAGTAATCGAGCGGATTGCCGCTGTTGTAGCTCTCGCTGTCCTCGTGCAGGTAGGTCGCGGTCTCGCTGCCCGTCTGCATGCCGTTGCGGCTGTTGTGGCAGGTCATGCACACCGCGCCCTTGCCGGCGCCGGTGACCTCGAACCCGCTCGGAAGCAGGTCCGTGTCGTCGTACTGGCGGAGCTGGTTGGGGAACGCGTCGCTGTGCGCGTCGTGGCAGACGATGCAGGTGACCGGCTGCGCATTGGCAGCGGTCAGGTTCGCGGGCGGAGGATTCGCGCCCGCCGCGTAGAGCTGGCCCGGAATGCCCGCGACGAGGTTGTTCTGGTAGGCCATGTAGCCCTGGGCGGTGTGGCAGCGGCCGCAGTGCTGCTTCATGCTGACGCCGAAGGTCTCCGCCGGGGTGCGGTTCGAGTGCGAGTAGGCGCCGTTGCTCTTGCCGCCCGGCTGGTACGTATTCCATGCCGAGTAGTTGTGATGGTGCGTCGCGCCGGCGTGGCAGGTGCCGCAGACTTCGGCGCTGAACGAGATGCGCGGCGAGTTGATCTCGTCGGTGAGCGAGTCGTTGGGAGCGGTAGCGCTGTTCAACGCGCCGGTCAACTTGTGGGCCGGAGCGCCGGTGAGGTTGCCAGACTGGCCGTTGCCGTTCGGTCCGTGGCAGTTCTCGCACTGGATGTTGGCGAGCCGAGCGAGCTGCGGCGCGGCGGTCACCATCGCCTGCCAGTTGCCAGCCTGGAGGGTGGTCGGGAACTGCCAGTCGCTCGTGGCCAGGACGTCGTCGAAGCCGTGGTTGTTGACGCCAACGTCGTAGCCGACGGTGTGGCAGGCGTAGCAACCGGGGCTCGCGTGGCTGGAGTTCAGGCCGTCCAGGTCCTTCGCGAACATCTCGGCGTGGCCGGTGCCCGTCCAGGGCGTGAAGTTGTCGTGGGCCTGGGTATCGTCGTGGCAGTCGGTGCAGGTCGAGTCGACGGCCACAGATTCGCCGCCGGCCGCGCCGACGCCGCTGATCGCGCCGGCCCAGTCGCCGACGTAGATGTCGATGGAGTTCGAGCCCTCGGTCACCGTGTACTTGCCGATGTTGGTGGCGACGAACGACGGGGTGCGGCAGTTGGTCAGGTCGCCACCGCAGGAGCCTGCGTCGAGCGCCGCGCTCGAATCGGTCGTCGAAGTGATGTGCCAGGTGGTGGCTCCGTCGTGTCCGGCGTTCATGTAGACGCGGGTTCCGACGGCGACGTTGCGGTCGCCGGTGAGGATGCTCGCGGCGTCGGCGCTGATGCTGGCGGTGACCTTCTGCCCATGGCCGTCGTCGAGGGTGAGGCTGGCGCTGACGGTGCCGCGGGTGTCGCTCATCACCGGGAGGATGCCGAACCGACCCGCCTTGTAGTTGTAGCCGCTGATCAGGTCCGGGACCGTGTTGCTCGGGTCCGGAGTGTTCGCCGCCATCGCCTGGTCGATCGTCGGAAAGGTGAGGGCGGCCTTGGTCGAGTCGCTGGAGTCGACGGTGGCGCCCTTCCACGTGTAGGTGAGGCTGTCGCCGTCGGGATCCGCCGTCACGGTGGCGCTGACGGTGGTGGTCGCGCCGTAACCGAAGTCGTCGCCCGGAGCCGGGAGGGAGAGAGTGACGCTGGGCGCGCCGGTCTTGGACTGGCTCAGGGCGGCGTTGATCGTCACCGTCTTGCCGGCGACCACGCCGACCACCGTCGGGGTGGGCGAGGTATAGTACTGCGCGGTGAACGCGACCTGCGCCGTGCCCATGGGCGCGGTCAGGGTGTAGGCGCCGGTGGCGTCGGTGGTGGCCGTGACGCCGAGGCTCGTGCCGGTGGTGTCTTGCAGCGTGACCGTGACGCCCGAGAGCGCCGCATGGCTCACCGCGTCGGTCACCGTGCCGGCGATGGTGCCGGTGGTGACCGCGTCCTTGCCGTTCTGCCCGTTCTGCCCGGGTTGACCGTCCTGCCCGTTCTGGCCAGCGGGGCCCTGAGCGCCTGTCGCGCCTTGCGGTCCCGCCGGTCCGGTGTCGCCCTTGGGCCCCTGCGCTCCTGTGCAGGCGATGCCCCCGAGCAGCAGGATGACTGCTGCCGCCGTGCTCCAACTTCTTGTGCTCATGTTGCCCTCCGCGGATAAGCCGCGCCGACCGAGAAAAAGACCCCCGGGCGCGGTGTGCAGAGGGCGTGCCTGCCGTCGGATCGAGAACGAAAATCGGTCCGAGGCCGTCAGAAAGGCTTCCGGCGGAGGAGCCGCCGGCGATCCGGACCCTCGGACGGACGCAAACCTTGCGCGTCGTGGTTCCCGGAATCACGACCAGGCAGCTCCAGAATGGGTGGGGCGCGGCGCGAAAACGGGTGGAAACTGCGCCGACAAGCAAGAACCCGCGGCTCCTGGCGGCTGGCGCTATTGTTGCGCGACGCTTTCCCGCGCAACGTCGATTTTTGCGTTGCGCGAACCGGCGGCCTGTCCGAAGCGATCATGTGTCCAGCGCCGCCGTCGAGCGGACAAAGGCGACGGATGGAAGGGGAATCACGGGTCGAAAGGGCGCTCGACCCCGGCCTCCGCCAGGACCTCTCCGGATTCCCCGGTGCTCGCTAAGCCCCGGAAATCACGGCGCATTTCCCACTATCCGTTCGGTCCTCGGAGGAGGGCGTCGAGCTCCCGGGCCTTGTCCTGAATCCGAAGCTGGTTGCCGGAACCCATGCGCAAAATTTGCTTCTGCACCGCGTCAAGCCCCTCCAGCTTGGGATCGGCGAACCGGTAGAGCGCGCCTTCTGCGTCCTGGAGGCGAGGGGTGCCCGCCGGCACCGGCGTCTCTTCGATGGTGGCCAGCGCCCGGTGGACCGTCACGTCGAAGTCGGCTTTCGGATAGCCGAAGACGTGATACGCGATCCGCAAGATGGGCAGCAGCGTCTGGTAGGCCGCTACGCAGCGGTGGGCGTCGAGGGAGCTTACCAGATCAGCGAAGGCGTCGTAGCGGTGGAAGCTGCGCGGGTCGATGACGAGGTGCCCGCGGCGGACCAGAGCCGCGAACGGGCGCCGGGGAGCGAAGGCGCCGAGCTCGTCGCGGGGAACGACCCCGCGGGCGAGCCCATCGGCGATGGCGAGGATCCGGGTGACGAGATCGTCCTGGCGGAGCCACGCTCGCCAGGCCGCCTGGCGGGAGAGGTGCCCGAAGAGCCGGCGGACCTGGGCGTCGGTCGCGGCCCGGTCGGGCAGCGCCGGCTCGGCCGCGACGGGGGGCGGGAGCGGTGCCGGTGTCACCGGAGTCGGCACCGCTGCCGGTGGGCGCGGGTGAAAGTACAGCCATCCGGCGACACCCCCCGCGAGCAGGACGGCGCCAAGAGCTCCGAGAACAAAGGGAACGTGCGATCGACGAGCTGCCATCGAGTACCTCCTGGCCTTCGTGAACAGCATCGGCCGTGCCGCTGTTTCTGCGAGGATTCGAACAGGTGCGTCGGCGGCGGGTCGATGGATCGGACCGATCGGACGGATCCGACCGATCGGTCCGATCGCTCGCGCGGGCTGAGCTTCTCCACGAGCCCGCCGCCCGGGAGATGTCCGGACCAGTCGCGGGGCGCTTCGCGCGCCCGGCGGGCCTTTGACGAGGTGAACCTGCTAGCATCCTGCGCTGTCATGGCGCAGGTCGATTCGATTCAGGTTCGCCAGCTTCTCGACGACACGGCTTTCGACTTGCGCTTAGAGCTCATCACGGGCCAGGCCGGGCTCGAGCGGCGGATCGTCTCCGCGCGCATCCAGAAGCCGGGGCTCGCGCTCGCGGGGTTCACCGCGCACATCCATCCCGACCGGCTCGCCGTCTTCGGCAACACCGAGATGAGCTACCTCGCGACCCTCCCGCCCGCGCAGCAGGCGAAGGTGTGCGACGAATTGTGCGCGCTCGAGCTGTCCTGTCTCATCGTCACGAAGAACCTGGAAATCCCCGGGGTGCTGGTGAGCGCGGCGCGCGGGCGGGAAATGCCCCTGATGCGCTCGAGCCACCTGTCGAGCGAGTTCATCAACAACGTCGAGCAGTTCCTGCAGGAGGCGCTGACCCAGTCGACGAGCCTCCACGGCGTCCTGGTCGACGTGCTCGGGGTGGGCGTCTTGATTCTGGGGAAGAGCGGCATCGGCAAGAGCGAGTGCGCGCTCGACCTCGTCACCCGCGGGCACCGGCTGGTCGCGGACGACATCGTCAACATCATGCGCAAGCCCGGCGGGCCGATCTACGGCTCGGGCAGCGACATCATCGGCCACCACATGGAGATCCGGGGCCTCGGGATCATCAACATCAAGGACCTCTTCGGCATCAGCGCGGTCCGCGCCCGCAAGAAGCTGGAGCTCGTGGTCGAGCTCCGGGAGTGGGACGAGAACGTCGAGTACGACCGGCTGGGGCTGGAGGAGCAGAAGTACCGCATCCTCGACGTCGACGTGCCGATGCTGGTGATTCCGGTGCGCCCGGGGCGGAACCTGACCACGATCATCGAGGTGGCGGCGAGAAACCACCTCCTGAAGGAACAGGGCCACCACTCGGCGCGGGAGTTCCAGGAGCAGCTCAACCGCGAGATCGCGCAGACCCGCACCCGGCGCGGCCTGGGCGACGAGGTCGAGTGATGCGGCCGCAGCGCATCGTCTTCGTCACCGGGCTGTCGGGGGGCGGGAAGGCGACCGCGATCCGGGCGCTGGAGGACGCCGGCTACTTCTGCATCGACAACCTGCCGGTGCCGGTGATTCCGAAGCTCTTGGACCTCTTGGGCCACGCCGCGGACGTGGCGAAGCTCGCGCTGGTGGTCGACGCCCGCGAGACCCGGTTTCTCGGCGAGGCGCCGAAGATCGTCGGCGAGGCGCGGGCGCAGGGCCACGACGTGGGGCTCTTGTTCCTGGAGGCGACGGACGAGGTGCTGCTGCGGCGCTTCTCGGAGACGAGGAGAAGGCATCCGCTCGCGCCCAGCGGCACCGTTCTCGAGGGCATCGCGGCGGAGCGGGCGCTCTTGGCCGAGCTGCGCGCGATGGCCGACGACGTCGTCGACACCAGCGCCACCACGGTCCACCAGCTCAAGGCGATGGTGATCGAGCGCTTCGGCGGCGACCAGACGAACGCCCTGACCGTCTTCGTCACCTCCTTCGGCTACCGCTACGGGCTTCCGCCGCAGGCCGACATCGTGTTGGACGTGCGGTTCCTGCCGAACCCCTATTTCGTGCCGGAGCTGCGCGAGCAGGCCGGGACCGCTCCCGAGGTGTCCCGCTGGATTCTCGACCGGCCCATCGCTCGGGACTTCCTCGGCCGGGCGCGCGACCTGTTGCTCTTCCTCTTGCCGCGCTACCGCGAGGAGGGCAAGAGCTACCTGACGGTGGCCCTGGGATGCACCGGCGGGCGGCACCGCTCGGTGGCGCTGACCGAAGCGCTCGCCGCCGCCCTGGGCGAGGCCGGGGTCAAGGCGCGGGTGCGTCACCGCGACGTCGAGCGCGAGTGACGCGGGCGACGGTAGGTGGCGGAGAAGAACGGCGGAGACGAACCGAGTAGACCGGTCGTGGAGCCCGGGATCGCCCGTCCCCCCGGCCGCTCAGGGTGAGCGGCCCCGGGGTTTCCCGCCCATCCCTCGACTTCCTCGGGATGAACGGGACCTGACTCGTCTAGTCAATTCCTTCCCGGGCACTAACTTTCGTTGAAGCTATCGGTGCCCGGCGTTTCGCCGGAGGGAGGGCCTTGCGATGGCGTCGAAGAGCACGCTCGCCCGAGGCGTCCTGCTCGGGGCGGGCTTCATGTACCTGTTCGATCCGTCGGCCGGCCGGCGGCGGCGGGCGATTGTGCGCGACAAGGCGGTCCACCTTCGCAAGGCGACTGGAAGCTGGCTCGTGCGGGCGGCGCGCGACCTGGAGCACCGGCTCTACGGGAGCGTTCTCACCCTGCGTGCGTACGCGACGAGCGCCCACGTGCCCGACGATGTGCTCAAGGAACGCGTGCGGGCGCGGCTCGGGCGATACGTCCGGCACGCGCACGAGGTCGAGGTGAGCGCGAACGACGGCCGGGTGACCCTCCGGGGACGGGTCGCGCCGGGGGGAGAAGCTGCCGCTGGTGGCGGGGATGAGGTTCGTCCCGGGCGTGCGCGAGGTCGTGGACGAGCTGAAGCTCGCGACGTTACCCGAAGGCGGGCTCCCGCACGTCGGGATCCTGCACCGGACCTGGAAGCCGGCAACGAAGCTGGTCGCCGGCGCAGCGGGGAGCCTCGGGCTCGCCGCGGTCGCGTACAACCGCCTGCACCCGTGAGGCGCGCCGGACGCGGGAGAGCGCAGATCGGTGGCATCCTTTGGAAGGGAGCGCGCTCACCTTCGCAGCGCTGGACCACCATCGGGCTGGGTCCTTCTTCGGGGGTCCCCCGGGCGGCTGAGGTGTCGCTCAGGTCACCGAGGCGTCGCTCGGGTCAGGGGCGTTGGTCAGGGGCGAGCGATCCGCCCCCTCGAAAAAGCTCAATACTCTCGGGCACTTGGGTTGGTGGAGGCGCCGGGAATCGAACCCGGGTCCGAAAAGGCTTCCGTCCTGGCCGATCCATGCTCAGTCGATGATTTGTCTTGGACCTTTCGGCCGCGCGTCGACACGCTGCCGGTGGCCCGATCCCCGCTTCGTCTTACGCGCGGCCGCAGGGCGATAACCGCGCGAGTCGATGGCTTGGATGACGCCCCGGCCCGGTCCCGTCATCGGAGGGCCGGCGGAACGCGCGCTCAGTACGGGTGTTTAGGCCGCGAGCGCGAGCTCAACGTTGTCGTTGGCTTTTGTGTGTTCCCGGTGTTTTTGACGAGGTCGCCGAGAACCCCGGCATGCGCCCGAAGGAGGTCACGCTCTTCGTCGAAACCAGTTCGCCCCCTTGTCAAAGATCTCGTTCGGTCGGCGGTCTCGTACACCGCGCTCGTCGAATCTATCCGCCGACCCACCCGCCGGTCAACCTCCGGTCACCGCACGAGCTTCAGCCAGGGGGGCCTCGGCTTTGCCGCAGGGCTTTCGGCCGGCGGCTGCGCTTCCGGTTCGCACAGGGACTCCGAGCGCTCCTCGGCTGGGCTCTCGACCACCGTCAGGCAGGGCCGGCCCGGCTCGACGAGGGGCGGCAGCGCTTCCGAGGGGGGCCGCGGCGGACCGCCCAGCTCGGGCGGCAGGTCCGGCGGCCACACCTTCACCGTGTCGGACCCGAAGACGACGATGCCCCAGACCGAGCTCCAGGGGAGCACGCAGCGAAACGGCCGGCCGCCAAAGGTCAGGGTGGCGGCGACGCCGCGGTCGTTGAGGACCATCGCGGTGTCGGCGAAGCGCCAGGAGAGGTTGAGCGCGAGCGCGTGCGCCTGCGCCAGATGATCGGGCACGCGCACGCCCGCGCGCCGGGCGTCCAAGCGAACCTGTGTCTTGCCGCGGGCGAGCGACTCGTCGAGCGTCGACAGCTTCTGCCGGGCCCGCGCGGTGGCGGCCTGTGCGGTGTCCCGCCAGACCGCGTCTTGATCGAGCACGTCCAAGAGCGGCGTCGGCAGCTTCTCCACGGGCGCCGCGGGAGGCGCGGGGCTTTCGGTCGAGGGCATTTGGTCGGGCGGGCGTCGGCGTTCGGTCATGGTGAACCTCGCGCGGTCGTTTCCCGCCTGTCATAGCGAGCGCGACGCTCGGATGCCAGCGAGAAACGCCAGGCGGGCGGCTCCGGGCAGGGCTCGCGGGAGGCGATGTCGATGGGGGCGCCCGGCGTGGACGCGAAGGCGAGCGCGAAGTCGACCCGGGTCGGCGCTCGCCATCAGGCCGAACGCGCGCCTTGGTCGCTTCGCCTGCGGGCGGGGCGAGCGACAGAGGGGGCACAGAGGGAATGCGTCGCGCGCCCGAGCGTTGACTCGAAGGCCGTGCCTCTGGTAGACATCGCGTCATTGCTGCTTATGCTGAATCGCGGTGCTCGTCTGGCGGTTCAGGCAGCGAGCGGTTCCTAGAAGGCGAGACAGAGCGCCACGCAAAGGGGCGAGGTAGGGAGCACCGCTCCCGGTACTCGTCCGACCGTTCGCCGGCCACGATCGGGCAGCAGCCATCGTACGGTTCCGTAGGAACGACCCGCACACCGACCCAAGCCACGAACGGCATCACGGGAGACGACGGATGGGACGCAGGGAAGTCGAGGCACGAGAGCGCGCAGCACGGCAGCTCGGTCGTTCGTTGGGCGAGGCGTTCGGCTCCGGTCTGCGCGACGCCATCGAGCGCGCTCTCGAGAAGCTCCACCAGGAGCTGTCGCCGGTGACGGCGGCGCTCTTCAAGCTGAGGGAACGGGAGGCGCCGGCGGACGAAGCGAGCGTGAGCGAGATCGTCCCGCCGATGTTGCGCGACTGCGCGGCGCCGGGATGCAGCGCCCACCCGGTGGCGCGGGGGCTTTGCCGGAAGCACTACGCGCGCCAAATCTATCAGGAGCGGAAGGAGAGGCAGGGTCTCGAGCCTCCGCGGCCGCGTCGGGCGGCCACGACTTCCGCGGTGGGGGACGCGGTGGAGGAGAAGAAACCAGTGGTGCCCGTGGCGCCGATCATCCGGCGCAAGCGGGTGACGGCGGCCGCGGCCGCGGCGAACGCGACCGCGTCCGAGCTTCCGCAGACCGACGGCGCTCCTACTCCCACGACGGCTCCGGAAATCACCCCCGAGAGCGTCGCCCGCTGGCTCGGCCTCGGGAAGTAAGCGCCGAGCTCAGCCGGGAACGCCGCCTACCGGGAGCGCTTTGAGCAAGCCGGCTGCGGCGTCGCCTGACGGAAGGGTTTCCGCTCGCCCCTGGACGCGGAGACGCGCCTTGGCGCCCCGGCTCACGTCGGGCTCGTGAACCGGGCGCGGGAGCCGAACCGCTTGCCGAAGGGCGCGACTCCCGGCTGTCGAAGACGCGGATGGATTCTCATTTCCGCTCATCATGAGGGAAGGCCGATGGCTCTTCGTCGGCCGGACTCGGGGGGAGAGCGGAACTGGCCCTCGCACACCCGGTCCTTCGAGTCCGCTCGCAAAGAGCGCTCGTTCCCCTCGGGACGAGCGGATCCCGAGCACATCCCGAAGTGTCTCGGACAGCAGTGAGCGCGACCGAGCCCGGGAAGCGGTTCGGGAGGGTCGCGCCTGCCCCGCGACGGCGCCAGCGACGTTCAGTGGTGCGCGAGGGCGCCGAAGTCGGTCCCGGCGAGCCGGTCGCGGGCGAAGGTTTCCACCGCCCGGAAGGCGCGGGAAATCGGCGGGTTCTTCAGCTCGTACTCGGCGGCGACGCTCCCGAGCTCCTCGGCGAGGACTTTGAGCCGCTCCGGTCGGGTCCAGGGCGACAGCTCGTGCATGTCGCCGTACATCGGCTCGACGACGATGTCGGTCTGGTGGTCGTGGACGAGAAGCGCGAAGCGGGAGAGGTCCCCCATCTGGAGCGAGCCCAGGACGCAGCTGAGCGTGACCTGGAACCGGTTGTCCCGGCGGTCACGCAAAGCGCAGAGCGCGTCGAGGTTTCGCCGCACCCGCTCGAAGAGCTGCTTCCCGGTCACCCGCTCGTGCGTCGCGGCGCTGCCGGCGTTGAGCGAGATGCGCACGTGCGACCAGGGGACGTTCCGGTGGCGCTCGAGGAACTCCGGCGTCAGAAGCGTGCCGTTGGTGGTCAAGCTCACCGAGAGGCCGGGGTAGCCGTGGTCGGCGATGTGGCCGAGGAGGAAGAGATAGTTCTTCCCCATCAACGGCTCGCCCAGGCCGCTCGCGCCCAGGCTCATCAAGGTCGGTAGCAGCTCGACGATCTCGTCCCGGCGGCGATCCGAGATGTCGCCGGTGGCGCCCTTGGGGCCGTCGCAGAAGCCGCACTCGATGTTGCAGTTGGCCGAAGCGCTCGCCATCAGCTCGAGCGGTTTCGCGGTCAGGACGGCCTTGCCCGCGTGGATTTCCTCGAGCAGGAGCCGCCGGTTGCCGGCGAGGGCGCGGGGCAGGTCTTGGTCGGCGGGCCGGAAGTACTCGAGCCCGCGCTCCTCGACGCCCATCACCACCCGGCACATCGCGCGGCAGCGGGAGCTCTTGGCGCCGCCCGCCATCTCCCGCCGCATCCGCCGGAGGAGCGGGCTGTTCCACAGCTCGAGAACCGAGAACGCCTCGTTGTCCCACACGTACCAGAAGCCCCGGAAGCGCTCTTGGGCCTCGAAGAGGTGCCGGGTGACCTCCGCCTCGTCCTCGCCGGTCTCCGCCACGATTTCCGCCGCCGAGAGCTGGGTGTCCACCCACGACAGCGCGCAGGGTACCGGGTGGAACCGGGGCTCGGTGGTGGAGAGGGTGGTCCACGGCGCCAGGCACAAGAGCTCCGGCAGGCCGAGAGCGCTCCTGTTGGTCCGGAACGCTTTCGGCCGGTGCGTGAGAACGGAAGCGCCGCTATCCTCCTGGAGCGCCAGCGCTTCCTCGTTGGCCAGCGGCCGGACGAGCTCCGGCGCCGGGCGGCCGACGAGCGGCTCGAAGGTGCAGCTCGCGCTCCAGGCGCACCGATCGCAGGTCTCGCCGAGCGGCCGCGCAGGCTGGTGGTAGCGGCCGGGCGGGTGGACGAGGTCCGGCCGCCGCGCCTGGGGCGAAAGCATGCACGGCGCATAGCCCGCGTGCTTGTCGAGGTGGAGCCTTGCGCCGCCGGGGAGCCCCGAGGGGAGCGACTCCACCTGCGCCGACAGGGCGGGCAGCTCGTCCCAGGCGCGCTCGGCGCCGATGAGCGGCAGCGCGACGCTCCCCCGGCGCACCACCGGCATCCGCCGCAGGGTCACGTTCCCTCGGGAGCCCAGGCGCTCGGCGGCGCGCAGCACCACCTGGGCGAGCCCGGGCACCGTCTGGGCGTTGACGGGAAAGACGACCTCGACGAGGAGCCCCGCCTCGGCGAGCCTTGCGAGCGTGTCCAGCGCCCGCGCCGGGTCCCACGTCCGGCCGGTGAAACGCGCGGTCTGCGATCGCTCGATCGTCGGGAGGACCGCGGCGACCGCGTCTGGCTTGGCGTGGACGAGGCGCGCCACCGCCTCATCCGAGCGCGGCCCGGCGAGCGTCGCCGCCGGTCCCTCGACCGACGCGAGCGACCCCGGCGTCCCGCGCGCCCACCCGACGAAGCGATCGATCTCGCCCTGGAGGAACGGATCGCCGCCGCGGATGCGAAAGGCGCGCGGCTCGCCGCCCGTCGGCCGGGCAAGCACGCGTTCCAGGTCGGCCGCTGGAATCTCGCGCGGCTGGCAGTGCCGGCAGTAGTCGCAGCTCAGGTCGCACCGCCGGGTCGACAGCTCGGGGCGAGGCGGCAACGCGAAGAACGCGACCGGGTCGGTCATCTCGGCCGAGCGTATCGTCTCTAGGGCCTCGGGCGCCACACGACGAGGAGGCCCGCTCGCCGCGGAACCCGGGAGCCGAGGAGGCGGCCGGTCGCCTCGCGCGGCCGAGCCGCCCGTCCATCCCTCCGGCGGCGATGCCGGTCACCGAAAGCGCTGCCGGGTGGCGCCTAGTGCCCCTTCTCGTACGTTCCGACCAGCTCCGCCTTCGCCAGCACGTGGCCCCTCATCGCCTGGTCGAGCTTCGCCGGGGTCGGATGGCGGAGGTCGCCGAGCACGGTGTCGAGGGCGTAGAGCTTGAAGAAGTAGCGGTGCCGGCCGATCGGCGGGCAGGGGCCGCCCCAGCCGGTCTGACCCCAACTGTTGGTGCCCTCCCGCGTGCCCTTCGGCAGCGCTTTCGAGGCGCCTTCGGCCAGCCCGGGAGTCGACGCCGGCAGGTCGTAGAGCACCCAGTGGACCCAGGTCATCCGGGGCGCCCGCGGGTCCGGCGCGTCGGGGTCGTCGACGACGAGCGCCAGGCTCTTCGTCCCCGCCGGCAGGTCCTCGAACGCGAGCGGCGGCGACACGTCCTCGCCCTCGCAGGTGAACGGCGACGGGATGGGCTGATGGTCGGCGAAAGCGGTCGAGGTGAGCTGCATCGCTCCTCCATGGGCGCCGGCGGCGGCGAGGAAGACGGCGAAGAGAATCGGCATCGAGGCCTCCGGGTCGACGGGAGACTCGCGCTCGCTGCGCCGCGACGCAAGCCAAGGAAGGTTTCCGGTCCCAGCCGATGGAAGTCCCGCCCCCGCCTTGTCGTGCGCCGGACACGTCTTGGCCGCCCGCGAGACCGGCCCCTACCTTCGACCGCCAGGGCGCGCGTCGGTCGCCTGCGCGTCGAAGGGGGGAGGAGCATGCGGGCGCGGGAGGCGGCGGTGGCGGCCGGGGCCATCGGGCAGCAGGACCGCAGCCGGCCAGCTTCCACCGCCGAGATCGTGCGGGGGCGGGAGGCGTTCCTCAAGCTGGCGCCCGCGTGGGAAGCGGCGCTCGTCGCGGGACCGGATCCATCACCCGCGATGGAGCCGGATTTCCTCCGACTGTGGCTGGAGTGCTTCGAGCCTTCGCGCGAGCCGGTGGTGGCGACCGCGAAGAGGGCCGGACGCCTCCTGGCTGCGCTGCCGCTGATCTTCAGCGCTACCACCCTCGACGGCGTGTCCGTGCGTCTCGGGTCGAGTCTGGGCGACAGCCACGTGACGCGCGGCGGCCTCGTTCTCGGCCCCGGCGGGCTCGACGCGGTGCCGGCGCTCATCGACGCCGTGCGCGAGGAGCCGTGGGACGCGCTCCAGCTCCGGGCGGTCCCGCGCGAGGGGGGCGTGCTCGACCGAGTGGTGCGAGCGCTCGTGGAGGCGGGCTTCCTCGTCCACCTCGAGTCGCCGATGGACAGCCCCACCCTTCCGCTGCCCGCGTCGTACGAGGAGCTGGAGGCCCGGCTCGACGCGAAATTCAAGCAGAACCTGCGCCGGCGGATGCGGCGGCTGAAGGAGCAGGGCGAGGTGTCGCTCGAGCGGGTCGAGTCGCTCGACGGCCTCGACGGCGCGCTCCTGGACGCCTTCGACATCGAGGCCTCGGGCTGGAAGGGACGGGAAGGCTCGGCCATCCGCGCGAGGCCGCAGACGGTGGGCTTCTACGCGGGCTGGGCCAGGGCGCTCGCCCGGGCGGGAGCGCTCAGGCTCTCCTTCCTGAAGCTCGGCGACGAGCGCATCGCCTTCCAACTCGGCCACGTGACCCGCGGCCGCTACTACCTCCCCAAGACCGGTTACAAGGAGGCGTACCGCACCGATTCCCCGGGACAGCTCCTGGCCTCCATGGTGCTCCAGCGTTGCATCAAGGAGCGGCTGGAGACCTTCGAGTTCCTCGGCCACTCGATGGAGTGGAAGCGCGACTGGACGCCGCTCGTGCGCCCGCACGCGAGCGTCCTCGCCTTCCGCCGGTCGCTCGCCGGTCGTGCCGCCTGGCTGGTGCGCTGCCGCCTCCATCCGGCGGCGGCGGCGGTGTGGAAGGGCGCCCGGGCAAGGCTTCGCCGGAGCGCCTCGTGACGCGGCCCCGGCCGATCGCGGCGCTGCCGGCGCTCCACCCGATAGCGCTCCTGCCCACCCTCGGGGCCCCTCGCGCCTTCCCGCTCTCCGACCCGCGGACGCAGCCTTTCTATCTCGGGCGCGGCGCGGTGGTGCGGGCGGTGGAGCGGTTGGGCCTTGGGGGCTGCGAGGTCCTGGTGCCGGCCTACCACCACGGGGTGGAGGTGGAAGCGCTCCTCGCCGCCGGCGTCCGCCCGCGCTTCTACAACGTCACCCGCGATTTCCAGACCGACTTTGCGAGCCTCGCCGCCGAGGTGACGCCGGAAACGCGCGCCATCTACGTCATCCATTTCGTCGGCCTCCCCCAGCCGATGCCGGAGATCGTCGCCTTCGCGCGGGCGCGGGGGTTGAAAATCATCGAGGACTGCGCGCTCGCGCTCTACAGCCGGGACGGCCGCTTCCCGCTCGGCTCCCGCGGCGACGCGGCGATCTTCTGCTTCTACAAGACGCTGGCGGTGCCGCACGGAGGGGCGCTGTGGATGCCGGCCCCCGGCCCCCCGCCGGCGCTCTCGCCCCCCGGCGTGCTCGCGACCGCGCACCAGATTCTCGCGAGCCTCTTGACGCACCTCGATCGCCAGGGCGGAACGCTCGGCCACCTCGCCCGGCGGATGCTCCGGAAGACGGCGCGATGGTGGCGTCTGGTCGGACCGCTGCCGGTCGACTCCCGGCCGGTCGGGACCCGCTCGTTTGTCCCCGGCCAGGAGAAGCTCGGCATCGCTCCTGCTTCCCTGCGCATCGCGGTCCGGTCGGAGGCCAGGAGCGTCGTCGAAGCCCGGCGACGCAACTACTATGCGCTCCTCTCCCGGCTACGCGAAGTGTGTCCGCCGATGGTCCAGGAGCTGCCGAGCGGCGCGTGCCCGCTCTTCTATCCGCTCTGGACCGAGGACAAACGGGCCCTCCAGCAGGCGCTCGCGCAGGAGGGCATCGAGAGCATCGATTTCTGGCGCGAGGGCTCTCCCCTGGTCCCCCCCGGCAAGTTTCCCGACGTCGAGGCGCTGCGCGCGCACGTGCTCGAGCTGCCGATCCACCAGGACCTGGACCTTGGCGACATCGAGCGCATCGCCCGGACGGTCAAGCGCGCCCTGGCGACGAGGCGGCCGAAGGCGCGGGCGCTGGCGGGCGAGTAGATGCGGGCGCGGGTGGTCAGCGGCGTGCGCGGGTTCGCCGGCCTCGAGCGGTCCTGGAACGCGCTCTCGCACAGCGGCGGCCGACTCGGTCCCTTCAACGGCTTCTCCTGGGCGTTCGAGTGGTGGCGGGCGCTCGGACCCGGGCGGAAGCTGCGCGTCATCGTCGCGGACGACGGCGGCCAGGTGCGGGGCATCCTCCCGCTCTTCGAGGAGGAGCGGTTGGGGGCGAGAACGCTCTCGCTCATCGGCAGCGCCGGCGGAGGGGGCGACTACCTGGACGTGCTGGCGGACGACGACCGGATGCGTCAGGTGCTCTTCGACGAGGCGCGGGCGCTGCGGCCGGACCGAATCGAGCTGGACGACCTCGATTCCGCGAGCCCGACCATCCCGTTCCTCCGCCGCGCGCTCTCGGATCGCCGGAGCGCTCTTGCCATCGTGGACCGCTACCTCTGCCCGTTCCTGCCGATCCGGACCGACTTCGTCTCCTACCTCCGCACCATGGGCCGCCGGGAGAACCTGCGCCGGCGGGAAAAGTGGCTGGCGGCCCAGCCCGGCTACCGCATCGAGGTGGCGACCGACGCCCGCGCGGTGCCGGCGTTTCTCGCCCGGTTCCACCGCCTCCACCGGGCCCGCTGGGACGAGGCCGGCGGGACCCAGGCCTTCGCCGACGGGCGGCTCGTCCGGTTCCACGCCCGCATCGCTGAGCGATTCGCCGACGAGGGGCGGCTGCGCTTGTGGACCCTGTGGGTCGCGGGCGAGGCGGTGGCGGTGGCGTACACCTTCGACGACGCGGGTCGGTCGCTCTACTACCAATCGGGCTTTCTCCCGGCCTGGGGCGCGAAGAGCGCCGGGCTCGTGCTGCTCGCGAAGGTCGTCGAGGACGCCTTTCGCCGGGGGATGCGGGAGATCGACTTCCTGCGCGGGAGCGAATCGTACAAGCGCGAGTGGACGCGGGAGGCGCGGCGGACGGTCAGCGTCACCTGGACCCTCTCGGCGCGGGGGGCTCTCGGGCGCGCGCGCGGGCGAGTGCGCGCGGCCGCGCGGCGGGTGGCGCGCCAGGCGTTGCCGGAAGCGGTGGCGGTGCGCATCTCGCGAGCGGTCCGGACGATGCGGCTGTCGCCGGGCTGAACCGGGGGGACGGACGATGAACGCGCGACGGTTGGTGAAAGCGCTCTCGGCGACCGCGATCGAGTGGAGCGGCTTGCGGTGGGCGGTGGCGTTCGGCGCGCGGCAGGTGGCCGGCGGCCGGCGGGTGGTGATCGTCGGCTACCACCGCGTCTGCGCCGACTTCGAAGGCGAACGGCAGCGCGGCATCGAGACCTGCCTCATCTCCCGCGAGACCTTTCGCGCGCACTTGGACTACCTCGCCCGCCGTTTCGACCTCTCGACGATGTCGCGCGCGGTCGAGGTGCTGGCCGGCAGGGCCCGCGCGCGGCGTGACCTCGCGGTCATCACGTTCGACGACGGCTACCAGGACGTGCTCGAGAACGCGCTGCCGATCCTGCGCGAGTTCGACGCGCCCGCGACGATCTACGTTTCGAGCGGGCCGGTGACGAGCCGAGGCCACTTCCCGCACGACCGGCTCTTCGCGCTCCTGCGCGCTTTCGAAGAGAGCCCGGCGATGCGCGCGCGGGTGCCGGCGGAGACCCGCGAGACCATCCTCCGCCGCGGCCAGGCCGGCGCGAAAGCGTGGCTGCACGACCTCATCCGCGACGAGACGCCCGCCCGGCTGGAAGGCTTGATTCACGAGCTCGCGCACGCCAGCGACGTCCTCGCGAGACCGCCGCACCGCTCGCTCGCGCTCGATTGGGACGGGGTGCGCGCCCTGTGCGACGGCGGCTTCGAAATCGGCGCCCACACGGTCTCGCACGCGGTGCTGACGAATCTCGAGCCCGACGCGGTGGAGCGGGAGATTCGGGAGAGCAAGGCGGCCATCGAACGCGCCGTCGGCCGGCCGGTCCGCCACTTCGCCTACTGCAACGGCTTCTGGAACGAGGCGGTGATTCGCGCCCTCGTCCGCGCCGGCTACCAGAGCGCGGTGACCACCGAGGACCGCCTGAACCGCCTGGGCGACGACCCCTTCCGTCTCGGCCGCCGCGTCCTCTGGGAGGGAAGCGCCCGCGGGCTCCAGGATCGCACCAGCCGCTCGATGCTCGCCTGCCAGCTCGACGGGGCCTGGACCGCTTTCGGCCTGCGTCGGCCGGAGCCGGGGCGGATGCCGGAGCCGGTGCCGGTGCCGCTCTCCGCGCCGCAGCAGGGCACCCGGAGGCTCGCGTGAACGCTCGGCGCGTCGACTTCGTCGAGCTCCTATCCTTCGGCGGCGCCTGCCTCTTCGTGGTCTGTCTCTACACCAGCCCGGCCTACTCGCTTCCCTTCACCGCGCCGCTGCGGCCGGCGCTCCTCGGCGCCGCGATGATGCTGGCCGGCGTCGTCCTCCGCCGGGTCCTGCGCGGCACGCCGATACGGCTGGCCGGCGGGACCGGCGCCACGATGGTGCTGCTCTTCTGCTTCGCCGGCCTGAGCACGCTCTGGGCCTTCGAGCCGCAACAGGCCATCGGCTTTTTCCTCGGCGCGGTGAAGCTCCTGCTCGCCTACATCGGCATCGTCGGCGCTCTGACCACCCCGGCCAGGGTGCGCAAGCTCCTCTTCGTCGCCGTGCTCTCTTCGCTCGTCCCGGCCATCGGCACCCTCCAGCGTTACGACGCCGGAATCGGTCTGGTGGAGGGCTTCCGAGGGTCGTGGATCGGCTTGCTCGCGAATCCGAATCACCTCGCGATGGTGATGTCGGTGACGATGGTGTGGACGCTCCTCCTCGCGCTCTCGACGAAGAGATTGCTGCGGCTCGCCCTCTTCGCGACGCTCGGGCTCCAGTGCGCGACGGTGGTGGTGACGCACTCGCGCGGCGGCGCGCTGGGGATGGCGATGGCGCTCGTCGCCTTCGCGCTGCTCGCCGAGAGGAAGGCGCGAGCGCTGGCGCTCGTCGGCACGATGGCGGCAGGCGTCCTCCTCTTCGCGCCGAAATCGTTCTGGCAACGGACCGAGACCATCGGCGACTACCAGGTCGACGCTTCCGCGCAGGATCGGTTCCGCTCCTGGGACGCGGGCTGGCGCGCCTTCGAGAGCCATCCGCTCCTCGGTATCGGTGCCGGCGGATACCTGAACGCCTGGGCCTACGAGCCGCGCAACCTGAAGGACAAGGCCTACGCCTCGCACAACATGTGGATGCAGGTGCTGGTCGAGCTGGGGGCGCTGGGGCTCCTTCTCTTCGCGACGATGTTCGCCCTGATGCTCAAAGGCCTGTGGCGGGCGCGCCGGTCCGATCGGTACGGGTGGGAGGCGCGGGCGCTCTTGGCGAGCTTCATCGCCCTGATGGTCTGCGGGACCACGGCCGGGTACGCGTTCGATTGGTTCTTCTACCTGGGCCTGGGGATAGCCGGAGCGGTGGTGGCAGGCGCGCGGCGCGAGCGGGCGCAGGAGCGCGCCGATGGCCTCGAAGTCGCTCTGGCGTAGCGCGCGGCCGCTGGTCGTCGGGCGGGCGATTTCGGCGGTGGTCGGCCTCGCCCTGCCGGCGGTGCTGGCGCGCCTGCTCGACCGCGGCCAGTACGGAACCTACAAACAGGTCTACCTGGTCGCGAACCTCGCGACCTATTCGCTCCAACTCGGCCTCGCGCAGAGCCTCTTCTACTTCATCCCGCGCGGGCGGACCGACGAGGAGCGCCGGCCGTTCATCGCCCAGGCGCTGGTGTCGCTCTCGCTTCTCGGGGTGCTCACCGGCTCGGGTCTCGTCGCCTTCGGCCCGTTCATCGCCCGCCATTTCTCGAACCCGGACCTGGGCCGCCTGACGCTGCCGGTGGCGCTGCTCGCCGGGTCGCTGCTCGCCTCGGCGCCCTTGGAAATCGGCCTGACCGCGCAGGGGAAGCCCGAATGGAGTGCGACCGCGCTCGTCGTGTCGGACCTGGTCCGGGTGACGGCGATGCTGGCGGCGATCCTGACCGGGCACGGCCTGACGGGCCTCGTCTGGGCGGCGGCGCTGGCCGCACTCGCGCGGTGGGTGGCGACGCTGGTCCTTTTCGGCGGCGCCTTCCGATCCCTGCCGACCTGGTCGTCGATCAAGGTCCAGCTCGCCTACGCGCTGCCCTTCGGGGTCGCGGTTCTGCTCCGGCAGCAGCAGCTCCAGCTCCATCAGGTCTACATCGCCGCCCGGGCGACGCCGGCGCTCTTCGCGCTCTACGCGGTCGGCTGCACGCAGATTCCGGTGGTGTCGCTTCTGTATTCGCCGGTCTCGGAGACCCTGCAGGTGCGGCTCGCGGCGCTCGACCGGGCGAGCGAGACTTCGAAGTCGGCGCAGCTCTTCGTCGAGGCGGTGGAGAAGCTCGCGACGGCGTTCTTGCCGCTGTCGGCGCTCCTCATCGCGACCGCGCGGCCGGTCATCGAGATCCTCTTTGGCGCGAAGTACGCGGCGGCGGCGCCGGTGATGCGCATCGCGGTGGTCGCGGTGGCGGTGCAGTCCTTGCCGGTCGACGCGGTGCTCAAGGCCCGGGCGCGCACGCCGACGCTCTTCTTGACCTACGCCGGAAAGCTCGCCGTCACCTGGCCGGCGCTGGCGGTGGGATGGACGCTCGATGGCATGACCGGCGTCATCGCGGCGCACGTCGGGGTCGATCTCCTCAGCAAGCTCGCGCAGCTTCTGATCGTCGCGGTCGACCTCGAGGTGGGGATGGCGGACCTGCTCGGAGGCAGGGCGATGCTGAGGACCATCGCGGCGGCGATGGCCGGGGGAACCCTGGGGGCGGCGGTGACCGGGTTGGTGCACGAGCCGCTTCTGGCATGCCTCCTGGCGGGACCGGCGACGATTTCCTTTAGCGCTTGGGATTACCTCGACCGCCGTCGCCGTGCCCGCCGCGGGCCGCCGAAGGAAGCCCAAGACCTGGGCCGAGGGCAGGCGGCGTGAGCGGCCGCCTGGGTGAATCGGAGACAGGCTGCTCACCCGGTTGACCCCACCGAATGGGTGGGCACCCGCTCATCCGGAGACGTCATGAGCCGATGGCTCAGCATGGGCGATGAAAAAGGGCGCCGCGCTGTTTCAAATGGGAATCGAAATTGGAGCTGGAGCCGGACACGCCAGTGTCCGGGTGCAGGCAGGGACTTCAAGAACCCCAGGGCGGGGGCTTGCCCCCCGCCGCACGCTGACGCCGCCCCCAACGGCGGGGGACAAGCCCGCCGCCCCACAATCCTCATTCGCGTTGCCGTGCCTGCACCCGGACACTGACGTGTCCGGCTCCAATTTCGGCCGAGAAAGAGCATGATCATGAACGTCATCTCGTTCCCCGCCACCCACGCGAAACGGCGCAGAGCCTGAAAAAGGACGGTGGTGTCAGGCCGCCGGCCTGGCCAGCGGCCCGAGCCCACCCTTTTTCAGGGCAGATGCATCAACCGGACGGGCATGGACCGAACCGGGAAGCTCATCAGACCTGGTCGTCGCCCTTCCGCCCGGGGTTCCCACCCTTCGATCCGGCCGGGTGACCGCCTGGGCCGCGGGGCGGATCGATATTTTCGGCCCCGACGTCCATCTTGGAGCTCGTCGCATCCATATTTCGGCCTTGCGCGAGTATATTGGCGACACCTCGCGTGTATATCAGCATCGGCGCCGAGTATATCGGCCACATCGCCATCCGTATTTCAGGCGGGCGTGTGTATGTTGGCTACATCGCGGTCCGTAATGGCGACGGTGGTAGTGTATATTTGACCCTCGACCATCGATGTTTCGGCTCGAGCCGACTTCCGGGCGGCGGCTCCCGTCCGTCACGAACGGGTGAGCCTCCGTCCCGAGGGGCGCCACGACCGTCGAGCCGAGGCGACGGCCCGTGAAGCCGCCGCCGGCGACCGTCGGGGGACCTCGCGCGTACGTTTCGGAGTCGCCGATCGCCTTCAGCGGCCGCGGGGCGACGTCGAGGCCTGCCGGCGCTCTACTTGTCCGCCGGTTTCGCTCTCGGGCGCGAGCCCTGTACACTCCGCAAGGAAGCTCTCGCCGAGGAGAGACCGTCATGCTTTCGAGCCGTTCGGCAGCCGTCGTGATCGTCGCCGTTGTGCTTTCCGCCTGCGGCCGCAAGGTGGAGGGGCCGACCCCCGGTCCGACCAAGATCGATCCGCAGGTCGTTTGCCAGGATCAGCTCTCGACGTGGGTGACCCTCACCGGCTCGGGCTTCTCGCCTTCGCCGGTGGACGCCCTCGCGAAGAGCCCGCGCCTCTCGATCCCGAAGATCACCGTGACCCGCGCCGCCGACGTCGACGGCTCTTCGGTCAGCGGCACCCCGGTGGTGCTCGACCCGGACGCCACCTCCACCGCCTCGACGCGGGTCAAATGGACGAGCGAGGAGCAGATGTCCTTCCTCGTCGACCCGGCGCTCGAGCTGGAGCGAGGCCTCTACCGGCTGCGGGTGGACAACGCGACCGGCGCGTCGGGGACGCTGGCGAAGGCGTTCACCGCGGTCCCTCCGCCGGTGCTCGAGTCCGCCGTACCCCAGCCGGTCTGCACCGCCCAGTTCAAGAACACGATCACCCTGAGCGGCGACTGGTTCCTCCAGATCGGGAGCGCCCAGCCGACGATCGAGGTGGGCACCGTCAGCCTTCCTCCGGACACGATGACCGGTTGCTCCCCCGTCGACACCCCGCGGGGCGACGTCGAGCGCTGCACGACCATGACCGTAACCCTCGACGTCGACGCGGTGGGGCCGGGAGCGCAGCCGGTGGTCGTCACGAACCCGGCGCCGGCGAACTGCCTGTCCACCGATCCGGTCACGCTCACCGTGGTCCCGCCGCCGAGCGTCACCTCCATCGACCCGCAGCCGATCTGCGACGCCCAGGGCGACCGCGCGCTCACCGTGACCGGAACCGGCTTCCTCCAGATCGGCCAGAGCCTGCCCAAGGTGACGGTCGGCGGCATCGATGCCCAGGTCTCCTCGGCCACCGGCTGCACCGCCGTCAGCACCGTCGACGGGCTCGGGACCTGCACCGGCCTCGACGTCACCGTCGCCTCCGGCTCGGTCGACCCCGGCAGCCAGCCGATCGTGGTGACGAACCCCGATCCCGCCGCCTGCCATTCCATCGAGACCGTCAACCTGGCCGTCGTTCCCGCCCCGACCCTCGCCCAGGTGAGCCCGGAGCCCGTGTGCGACGCCCAGGGGGACACCGCCGTCACGCTCACCGGCACCGGTTTCATCCAAGTGGGAAGCGCCGTCCCGTCGGTCACCGTCGGAAGCGCCTCGGCCACCTCGGTCGCGGTCACCCAGAGCTCGTGCACCCCGGTCCCCGGCACTACCGACAGCGTGAGCTGCACCGAGGTCACCGCCACGGTTCCTGAGGGCTCGGTCGGCCCGGGCCTCTCGCCAGTGGTGCTGACGAACCCCGACCCCGCGGGTTGTGCGACCACCGAGACGGTGGACCTCTCGGTCGTGCCGCCGCCGACGGTCACCAGCGTCGCGCCGAATCCGGTTTGCCTCGCCCAGGGGGACGCTTCGGTGACCGTCACCGGCACCGGCTTCCTCTGGACCAGCACCGCCATGCCCTCGGTGACCGTGGGCACGGTGGCCGCGACCTCGGTGAGCGTCGACCCGTCGACCTGCTCGCTGGTCGCCGGGACCCAGAGCACCAACGCCTGCACTTCGCTCACCGCCGTGCTGGGGCAGGCAAGCCTCGCCGACGGAGCGAGCTACCCGGTGGTGGTGACGAACCCCGAGCCGGCGGCTTGCCACTCCGACGGCTCGGCGACGCTCCAGGTCACCCCGCCCCCGTCGGTCACTGGCATCAGCCCCGCCGCGATCTGCACGGGCGGCGGGGTCTTCGACGTCACCGGCTCGAACCTCGCCGGCGTCTTCGCGACCCTGGTCGACACCCAGGGCGGCGTCGTCAACGCGTCGAGCGTGACCGTGAACGACGCCGGCGACCAGGCGACCGTCGCGTTCGGGGCCGGTCTCAAGCCCGAGACCTATCAGCTCCATGTTCAAGGCGCTGCCGGGTGCAGCGACGTGCTCGCGACCCCGGTCACGGTCAGCCTCGGACCGACGGTCTTCTACGTGGATCCGCCGGTTGCCTACAACGGCGTTCCCCTGCGGATCACGCTCTACGTCTCCAACGTCAGCGAGGCGCCGGGGAGCGTGGAGATCGCCCCGGCGGGCGGGGGCACCTCGACCGCGCTCACCGACGTCACCTGGTCGAGCCAGAACCCGAACGTCGTCCAGGCCGACCTCCCCGCGGGCATCGGCGCTGGTTCCTACGACGTCTACGTGCGCGGCGTGGGCGGCTGCGACGCCTTCCTCGCGAACGGCCTGACGGTCAAGGGCCAGAGCCAGCTCACCATCGCCCTCGCCACGCCGGCGATGGTGCCCGCCTTCGGATTGCAGCAGACGAACGTGCCGCTGAGCATCGAGGCGATGGCCACCTCGAGCCTCGGCGCGGGACAGGTGAACTTCGAGGCCACCCCGCGGGTCTACCTGTCGAGCGCCGCCTTGGGCGTCGCCGAGCCCCTGACCGCGGTCGCCTTCGAGTCCCCGAGCCGGCTGTCGGCGGTGGTTCCGCCCTTGCCGGCGGGCACCTACGACCTCGTGGTGGTCAACCCGGACGGCTCGGTCGGCTTCCGGGCCGCGGCCTATCGGGCGACCACCGTCGCTCCGCCGCAGGTCTCCAGCGTCGACCCGAGCCGCATCAGCAGCTCGGCCGGCCAGACGGTGACCGTTTCCGGCGCGAACTTCACGAGCCCCTCGGTGACGCTCACCTGCAGCGACGGGTCGACACCGGCGGCGAGCCTCGGCGCCGCTACCGGCACCCAGCTCGACCTGACCATCGACGGCTCCGGGGTGGCCAACGGCGCCGCCTGCGTGGTGACGGTGACCGACACCCAGAACAGCACCTTCGCCAGTTGGTCCGCCGTCTCGGTGACGAACCCTGCCGGCAAGCTCGCGGCGTTCGCCCAGGGAGGCAGCCTCGTCACCGCAAGGCGCGCCGACGCGGCCGTGGTCGGCCAGGCCACTCCCGCCGCCCGCTTCCTCTATGCCATCGGCGGCGACGCGGGCGACCCGAGCTCGGCGATGACGTCGGTGGAGGCTGCCCCGCTCGATCAGTTCGGAGTGCCCGGTGCCTTCCGCACGCTCCAGACGCGGCTTCCGGGGCCTTCGACCGAGGCGACCGCGGTGGCGGAGGGCCGCTTCGTCTACCTCGTCGGCGGAATGGACGCTTCCGCTGTCCCGACCGCCGCCATCCTCGCCGCGGAGATCCTCGATCCGCTCGCGGCACCCTCGATGACCAACGTCGACCTCGCCTTTGCGCAGTCCGGAAGCGGCCTCGTGCAGGGAAGCTGGACCTACGAGGTCGCCGCGGTGCTCCCGGCGAGCGATCCCGACAATCCCGGAGGCGAGACCCTCGCCAGCGCCCCGATCACCGTCTACGCCCCCGCGGTCCCTGGCGGCGTGCAGATCACCTTGAGCTGGTCCACGGTCACTGGCTCCGCGTCGGACGCGGCGTCCGCCTACCGCATCTATCGCGCGCCGGTGGCGAACGGAAGCTTGGCCGACCTGAGGCTTCTCGCCGAGGTTCCCGCGGAGGCCAGCGGCACGCAGAGCTTCACCGACGACGCCACGCGGTCGATGGCCGACGGCAACAAGCAGCCTCTCGAGGTGGGAGCGCTCGGGGTGTGGCACGGCGCGGGGGTGAGCCTGACCACCTCGCGGGCCGCGTTCGGGTTCGTCGAGGAGAACCAGAGTGGCTGTGCCCACCGCTGGTACGTCGTCGGCGGAGCCACCGACTCGGCCACCGAGAGCGACACCTACGAGGTCGCGACGATCTCCGGCGGCGTTCCCGGCGCGTTCACCCGGTACACGGCGAGCACCTCGACCGGCGCCATCGGTGCCCGGCGGGAGCTCTCCGCCTGGGCGGCGGACCCGAGCAACTCCTCCGCGAGCTCCCTCGCGGCCTGCGGCTTCTACCTCTACGTCGGACCGGGCGCGGCCGGCGCGAGCGGCTCGGTCTCCGACGTCCAGGTGGCGACCTACACCGACGCCTCGGGGTCCGACGGCGAGCTCGGGCTCTTCTCCGGGGCGATGAACGCCCACGCGCCGGTGAGCTATCAGGGCTACGCCGCCTTCTGGAGCGGCGACTTCGCCTACGCCCTGGGCGGGAAGCGCGGCAGCACGGCGACGAACGCGGTGACAGACGCCCAGTTCTGCTCGGGCGGCACCTGCACCGAGCCGACGCTCGACCAATGGAGCAATGCCTCGAATTCCCTTCTCCAGGCCCGCTACCTCGCCGGCTTCGCCCGGGACGGCGCCTTCGCCTACCTCGTCGGCGGTGCGGATGGGACTGGGGCACCCCTGGCGACCACCGAGCTCAACGTCCGGTAACGGAGGACCGACCATGCGCCGAACCCTTCTCACGATCGTCGGTCTTCTCGCCCTCGCGGTTCCCGCCTCCGCGCGCGCCGGCCACATGGTCACGGTGGCGCTCGAGGCGGGCGGGGCCTTCCACTCGGTCTTCTCCGGCCTGGGCAGCACGGTGGGCGGAGGGATCGAAGGCGGGGTCGTCCTCCTCCACGACCGCCTCGACGTCTCCCTCTCGCTCGCCTACGACCAGCCGGGTTGGACGCTGTCGGCGAGCGACCCGCGCCTGGTCGCGACGGGCGGGGACTTCGATTGGACGCTCGAGCAGCAGATCCTCGTGCTCGGCCTCGTCGGCCGGTACCGCTTCCTCACTGGGAAGTCGGGATGGGACGTCTACGGTTGCCTGGGCCCGAAGCTGTACATGCTCCACACCTCGGTGAACGGAGCGAGCGGAGGCCAGAGCTTCGGAGAGAACCAGCAATTCGACACCGAAGTCGGACTCCTCGCCGGGCTGGGTGGCGAGCTGAAGGTCGGACCGGGCTCCGCGCTCGTCGAGGTCGACCTCAACGCCGCCGGGCTCCAGGGGCTCGTCACCGGCAAGGTCGCCGCCTCGGCGTTGGGAGCCGTCGTCGGCTACAGGCTGATGTTCTGAGCTCGGAGGTCGAAGTCGGGCGCTCCCGTGCCCGGCTCCAAATTCCAGGTCCCCGGCTTACGATCCTTGCGTTCGCCCACACCCCACGCGAAGCAGCGCAGAACCTCTTCTCCTCCCTCTCCCGTCGCCACTCATGGAGCCGAACACGTCAGAGTCCGGCTCCATCCGCTCGTCGCGGCGAACGGTCGGGGAGGGGGGCGTGGGCGATAGCCCGAGATGCATGGATGCCGAGCCTCGGCGGACCCCGGGGCAGGGGCACGACTGCCGGTCACGCCAGGCTACTGGGCGTTGCTCGGGAACGACCGCCCTCCGCCCCAGATGATGCGGATGACGCCCTGGGTGCCCGGCCCACCCGCCGGACCTCCGCCAGCGCCAGCGCCCCACTGGCCCCCGGCGATGGTTTGCGTGCTCGTGGAGGGTTGTCCGTTGGACCCGCCGGTGCCGGAGAACGCAGTGCCGTTCGCGAGCGCGTCGCAGGCGTTGACACCCCCGACGCCGCTCATGCTCGCGTCCCCGCCCGAATCGCCGACTCCTCCACCGCCTCCGCCGAAGCCGGGAGACGTTGGGGAGGTATCGTAGTCGTAGGCGCCGCCCCCGCCGCCACCGCCTCCGCTGCCGCCGGCCGCTACTGATGAGCTGCAACTGCTACCGGACGCGCTCGCCCCGTTGCCACCGGCGCCGGCGTAACCCGCGGCGCCGCCGCCGCCGCCACCGAGGTAGTTGCCGGTGGAGCCGTCGAAGAAGCCATCGCCGCCGTTGCCTCCGTCGAAACACAGACCGCCGATGCTGGTCGTCCCGGTGCCTCCACCCCCGCCCGTGGCGCCGCCGCCGTAGCCGCCACCCGCCAAGATCGTACCGTTGAAGTTCGAGGGCCAACCGTGGCTGCCGTTGGTGCCGCCGGCGCCGGCCTGGACGGTCAGGCTCTGCCCTGGCGTCACTGCGATATGGCTCTTGTAACAGAGCGCTCCGCCGCCCCCGCCGCCCGCCACCCACGAGCCGCCTCCGCCGCCGATGACCACCACGGAAATGTCCGTCACCGCGGGCGGAACCACCCACGTCGTGGTCGTCGTGGTCGTGACTTCGACCTGGCCCCACGGCGATTCGATGTTTCCAAAGATCATCCACCCGGTGCCGTCGGAGACCAGGGTGCCGCTCCGGTAGGCCGAGCCAAACGCTCCCGTCAAGAGCGCGTCGGGATACCCGTCGATCAGCTCGGTTCCGTTGGCCTGGATGGTGACGTCGCCGGAGCCCTCCGACTTGAAGGAGACGGTGAAGCCCGCGCCCACCGCGGCGGCGGACGGGAGCGCGACGAAGAACGGGTTGGCGACTCCGGCTTGAGGCAGGGTCTCGAAGAGCACGCCCTCGTCGGCCGAAGTCACCGGAATGGTGCCGCCTGCCGCGCTCGTGACCGGGTCGATGGCGTGGAACATCACCTGGGGCTGCCAGGAGCCGACGCCGGAAGCGTCCGAAGTCAAAACGTCCCCGACCGAGGCGCCGGTAGGCATCGTCAGGCCGGAGAGGCGAAGGCTGCCGGCGAGGCTCAAGTCGCCCGACGGGTCCATCCGCGCGACGGGAGTGCTGTTCACCTGCCAGTCGGTCAGATCCGCCGCTTGGCCGGTAGGAGCGTTCACCGTGACCGGCACCGCGCTGGTGCTCGTCGGCTCGACCGCGAACGCGCCGGTCATCGTGCCGCCCGCGTTGTTCAGAGGGACGTAGGCCAAGGCATCCGTCACGTCCAGGGCGGTCAAGCTCGCTCCCGACGTCGCCCGGCCGTACTGGTCCACCGTCAGCTTGGTGTAGGTGCCCGCCGTCACGCCGCTCGTCGCGAGGTCGATGGTCGCCGCGCCCGCGCCGTTCACCGGACTGCTGACGGCGAGGCCCGTGCTCGTGCTCAGGCTGGAGACCACCGGGCCCGCGAGCATCGCGTTCGTCACCCCGGCGTTCGGGATCGACAGTGACAAGCTCCCCCCGAGGTCGACGCTGCCGCCGCCGGTGAGCCCGGAGCCCGCCGCCGTGTCGACGGTCAACCCCGGGTTGGCGAGCATCGCGTTCGTCACCCCGGCGTTCGGGATCGACAGTGACAAGCTCCCCCCGAGGTCGACGCTGCCGCCGCCGGTGAGCCCGGAGCCCGCCGCCGTGCCGATGGTCACCGCCGAGTTCGCGAGGTCGCTGTTGGGAATGCCCGTCGGCAGATCGCTCGTCGACAGCGCGCCCCAGGCGAACGTTTCGGCGGCGGTCGATCGGAGGACCTCGTGCGCGGCGGCCGGACCGGCGGTCGCGGTGACGGTATTGCCGCTGGCGCCGACGAGCAGGTCGCCCGCGTTGACCGCTTGGAGCCCGGTGCCGCCCTCGGTGACCGGCAGCGCCGTCGTCAGGCCGGTGAGCGAGGTGATGTCGCCGTTCGCGCCCGACACCGCCGCGCTCAGGTTCGTGCGCGCGCCCGCCGCGGTCGTCGCTCCGGTCCCGCCGTTGGCCACCGCCACCGTTCCGGTCTTCACCGTCGACCCGTCGATCGACGTGAGCCAGCTCGGGTTGGCATAGCTGCCGGTCGTGTACACGCCGTTCGTCACCGTGCTCGCGTTCCCGTCGAAGCTCGAGGCCGTGACGCTGCCGAAGGTCGCGTTGCCCGTGGGCCCGACCGAGCCGACCACGTTGCCGGTCGCACCGTGCCACTCGGTCAGGTTCTTGGTCTGGCTGGTCGAGGCGGTCAGCGTCAACGGCACCACGTCGGTCGCCGGGCTCATCGCGAGGGCGCCGGTGATCGTATCGCCGCTTCGGTTCACCTTGCCGTTGAACGTCGTCCAGTCGGTCGAGCTCAAGTAGCCATCGGCGCTGCCGGTCGCCTTGGCGATCGACAACGGACTCGAAGCGGTGCCATTCCCGGAGAGAGGCGTCCCGTTGGCCGTCGTCACCGTCGCGAGCTTGCCGCTGAACGTCGTCCAGTCGGTCGAGCTCAAGTAGCCATCAGCGCTGCTGGTCGCCTTGGCGATCGCCAGCGGGCTCGTCGTGGTGCCGCTGCCCGAGAGCGGCGTGCTGGCCGTGACCGAGCCGAGCTTGCCGCTGAACGTTGTCCAGTCAGCCGAGCTCAAGTAGCCATCAGCGCTGCCGGTCGCCTTCGCGATCGCCAGTGGGCTCGTCGTGGTACCGCTGCCCGAGAGCGGCGTGCTGGCCATGACCGAGTCGAGCTTGCCATTGAACTTCGCCCAGTCACCCTGGCTCAAGTAGCCGTCGTTCGACGCCGAAGCCGCTCCCAGCGCGGTCGTCAGATCCGATTTGCTCATCGTTGCGGACAAGCTCGCGGCCGTCACGGTCCCCGAGAACGACACGTTCCCCGCCGAGTCCACCGCGAAGTACTTCTTCGATCCGCTGCGGTTCGTCACGTCGAACACGTCCGCGGTCGGGTTGTCGATCGAGGTCTGCTTGATCGTCAGCGTCGTCTCGTCGGTGCTGGCGCTGGCCTGAGCGCCGGCGTTGAACGTCTGCGTGCCGGTCCAGGTGTTCTGGTTCGCGAGGTTCACGCTCAGCCCGTTGGCGCTGGCGGCGAGGGTCTGGTTCGGGTCGAGCGTGAGATCCACCTCGGCCGAGCCCACCGCGTTCGGGTTCGCCGTCGTCACCTTCAGGCCGTCGCCGCTCGACAGCGCCGTCACCAGGGGACCCGCGAGCTGCGTGTCGGCAGCCATGCCCGCGAGGTCCTGGAATCCGTAGTCGCCGCTCTGCGGCTTCACCGCGCCGGTCCGTCCGTTGAAGCTCGCCACGTCCGCGCTCGGCACCCAGGTCTTCGACGGCGCGTCGTAGCGGAGCACATCCATCGCCGCGGGCGCGGTGGTCGAGAGGGGCACCCCGACGAGGCCGCTGGCGCTGGTGGCGGTCGCCGCGTTGCCGCTGATGCTGATGTTCGCCGTGCCCTGCGCGATGTTCTGCGGGTTCAGGTTGGTCAGGCCCGAGCCGTCGCCGGTCTTCGTGAGGAAGCCGCTCGCGGGCTGCCCGCCGAGGTTCTCGGCGTCGTGGGCGGTGCCGAGGAACTGGCCGCTCGAGTCGATCACCGGCGTCCCGCCGATCGACACGCTCGTCGCGTCGACGCTGGAGTTCGTGATGGTCGCGTTGGTGATGGTCCCGTTCGCGAGGTTCGTCGCGAGCTGCGCCCGCAGCGCGTAGGGGACGGTGCCGACCTCGAGCCGAGGCTGCAGCTCCTGCCCGGACCCGATCGCGACGCCGAGGTAGAGCGGCGGCGTCAAGTCGTCCGGAGTCAACGGGGTGGTTCCGGAAACGCTCGGGTCGCCGAGGACGAGACCGTAGTAGCCGCCGTTGACGTCGACCTGCCGCTGCTCGTGCCACTTCAAGTTGCCGCCGGTCGCCGCGTCGTAGAGCGAGAACGTGATCTGGAGCGTCCCGCTCACCGGCTTGTTGGTCGAGTCGAGCAAGAACCCCTGGGTCGGCAGCCCCTGTGGAACGAAGGCGGGAGGGGTCCCGCTGTCCGCCAGCGCGATCGCCGACCACCCGCACAGCAACGCGATGAACACGAGCCGTTTCAT
>JAJYLH010000036.1:41263-58325 GCA_021787845.1 Myxococcales bacterium | reverse complement strand
TCACGGCGCGGCCCCGCCTCCACCAAAAACCGGAACCGCTCCCCACCGGCTTACCCGCCCGCATTCACCAATGCCCACGGTCCCTTTCTCGCGAGCAGAGACGGGTCATTTCTCACGAGCGCTGAAGATTTACGCCGCCTTACTCGATTTCCGGACCAGTTTCTCGACGATCGCATCCGGTTTCTCGACGATCGCATCGAGTTACTCGATTTCCGGACCAGTTTCTCGACGATCGCATCGAGTTACTCGATTTCCGGACCAGTTCTCGACGATCGCACCCGGTTTCTCGACGATCGCATTCAGCGGCGCCCACCTGAGCTGCACGAAACGACTCGAGCCGCTCGATGAAACGGGCTCTCCGACAGAATCTGTGCGTGTTACGGGCGAGACAAGGAAGCCGGACACGTGAGTGTCCGGGTGCAGGCACCGCGTTCGTCGATCGCGAGAACTGCACGTCAAGATCTTCGCGTCGGGCGACAGGACGGTCGGAGAGCGGCGAACGGCACTGCCCAACCCGGACACTCACGTGTCCGGCTTCCCGAGAGGTGCTTTCCACGCACAGATTCTGTTGAGGAGCCGAAAAACGTGTGCTCGGTGCGCGCGACGCCATGCTCCAAGCGGCTTCCACGCGCAACGCCAAGCGCGACGCGTCGATCATGGCGAGCGGCGCGATGACGATCTCCTGGGACGCGACCGCCGACCCGCTCCAGTCGTTGTTTCGCCAGGCTGACGCGTACTTCGACACCCGCGCCGCCAGCAGTTGCGCGCGCGCGCGAAGAGTGCCATCCTGCCCGTCCGTCTCTGGATGGGAGGCACCATGGCCGCGTTCGAGCCCCGCTACAAGGACCTGGTTTCGATCCTGCTCGACTCGGTTTCGCGCCACCCGAGCCGCCCGCTCTTCGGCGTGAAGAAGGACGGCCAGTGGAGCTGGCAGACCTACGCCGACTTCGGCGGCCAGGTCGACCGCTGCCGCTCGGCGCTCGCCCAGCTCGGCGTCGGCAAGGGCGACCGGGTGGCGGTCATCTCCAACAACCGGGTCGAGTGGGCCATCGCGGCGTACGCGACGTACGGTCTGCTCGCCGCGTTCGTCCCGATGTACGAGGCGCAGCAGGAGAAGGAGTGGAAGTACATCCTCGACGACTGCGGCGCGAAGGCGGTGTTCTGCGCGACGAAGGCCATCGCCGAGAAGGTCGGGGCGATGAAGCCGGACCTCCCGGCGCTCCAGCACGTCGTCGCGTTCGACGCGCCGCAGGCGGATGCCGGCTCGTTCGCGGCGCTGCTCGAGCAAGGCGGGTCGAGCCCGCATCCGGCCCAGGTGCCCGACCCGTCGCTCATCGCCGGCTACATCTACACCTCGGGCACCACCGGGCAACCGAAAGGGGTGCTGCTCAGCCACTCGAACCTGGCGATGAACGTCAGCGCCGCGCTGACCGTCTTCCCGCTCACGAGCGACGACAGGAGCCTGTCGTTTCTGCCCTGGGCGCACTCGTTCGGGCAGACGGCGGAGCTGCACACGATGATCGGCGCGGGCGCCGCGATGGCGATCTGCGAGGGGATTCCCAAGATCATCGACAACCTGGCCGAGGTGCACCCGACGGTGCTGATGAGCGTCCCCAACATCTTCAACAAGATCTACGACGCGGTGAACAAGCAGATGGCGGGTAAGCCCGGCGTCATCCAGAAGCTCTTCCGGGCTGGGCTCGCCGCGCAGACGAAGGCGAACGCGGGCGAGAAGCTGGGGATGGGCGAGGGCCTCCGGCTCTGGCTCGCGAAGAAGCTCATCTTCCGGAAGATCGTCGAGAAGTTCGGCGGCCGGATGCGCTACGCGGTCTCGGGCGGCGCGGCGCTCTCGCGGGACGTCGCGCGGTTCGTGGACGCGCTCGGCATCACGGTCTTCGAGGGCTACGGTCTGACCGAGACGAGCCCGGTCGCGACGACGAACACCCCCAACGCCCGGCGCATCGGGTCGGTGGGGCAGGCGATTCCGGGGGTCACGATCAAGATCGACCTCGAGGCCTCGGGCGAGAAGGACGAAGGCGAGATCGTCATCTACGGCCACAACGTGATGCAGGGCTACTACCATCTGCCGGAGGAGACGCAGAAGGTCTTCACCGAGGACGGCGGCTTTCGCACCGGCGACCTCGGGCGTCTCGACGCGGACGGTTTCCTCTACATCACCGGGCGCATCAAGGAGCTCTACAAGCTGGAGAACGGCAAGTATGTGGCGCCGGTCGCGCTCGAGTCGAAGCTGCTGCTCTCACCGTTCATCGCCCAGGCGATGGTGTACGGTGCCAACCGGAAGTTCAACGTGGCGGTGATCGTGCCGGACTTCCAGACGCTCAAGGAATGGGCGGCGACCGAAGGCCTCGACGCGTCCGATCCGGCGAAGCTCGTCCGGGACGAGAAGGTGAAGGCGAAGCTCCGCGCGGAAATCGAGGCGCAGTCGCAGGGCTTCAAGGGCTTCGAGGGCATTCGCGACTTCGTGCTGTCGAGCGAGGAGTTCGCCGTCACCAACGACCTGCTGACCCCCAAGCTGTCGATGAAGCGGCGGAACATCGTCCAGCGTTACCAGCCGGAAATCGACGCGCTCTACGCGGTCGCCGAAGGTGCCCAAGCGGCGACCGGGTAATAATCGTTGCGAAAGTATCTGCACCTCGCATCGTCAGTCGTGGCACGGGCGTCCCCGCCCGTGTAGCCTTCGTTGTGGCTTTCACAGGCGAGGACGCCTGTGCCACGAGACTCCGACTGCGACTACTTTCGCAACGATTAATAATACCTATTTCGATGCCGCTCCCGGTCCAGCTTCTCGGCCGACCGCGGGGTCTCGCAGGTCGACGCCCTGATGCACGCGGTAGCCCGCGTACAGCGTGGAGCCGAGGACCGGCAAGGTGAAGATCGTTAGCCACCAGATCGCCGGCTTGTGCAGGGTCGCCGCCGCGGCGATGACGGTCAGCCATCCCAGGACCAACGAGATGACCGGCGCGTAACGGATGATCCGATCGAGCCAGGCTCGCCAGCCGGAGGCCGTCGGCGCAGCCATCAAAGACCTCCAAAACCGAGATTGACGTGGGGAAGGTGCGCCCGGACGAAGAACTCGAATCCGAGCACGACGCCCAGGTAGACCGCCGCGACGAGCGGTACGCCGAGGAAGAAGCGCCTGGTCGCGACCGGCTTGCCGAGCTGCTGCTCCCAACCGCGCGCCTTCACCCAGAGCAGCTCGAACAACGCGATGACCCCGAGCCATCCCGGGTAGTTGTAGACCGGCACCGAGAAGAGGGTCAGCGTCGAATGCGGCTTCTGGAGCCAGGTCCAGGCATTGACCGCGGGCGAGGACATCACCGGGTCCTCCATCAGGTCGAGGCACATGGCGAAGACGCCGGCGAGCAACGCGCTCCAAAGGGGATTGATGCGCCGAAAGACCGTGTGCATCACGAAGAAGGCGCTGTAGGCGATGGTGAACCAGCCGAGACAGATGGCGACCGGGACCTCGACGAAGTAGAGGAGACCGCCGTAGATGAACGTGTAGGTGCCAAAGGGCAGGAGGTGGAAGCGTCCAGAGAGAACCAGGAAGTTCTCGATGGCTCCAGTGAAGACGAACGAGCCGATGATGAAGAGGATGGTCGCGGTGCGGCCGAAGGTGCGGACCGAGTGCGCTGCGCACAACGCGGTCATGGTCAGCGAGATGAGGTCGAGGCCCAGCCGCTGGCCGAAGCCGCCCCGACCGGCCGCCGGCACGTGCAGGAGGCTCGGCGCGAGGAAGTGGACCGGCGTGCTGACGGCCACCACCAGACCGATGCCGATGGCGGCGCCGATCAGCAGCCGCCGGTCGAAGTCGTCGAGCGCCTCCGACGTCGCCCCCACCGGAATCGCTGCGTCCATCCCGCCTCCGGGTGCGCAGCAGAGCACACTCCCGCCAGGCGCGCAAGCCGATGCTCAGCCGGAGGTCGGGGATCCATGCCTTTGCGATCCGCCCCCTCGGAACTGGACACGTCAGTGGCCGCACGGGTGCGGAAGTGCCGGCAGTATTAATCGTTGCGAAAGTATCTGCACCTCGCATCGTCAGTCGTGGCACGGGCGTCCCCGCCCGTGTAGCCTTCGTTGTGGTTCTCACAGGCGAGGACGCCTGTGCCACGAGACCCCGACTGCAACCACTTTCGCAACGATTAATATCCGACGCGGGGAGCGCCAGGAGCCCCACTGTCCTTGGTCAGTTGCAGCTCACGGCCGCCTGCCCCGTATGTGTCTTCAAGGTCGCCTTGGCCGTCAGGTTGTTGCCGAGGTCCGTGGCGGTGACGGTGACGTCTTGTCCGAAGCTCGTCGGCGTCACGTCCAGGGTCAGCGGCGTCAGGGCGTAGGACGAGGCGACGCTGTCGAAGGTGGCGTCCTCCCCACCGGCGACGAGCGCGGGCAGACCCATCATCGGCGTGCCATCGACCTCCGGCACGAGCGTCAGTTGCGCCATCTGGTTCTCCGCGAGGTCGACGTCGCCGAGCGACACCGTGCTCGAGTCGCCGCACTTGTCGCCGTTGGTGATCACGATGGCGTCCGAGTCGAACACCAGCGCGGTCGGGTCTTTCGCGGTCAGCTCGATCTGGTCGACCGCCGTGTTTCCGTTCATCGCGATGAGCTCGTAGGTGCCCGCCTCGCTGAAGTAGACGCCATACTCGGCGATGCCAGTCGGGAAGACCTCGGGGTCGGTGCTCCCGGAAATCGCCTTCCCGGTCAGGTGGAGCTGGACGTAGGTGCCTTGGTCGACGACCGCGCTCGGATGCTGGAGCTGCACGCGCAGCGTGGTGTGGACCGCGACCGGCGTCGAGGCGTCGACCGGGTTCGCGTAGTCCCCGACGAACGAGAAACGAACGAGCCCGTTGTCCCCGATCTCGCCGCTGGACGTGCACGCGACGGAAAAGAGGGCGAGCGCAACGGACACGACGACCGACTGACGCGACATGGCGACCTCCGAAAGTCGGCGGGAGGTCGTAGCACGAACCGAGCCAGCGCCGATTCGTCCGCCGTTCGGGCGAGCTGCCTTGGGCTGCCCACCCGACCCCGACACGGTCGTCGTGCCCTGACACCGCTGTCGCGGCCGCTCGCCTGCCGCGGCGGATGATTCTCGATTAAGCTCCGCTGCTCGCGGGGGGAGCCGTGAGCGATGGGCCTTCCACCCGCGGCCCGAGTAGGATGGGCGAAGAGGACCGGAACCCGCCGGCGAGGGCCGCGACGATGGGTTTCCTTCTCCTCCGCCTATCCGATGAGTTGGTGCACGCTCCATGAGGGCCGCGATGATGGGTTTCGCTCCGCTCCGCCCATCCGGCGAGTTGGCGCGTCGCACTCGAGACGAGCGGAAGGGGTCCACGATGTTCGGCGAGCTCGAGGAGCACTGCGGGGTGGTCGGCGTCTTCGGGCATCCGGAGGCGAGCACCATCGCGTATCTCGCGCTGCACGCGCTGCAGCATCGCGGCCAGGAGAGCGCGGGGCTGGTCGCGGGGGACGGCGAACAGCTCCGGCGGCATCGGGCGATGGGCCTCGTCGGCGAGGTCTTCACGCCCGAGACGCTGGCCTCGCTCGCGGGCGACCGCGCCATCGGGCACGTGCGCTACTCGACCGCGGGCGCGTCGGCGGCGGAGAACGCCCAGCCCTTCATGATGCGCGACCGCGGCGGGCAGCTCGCGATCGCCCACAACGGGAACCTGGTCAACGCCGACGAGCTACGCCGCGAGCTGGAATCGCAGGGCGCGGTCTTCGCCACCTCGTCGGACACGGAAATCATCCTCCACCTCATCGCGCAGGAGAGCGACGGGCTCCTGGAGACCCGCATCGCGCGGGCGCTGGAGCGCGTCGAGGGCGCGTACTCGCTCGTCTTCCTCTCTCGCGATCGCCTGGTCGCCGCGCGCGATCCGCACGGTTTTCGGCCGTTGGTGCTGGGCGTCACCCGGGAGGGCGCGCACGTGGTCGCGAGCGAGACCTGCGCCTTCAACCTCATCGAGGCGCGCTACCTCCGGGAAATCGAGCCGGGCGAAATCGTGGTCCTGGACGGGAGCGGCACGCGCTCGATGCGGCTGCCTCGCGGCGTCGGCGCCCGCTGTCCGTTCGAGCTCATCTACTTCGCGCGGCCGGACTCGAAGGTCTTCTCTCGCTCGGTCTACGCCTCGCGTCTGGCGCTGGGCCGGGAGCTCGCGCGCGCGCAACCGTGCGAGGTCGATGTCGTGGTTCCGGTGCCCGACAGCGGCACCGCGGGCGCGCTCGGGTTCGCGCAGGAAATCGGGCGGCCGTTCCAGCTCGGCCTCATCCGCAGCCACTACGTCGGCCGGACTTTCATCGAGCCGGCGCAGTCGATTCGCCACTTCGGCGTCAAGCTCAAGCTGTCGGTCGTCGAGGAGGTCGTGCGCGGCCAAAGGGTCGCGGTGGTCGACGACTCGCTCATCCGCGGCACCACCTCGCGGAAGATCGTCCGCCTCCTGCGCGACGCCGGCGCCCGCGAGGTCCACCTGCGCATCACCGCGCCGCCGACCCGCTTCCCCTGCTACTACGGCATCGACACCCCAACCCGGCAGGAGCTCGTCGCGGCCACGCACTCCGTCGAGGAGATTGCGCGCTACGTCCAGGCGGACTCCCTCGGCTACCTCACCGTCGAGGCGATGCACCGGGCGCTCGGCAGCGACCGCGAGACGTTCTGCGACGCCTGCTTCTCCGGCGACTACAAGCTCGCCTTCCCCCGAGGCGAGCCCGACGACGAGCGCAAGGTCGGAAACGGGTAGACAGGGACATCCCGCGCGCCTCGATGCCCGGACGGACCGCCTTCGAGTGCCCCGGGAAGTGGCGGAAGCACCTCGAGAGCCGCCTTCGGATCCTCCGCCGGAAGGATCATCGCGGGCTGCCTTGGCGCTGGTTGCCGCGCAGGCAGAGCATGATCGGCGTCCGTATCCGCTCCCCGCGCCGGCGGGCTCCCGCGTCGGCTTGGCGTACGTTCCAGCGAAATGGTCATCCGCGCTTCTTTCACGCAGGCCCGTTTGCCATCGAGGACGGCGGCGAGCTCCTGCGCTGGCGTCGCGCCGTGCTCGCGCAGGAGGGATTCATGATCGATGAACACCGTGCCGAGTCCGGCGGCTTCTACTCGCCAATGATCTTCACCAGCACCCGCTTGCGCCTTCGGCCGTCGAACTCGCCGTAGAAGATGCGCTCCCACGGCCCGAAGTCGAGGCGCCCCTTCGTCACCGCGACCACGACCTCGCGGCCCATCACCTGCCGCTTCAGGTGCGCGTCGCCGTTGTCCTCGCCGGTCCGGTTGTGCCGGTAGTGCGCCACCGGCTCGTGCGGAGCGAGCTTCTCCAGCCACTCCTCGTAGTCCGCGTGCAGCCCGGGCTCGTCGTCGTTGATGAAAACCGACGCCGTGATGTGCATCGCGTTGACCAGGCACAGACCTTCCTGGACCCCGCTCTTCCGGACCAATTCCTCCACCTGCGGCGTGATGTGGATGAACGCGCGCCGCTTCGGCACGTTGAACTCCAGGTATTCGGTCAGGCTCTTCATCGCTCGGCTCCTCGGGAACGTCGTCCCGGCGCGGACCCTAGTGTAACCCGCTGGAAGTCTGCAACATTGGAGTTCCTGAGCGAAAGACCGCTCGTCCTGAGCGCAGTCGAAGGGCGAGTCGTTCTTCGCGGGACCGCCCATCCCTCGACTTCGCTCGGGATGAGCGGAGGTGATAAGCGATGACGCTTCTGGCGGGTTAAGCTAGCACGCGGGCCTGGGGTCGACGTGATCGGACCGAGCGGTCGGATCCGACGGATCGGTCCGCTCGGTCCGAGTTGCGCTAGAGTGCCGCCCGTGGAGTGGAGTCGATGAGCCTGCCGGTCGTCGAGCATCGCAGCGGCTGCGTCGTCTGCGGCGGGGAGCTCGTCTACCTCGCGCGCGGCGAGGCGATGGCTTGCGTCTATTGCGGCGCGACCGCCGAGAGCGAAACCCGCTGCGCGCAAGGCCACTACGTCTGCGATGCGTGCCATGCGCGGTCGGCCATCGACCTCATCGCCCGGGCCTGCGAGAAGACCGACAGCCGCGACCCGATCGACCTCGCGCGGACGCTGATGCGCCACCCGGCCTTCAAGATGCACGGCCCCGAGCACCATTTCCTGGTTCCGGCGGTGCTGGTCGCCACCTGGTGCAACCAGAAGGGCGGGCCGGAGCGAAAGGCGGAGCTGCTGGCCGAGGCGCGCCGCCGGTCGGCGCCGGTCCTCGGGGGCTTCTGCGGCATCCAGGGCGCGTGCGGCGCGGGCATCGGCACCGGCATCTTCATCGCGCTCGTCACCGGGTCGACGCCGCTGAAGGGACCGCAACGCGGCCTCGCCAATCGGATGACCGCCCAGGCGCTCGCCCTCGTCGGCGCGACCGAGGGCGCGCGCTGTTGCAAGCGCGACTGCTTCCTCTCGCTCCTCGCCGCCGTCAAGTTCGCCCGGGCGGAGCTCGGCGTGAAGCTTTCGGCCCGCGGGCCGCGCTGCGAGTTCTCCGAGCTGAATCGAGAGTGCGTCGAAGAGCGTTGTCCCTTCTATCCCGCGCGCGCGAGCGCCCGCGCCTGACGAGCCCCTGATGCTCCACCACGTCCTGGAAGCGATCGGCCTCTGGATTCAGACGACCGAGTCGCACCTCGGCTATCCCGGCGTCGTGCTCCTGATGGCCATCGAGAGCGCGTGCATTCCGCTGCCGTCGGAGGTGATCATGCCCTTCGCGGGGTCGCTCATCGCGTCCGGCCGGTTCGGTCTGTGGACGCTGGGGCTCGTCGGCGCGCTCGGCTGCGTGGTCGGGTCGATTCCGGCGTACTTTCTGGGGGCGCTCGGCGGCCGGCCGCTCGTCGAGAGGTACGGTCGCTACGTCCTTCTGAGCCGGCACGACCTTGCCCTCGCCGACCGGCTGTTCGAGCGCCACGGCGAAATCATGATCTTCCTCGCCCGCCTGCTGCCGGTCGTCCGCACGTTCATCGCCCTCCCCGCCGGAATCTCCAAGATGAACCTGCCGAAGTTCATCGCCTACACCTTCCTGGGGTCGCTGCCCTGGTGCCTCGGGCTCGCGTACGCGGGCAAGAAGCTCGGCGAGCACTGGGAGGTCATCAAACCGTACTTCCACCGGTTCGACGCCGTGCTCGTCGCGCTGATTTTCCTGGGCGCCGCAGCGTGGATCTGGCGCCACGTCCGGGGCGGCCGGGCGTCGCAAGCGACGGAGTAGAGCGAGACGGCATCGCCGACAGGCCCGCGCCCACCCGCCGCAATCGGACCGATCGGTCGGATCGGACCGATCGGTCCGATTGGCCCGGGCTGCTCCCGCGGCCTCGGGGAGCAGCGGCCGCCGGCTTGACAACGCCGCCCCTGTCGGGCATTTCGCCCGGCGATGGAGCGGGTGCTGCGCATCGAGCGGCTGATCCACGGTGGCGACGGCCTGGCGCGCATCGACGGGCAGGTGGTCTTCGTTCCGCTCGTCGCCGCGGGCGACCTCGTCCGCGTGCGCGTGCCGGACGTGATGCGCGGGACCCCGCGAGCCGAGCTGGTCGAAGTTCTCGAGCCCGGGCCGACCCGGGTGGTGCCGCCCTGCCCGCTCGTCGGCCGCTGCGGCGGATGCGACCGGCAGCAGGTCTCCCTCGACGGCCAGCTCGAGGCCAAGCGGGACGCGGTCGCGGATTCGCTCACCCGTATCGGCGGGCTCGGCACCGACTCGCTGCGTCCCCTCGTGCCATCGCCCAAGCCCTTCCGCTATCGCCGCCGGATGCGGGCGCATCTCGCCGGCGACGGCTGGGGGTTTCGCGAACGCGCCGGGCATCGCGTCGCGCGCGCGGAGACGTGCCTTCTCATCGAGGAGGAGGTCGAGCGATTCGCGAACGCGCTCGCCCCGGCGATGAAACGCGTCGGCCTCCACGTCGAGAGCTTCAGCCTCGACGCGGAAAGTGGTCGCGCTGCCGCGCACCTCGAGCTCCTGCAGAAACCCGACCGCGCCGCCCAGGCGACGGCGGCGAAGCTCCTGTCGCTCGTCCCGGGCTTGCGCGGCGTCGTCCTCAGCGGCGCCGGAGGCGCGCCCGCGATGGTCGGCGACCCGGTGCTCATCGACCAGGAGCACCATCGCCTGCGGGTGCGGCCCGACCTTTTTACCCAGGCGAATCGGCAGGGCGCGCGGCTCCTCTCCGAGCACGTCGCCGCGACCATCGAGCCCGGGTCTGCGGTCCTGGAGCTCTTCGCCGGAACGGGCACGCTGTCGCTCGCCATCGCCGAGCGGACGGGCACGCTCATCGCGACGGAAGGCGCGGTCGCGTCGCTCAACCTGCTCCGGACGGCGCTCGCCGAGGGCCAGCGCGAGGCGAGGCTCATCGGCGGTCCGGCCCCGCGCGTCAGCGAACAGCTTCTCGCGGAGGGCACGCCGGTCGATCACGTCGTGCTCGATCCGCCCCGCGCCGGAGCCAAGGAAGCCCTGGCGGCAATCGCGAAGCTCAAGCCACGGCGCATCACCTACGTCTCCTGCGACCCGGCGACCTTCGCCCGGGACGCGGGCACGCTCACCCGCGCGGGATTCGCCCTCGCCGAGTCGACCCCGTACGATCTCTTTCCCCAGACGCACCACGTCGAGGTGGTCGCGGTCTTCGAGCGCGCCTGAGCCCACGCGTCACCGCGGCGTCACCCGATCTGCTCGCGCCCGCCACCCCAACCGAATCGAAAGAGACGCGCTTTCCACTTCGCTTAGCGCGGGCCGCCGCCCGCAACCCAAGCTCGACCTTGGAGACGATCGGAATCGTGGCACGGGCGTCCTCGCCCGTGAAAGCCCAGTCGAACCCGCTGGCATGGCAGGTCCCCAAGCGCTCACGGGCGGGGACGCCCGTGCCACGAAGTCGTGCTACGTGGCGCCGAGAATCTGCGCGCCGCGCGAGCCTTTCGCGGCTTGGTAGATCAGGTTCGCCATGGTCCCGAAGATTGAACCGCGCGTGGAGCATCCGGCGGCTCTTTGCCGGATGCGGAGCAAGCGGCTCCCGCCGAAGGCGCCGGGATCGCCGATCCAGGAACCTTCGGTTGGAGCCGCTCGCTCCGCAAGCCGAAAAGAGCTTCGGCCCGCTCCACGCGCGGTTCAACGCCGACACCCCGGCCGCCGCCAGCCAGAGCGAACCGGGAGCCCGGAAAGAGGAAAGGCTTTCCGAATCGCTCAGGTTGCGGTAGTTCTTACCCGCGAGCCCCGAGCTTAAGCGGAGGCGACAGCCGGAGCGCAGTCGAAGGGCGGGCATCGAAGAGATCCGAGGCACGCTGTTCGACTCCGCTCGTTCGTTCCTCGCTCGCTGTGCTCACGGCTCGCGGGGGAGTCAGCCGGAGTGAACCGGCTAGCCCGGAAAGACGAAAGAGGAGACGCATGGCCGAGCCAAACGCGTTCGCCCGCCTCGATGAGGAGCCGCTCAAGCGGTTCCACGTGCTGGCGGTTCTCACGACGGGGATGGGAGTCTTCACCGACGGCTACGACCTGTCGTCCATCGCTCTGGTTCTGCCGCTCGCGCTCGGGTCGTTCGGCATCACGAAGATCAGCGGCCTCCAGAGCGGCCTGCTGACCGGCTCGGCGCTCGTCGGCGCGACGATCGGCGCGGTGCTGTTCGGCGCGCTCGCGCAGAAGGGGCGCAAGCGCTTCTACGGTCTCGATGTCCTCCTGATGGCCGTCGCCGCCGCGGCGCAGGCCTTCGCTCCGAACCTCGGGAGCCTCATCGCCATCCGCGTCATCCTCGGCATCGGCGTCGGGGCCGACTACGTGCTCTCGCCCACCATCCTCGCCGAGCACTCGAACCGCAAGGACCGCGGGAAGAAGCTCGGCTTCGGCTTCGGCGTGATGTGGTGCTCCGGCGCGTTCGTCTCCGGGCTCGTTCTTCTCGCGCTCCAGCACGCCGGCCTCTCTCCCGATTGGCAGTGGCGGCTGGTCCTCGCGGCGGGGGCGATTCCGGCGCTGTCGGTCCTGACGCTGCGCCGCCGGATGCCGGAGACCGCGCGCTTTCTCGCCCGCGTCGGCGGGAACGGCGATGAGGCGCGCCAGGTCATCGGTCGAATCACCGGCAGCGTGCCCGAGGCGATGCCGCTCCCGGATCGCCGCGCCTGGCAGGAGGTGTTGTCGAAGCACGCCCGGGCGGTCTTCGGCGCCGCCTTCCTCTGGCTGATGTACGACGTGGTCAGCTACTCCGGCATCCTCTTCGGGCCGTCGGTGATCGCGAAGGGCATCGGCGCGACGCCGGTCACGTTCACGCTGGTCGGCTACGGCTTCTTCACGATTCCCGGCGCCCTGGTGGGAGCGCTCCTCATCGACCGGTTCGGGCGCAAAGCCCTGATGGGTTTCGGCTTCGTCGCGGGAGCCCTGTCGCTCTTCGCCTTCGCACCTCGCTTGGGCACGTCGGCGCCGCTCCTGAGCCTGGTGCTGTACGGCCTCTACACCTTCACCATGAGCGCCGGCCCGGGAACGGTCTCGGGGAGCGGCATCCTCGGCGTCGAGCTGGCGCCGACGCGGATCCGCAGCATCGCCCAGGGCATCACCGTCGTCGGCGGCCGGGTCGGCGCGTCGATTGCGGCGTTTCTCTTTCCGCTGCTGCTCCTCCACTGGAGCGCGAAGGGCTTGATGCTCGGCCTGGGCGTCCTCGCGCTCGTGGGTGCGGCGCTGACATTCGTCCTGGTCCCCGAGACCGCGGGGCGCTCGCTCGAAGAAATCAACGGCGACGACGAGCAGGGCGTCGCCGCGGCGAGCTGAAGATCTCGGCGTGGTCCGACCGACCGGTCCGGTTCTCAGGTGATTCGACCGATCGGACCGATCCGACCGTGTCGATGTCCGCCCGCTGTGGTATACCGTGCGGCGAGGAGTGGGCGCGTGGCGGACAACCCGAAATCCCGATCTTTCGGAGGCCGGCGCTGGACGAGCTTCGAAAGCTTGCGGCCCACCGCGCACGAGTGGATCACCACCGCTTCCGGCCTACCCTATCCGGACGTGCTCGCCGAAGCGACCCGCCTCTACGGCCCCATCGAAGGGGCGTTCGGCGACCTGCTTCGCACGAGCGCGTCGTCTGCGGACCTCTTTCGCGCGATCTGCGCCATCAAGAAGACCTCCCTGCGCGTTCAGCTCGCGCGCATCTTCCGCAAGTACGTGAGCCCGGCCACGCCGGTCGAGATGCTCAAGCGCACCAAGGACGCCGACCGCATCCTCCGCAATCACGGGGCCACTTTTCGGCCTCTGGCACGCGTGCGCGAGGCCTATGCGTCCCGCCCACATCCCGACGAGGCCCTGTGCGCCGTGCTTTGGGAATACAAGGATCGCGGTCGCCGCGGCACCGAGCTGACGGAATCTTTCTTCGAGGAGGCGCGGCGTTCTCTCGGCGACGCGTTCGCCCTCCAAGGAGGGAAGGACATCCCGCTCGTCCGCCTCTATCCGGACTATCCGAATCCCTCGCGCGGAGTCGACTTCGTCCTGCGGCACCGCCGGGAAGTCGTCGCCGTCGGCTACCTGCACTACGACTCCGACCGCGGGGGCGCCCAGGAAGATGACCGTCCCGGCGGCTATCGGAACGCCGCCGATGAGGTGGTCGACTTCATCCATCGCCGCGGGCTGCGAACCAAGTTGATATTCGTGAACGACGGTCCCGGTCTGTTGCTCGGCTCGATGTGGGCAGATTACGCGGCCATCGAGAAACGTTGGCCCTATCGCGTCATGGTCCTGACCCTCAAGATGGTTCCCTCGCGCCTGACGAAGGCGTGGCTGCTGAGGTAGCGATGGCCACTGGGATTCCCAAGTCTCGAACGAGCCGCGGTCGCGAGGCGTTCCCCGTCGCGAGCGCCGTCCGCCTCGCGTACGAGGGGAAGAAGCCGGTTTCTGAGATCCTGGCGACGCCTCCGGCCGAGGTCCTCCCCGTTTCCGGTCCGAGGGCGCACCGACTCGGACTCGAGGCGGTGGCTCCCGACCGGGACACGCTGTTCTTCGGTGACAACCTGGGGATGCTGGCCTCGCTGCTGCGCGACCCCCAGGTTCGCGGACAGGTACGGCTCGTCTACATCGACCCGCCGTTCGCGACACGTAGCGGTTTCGAATCGCGAGCCCAGGAGAGCGCCTATGACGACCTCCTCGGAGGGGCCGCCTATGTCGAGTTCCTGCGCGAGCGGCTGGTCCTCCTGCGGGAGCTGCTCGCGGACGATGGCTCTCTCTATCTCCACCTCGACGAGCGGATGGCGTTCGTCGCCCGAACCCTGCTCGATGAGATCTTCGGACCGGAGAGCTTTCGCAACGTCATTACCCGCAAGAAGTGCAACCCGAAGAATTCCACTCAGAAGCGCTACGGCAACGTGACAGACTTCATCCTTTTCTTCACCAAGTCCGAACGCTACGTCTGGAATCGGCCCAGCGAAGCTTGGAACGAGGTTCGAGCGCTGAAGGAATACACCTGCGTCGAGCCCGGAACTGGACGGCGGTACAAGCGGGTTCCGCTCCATGCGCCCGGCGTGCGGCACGGCGAGACCGGCCGTTCCTGGCGCGGGATGGCGCCGCCGCCGGGCAAGCACTGGCAATATCCACCGACGGCGCTCGACGAGCTCGATGCGCGGGGCGAAATCCACTGGTCGAAGAACGGCAACCCCCGGCGGAAAATCTACCTGGATCAGAGCCCCGGCGTCCCGGTCCAGGACTTGTGGCTCGACTTCAAGGACGCGCACAACCAGACCATTCGCATCACGGGCTACCCGACGGAAAAGAACGAAGCGCTGCTCGAGCGCATCGTCGCGGCATCCTCGAACCCCGGCGACCTCGTGCTCGATTGTTTCGCCGGCTCGGGCACGACGTTGGCGGTCGCGCATCGGCTCGGCCGGCGCTGGATCGGGATGGACGACTCGCCCCAGGCCATCGCCACCATCCTCGCCCGGCTGACGCACGGGACGCGTCCGATGGGGGACTACGTGAAGCGCCGGCGACCGAGCCAGGGCCGGAACAAGGTGCTGCCCTTGTTTCCGCAGATGAGTCGCGAGGGCGACCCGAAACCCCCGAACCTCCTTGTCGAGGCCGGGACGATGCCGCGGCTCAGAGAGGTCGAGACCGCGTACCGGCGGCGCGTCACCGACCTCGCCGAGGAGCCGGCCGATGCCGGGACCAAGCCTGGAGCGTGATCGCTTTTGGCTTCTTCACGATTCCCGGCGCCCTGGTCGGCGCGCTCCTCATCGACCGGTTCGGACGCAAAGCCCTGATGGGTTTCGGCTTCGTCGCGGGAGCCCTGTCGCTCTTCGCTTTCGCACCGCGCTTGGGCACGTCGGCGCCGCTCCTGAGCCTGGTGCTGTACGGTCTCTACACCTTCACCATGAGCGCCGGCCCGGGAACGGTCTCGGGGAGCGGCATCCTCGGCGTCGAGCTGGCGCCGACGCGGATCCGCAGCATCGCCCAGGGCATCACCGTCGTCGGCGGCCGGGTCGGCGCGTCGATTGCGGCGTTCCTCTTTCCGCTGCTGCTCCTCCACTGGAGCGCGAAGGGCTTGATGCTCGGCCTGGGCGTCCTCGCGCTCGTGGGTGCGGCGCTGACGTTCGTGCTGGTCCCCGAGACCGCCGGACGGTCGCTCGAAGAAATCAACGGCGACGACGAGCAGGGCGTCGCCGCGGCGAGCTGAGCCCCAAGCCCGATGACCGATCGGTCCGATCCGACCGATCGGTCCGATCGGACGTGGTCATCGCGGAGAAGACGCGAAGCCTGGCGGCAATCGCGAGGGCCCTACTTCCGCGCCGCGCGTTCGCGGCACCATTCTTCCAGCGTGGTCGTCGGCGCGCCCAAGAGGGCGTTCGCCTCCGACGGGTCCCCGCTCTCGCCGACCTTCGAGAAGTAACGCATCAGCGGCAGCCCGACCTCGCGCAGCTCGCGATGCCTCGGCATCCAGGACATCACCCGCAGCACCGAGAACGGCACGAAGGTCACTTTCGTTTCCGGCGCCACCAGCCGCTGATAGGTCTCCACCGCTTGCGCCATCCGCAGCGCTTGCGGCCCGCGCAGGTGGAAGATCTTCCCGGCGGCCTCGGGCACCTCGTACGCCCGAGCGACCATTGCCGCGTAGTCGCGGGCGGCGAGCCACTGCCAGGGCTGCGGCTGGTATCCCATGATCATCGCACGCCCGTCGCGGACGAACTTCGGCAGGGTCTCCATGAACATCGAGCAGCGAAAGATGCTGAAGGCGATGCCGCTCCCCCGCACCGCCTCTTCCGCGGCGAGCTTGGCGGCCGTCATCGGGAACCAGGCGTTCTGCTTCAGCGTGCTGGCGCCGGAGATGAGCGAGATGCGCTGAACCCCCGCGGCCCGCGCGCGCTCCGAGACCGCCAGCGCTCCTCGGCGCTCCAGGTCCCAGTCGCCGGCGCCGTCCAGGTTCAGATGCACGCCGCCGCATCCGGACATCGCCCGCGCCAGGGAATCGCCGTCGTCCACGTCGCCTGGCACCAGCTCCGCGACACCTTCGAAACGCTTCTCCCCGCGCTCCGGATGGCGCGACAGCACCCGCACCGGATGCCCCGCCGCCGCCAGACTCCGCACCACCGGCTCGCCCAGCATTCCGGTGCCGCCAATCACCAACACCCGCTGACTCATCGCCCGACCTCCGGCTCAAAAGCCGGTCGCGGAACCTAGCAGGGGCGAGCCGCGAAAGGAATCGCGCTGGCACGCGCCCACGAACCGCCCGCGCGGCACCGGTTGCGCGAGATCCACGCCTCCCCTTTTGGTGGGCGGGCGGAAGGCCGACTCTGCCTCCATGAAGGCGCCGCTCGGCCTCTCCTGGTGAAACCTTGGAGCCGGACACGTGAGTGTCCGGGTACTGCCCCGGCCCAGGAAGACCCGGACACTCACGTGTCCGGCTCCAACAACGTTCTTTTCCGGGGGAGGGTCCGGGAGGGGGGGGCGTCGCAACCTGAGCCAGCCGGATGGCCCTCCTGGAAAGTTCCGGCGCCGATTCTGGCGCCCGAGACGGCTTCGTCGAGGCGACGATCCCGATTCTGGCGCCCGAGACGGCTTCGTCGAGGCGACGATCCCGATTCTGGCGCCCGAGACGGCTTCGTCGAGGCGACGATCCCGA
>JAJYLH010000036.1:0-41253 GCA_021787845.1 Myxococcales bacterium | reverse complement strand
CCGATTCTGGCGCCCGAGACGGCTTCGTCGAGGCGACGATCCCGATTCTGGCGCCCGAGACGGCTTCGTCGAGGCGACGATCCCGATTCTGGCGCCCGAGACGGCTTCGTCGAGGCGACGATCCCGATTCTGGCGCCCGAGACGGCTTCGTCGAGGCGACGATCCCGATTCTTGCCCCCGAGACGGCTTCGTCGAGCTCGTAGGATGGGTGGAGCGGAGGGGAGCCCATCAGCGACGGCCGCGAGTCATGGGCTGCGCTGCGCTCCACCCATCCTACAGTTGGGGTTGTGGGCGCGAGCCCGCCCCGAGCGAAGCGGAGCCCGAAAAAAATACGTGTTGACGCCCGGCGGCCGGTCGTGTACAAGGCAGGAGTCGCTCCAACCGCTCAGGCCGCCCCTCGGCGGCGAGGATTTTCAGATGGCAGCGCACCCCACCGAAACCGACTCGGTCCCCATCCACATCGACTGGCAGAACTTCCTCAAGGGCTCGCTGACCTACTCGCCGGGGAACCAGGACCTCCTCGGCCCGGTGGATGCGGCGCTGGGGGCCCTCCACGCCGTCCAGCAGGCGCAGGACTCCGCCGGCGACCTCGACCAGCAGCTTCGCGGCGGCGACCACATCGTCATTCTCCTCCTCGACCCGGTCGTCCGCGAGCTGGAGAAGATCGAGAAGGCGTACATCGCCTCCCCCGCCGGGAAGAGCTGGACCCCCGTCTTCGCGACCAGCGCCGCGAACCTCCTCGGCAGGGCGACGCAGGCCCAGCGCGACCAGACGCTCCAGGACATCGACGCGGTGGTGACGGGCGCGACCTGCCCGACCGTCTTCAAGGACGCCGGCAAGCGATTTCACGGCATCTACAAGCTCCACGCCGCCATCCTCGACAAGGCCGCGACCAACGCCGCGGCCCAGACCGCGAACCAGCAGGCGGCCACCGACGCGAAGAGCGGCTCGAACGCCGTCTCCCGCCAGGTCGAGGGCAACCTCACCGCTCGCCACCCCGGCGAGCGCGCCTTCAACGACGCCCACTTCAAGCCGACTCCGCCGAAGAAGAAGAAGGTCGACCCGAAGCTCGAGGAGCTCCAGAAGAAGGTCGACGACCTGACCGCCCAGAACGCCGACCTCCAGAAGCAGAATACGGCCTTGAGCGCCCTGCTCGTCGACGTCCAGACGAAGAACGGCGACCTCCAGAAGCAGCTCGCCGACTTGACGGCCACCGCCGAGGTCTATCGCAAGCAGCTCGCGGACATCCAGGCCCAGGCGGGAACGCCCCCGGCCCAGGCGCCCGCCGCGGGGTAGAGCGTCCGCCGATAGCGTCCCTCCTGCATCCGTTGGCCCGCAGAAGACCGCAGGCCATCAGACCGATCGGTCGGATCGGTCCGATCGGTCCGATCGGACATCGGGGGACTGCCCGGAACGCCCGTCGGATGCGACGCCGCCGCGCCTCACGCGCCCGTTGGAGCCGGACACGCGAGTGGCCGGGTGCAGGCAGTGCCATCGTCGATCACGATGAGCCGAAATCGCTGCGGCCACCGAAACGGCGAGCCAAGCGGCAATGGCACTGCCTGCACCCGGACACTCACGTGTCCGGCTCCAATTTGGCGGGCGTCGCCCAGTCCAGGTTTCGTCGGGCGGCTCCCGCGGGCTGACGCCCGCGGCTCGAGCCCGCAGAAAACCGCAGGCCATCAGACCGATCGGTCGGATCGGTCCGATCGGTCCGATCGGACATCGGGGGGCTGCCCGGAACGCCCGTCGGATGCGACGTCGCCGCTCGCCTCACGCGCCCAGCGCGAGCAAGGCCGCGCCGTAGGCGCCCATGAGCTGCGGGTGCCGGGGAAGGACGATTTCCTGGCGCAGCGTCTCCGCGAGCAGTGTGCGAATCGCGCGGCTACGCGCGACGCCTCCGGAAAGCATCACCGGAGGGCGGAGGCCCGCGCCGCGAGCCAGAGCGCTCACGCGCTGCACGAGCGACCGGTGCAGCCCGCGCACGATGCGCTCCACCGGCGCGCCGTGCGCCAGGAGCGAAATCATCTCCGACTCGGCGAAGACCGTGCAGGTCGAGGAGATTCCGACCTCGCCGTCCGCCGCCAGCGCCGTGTCCGCGAAGGCGTCCATCGGCATCCGCAGGCGGCCGGAGACCACTTCGAGGAAGCGTCCGGTGCCCGCCGCGCACTTGTCGTTCATGCTGAAGTTGACGACTTTCCCCTCCTCGCTGACCACGATGACCTTGCTGTCCTGCCCGCCGATGTCGATCAGCGTTCCGCCGTGCCCGAGCTCGCGATGGACGCCGCGCGCGTGGCAGGTGATTTCCGTGACCTTGCGATCCGCGCGGGTGATGAGCCTCCGGCCGTAGCCGGTGGCGATCAGCGGCAGGGAATCCGGGCACCCGTCGGCGCGCACCACGTCGAGGAGCCGCTCGGCCTGCGCCTCGATGCGCGGATCCATCTCCTCCAGCGCGTGCCAGACCAGCGCACCCTCGGCGTCGACGCCGACCATCTTCATCGTCGTCGAGCCCGCGTCGATGCCCAGCGCCCGAATCGAGGCGGCGTCGCTCATGCCTCCAGCACCTCGAAAAACGCCGCCAGCCGGCTCGCCGCCTGCTCCTCCGAAAACGAGCGCGGGTCGTTGTGATCGGCCTCGAGCAGCAGCGCCGGGACTCCGGCCGCGGTCCCCAGCCGCTCCCGCTGATCCATCTGGCCGATGGAGTACGGCTTGCACGAGCGGTCGCTGTGGAGGATGACGCCGTCGGCCTGATAGTCGCGGACCATCTTCTCCATCGTCGCGAGCTTGTGGCCGGTGCCGCGGTTCAGAATCGGGTGCAGGTAGACCTTCGCGGCGCTCTCGAGCGGGTGCTCCGGATCGACCAGGTCCGCGAGCTCTCCCCAGGCGTTGGTGTACGTCGAGGCGACGAGCGACACGCCTCGGTCCGCCAGCTTTTCCGAGAGCCAGCGCACCCGCGGCCAAATCGGGAGGTTGTCCCAGATCAGCCGCTTCCTTTCGCGCAGGACGGCGCCGCTACCCTGGCGCACGCGCGCCTCGAGCTCCTGGAGCATCGCGCGGTAGTAGTCGACCGTGAATTGCTCGCCTCGCATCTCCACGATCGGCGCCATGTGGATGAACTCGTCGAAAGCCGTGATGGGCGCCGGCTTCGCCTTCCCCGTTTCCATCACTTTCAGCCACAGCTCCGTCGCCTCCTTCGACCGGCGCGTCACCTGCATCAGGCGCGATTCGGAAAGCGACCGGCCCGCGACGCGCTCCGCCACCGCCACCGCTTCCTCGATCTGCTTTCGCACGAAGTCGATGTCGCGCTCCGTCGCCTCGCCGTAGAGAAACGGCGTGTCGATGATGACGAGCGGCACCCGGAAGTGCGCGGCGAGCACCTGGTACCAGAGCAGAACGGTCTGGCAGATGTTGGTGCAGGCAACCAGCAGGTCCGGTCTCGGTAGGCGTCCGACCGGCGTCTCCCCCGAGAGCGCGGCGCCGATGTCCGTGCGCGCGTACGAGCAGAGGTCGCGCGAATAGCCGGCGTCTTCGGCGTGGACGGAAATCTTCTCCGACACCCGCCGGATTCCACACACCGCGCCGTGGTTCTCGGGATAGAGGACGTAGTAGCCGAGCGCAACCAGGAACTCCACGGGAGCGCCGGAGGTCACCCAGGCGACGGGCCCGCGCTCGTCGGCGGTGCGGCCCTTCAGGTAGTGGAGGCTGATCAGCTCCTTGAGCCGAGGCGAAGTCGACAAGGGCGGCGCGAAGCGCTCGCTCTTCCAGGAGCCCTTGCGCTTGAGCTTCGCCTCCTGGCGCAGCCGCTCGTAGCGCAGGGCGCCGCGGCCGAGGAACGACACCGCGAGGTGCTGGTATTTCGCGAGGCCGAGCGTCATGACACGGACTCCAGGAGCGCTTCCAATCGGGTGACGGCCTGGTGGCTCAGGCTTTCCGCGATGTCGGTCTCGATGACGACGGACTTGAGGCCGCGCTCTTCCAAACCCTGGCGGAGCTGCGGCAGGTAGAACAGCTCGGGCTCGCAGAATTTCACGAGGTAGAAAACCACCGCTTTCGCTCCCGAGTCGGTCGCGAGCTTTTCGATCCAGGCGAGGCGGTCGGCAGTGCTGCTGCCCCGCGTCGAGTCCGGCGGCGCGTCCAGGAGCGATTCCGCCAGGTGTTTCCACGGATCGTCCGAGCGCCCGGGCGCATAGCGGCGGCGGCCGAGGCAGGCGAGGTCGTCGCCGACGATGACGCCGCCCGCGTCCGCGACCGCGCCGAGGAAATTCATCGGCTCCGGCACGAGGCCCGAGAGGACGACCGGAATTCCCGGGCGCTTCGCCGCGACGCGCTCAGCCAGCATCGCGCGGGCGAGCGGCTCGAAGTCCTCCGCCGGCAGGTACTCGCGGGCGCGGGCGACGCGATAGAAGTCGGCGTCGGCAAACGGGAGATGCGGGCGGGCGTCGAGCAGGTCCGCGAGGGCGCGATCCGCCGACTCCTCCCGCGCGATGGCCTGGCGTAGCTCGTCGAGGGTCGGCTCGATGCCGGAGATTTCCGACAACCGGCGCGAGAGGGCGCGCAGCTCCTCCGCCAGGAAGACCACGGAAGCGCTGCGGGGGCCTCTCGGGACGTAGAGCGTCGCCACCGGCTGGCGGGGCTTCGCGAAATCGAGGAGCACGCTGCCGAGACCCTGCAGGCTGTCGCAGCCGTGCGGCACCACGATGATGTCCGCGACGTCGAGGCCGCCGGAGAGAACGAAGGCCAGGCTCGAGCGCACGATGCCGCAGGTATAGGACTGCAGGTGCGCATCCCCCGGGCTGGTGTCGATGCCGGGCGGCCCCCAGACCTCGACGGGGAGCATCCGGTGCGCGCGGAAGACCGCGCGGGAGTAATGGATCGGCAGCACTGCCGCCAGGCGTCCGCCGGACGAGCGGTGGCGGCGGATGACCTCGTCGCGGCGGGGGACCAGAGGGGGGTTCGGCGGCGCCATGGCTTAGCGACAGTACCGGCAGCGCGGGGTCGCGGCAACCCAGGCGGCCGGAATCCGACAGGCCGCGAAGCGAAGCCGACAAGACCGGTCGGACCGATAGGACCGATAGGTCGGATCGGTCGGATCGGTCTTGTCGGTCCGAGCCATGCCCGGCGAGTTGGCACACCCACGCCCCGCTCGATGGTCGCGGGCCGCTCGCCGGCACAGCTCCCTTGGCCGCGCGCTAGGGCTGCTCGGTGACGGTCGCGCCTTTCGGAATCTGGAAGCGGAATCGGGAGGCGGGAACGCCGCTGTTGATCTTGACGTGGGTGAAGGTCATCTCGTTCTCGTTGCCTTCCGGATCGATGACCACGGATTTCTCGACCATCCCGGTCTTCGGGTCGACCGCGAAGAAGAGTTTCCGAAACCCGCTTTCCGACTTTTTCGGCGTCAGCTCGAGCACCGTCTTGCCGAGGTCCGGCCGGTTCGCCAAGGCCACCTGGAACTCGCGCGTCAGCCGGCCCTTGCCCCAGAGGAAGGTGATCGCCCCCGAGAGCTTGTCCGCGGAGAAATGGCGCTGCACCAGCACCTCGTTCTCGTCGGCGTCGTAGATGTAGAGCGCTTTGCCGTCGAGCACGTACTGTTTCGGGTACGGTTTCGCGACAGTCCACCGCAGCATCCCCGGCTTCTTCAGGAGCATCGTTCCCGTCGCGTGCATCGTGTAGCTCTGCGCGCTGTATTTGTAGGTCTGCGACACGTCGGCGCTCAAATCGCGCGTGCGCTCGTAGAAGCGCTGCACCTTCTCCGCGAGCTTCGTCGCCTGCACGGATTGCGCGCGCGCGAGCGGCGCCAGGCTGAGCAGGAGCGCCATCGACAACCATCGCATCGGAACCTCCCATGCGCGTCCAGTTAAGCCCACGGAGCCAAATCCGCTCATCCTGAGCGCAGTCGAAGGATGAGCGCCTCCGCGAAGAACCGCTCGCCCTTCGACTGCGCTCAGGGTGAGTGGTTCTTCCCGGAGGCGCTCCGCACGCTTTACTGGACACGCATGCGGAACCTCCGTTTACCCGCCGGGTGAGACGAGCGGGTCGTCCGGCGATTCAGTCTCGGCGGCGAGGTTCTCCGCCGCGCGAAGGACGCGTTTGCCGAGGCTCTTGCGCTCGTACGCCTCGCGCAAGGCCTCGCGCTCCTCGGCGGCGAGATCGCTCTCCACGCCCGCGAGCTCGCGCGCGCGAACCGCGTGCGCCAGGCAGATGCCCGCCGCCACCGACACGTTGAAGCTCTCGACGAAGCCCCGCATCGGAATCACGAAGAGCCGGTCGCTCTTGGCACGCAGCTTGGGCGAGATGCCGCGGTGCTCGTTGCCGAAGACGAACGCGCAAGGACGCAAGACATCGAGGTCGTAGAGATTGACGGCCTGCGGATCGAGCGCGCCGCAGTAGATGGCGAAACCCTGCGCCTTCAGCTCCTCCACGCACGGCCCGAGGTCGCGGTGCCGGCGCACCGACAGCCACTTGTCCGCGTCCTTCGTCACCCCCCGCGCCGGCTCGAAGGTCTCGGTGCGCCCATTCTGATCCGGCGTGTCGATGACGTGCGCCGTCAGCAGCCCGAGCCCTTCCGCCGTCCGGAGAACCGCCGCCTGGTTGTGCGGGTCGCGCAGGTCCTCCACCACGATCGACAGCGTCCGCATCCGCCGCCGCACCACAAAGTCGATCCGCTCCCGCCGCCGTTCGGTCAGCATCCCGCGCAGCGATTCGAACGTCGCTTTCGCCGGAGCGCTCATCCCGGCCCCTCGGCGCCGGCGCTCTCGCTTTCCTGCACCGGTTGCGGAGGACCGGCGGCGTCGAGCGCCCGGGCCATCGCGTCGACGAGGGCCGGCAGCCCTTCTCCCGTCACCGCGCTGATCCGCAGGAGGCCGGAGCCGTCCGTCGAATCGAGAGCGTGCGCGAGCGCGTCCGCCCGTCCGCCCGCGTCGGGCACGTCGAGCTTCGTCGCCACGACGAGCTGCGTTTTCGCGGCGAGCTCGGGCGAGTAGAGCTCCAACTCCCGCCGGATGATGGCGAGGTCGCTCGCCGGGTCGCGCCCTTCTTCTCCGCTGCAGTCGACCAGGAGCGCCAGCACCCGGCAGCGAGAGACGTGGCGCAGGAAGCGATGCCCGAGCCCCAATCCCCGGTGCGCGCCTTCGACCAGCCCGGGGATGTCCGCCAGGACGAAGGAACGCTCGCCGCGCACGTCGACCACGCCGAGGTTCGGCACCAGCGTGGTGAACGGGTAGCTCGCGATCTTCGGGCGCGCGGCGCTCAGGCGGGAAATCAGCGTCGACTTGCCGGCGTTGGGAAATCCCACCAGCCCCACGTCGGCGAGCAGCCGCAGCTCCAGCCGGACCGTCTTCTCCTCGCCCGCCTCGCCTTCCTGCGCGAACTTCGGCGCCTGCCGGGTGCTCGTCGCGAAGTTCATGTTGCCCAGGCCGCCGCGACCGCCCTTCGTCAGCACCACCCGCTCGCCCGCGCGCGCCAGGTCGAAGAGCACCGCGCCGGTCGCCGCGTCGCGCACCACGGTTCCCACCGGCACCTGCAGCTCGATGTCCTCGGCGCCGTGCCCGTTGCGGTCGTGCCCCAGGCCGTGCTCGCCCGCCGGCGCCCGGAACTCCTTCTTGTAGCGATATTCGAGCAGCGTCGTCCGGCCCTCGTCCGCCACCAGGACGATGCTGCCGCCATGGCCGCCGTCCCCGCCGGAGGGCCCCCCGCGCGGGACGTATTTCTCCCGCCGGAACGCCACCGCGCCCGAGCCGCCGTCGCCCGCCTTCAAGTAGACCGTCACCTCGTCGATGAACATCGGCGCTCGGCTTTCGACCTTCCGCCGTCCGCCGTTCGGCTCGGAACCGCTGCCCGAGCCGAAACGGAACGGCGAAAGCCCAAAACAAAGGCCGCGTCGCGTCCTTCGACCAAGTTCATCCTGAGCTTGCCGAAGGGCTCAGGATGAGCGGAGCGAAGGCGCCGCGCGGCCTCGACGATTTCGTCCTGCAACGACCCGCCGCCGATCGGACCGATCGGTCGGATCCGTCGGATCGGTCCGATCCGCGTTCCCGTCGAGCAGGAGCCTATGCCTCCACCTGCTTCGGTTCCGGGTAGACCGACACGCGCTTGCGGTCCTTGCCGAGGCGCTCGTACTTCACCGTTCCCTCGATGAGCGAGAAGAGCGTGAAGTCCCGGCCCATCCCCACGTTGGTGCCCGGGTGGACGACGGTTCCGACCTGGCGGACGAGAATGTTGCCGGCCCGCACGTGCTCGCCGCCGAAAATCTTGACGCCGCGCCGCTGACCCGGCGAGTCGCGCCCGTTGCGGCTGGAGCCCTGTCCCTTCTTGTGAGCCATGGAAAGTCCTCCGGTCGTGCTGCCGCTAGGCGTTGACCTGGGTGATTTTGAGCTCGGTGTACTGCTGGCGATGGCCGCGGATCTTGGTCCAGTTCTCTTTCTGCGTCCGGTAGTGGTAGACCTTGCGGTGCTTCCCGTGCCGCACCACCTCGGCCTCGACCACCGCGCCCTCGACGTGCGGCGTGCCGACCTTCACTTCCGCGCCCTCGCCGATGAGGAGCACCGGCAGCGACACCTTCTCGCCCGGCTGCGCCGCCGCCCGCAGCTCCACCTGGATGACGTCCCCGGCCTTGACCCGCGCCTGCTTTCCACCCGTGTCCACGATGGCGTACATGCCCTACCTCCGCGCTCCGGGGAGCCCTTTTCCCAAAAGGGCCGCTTGGCTGTTTTCCCGGTTCACCGGCCGCCGGACGAGCCCGGTCGAGCGGCGAAAGCGGGCGCGTATACGCGAACAGCGCGCGCAAGTCAAGCGCTCGCGCGCGCCCCGCGTAGACCGTGACCGCAGCGGAAGAGCTGCCAGATTCCTCTCAGAGGGGGAAAGCCATGGCGGAGCATCCCGAGACGACCGGCACGCGCCTGGGAGGCGAACGCGAGCCGCCGGCCGGGCCCGAGCTTTCCGGCGAGGCGCGACCGACGCCCGGCGACCCCGCGCTGGCGGAACGCGAGCGGCAGGAAGCCGAGCGTTATGCCGAATGGCAGCACGACGCGGAGACCGAGTATCTCCATCCGCGCGAGCATTGAGGCCATCGGTTCGACCGCGGCGCGGATTCCTCCGGGCGCGGTCGTCCCTCGACGGCGCTCTCCGGCGGAGCGGTTCGTCGTCCAGCGTGCGAGCTTCTGGCCACGCCGTCTCGGGGATCGCCTACCGCTGCCGTCCGCCGTCCCGGGGGCCAGGCGCGATCTCGGTCAAGGTCCAGGCGATCTCCGCGACGTAGCGCCGAACGAGAATGCTCTCGGGAGGCTCTTCGACCTTCAGGTCGTCGAGGCGCGCCTGCGAACGGCGGACGTTCGCCTTGATGCCCATCGGCACCCCGGGCGCGTCGAGGACAACGCTCGACAGGTCGATCCACGCGGCGCGCAGGCTCTCGAGCCCGCCGTGGTCGAGGAAGAGAATCTGCAGCCGGACCCACGACTCGCCGGCGTGGGCGTCGAGGGAATCGACCGGCGTCTTTCCGTAGCCGAGCGCGCGCCCCGCGTTCTCCAGCACCTGGCGCGCCCGGACGCTGGGCGGCACCCCTCCCCGAGGGGGAAGGCCCCGGTACGGGTCGGGCATCGCGTCCACCGCCTCCGCGGTCGGCGGCCCGCCGGCGGGCGGTGGCGATGCACAGCGGCAGCCCACTCCCAGGGCGAGCACCCCCGCGAGGACGAGCCTGAGCGTCAAGGACCCGCCTTCGCCCCGGTCGCCGGAGCGGGAGCCGGAACCGGCTGCGCCGCCAACCCGAACGGCGAGATGTCCACGTCGAGCTCCCGGATACCGGTGCTGTCCACCGTCAGGAAGAACAGCGGCTTGTCCGCCTCTCGGTCGGGCGCGATGGTGGTGTCGCCGGTCGCGCCGGGATAGTCGCGCACCTTCGCCAGGTCGTCGCGCAGCTCGTCCCGGGTCTGTGGGCGCTCTTTCGTCACCAGCATCCGGAGCAGCGCCGCCGCGTCGTAGCCCTGGGCCTCCAAGAGCCCTGGCACCCTCTGGTACCGCTCCTGGAAAGCGTCGACGAACTTCTTCGTCGCCGGCCGGTCGCTCTGGGCGTAGAAGCCGTCGACGAAGACCGAGCACATCACGTAGCGCCCGCCGCGGGTGACCAGCTCCGGCGAGTCCCAGTCCGCCGTGCCCAAGAGCGTCACCGGATGGATGTCCTCTTGCTTGGTGGTCTTCTTGATCTCCGCGAGCGCCCGCGGATCGCACCCGTCGGTGACCACGTTCTCCACCGCCAGCGCCGGCGCCACGAGCCCGATGGTCTTGTAGTAGTCCGGGATGAGGAGCGCGTCGAAGTCGACCACCGGCGGCTGCTGCTCCATCAGCTTCTCCAACAGGCGCCGGCGCCAGTACGGGTTCTTCTGGGTCCGGACGATCTTCGCCGCCGCCGCCTTGAACTCCGGCCGGTCCTGGACGTGATCGCGCGCCACCAGCCTCTCGATGGGCTGGGTGAACATCGTCGCATGCGCGAGGTAGCTCTCGTACCCGCGAATCTCGCCGCCGCCATCGACCATCGTCCGCCAGAACGCACCCGTCACCTCGTCGCTCGACGGGATGTCGGGTGCCAGCACCGCTGCCGCCTTGCTCTTGAGCGCCGTCAGGACGTACTTCGCGAGCGCCCGCCCCTGCTCGGAGTTCGTCAGGCTGTCGCGGAAGACGTAGGGGCCGAGCCCCGTCAGCCCCTCGGCCCGCGAGAGGGAGACGAGCGGCACGCCCAGCTCCTCGGCCCGCACCGCCGCCGAGCGCGACTCCGCCTCCCCGACGGGCCCCAGCACCGCTATCGCCCCCTTCCCGGCCAGATCCTCGACCGCGCTCGCGGCGGCGAGCGGATCCCCTCGCGAGTCCTCGTAGACCACCTGCACCCCGCTCTTCGGCCCCAGCGCGAGGTCGACGCCGTCGCGAATCGCCTTGCCCCAAGCCTGGAAAGGACCGGAGAGGGGCAGCACCACCCCGACCATCGCCGGCGCCACCCGCCGCCGCAGCTCGAGCCGCGCCAGCGTCTGCTGGACGGCAGCGCTCATGCCCCCCGCCCCGTGCGCGAGCGCCGCCTGGGCCGCCTCCTCGGCTCGCGCCGGGTCGCCCAGGTGGAGGTAGACGCGCGCCATCTTCGCCGCGACGAGCCCGTACGCGGGCGCGCTCGGCCCTTGCGCGTATACCGTCGCGAGGTCCACGAAGGTCGCCTGCGTGTCGACCAGGTCGAACAGCCTCTCCTTCGCCTGGACGTCGCCGCTCTCGGCCGCGACGGCCGCCTGGGCAATCGCCTGCAAGACCAGGCTTCCCCCCTGCCCCTCTTCCGCCAGGGCCGGCGCCATCTCCTGCCGCTGTTGCGGGGTGAGCTGCTGGACCGCGGGCTCGAGAATCTGCTGCGCCTCCTGGGCGTGGCCGAGCTTGTCCTCCGCGAGCGCCAGCTCGACCGCCGCCTCCTGCGACCGGCCGCTGTTCGGATACCGGCTCAGGAAGTCCTGCAGCACCGCTCTCGCTTCCCGGTAGCGCCCCAGCCGGTTGAGCGCCTCGCCCCGGCGAAACTCCGCCTCCCTGTCGAGCGGCGAGCCCGGATGGCGCGCCGGGAAATCCTGGAACGCCTGCGCCGCCTCGGCGAAGCGCCCCTGCTGGTAGAGCGCGAGCGCCCGGTCGAAATCGGTCTGCCCGGCGGACTGGCCGGCGACCCCGCCCGGGCGCACCGCCTGCTGCGAGCCCGCGGGAGGGCAGCCGACCAGCGCCAGGCAGGCGACGAGCAACGCCGCAACGGAAGGTCGGTTCGTCAAGGCTTTCTTGGTCTCCCTTGGCCCGCGCCGGCCGCACCTCGCCAGGCGGGCGCCGGACTCTAGCGAAAAAAGCGCGGCCCGGCTCGGCACCACGAACCTCCTGCGTCCGCAGACCTTTCCTGAAGAAGCCGCGCGGGGAGGAGGCAAGGGCCTCGCGCGCGATGAACCGGACCGGTGGCCGCCCGCTTCGACTCGGGGTCCCGCTTCTCGGCCGGGGCGCGTCCCCGACCGCGTTGACAGGCCCCCGGCCGGTGGCCCTAGACTGCCTTCCGTCCGGCGGCCCTTCCGACGCCCGACGCCGAGGCTGATGCGCTCCTTCGCGACATCCGGCGGCGTGCTCGCTCTCTGCTTGGCCGCGCTCGCCGCGCAAGCCGAGCCGGTCCGCTATTCCCTTGCGGGACCGGAGCCGCCCCACGCCACCATCGTCGGACCCGGGCACCGCTACCGGGGGTTCGTCCTCAAGCCGGGCCGGAGCCTCGCCGCCAACGTCCAAGGGCCGGGCGTCCTCCGATTGCTTTATTTTCAGGATTATGTCCACGGCCACGAGTTTCCGGGCACGGTCCGGGTGATGGTGGCGCTCGACCAGGCGCAGCAGGTGAAGGCGCTGTCGCCGAGGGCGCAGGCGCGGCTCGACTACCGGCCCCGGCGGCGCAACCGCACCCGTCCCAGCGAGCCGATTCCGATCCTGCTGCTCATCCGGGCGGGCACCCACTCCCTCGAGCTGCGGCTGCCGCCAGCGGTCCCGTACCCAGCGACGGTGGTGTTCGAGAACGCCCGCCGGGCCCCCGGCGGGCTCGGTCTCGACCTGGGGCTCGGCCCCATCGCCTCCAACTCGCCGCCCCCTCGACCGGCCGGTAACCTCGCCGCCGACCTCGACCTGCCGCCAGCCGCGCCGCCGCCGAGCTCCGGGCTCGACCTCGGTCTCGCTGCCCCCGCCGCGCCGGCCCCGAGCACGCCCACGCCTGCGAGCGGCGGTCTCGATCTCGGCCTCGCCGCGCCGGCTCCCGCGAAAACCACGGCCGCCGCGCCGCCGACGAATTCCGGGCTCGACCTCGGTCTCGCCGCCCCCGCCGCGCCGACCCCGAGCACGCCCCCGCCCGCGAGCGGCGGTCTCGATCTCGGTCTCGCCTCCGCCGCGCCCGCTCCTGCTCCGGCGAAATCCGCGCCCGCCGCGCCGCCCGCGAGCTCCGGGCTCGATCTCGGTCTCGCCGCGCCCGGCGCCCCCGCCCCGAGCGCGTCGCCGCCCGCGAGCGGCGGCCTCGACTTGGGCCTCGCCTCGGCGGCGCCGCAGAACCCGACCCCCGCGCCTTCCGGCGGCGGCCTCGACCTCGGCCTTTCTCCCGCCGCTCCGGCCAATCCCGCGCCGCCGAGCGGCGGTCTCGACCTCGGCCTCGCCCCCGCCGCCCCGACGCCGCCCCCAGGCTCGGGGCCGCTCGCTGTCGCGACGACGCCCGCCGCGCCCCCAGCGACGCCGCTTCCGCCAGCCGAGACCCCTGCGCCCCACCTTCCGCCGGCGGTCCCGCCGCCTTCGACCTTCGTCGCCACCCTGCCGAGCCCGACGTTGTCGCCCCCTCCGGTTTCCCCCCGGCCGCACCCCGGGCGTCGCTGGCATCGGCGGCGCCGCCTCGCCGCGGTCCGTCCGGGCCCGCCGCCGAAGCTGGGCGCGATGGAAATCGGCGCCCAGGCGGGCTTTGCGCTCGCCCGCGGCGACCTGAAGGGCGGGCAGGGGCTCTACCTCGTCGAGCTCGGCTACCGGCTCTCCCAGCAGGGCCATCCGAACTTCCGGGTGGTCTTCACGAGCGGCTACTCGCTCCTCTCCGGGAGCTGGACCGGCATCGACCCCGGCCACGGCCTCGGGAGCTTCTACCAGAACACCACCCTCATCCCGATGGAGCTGGGCTTCACCTGGGAGCCGTGGGGACCGGGAGGGGTCTCGCCCTACGCCGGCCTCGCATTCGCCAGCGGGCTCGCCAGCACTTCCCTCCAGCGCTTCAGCCTGCCGCAAGCGCAGTCGCTCGGCGCGACGCTGGGGGTGACGGCCGAGGTGGGCCTGAGGCTGCAGGCGGGCATCGGCTCCTTCGTCTTCGAGGTGCGCCACACCGAGTCGGTCGCGGGGCTGAAGAACCTCGCCCAGCTCGCCAAGGCCGTCGTGTCGGCATCGGCGCTGACGGGCGGCTATCTCGTCTCCTTCTAGAGCGGATGCTGGTACCGGAGAGCAACAGGATGGGGTCTCAGTCGAAGTGGGTGATGGGAATGGCGCTCGCCGCGCTCTTCGGCGCCGGTTTCGGCTGCCTCAACGCCGACACGACGCCCCCCGCCGCGCCGCGTTTCGACCTCGCCGCGCAGGCGCCGGTGGTCTCGCGGCTGCCCCAGATCACCCTCACCGGCTCGGCCGAGTACGGCGCCAAGCTCGAGCTGACGAGCGATACCGCTTTCGGAGGGCAGAAGGCGCCCGCCGACCAGACGGCCGACCCGTACACCGCGCGGTTCGTCTACCCGGACGTCGGCCTCGCCCAGGGCGAGAACACCTTCACGCTGACCGCCACCGACGCTTCCGGGAACACGAGCCCGAAAGCGACCCTCGTCGTCACTTACACCGACGAGCCGCAGGGGCTGACGGTGTCGGTCGCGAACCCGGACCTCACCGCGGGGACCGGGAGCGGTGCGGGTAGCCTCAACGTGACCGCCCAGCTCGCGCCGGGCGTCGAGGGGATGAAGCTCGACGGACGCGAGGTCGATTTCGTGCTCTCCGGCGTTTCCACCGCCACGAAGAGCGCGAGCACCGACACCGCGGGAACCGCGAACGTCGTCTTCACCGGCCTCACCCAGGTCGGCGTGGGGACGGTGACCGCGACCCTGAAGGACGCGCCGGACCTCTCGGACTCGACGACCTTCGTCGTCAGCGCGGGGCCCGCTTCCAGCTTGAAGCTCGAGCTGAAGGCCGCGGATGGCTCGGGCAGCCCGTCCGATTCGCTCGACGTGACCGCGGGGACGGACGTGATCGCGGAGGTGACCATCGCCGACCAGAGCCAGAACCCGGTCACGGTACCGGTGCAGCTCTTCACCAACGCTCCCGGGGCCCTGGTGGCCGGAACCCGGATCACCGACCTGCGGGTGCCCGGCACCTTCACGGTGGTGGCGGCGGTGACCGGGGCGCCGACGGCGGGCGGGGTGGCGGTCAGCGGGGAGGCGACCGTGAACGTCGAGGCGGGCGCGCCGGCCAAGGTGGCGATCGACGCGCCGGCGACCGTCACCGCGGGCGAGCCGTTCCAGGTGACGACCCCGGTGACCGACGCGTACGGCAACGCGGTGTCGCTCTCCGGCGGCGTTACCGTGAAGCTCACGTCGTCCGATTCGACGCTGACCTACGACCCGACGCAGAACGAGGCGACGGTGACGAAGGCGGGGGCGCAGACCTTGACCGCGACGGTGACCGGGCTCGACCCGCCGCTTGTGGCGACCACGCCGGTGATGGTGGATCCGGCGGCGCCGAAGACCCTTTCGCTGGAGCTGACCGGGACCGACGCCGACGGGTCGCTCCCCGGATTGCAGGTGGTGGCCGACCCGGAGAACGCGGTCACCGTGACGACGTCGCTCACCGACCAGTACGGAAACAGCATCCCGGCAGCGCTGGTGGTGACCACCGACGCTCCTGGCCTGTTCGATGGGAGCGCCATCCAGGGGGTGACGAAGGCCGGTTCCTACACGGTGCGCGCGGGCCTGGCGAACTCCAGCCTCGCGGCGGAGCAGAGCTTCCAGGTGCTGCCGGCGAAGGCGACCGCCATCGCCTTCTCCCTCGGGGACCCCCAGGTCGAGGCGGGGCAGAAGGTGCCCTACAGCGCGCAGGCGATCGACCCGTACGGGAACCAGACCGCGGACGGGCTCCTGCTCTCCATCGACAACGAGGATCCCGGCCACGGCGACTACGTCGTCGACACCACCGCGAAGACGATCAAGCCCTTGCGCGCGGGTCAGCTCACCGTCCGCGCCGCGCCCACCGCGCCGGGGTCGGCGCTCTCGCCGGTGACCGCCGGCCTCGAGGTGACGCCGGCCGCGCCCAACGCCATCACCATCGCTTCCGGCTCGGCCCGCACGGTGCCGGCCGGGTCGACGCCGCCGTTCACCTACCAGGTGACCGACGGCTACGGAAACACCATCGCCGATGCGGCGGTCACCCAGGCGGTCCTCCCCACTCATGGAACGGTCGTCACGCCGCCGGGACCCGAGGTCTCGGGCGGCGTCATCTACGACCTCATCCGGCCCGGAACCTATCTGCTCGTCGCGCAGGTCGTCGGCACCGACATCGTCAACGACCCGAGCGACCCGAACGCGACCTTGACCGTGACCGCGGGAGCGGCGACGGCGGTTCATCTTTCCCTCGCGCGCGCGACCGCCGATGTCGGCACGCCCGTCGCGTTCACCGTGGAGGTCGACGACGCCTATGGAAACGCCGCCGGCGGAACCCCGACGGTCGCCGTGATGCAAGGCGGGACGGCGGTCGACGCGAGCGTTTCCGGCTCGTCATGGACTCCGTCCGCGGCGGGCACCTACGAGCTCGTGGCGACGGTCACCTCGGGCTCCAACACGCTGACCGACAGCGCTACCGTGGTGGTCAGCGCCCCGCCGGACACCACCGGCCCGACGCTCTCCTTCGAGAACCCGACCGGCGACCCGACCATCGCCACCTGGCCGCCGGATCCGACCGCCTGCGGCGGCAACGGCGGCGGTGTGCTCGTCGTTCAGGCGAGCGACCCGTCCTCCGTCGGGCAAGTCTGGCTCCAGGCGAGCGGCGCAGCCGACCCGTTCAGCCCGGCGCCGGTTCTCGCCTTCCCGCAGGCGAGCGCCAGCTTCACCGAGGACCTGTGCGTCAGCGGTTCCGGTCGGCTCACGCGGGGGGAGGTCCTGGCGAACTTCGCCGCGGCGGACCTGAAAGGCAACCTCTCGCGGGCAACCGGCGGCTGGTGCGTCGACCCGGACGCGAGCGGAAACCAGTCGTACCAGCCGGCAAATTCCAACCTGAACCGCTGCGCGATCCTGAAGGCGGAGGGCTCGATCGCCAAGGGGGACGCGCTCGCGGCCGACGCGGCGGGCGACCTGGTCCTGGCGAGTGAGGACGCGGGCGGCGACGCGGCGATTGCGCTCTTCGCCCGCAGCGGGAGCTACGGCTTGGGGCAAGCGCACCCGCTCACCGGCTTCAGCTCGCCGGCAGGGGTGGCGTTGACCGCCGGCATCGCTTTCACCACCGTCGAGGCCGATTCGAGCTCGACGATGGCGATTGTCCGCACGCGCGGGCTCGACGAGAACGGCGGCGGGACCGACGACCGGTTCGTCAGCGTCTCCTCGGCGACCGACCGCTTCGACGGCGTCGTGCTCGGCACCGATGGCGCGCTCTACGCGACGAGCGGCCCCCAGCCCGGGGCGAACGGCACCTACGGCCACCTGTCGAGCACGGTCTGGAAGCTCGGCCAGCCGCTCGACTTCAGCCGCGAAATCACCGACCTGGCGAACGCCACCGTCGTCGCCGACCCGACGAGCCAGACGCTCAGCCGCACCCGGCTGACGAGCTTGTGCGTCAACCCGCGCGACGGGACGCTCTACGGCACCGGTTATGCCCCCAGCGGAGACGGGACCAAGACCTTCGTGCGGCTCGTGCACATCGATCCGTCGACCGACGCGGTCACGACGGTGTACACGGGCGACGTCGACGGGCAGCGCATCGGCGGCTGCGCGGTGACGAATGCGGGCGTCGCGGTGACGCTGTCGAGCGGGAGCGGCGGCGGGATGGTCACCCTGATCAACCCGGCGGACGGAACGCTGGCGACCACCCCGCTCTTGACCGGCTACTCTCCAGAAGCGGCGCTGGACAAGCCGACCGGTCTCGCCCTGGTGCAGGGCTACCTCTTTGCGCTGTCGACGGAGGCCGGCGCCTCGTCGCTCGTGCGCTTCGCCCAGGCGGGCGGGTTCTGACCGGAGCGACAGGCGCTCCCCTCGGGGACTCCCCCGCTCGAGCGGGGAGAATCGGATGCCAGAAATCGCAGCGGGAAGGTTCGTTCGCTACGCCGGGCGGCGCGAACTGTCGGCGGTGGTCTGCCCGCCCTACGACGTGATCGACGAGGCGGGACGGGTGGAGCTGGAAGAGAAGGACCCGCACAACTTCGTGCGGCTGATTCTCCCCCGCGCGCCCGCGGGCGAAGCCGAGGAGGAGCGCTACCGCCGGGCGCGTGGTGCGCTGACGGCGTGGATCGATGAGGGCGTCCTGGCGGTCGACCCGCAGCCGTCGATCCTCGCCGTCGAACAGACGTTCGCCGAGGGCGGGGCGGCGCACGTCCGGCGAGGGCTGTTCGCGCTCGTCAAGCTGACGGAGTTCTCCGAAGGCCGCATCCTTCCGCACGAGCGGACGTTGGCCGGCCCGAAAGCAGACCGGTTGCGCCTCCTGGAAGCAGTAGGGGCGCAGCTCTCCCCGATTTTCGTGCTCTATCCGGACGCGGCGAACGAGGTGACCGGGTCCCTCGCGGACGTTTTCGCGCGGCCGCCCGACGAGGAGGCCGAGCTCGACGGTGTGACCAATCGCGCCTGGCGCGTGACCGACCCCGCGCGGGTGCGGGCGCTTCGCGCGGCGCTCGCCGACCGCACCGGATACATCGCCGACGGGCACCACCGGTACGAAACGGCGCTGAACCACCGCCGCCGCGCGGCAAGCACGGGCCGCGTGGTCACCGGCACCGCTCTCGACTACATTCCAGCGCTCCTGTGCGGCATGAGCGATCCTGGTCTGTTGATTCTCCCGACCCACCGGCTCGTCCATTCGCTGGCGCTCGACTCGCGCAAGCTCCTGCGCGACCTGGACCGCTTCTTCGAAGCGAGGCCGATCGAGCTGACGGACGCGGAGACGATGCGGGCGCTTCTCGCGGACGCCGGAAGCGCGCGGCCGTCGTTCGGGCTCGTGACGCCGGAAACGCTGCGGATTCTGACCCTGCGCGCCGACGCGCCGCTCGCGTCGGTGCCCTCGTTGCCCGCCGCGCCGAGCTTGCGCGCCCTCGACGTGACGCTCTTGCACGCGGTCGTCTTCGAGCACCTGCTGGGCATGTCGCGGGAGTCGCAGGAGCGGCAGGAGCACCTGCGTTATTCGAAGAGCCTCGGCGACGCCGTCCAGCAGGTGCGCACCGGGAAAGCGGTAGCGGCGTTCCTCCTCAATCCGACGCGGATGGACCAGATGCGCGAGGTCGCCCAGGCCGGCGAGGTGATGCCGCAGAAGTCGACCTGGTTCTATCCCAAGATCGTCGACGGCCTCGCCCTGCAGCGGTTCGATGAGCCGATCTGACGCTCGGCCACGCTTTCGCCCGCGCTTGCGTTTCGAGCTCCCTCTCGCGCCGGGCCCCGACGAGACGCTCGACGCCATCGGCGAAGGGGAAGTGCGCCTCCTCCAGCGCAAGGCGGGCTATCGCTTCAACCTCGACGCGGTGCTGCTCGCCGATTTCGCGATGCGGCCGCGCGGGGGCTCGCGGCGGCTTTCCGTCATCGATCTGGGCACCGGCTGCGGGGTCATCGCGCTGCTCCTGAAATCGCGGCGGCCAGTGTGGAGCGTGGCCGCTCTCGAGCTGCAGCCGTCGCTCGCGGACCTCGCCCGGCGAAACGCGGAGCTGAACGGTCTCGACCTGCGCGTCGTCGAGGGCGACCTGCGGGCGCCGCCGCCGGACCTCGGGCGCGACTTCGACCTGGTCGTGGCGAACCCGCCGTTCTTCGCCGCCGGCGGCGGACATCGGAGCCCGGACGACGAGAAGGCGATCGCGCGACAGGAATGGTCGGCGACCGCGGACGATCTGGCGCGGGCGACGAAACGGCTTCTGAAATCGAACGGCGCGTTTTGCGTCGTGTACCCAGCAGGACGGCTGCCGCACCTCTTCAGCGCTTTGGCAAAGCACGGCCTGACGCCGACCGGCCTCCGGGCGGTGCATCCTCGCTTCGACGCGCCCGCGGGCGTGGTGCTCGTCGAAGCGCGGCCCGAATCGAAGCGCCCGCTGGCCGTCGGGCCGCCGCTCGTCGTGCACGATGCCGACGGACCCTTCGGCTCGGAAGTCGCCACGATGCTCTCTCGCCGCGCGGGCTGACACGTTCCCCGCCTCCCCGCCGTCGCCGACGGAGCCGCCGCGCGTCGATGGCGCTTGCGCGTCAGCCGTCCTTTCGCGATTCTCCGCGGTCTTCGCGCGTCGCGGCCTGTGCGCGCGAAGAGGAGGTCCTCGATGCCCGAGCAGCCCGTCCCGACCGACCGTCAGCCGAGCGCTCTCGAGCGCCGCCTCGACGCCGAGCGAGAGCGCATCCTCAAAGGGGGAGCGCAAAAGTACCACGCGAAGAACGCCGAGGCCGGCAAGCTCTTCGCGCGCGAGCGCATCCGCCTCCTGGTGGACGAGGGCTCCTTCGTCGAGGACGGCTTCTTCGCCAACGCGCGCGACCCGGAGCTGCCCGCGGACGGCGTCGTCACCGGCCTCGCCCGGGTCCACGGCCGCGCCGTCGCCATCATGGCGAACGACTCGACGGTCAAGGCCGGCTCCTGGGGGCAGCGGACGGTGGAGAAGATCTGTCGCATCCAGGAGCAGGCGCTGAAGCTGCGCTGCCCGATGTACTACCTGGTCGACTCCGCCGGCGCGCGCATCACCGACCAGGTCGAGATGTTCCCCGGCCGCCGCGGCGCCGGGCACATCTTCGACTTGCAGTGCCACCTGTCGGGGCTGGTGCCACAGGTGTGCCTGCTCTTCGGACCGTCGGCGGCGGGCGGCGCGTACATCCCGGCGTTCTGCGACGTGGTCGTGATGGTGGACAAGAACGCTTCCATGTACCTCGGCAGCCCGCGGATGGCGCAGATGGTCATCGGGGAGCAGGTGACGCTGGAAGAGATGGGCGGCGCGCGGATGCACTGCTCGGTCTCCGGGGTCGGCGACGTGCTCGTCAAGACCGAAGAGGAAGCGATCGCCTGGGGTCGCAAGTACCTGACCTACTTCCCCCGCCACTGCCACGAAGTGCCGCCGCGGGAAGAAGCCAGACCGCCCAGGCACGGGCCGAAGACCATCGAGGAGATCGTTCCGCCGGATCAGAACAAGTTCTTTGACATGGTCCTGGTCCTGAACGAGCTCGTCGACGAAGGCTCGTGGGTCGAAATCAAGAAGCTCTGGGCGCCGGAGATCATTACCGGCCTCTGTCGCATCGAGGGCCGCGCGGTCGGCATCGTCGCGAGCCAGCCGAAGATGAAAGGCGGCGTCCTCTTCGTCGATTCGGCCGACAAGTCCGCGCGGTTCATCGAGCTGTGCGACGCCTTCAACATCCCGCTCTTGTTCATCGCCGACGTGCCCGGGTTCATGATCGGCACCAAGGTCGAGCGCGAAGGCATCATCCGGGCGGGCGCGAAGATGGTGATGGCGGTCTCCGAGGCGACGGTTCCGAAGATCTCGCTCGTCCTGCGCAAGGCCTACGGCGCGGGGCTCTACGCGTTCTGCGGCCCGGGTTTCGAGCCCGACGCGACCATCGCGCTGCCCCAGACGATGATTGCGGTGATGGGACCGGAAGCGGCGGTCAACGCGGTCTACTTCAACAAGATTCAGGAGAAGCCGGAGAACGAGCGCAACGCCTACGTCCAGCAGCTTCGGGAAGAGTACAAAGCGGACATCGACATCTACAAGCTGGGGTCGGAGCTGGTGGTGGACGACATCGTCCCGTCGCGCGAGCTGCGGCGGACCATCGCGCGGCGGCTCGACTTCTATGCCGACAAACACCTGCCTGCGCCCGACAAGAAGCACACCGTCACGCCGATATGACGTACTGATCTCTTCGGAGCCGGACACGTCGGTTTCCGGTCCATGCCGCCGGAACGCTATCGGTGCCCGACGGCCGGCCGGCGGCCGGGCACCACCGACGACATGTCCGGTTGCATCGCCTGCACCCGGACACCGACGTCCGGCTCCAACTCCGATTCCCCCAAGAGACAGCGCAGAACCCGATAGGCAGCCTTCGCTGGTTCCTCCCCGCGTCCCTGAGGGCATTGCCGGTCGAGACGGCCCGCTCGCGTGCCCCAGCGCCGAGCGACGAAGTCAATGCAGCCCGAGAAGATCCTTTCCGCCCGCCGCCATGAACTGCACCGCGATCGCCGCGAGCACGAGGCCCATGACCCTCTGCAGGATGGCGACCCCTGAAGCTTTGAGCGCGCGCTGCACGTAGGTCGCGCCGGCGAGGATGAAGTAGCTTCCGGCGAAAGTCAGCAGCACCGACACCAACACCGGCACCGCGGTCACCACGCGCCGCCCCTGCGACATCAGCACCATGACCGTGGCGATCGACCCGGGGCCGGCCAGGAGCGGCATCGCCAGCGGCACCAGCGACACGTCCTCTTTGGCCTCTCCCTCCTTCTCTTCCTCGGCGGTCGTCCGCGTCGCCGACGGCTTGGCGCGAAGCATGTCGAGCGCGGTCATGAGCAGGAGGATGCCGCCCGCGACCCGAAAGGCCGAGAGCGAGACGCCCAGGATCTTGAACACCACTCCGCCGAAGATGGCGAAGAAGAACAGGATGCCGCCGCCCGCAAGGCACGCGCGCCGGGCCATGGCGCGGGTCTTCTCACGCGAGTCTCGCGCCGTGATCGCCAGAAAAATCGGCACGACGCCGATCGGATCGACCACAAAGAACACCGCGGGCAGCGCGACGAGGAACAGCTTGGCGATCTCGAGTAGCATCTGGACAGGATCTTCGGCCGGCGCAGCGCCTGAAGAGCGAGGCCGCGGATGGCGTCACGTCCGAGCGGACTTCCAGGAACCCGTGACGCTCAGGGCACGTTCACCTGGCCGTCGACGGTGGGATGTTGCGTCACGTTCTGGGTGCCTGAGCTCTCGGCGACGGCGACCGCGGCGCCGGCCACGACGACCGCTCCCGCGGCGGTGAGAAACCACCAGCGCCGGTAGAAGGGCGTCGCAGCGGGCGGCGAGGCCGGCGGCGGAACGACTCGGACGAGTGAACCCCGCGCGACCGTCTGCGGGCGCGGCGCGAGCTTGAGCGCGCTCGTCGTCGCTGGCGGCCGGGTCGGAGACGCTACCGACTTCGAGGCCATCGCGGTCTGCGCCGCGGGCCGAGCGGTCACGGCCGGTCGCGCCATGGCCGGCCTTGTCGTGACCGGCGCCGATGCTGCCGGCTTGACGGAAGCGGCTTGCCTCATCGCCTCGCGCACCTCGGCGAGGAATCGTTTGGCAGCCCTCCGGCTCGGGTTGCTCGCCGGCGCCTGATCGAGGAAGGTCTGGTAATCATACTCGGCCTCGCCGTACATCTTCCCACGCTGCTCGGCACGCGCCGCGTTGAACAGAGCGCCCACCACCTTCGGGTCGCGCTCGAAGATGTGATGGCAAACCTGCGCGGCCAGCTTGAAGTCTCCAGCCTGGTAAGCGCGCAGGGCCGCCCGCTCGAGGTTGTGCCTCGCCTTGTCGCGCGAAGTCGCCTGCGAAGGTTCGGCGACGAGGACCGCGACCAGCAACGAGAGGAGCGCCCAGAGACGAACCTCCCGCCGCGCTCGTCGCGCCGCTGCCTCAGTTGAACGGCTGGAAATCATTGGACGGTCCCTTCTTCGGCGGCGTTCGTTCCTCGCGCAGCTTCGGGCGGCTGGCGGCGGGATGGTGGGCGCTGGGGGCCTTGGGCCCGGACCTCGCGGCCGCTGGGTGCGGCACGACCGGCGGATTGGCCGCTGGCGCCAGGTTCTTCGCCGGCGCCGGGGCGGACGCCGAGGCATCGACAGTCGCCGGTTGCGGAGGGTCGACGACCGCGGCGTTCCGGGCAGGCGCCGCGGCCTTGGGCGGGGGCGCGGCCACCGCGCGTTCAGACCGGACGGAGGTCGCGGCGGGGGCGGTCGGCGGCGTACGCGAGTGGAACCACATCGCGCGCGCCAAGAACAAGGCCGTGCCGAGAATCGCGATGGTGACCACCGAGGCGATGGCGACGGCGGCGGTGTAGCGCTTCGAGCTCGGTCTCGGAGGGACCCCGGCAGCGCCGCCGCTCACCGGCATGGAGCCCGACCGCGACGGGCGCGAGGTCGTTCCCGGGGCAACGGCCGGGATGCCGGGCTTGGACGCCGGGGTCAAGAGCGTGAAGCCCTTCGGCTCCGGGGTGGCAGTCCTCGCCTCCATCCTCGGCTGCGAGGGCGCGGCCGGCGACCCGGCGGGCGAATACGCGGTCACGGTTCCACCGCGATAGGGCGAGACCGTGTCCGCGGCCGGCTCGATCATCCACGGATCGCCGAGCGCCGACTCCAGCGCGTCGCGCATCTCGTCCGCGTTCCGGAATCGGTCGTCCGGCTTCTTCGCGAGAACCCTTTCTATCGCCTGGACGAGCGAGCGCGGCAGCGGTTGCGGCGTGACCTCGGCAATCGGCCGCGGCGGCGCGTGCATCTGCGCGATGACGATCTCCATCGAGTTCTGCCCGTCGAACGGGAGCGAGCCGGTGAGCAGCCGGTACGCGATGATTCCCAGCGAATACAGGTCGCTGCGGCCGTCCACCTTCGCCGCGCAGGCCTGCTCCGGCGACATGTACCGGGGCGTACCGATGGCGACCCCGGTGCGGGTCAGGGTCTGCTCCATGTCGCCGGTGAACTTGGCGATGCCGAAGTCGATGACCTTGACCCAGTCGGTCTCGCCGTGCATGTCGACGATGAAGATGTTGTCCGGCTTCAGGTCGCGGTGGACGATGCCGCGCTCGTGGGCCTCGGAGAGCGAGGCGAGGACCTGCGAGAGGATGCGGACGGCGCGCTGGGGCGGCAGCGCCGGCGTGTCGTGCAGGAGCGCTTCCAGTGGGCGGCCGTGCAGAAACTCCATCGCGAGGTAGAGCGAGCCGTCGTCGATTTGCCCGAAGTCGTAGACGCGGACGGTGTGCGCTTGCTGCAGGAGGCTCGACGCCTGCGCCTCCGCGTGGAAGCGTTGGACCTGGGCGGCGTCCTGGGCGAGCTCCCGCTTGAGCACCTTGATCGCGATGTCCTGGCGGGTCGCGACATGGACCGCGCGGTAGACCGCGCCGAACCCGCCCTGGCCGATCCGCGAGACGATGCGGTAGCGGTCACCGATGACGATTCCCGGCTCGAGCCCCGGCGCCTCGACGACCTTGACGTAGGTCGGCGTCCCGTCGTGAGGACAGATTTTCTCCGGCGTGGCGACCGAGCAGAGCGGACAAGTCCGGAGCGGAGCGGATGGCATCGTGCTCGACCGGCACCGGGAATCGCGAGCGGAAGGCCTCGCGCCGGCGACAGATTGTGGGGGACCTTCCCGCGATTCTCGGCGGGCGTCAAGGGCGGCTCGCTCGAGCCGCGCCCCAAAGCGTCTGAACCGCCAAGACGCCGAGGACGCCAATTTTGCTGACCGTAGTGCTTGGCGCTCTTGGCGTCTTGGCGGTTCATCCGAGACGCGTTCGGGTGAGGCTCTCGCTCGGGCGACGCCTTCGCCGGCAAGCGGCCGGAATCGAGGCGGGAAAGTCCGTTGTCGACGCCATGTCTGGTCGATGCCCGTCGATTCGAATCACCCGAGCGCGCGCCACCTCGCGCGCAGGGCGCGGGCGCGGGTGGCAACGAGGACTCCCGCGATCACCGCCGCGCCGCCGAGCACCAACCGCGGCGTGATCGGCTCTTCGAACAGCGCCCACGACGCCGCGGCGGTCAGGACCGGCTGGAGGTTGGTGAAGACCGCCGCCTGGCTCGGCTGGACGTGCGCGAGGGCGAAATACCAACAGAGATAGGACACGAAGCTCGTCAGCAGGACGAGGAAGGCGAGCGACGCCCACACCGCGGCGTGGAGATGGGCGAAGGGCACCCGGGCGAGCGGGCGCGCGCCGGCGGGCACGACGAAGAGCGCGCCGGTCATCAAGGCCCAGCCGGTCGCGCGGACCGGCCCGGCCGACTCGACGAGGGGCTTGCCGAGCACCGTGAACGCGGCCCACGCGAGCACCGCGCCGAAGACCAGGATGTCGCCCCCCCGCACGCCGGCGCCGACGGACTTCGCGCGCTCGAGCACCACGAGAGCGGCGCCGCCGAGGGCGAGCGCGAGGCCCGCCAGCTTTCGACCCTCGAAACGCTCTTGACCGGCGGCAACGCTCCAGGCGAGCACGAGGGCCGGCGTCAGGGTGTAGAGGAGCGCCGCGTGCGCCGGCGTGGTCCAGGTCAGCCCCGCGAGGAACAGCGCCTGGTTCAGTGGCACGGCCAGGACCCCGAGGAGCACCACCCGGCGCCGGTGCCGTCCGGGGGGCAGGACCGGTCCCGCCGTCACGAGAAACAGCGGGATGAACAGGCCGGCCGCGCCGACGTTGCGCAGGAGCAGCAGCGCCGGCCAGGGCACGTCCACGAGGGCGCGCTTGGCTGCGAGGTAGGTCCCCGAGCTGATCAGCGTCTGGAGGACGAGCGCGCCGTACACGAGCGCAGCCGGGGGACTGGAGCGCTTCATCGAAGCTCTCGCGATTCCCGAGGGTGGTCGGCCGCGCCCGAACGGGCTAGAGGTTTCACCGGCATCGGGGGGAGGAATCGGCAGGCTTGGCGCCCGAGCTTGGCGCGAGCGGCGATTCGGTACCGCGAAGCTGCCGCTTGCGCAACGAGACGCTGGCGAGGCTCCGGCTCAGACCGACGAGCGGCGTCTTCCAAGCCCCCTCACCCTGATCTACCCAGCCGCGAAATCTCGTTCCCATGCGCAGATTCTCGATGCTGCGCAGCATGGAGCAGTGCCGGCCCGAACCCGATCGCTTGGGTTGCGGGCGCCAGCGCGCTCTGGGAAGGCCGGCGGCTCTTCGTCGGCCGGACCCGAAGGACGAGCGGCTGCAAGCTGAGCGAAAGAGCCCTTCGACTGAAACCGGATCGAGGACGCGCCCGACGCGGGGTCGTCGAGGCGCTCGGTTTCCAGCCGTTGGTGCTATCGTCGCTCCCCTTTCGCGGGCCAGCTTTTCGGATGGCCCGGGGATGGCTGGTTCTCGAGGATGGGTCACACGCGATTCGGCTCCTTCTGCCGGAGCGTCTCGGCTGCCGCGCTCGTCGTGCTGGCCGGCTGCACGCCTCATCGCATCATGGGGGACATGACCGCTCCCGAGCAGACCACCGGCGAGGCGGCGGCGCGCGCGCGCGCCCCCATCGCGGCCACGCTTCCGCCCCCGACGATGACCTCCGAGCAAATCCGCCGGGCGCTGTGGGACATCGCGGCCAGGCAGCGCGCGGGGCAGGCGGCGAAAGCGCTCGACGACTACGCCGACCGGTTCCAGGCGACGCGCACCCTCGAGAGCCGGTTCCTCGCGGCAGCGGCGATTCCCAACCTCGGCGCGCAGTGGGACGCGCTCCACCAGATCGCGACCGACCAGCCGAAGTTCTACTGGGCCCACGCGCAGATGGCCGAAATCTACGCGCACTGGCGCGTTCGCGACTGGGGCGAGAAGGAGCTTTCGTACGCCTACGCCTGCGACCCCAGGAACCCGTACACCTACACGGTCCGCGGCGACCTCTACCGGCACCTGGGCGACCTGGGGCTCGCGGTGCGCAGCTATCAGATCGCGCTCGGCGCGGATCCGCGCGACCCGGACGCGGAGGTCGGCCTCGCCCTCGCGCAGGAAGCGACGGGGAGCGACCCGGACTACGAGGCGCAGCTTGGCCAGGCGCTCCAGGATCTGCCGACCGAGTACGACGCGGCGCTGGCGCTCGCGGAGCTATACGACCAGCAGAACCGCTCCGCCCAAGCGAAAGCGGCGTGGGAGAGAGTCGCACAGCTCGCGCCGGGGAACCGGGCGGCGAAGCTCGCGCTCGCGAGGCTCGCCGGAAACGCCAGCCCCAACGACGCCATCACCGCCTACGAAGAGGCCGCCAAGCTCAAGCCGCTCGACAAGAACGAGGAGGGCACTCTCGCCAAGCTCTACCGCCAGGTGGGCGACACCGCTTCCGAGGTCAAGTCGCTCGAGCGCCTGACCAAGCTCGACCCGAAGAACGTCGCGCCCTGGCGCCGGCTCGCGGAAATCGCGGCCCAGAAAGGCTCCCTGCCGGAAATGGAGACCTACAACCGGAGCATCCTCGCCTTGAGCCCCAACGACGCGCAGGCGTTTCGGGGGCTGGCGACCGTCGCCGAGCGGCGGGGGAAGCTCGAAGAGGCGCTGAACCTGTACCGCAAGGCGCTCGCCGGGGGCGACACGGCGGCGCAGGCGGACCTCGACCGCATCCGGCAGAGCTGTCTCGTTCCCGCGAAGGCGATCAGCGGCTACAGCTTGACCTCCGTCTACCGCAAGGCGTCCGACGCGCTCGTCAAAATCTACAACCAGCGCCTGACGGTCGCGCCCGCGCTCAAGGGGTCCGTCGCCGCCAAGGTCCACTTGAGCCGCGAGGGCAAGGCGCTGACCGTCGACATCGTCGAGAACACCACCAACGACCCGTACATCGAGGCGAATCTCGCGGAGGTGCTACACGACGCCGCCTGGCCGCGGCTGAAGGCCCGGGACCACGACACCTTCACCTTGACCTTCAACCTCCCGCCGGTGACCCGGCTCGGCTTCTGACGAAAGGAGGGAGCGATGGCGGTCAGGACCGGCCTCGAGGTGCTGGTGCGCAACGGCTCACCGTCGCTGCGCGGCAAGCAGGTGGGGCTCGTCTGCCATCCCGCGTCGGTCGGCAAAGGTTTCGAGCACGCAGCCGACTTGATGGGCGCGCTGCCGATGGTGCGCCTTGGCGCGCTCTTCGGCCCCGAGCACGGCGTGCGCGGCGAAGCGCAGGACATGGAGGCGGTCGAGGGCCAGGCGCCCGTCGATCCGAAGACCGGCGCGGCGGTCCATTCGCTCTACGGAACGCGCGAGGATTCGCTCGAGCCGACGCCGGAGATGCTGGACGGGCTCGACACGCTCGTCATCGACCTGCAGGACGTCGGCAGCCGCTACTACACCTTCTACGCGACGATGACGCTCTGCCTGAAGGCGGCGGCGCAGGCCGGGCTCGAGGTGCTGGTGCTCGACCGGCCGAACCCGCTCGGCGGCGAGATCGTGGAAGGCGGCGCGCAGGAGCCGGGCTACGAATCGTTCGTCGGGCCCTTCCCGTTGCCGGTGCGCCACGGTTTGACGATGGGCGAGCTCGCCCTGTGGGCGAACGACCGGCTCGACCTCGACGTCGACCTGACCGTCGTCGCGATGGAGGGCTGGGAGCGGCGGATGCTCTGGGAAGACACGGGGCTGCCGTTCGTCCCGCCGTCGCCGAACATGCCGACGCCGGACACCGCGCGGGTCTATCCGGGAACGTGCCTGGTCGAGGGAACGAACCTCTCCGAAGGGCGCGGGACGACGCGGCCGTTCGAGCAGGTGGGCGCGCCGTTTCTCGACGGCGACCAGCTCGCGCGCGCTCTCAACCGGCAGGGGCTCGCGGGCGTGCATTTCCGGCCGGTGCGCTTCACCCCGATGTTCCACAAGTTCGCGGGCGAAAGCTGCGGCGGCGTCTTCCTCCACGTCACCGACCGCGCCCAGTTCAAGCCCTACCGGACAGGGTTATCGCTCCTGATGACCGCGCAGGATCTCGCGCGCGATCTTTTCCGCTGGCGCACCGAGCGGTACGAGTTCGTCGACCAGGTTCCTGCCATCGACCTGCTCACCGGCACCGATGCCGTCCGCCTCGCGTTCGACCGGGGCGAGACGCTGGCGGATCTGTTCCCCGCATGGGCTGCCGAGGAGCAAGAGTTCCTGGAGGCGCGCCAGCCGTTCCTGATCTACTGACGCGATGGCGTCCCGAATCCGCCGTCCGGGGCTACGACGCACGCGGCGGCCCTCCGCGTTTGCGCTCGCCCATCCCCGGCGGTAGGACGGCACCCGGCGCCTTCAAGGCGCCGCTTCCCGCGGGGTGCATGAGATGGAATTTCGTCCGCTCGGTCGTTGTGGCCTCAAGGTTACGCTTCTCTCGCTCGGCGCGATGACCTTCGGTGATTCCCCGGGGTTCATGAAGGGCGTCACCTCGACCGACGACGAGGCGCGGCGCATCTTCGACCGCGCGCTGGACGCCGGCGTCAATTGTGTCGACACCGCCAACGTCTACAGCGAAGGCAAGAGCGAGGAGCTGACCGGCCAGTGGCTCAAGGGTCGCCGCCAGAAGATCATCCTCGCCACCAAGTGCCGCTTCCCCGTGACGGGGGCCTGGAACGCTGCCGCCCCCCACGACCTCGGCCTCTCCCGGCGACACATCCTCGAGGCCTGCGACGCCTCGCTCAAGCGCCTGAAGACCGACTTCATCGACCTCTACCAGGTGCACATGCAGGACACTCAGGTGCCCGTCGAGGAAACGATGCGCGCCCTCGACGACCTGGTGACGAGTGGCAAGGTCCGCTACGCGGGCTGCTCGAACTACACCGGCTACCGGCTGGTCGAATCGCTCTGGGCGAGCGACAAGCGCGACTTCGTGCGGTTCGAATCGGTCCAGCTCCAGTACAGCCTCATCGCCCGCGACGCCGAGCGGGAGATGATTCCCGCCTGCAATGCCTTCGGCCTCGGCGTCCTCGTCTGGAGCCCGCTCGGCCGCGGCTTCCTCTCCGGCAAGTACTCGAGGGAAGCGCCGCCGCCCACCGGCTCCCGTCTCGCCTCCTGGCACGACACCTGGACCCGCGTCGCGACCGAGCAGAACTTCCGCACCCTCGACGCGGTGCAGGAAGTCGCCCAGGCCCATGAGACCAGCGCCGCCGCGGTCAGCCTCGCCTGGCTCCTGTCGAAGCCCTTCGTCACCACCATCATCGTCGGCGCGCGCAAGCTCGCCCAGCTCGAGGACAACCTGAAAGCGGCAGCGCTGAAGCTCTCCGCCGACGAAATGAAGCGGCTCGACGAGGTCTCGACGCCGGCCTGGGGCTACCCCTATGACTTCATCGGGATTCGCCAGGAGTGGTGACATGCGCGCCCTGCTGTTGGCGTCCGTTTTCGCCTTCCTCGCCTGCGGACCCGCGTCCAACGGTTCCGACGGAGGGACCCCCGCCGCGCCTGACGGCAGCGCACCCGCCTACCGCGATGGCGGAACGCCCGACGCCGCGTCGGAGGGCGGCACCGGTACCCCTTGCCACGACGGCGACACCGAGCCCTGCTCCGGAACGCACGCGGGAACCTGCGATCCGGGCACCCGCGCTTGCGCGAACGGCACCTGGGGCCCGTGCGACGGACGCCTCCAGCCGCAGCCCGGGTTGTGCGACTGGCCGAACTGCGCCGACGGCGGCTTCAACGACGGCTGCCAATGCTTCACCAATCCCTTCCCCGGGGCGCCGATGAGCGACTACCTCCGCGAGTGCCACACCCAGGACGCCGGCACTCTCGGCCACGGCCCCTGCACCTCGGGCTACCAGATCTGCGAGCCGACCGAGACCGGTTCCGCCTGGAGTGATTGTCTCGGCGAGGTCGTACCGCAGGCCGACGACTGCTCCGACCTCGACTTGGACTGCGGCGCGAACCCGGCCGCGAGCTGCGCCTGCACGAGCGGGCAGACCCGCCCCTGCGGCGGCGCCGCCGGTGGATCCTGCCAACCCGGCACCCAGACCTGCGCGAACGGTGCCTGGGGGCGCAGCTGCAGCGGTGCCGTTCAGCCGGTCAAAGGCGATTGCGCCGCTCCGTCCTGTCTTTCTACGGCCGGCCATCCCGTCCCCAATCCCGGCTGCGAGTGCGTCAGCGGTTCGACCCGGCCCTGCTACACCGGCCCGGCCGGAACCGAAGGGCAGGGCACCTGCCAGGCAGGAACGATGACGTGCAACGACAGCGGTCAATGGGGGCCGTGCGTCGGCGAAACGCATCCCTACCCGACCTGTGACATGCCGAGCTGCACCGGTACCCCGCTCTCAGCCTGTCAGTGACCGATTCCCGGAGCGCATCGCTGAGGCGAAGGGCTGCCGCTAGCCGATAGAGAAAGAGCCGGTGGCGGACGACGTGCGACCTCGGCGCTGGTCGCGCGTACAATTCGACCGATGCCCCGGCCGGCCGCCCTCGCGTTGACGCTCGCGGCTTGCGCCTGCGCCCACACCCCGCGGCGGACAGAGCCGTGGCCGACCTCGATTCCTCGGGCGCGGATGGCGGCTTCGGCGCGCGGACCGCGTCCTCCTCGCGCCTCTCGGACCACGAGAGGCTCGCGCTCGCGGCCGACCACAGCGGCGTTGACCCGCGTCCTCGCCGCAGCGCGTTCGCTCGTCGGGCGCCGGCGGGTCGAGGTCGGCGGGCGCCGGTTCCGCGCCGACTGCTCCGGGTTTGTGCGCGGGGTCTACAGCGCCGCCGGCGTCGACCTCTTCGCGGTGCCGATGCGCCGGGACGAGAACGGCGTGCGGCTGATCCATCGCTGGTTCGCCCTCCATGGGCGCAACTACCGATCGGGAGCGCCGTCGCCGGGCGACGTCGTCTACTTCAACGACACCTACGACCGCAACGGCGACCGGCGGCTCGACGACTGGCTGACGCACGTCGGAATCGTCGACCGGGTCCTTGCCGACGGAACCGTCTACGTCATCCACTACGTCTCGGCCGGCATCGAGCGCGAGCCGATGAACCTCGCCCATCCGCACGCGTGGCGAGACCGCTCCGGCCGAGTGATCAACGCTTTCCTGCGTCGACGAACCCGTCACGACCGTGCGGGCACGCCACGGCTGATGGGCGAGCTGTTCGCGGGCTATGGAACGATCCGAGCGCGTCCGGAGCCGCAGGCCGCTCGATGAAGGATGGCGCCAACCGAAAGCGTAGCCGACCCCCTGCGCCGCATTCCCACCCTTGGCAGCGGCGGCTCCTTCGATGGTTTCGCGGCCACGCGCGGGACCTGCCCTGGCGCCGCACGCGCGATCCGTACGCCATCTGGGTGAGCGAGGTGATGCTCCAGCAGACCCAGGTGGCGACGGCGATTCCTTACTTCCATCGCTTTCTCACCCGCTTTCCGACCGTGCGGGCGCTCGCGGCGGCGTCGCTCGACGAGGTGCTGGCACTCTGGAGCGGTCTTGGCTACTACGCGCGGGCCCGAAACCTCCACGCGGCGGCCCAGGTGATGGCGACACACCACGCCGGCGAGCTCCCGCGCGATCTCGAGGCGCTGCGCGCGTTGCCGGGGTTCGGGCCGTACACCGCCGGCGCGGTCGGCTCCATCGCCCTCGGCCTCGACGTGCCGCTGGTCGACGGGAACGTCGCGCGCGTCCTCTGCCGGATCGAAGGATGGGAGAGCGGTGCCGAGGAGTCACGCGCGCGCGCCTGGGAGCGCGCGGGCGCCCTCGTCGTCGTCGACGAGGCGGGCGACTGGAATCAGGCGTTGATGGAGCTGGGCCAGGCCGTCTGCACCGCCAAGGCTCCCGCCTGCGGCCGGTGTCCGGTCCGGCCGGAGTGCCTCGCGGCCGAGCGCGGCGATCCGGCGACCTATCCGCTCGCCAGGCCCCGCGCCGAAAGGCGGCACCTGCGGTTCGTCGCTCTCGCGTTCTTCGATGGGCCCCGGGTGTTGCTCGTCCGCCGGGAGAGGAAAGGCCTCTTCGCTGGTCTCTGGGAGCTGCCGGCCGCCGAAATCGGTCCCGAGGGGCAAGCGAGCCGAGTCGCGTTGCGGGTCGCGCGGTCGTTCGCGGGAATGGACGCCACGGTCGAACCGGCCGCCATCGTTCGTCAGACGCTCACCCACCGCGAGGTGACGGTCGAGCCGTTCGTCGTGCAGGGCCGCCGAGCACGACCGCCGCCGCAGGGCAGGTTCGTCGCTCCCCAGGAGCTCGCGTCGCTCGGGCTCTCGTCGCTGGCCACGAAGACCCTCCGCGCGGTAGGCATTTGCGCTGCCGGTAAGCGTTGATGGTACCTCGCGTGCTGGCGCGCGGCAGCTTCATGCAGCATGCTACGCAAGCGTGAAGGTCCCGCCTTCCGACCGGTCGCTCGAAGAGCTCCGCGAGGAGCTGGACCGCATCCGTAGGCCGTTGCGGATCGCCGTCGTCCGGCCGAAGAACCCGTTCAACGTCGGCGCCATCATCCGCGTCGCGCACTCCTTTCTGGTGCGCGAAATCATCCTCGTCGGAAAGGCGCCGTACTACGAACGCGCGGCGATGGGCATGGCGAAGTTCGAAAACATCCGCGAGGTCGACGACGAATCCGCGCTCATCCGCTGGGCGCGCGACGAGAAGTTGCCCATCGTGGTCCTGGAGAGGGACGGCGCGCGCGAGAGCCTGTGGACGTGCCCCCTCCCAGCGGCGTGCCTGATGGTCTTCGGCGCAGAGGACTTCGGTGTCGGCGCCGAGCTGATCGCGGCGGCGGACCAGGTGGTCGGCATCCCGATGTACGGCCTGAACCACTCGTTTCCGCTCTCGGTCGCCGCTGGCATCGCGATGGCCGAATGGACTCGCCGCCACGTCGAGCAGCCAACGCGCGGCGGCGCGTGATCGAGATCAAGGGACCGAAACGAAGTGAGGTGGAGATGTTGGCACTGTCGCTTTCGTTTCCGCCCAGGGTGAGCGGTCCAGGACCCCATGACTTGTCCGCTGAATTGTCTTCTGAGTGGAAACCTCGATCTTGACGAGCGTCGCGACGAGCCACCCGCGCCAGCAGGGACATCGGATGCGCTTTCGACCGGCGTGACCGGTCCCGGAATCCGTCAGGGCTTGTGCTTCTCGATTTTCGGCGCCGGATGCGGCTTGACGCGCCGGTGCGCGACGGCCTTGCCGCAGATGAGCTTCACGCTGACCGCCTGGTCGCTCCAGTAGGCGATGTCGGTCGTCGCGCAGCCGCCAATCGCTCCCGCGACCACCTGCCTCACGTCGCCGGTCTTGCCGCCCGCCGGGAACACGACGTTCAGCGCCTCGGCGGCGTTGCGCTCGGCCATCACCTTCGCCGCGCGCGTCGTCGACAGCCTCAACCGCTTGATGTTGGAACCGCGCCGCATCTCCCGCGCGATGTTCGGCAGCGCCGAGCCCAGGACCGCGATGCGCGGCGCCTGGTCGAACGTGGCGGCGACGTCGACCTCGACGATCGGATCGGAATCGAAGTAGCGCACCGCGGCGAGCGACCAGCCGGTCACGCCCGAAGCTTTCGCGCCGAGGCAGGCGTGCAGCTTCGCCAGGGCGTCGAGGAACGCCGCGCGCTCGGCGCCCAGACGCCTCAGGCCAGCGGTCTCGGCCGCCGGATCCGCATCGCCCGTGCCGGTGGCGTACGGCTGACCGGAAGCGGTCTTGGCGCACTGTGCCCGAGCCGCTGGGCTCGCGAGCATCACGGCGACGACGAACGCGCACGCGAGCTTGGCCATCGATTCTCTCCCCGAGCAAAACCAGCGCTCGAACACCCATTCTGCCAGACCGAGCGCGTCCGGCAACGTGCGCTTGGTCACGCGGCCTTCGACAGCTCGAGCATCCGCTGCATCGGCACGAACGCCCCCGCGCGCACGCCCTCTTCGAGGTCCACCCGCGGCGCCAGGTTCGCCAGCGCGTCGCGCACTTTCTCGAGCGTGTTGCGCTTCATGTGCGGACAGGTGTTGCAAGCGCCCGTGGCTGCGCAAGCGCCGTGGATGGGCGCCTCGAGAAGCGCCTTCTGCGGCGCCGCCCGCTCCATCTCGTGGAAGATGCCCGGCTCCGTCGCGACGATGAACTCCCGCGCCGGGTCCTTTCGCACGCACTCCAGGAGCGCTTTCGTGGAGCCGACGACGTCCGCGTGGCGCAGGACCGGCCCCTCGCACTCCGGATGCGCGAGCACGAGAGCGCCCGGGTGCCGCGCCTTCATCTGCACCAGCTTTCGTTCGTTGTACTGCTCGTGCACGATGCAGGCGCCCTCCCACAGGATCATCGGGCGGCCGGTCTTCTCGACCAGATAGCGGCCGAGGTTCTTGTCGGGCACGAAGAGGAGCTCTTGCCCTGCCGGGAAGCTCTTGACGATCTTCTCGGCGTTGGAGCTGGTGACGATGACGTCCGCCAGCGCCTTCACGCCCGCGCTGCAGTTGATGTAGGCGACGACCTTCGCGCCCGGGTGCTGCGCTTTGAAGGCCGCGAGCCCGGCGGGAGGGCAAGCGTCCGACAGAGAGCAGCCTGCCTCGAGGTCCGGCACCACCACGGTCCGAGTCGGGTTCAGGATCTTCGCGACCTCGGCCATGAAGTGTACGCCCGCGAAGCAGATGACCTCCGCCTCGGTCGCCTGCGCTTCCTGCGAGAGCTGCAGCGAGTCGCCGACGAAGTCCGCGACGTCTTGGATGTCGCTCTCCTGGTAGTAGTGCGCGAGGATCACCGCCCGGCGCGACTTCTTGAGCGCGACGACCTCGTCGGCGAGCGAATCGTGCGCGAGCATCGAACGGCTCCCTTGAGCGCTCCTGGCGAGCGGCTCGCTCCGAGAACGAGAAGCTAACGCGCGTTTCGTCCCGCGTCGCGCTTCTTCTTCAGCATGTGCTCGCGGATGAGCTTGCGCTTGAGCGGCGAGAGATGGTGCGCGTAGACGTGCCCGTCGAGGTGGTCGATTTCGTGCTGGAGCACGTGGGCGAGCCGCTCCTCGGCAGCGATTTCGTGCTCCTCGCCCCGCGCGTCGCGATACCGCACCCGGACCTTGAGCGACCGCGGCACGTCGTGCCACTCGCCCGGGATCGACAGGCACCCCTCGTTGTAGACGACGCCGCCCTCTCGCGAGAGCACCTCCGGGTTGACGATCTCGAACCAGCTTCCGTCGGCGCGGCCGATGAGCGCGAGCCGAAGACCGAGCCCGACCTGGTTCGCCGCGAGGCCGGTGCCCTTCGCTTCTTTCATCGCCTCCGCCATTTCCTCGATCAGCGGCGGGAGCGAGGCGAAGTCGACGACGGGCTGCGTCGGGTGGTCCAGAACCGGGTCGGGCCAGAGGACGATGCGACGAATCATGGGACCGATTCATCGCAAAAAACCAGGCTCGTGGCGAGTCCCCCGAGGCCCCCGAAGCGCCGGCCGCCGGCGAAGGCATCAAGGCGCGGTTTGTTCTCGCGCGAACCGCTTGGCGGTACCATTTGCGCCGGGCGTGCTGGGGACCGTCCTTTCTCGAGGCGGCGAGATGAATGTGCTGCGAAAGACCTGGCGCCGGTTCCGGGCGGAAAGCCGCGACCTCCTGCGCTACTTCGACCCGCGGGACATCGGGCACGAAGTGGTCCACGTGACGGAGTTCCAGCACTGTGCGAGACCGGTGCTGCTCCTTCCGGGGTTCATGGCGACCCGCCGGGGGCTGACGGTGCTCGAGCGGCGGCTGCGCCGCGACGGCTACGGCGTCTTCTCGTTGGACCTCGGCGGGCTCTTCGGCACCTTCAACACCCGCTCGATCGAGGAGACGGCGCTGCTCGTCCGGGAGAAGGTCGAGCGGCTCTACCGCAAGTACGACCTCGGGCCGCTGGCGATCATCGGCCATTCGACGGGCGGGCTGATCGGGCGCTACTACATCAAGCGCCTCGGAGGGCACGAGCGCTGCTGTGCCCTGGTGACGCTGGGTACGCCGCACCACGGGACCGCTACCGCCTACCTCGGGGTCGCCGCGACCGGCCTCTTCGCTCCGTCGATCTGGGAGCTGATGCCGATGAGCCGGTTCATCCGCAAGCTCAAGGCGGGGCCGTTCCCGGCCGACGTGCGCCTGGCCGCCATCTACTCGAAGGACGACCGGGTGGTGCCGTTCCCGGCGGGCCTCCTCGAGGACGAAGGGCGCGAAAACCTGGTCAACGTCGAGGTGCCCGGCGTGTCGCACCACGAGTTCTTGATCAAGAAGGCGGTCTACCAAGCCGCTCGCCGCCAGCTCGAGGCCGCCTACGTGGAGTCGATTCGCCGGCTCGAGCTGCCAGCGGAAGGCGCGCTGCGCCTGGTCAAGAACGAGGGATAGCGGCTGCGAGCGCAATCCCGACATCGACGCCGGGCTCTCCTCGGAATCACGTCGTTCGCTCGGGAACGGACGACGGGACAGTGGCGGGACGCGGGGTAGCCCAGGCCTTCGACGCGACCGACGCGCAGAAGCGGCGTCGGGTCCTACGCTGCGGCGCCGGCTGCTCCCGTGGCGCCGCCAAGCTGCTGCGCTGCCGCGGTCCATCCGAGGTGCGTGAAGAGCAGGCGAATCGCCTCGACGAGCGGCGGACCGACATGGTCGAAGTCGGGCGAATATGGCCCGAACACCGCGTGGCCGGTCTCCAGATTGTACTGCCCCCGGGCGAGCGCACGACGGCCGCCAAAGCGTGGCGCGAGGGCGCCGAGGAGCTCAAGCCCTTCGCGCTCCGACGCGACGAGGCATTCGATCTTTCCGCTCTCGAGGCGCGCTGGAACCGTCACCAGCCGGGTCTGGTCCAGAGCCGGCCGCTCGTCGGGCGGGAGCATCTGCAGCGAGAGCCGGGCGGCGATGCGCCGGGCGAAGGTCAGACGCGGCGACGTGTCCGGCTCGACCAGCGTCAGACGCGTCCGCCCCTGTGCCCTCGCCAGGCGCGCCGCGCCCACCGTCAGCCGCTCGACGCCGAGGCGGCTCGTCGGCACGAGCCCGACCGTCGCCTCCACCACCCCCGGCTCCAGCTCGCGACGCTCGGCGTGATACCGGTCGGCGGCGGCGACCGTTCCGAAGCGCAGCGCCCCGGTCAACGCCGGCGCGCTCGCCTCGACGAGCCCGAGGAAACGGAGGGCATTGGCGCTGCCGGCAGGCAACTCCACTGCCGCTGAGCCAGCCTCGCCCTGGTCGAAGACGACCAGCGGCCCCCCGGGGAGCCCTACCAGCGCGACGTGCAGGTCGAGGAGGCTGCGCAGCTCGCGTTGGAGCGTCGTCTGCTCGGACGCCAGCGGCTCCTGTCCCCCGTCGAGGCCGACGCGGTAGAGCCGAAACGCGTTCACGGTCGAGGTCGGGACCCGGTCGTTGAGCGCGCGTTCGGCCCGAGCACCCGCAGGCACCTCGAGAAAATGCGCCTTCCTCTGGCCGCCGAACGCCCGCGCGACCGCCTCTTCGGCGAGGCGCCGCGCCAGGCGCCAGCTCCCTTCGCCCGCGCCGTCGCCGACCGCGACCGGAATCGTCGGTTCGTCGGGGACGACGAGCTGGCCGTTCGCGTCGAGAAAGATGCGGCCCGGCGCCATCGGCGATCACCTCGCGAGGGCGGCGATGACCGCCTGCGTGAAGGCGGAGCCCTGAAGCTTGGCGGGACCGGTGCCGGCCGCCGCCTTCGCGTCGGCACTGGACTTGCGTTTCGACGGAAGGGTCCCAGGCGCCAGCGCCTGGTTGATCGCCGCCTCGATCGCCGCTGGCATCTCGGTCCAGCCCAGCGTCCAGAGCACGCGCGCGCCCGCACGGATGGCCGCGGTGGGATTGGCGCGATCTTTCCCTTTCAGCGCTGCCGCGGTGCCATGCAGGGTCTCGCCGATCACCGCGCCGGTCTCCGGGTTCGACCGGACCACCGCCGTCGTCGCGGCGTCCTCGCCCGCGAGCAGGTGGGCGAGCAGCAGCCCTTCCGCCCAGGGGGCGCACACGACGTCGAACGAACCCCGGCGGTCGGCCAGCTCGCAGGCCTCGGCAAGCGAGCGCTGCTCGATCCACAGCCCCGCCTCGAGCGCGCGATCGCGCAGCGCTGCCGCCACCGCCTCGCTCGCCCGCACCGTAGCGCGCATGAAATCCGGGTGGGTTACCGCGACGCCGGGAAATCGCTCGGAGGCGACGCGATACGCGGTGTCGGCAAAGAACTCCGCGGCGTGCGGCGTCGCCGACGGATCGACCACCAGCGTCACCCGGCGGCGCTGCTCGCGCTCCGCGAGCGCCAGGGACGCCCCGATGAAGCGCTCGGTCCCCTCGCGCGAAATCAGCTCCACGCCGAGACCGGTCTCGACGAGCGCCGGCTCCGGGCGCCCGACCGCGCGCAGGTAGCTTTCGACGCGCTCGCGGGTGCCGAAGCGGATGGCGGTGGCGACCGACGGGACCTCACGGCGCACGAGCCGCAGGAGAGCATCGGTTTCGGGCTCCACCGGGGCGGCCTCGGCCGGCGCCGCGGAGCCCTCGCTCGCTTCGAGGAGCAGGACGATCTCGCGAGCGTCGTCGCGCAGCCGAATCTCGCCGACGAAGACGTCGAGGAGCCCACCCAGCTCAAGCGCCCGCGACTGACCGCCCTCGTCGGGCGCGGCGAACGGGCCGCGCAAAGCCGTTCGATGTTCACGTAGGGCGGCTACGGTCTCGTCTGGGAGCAGCGAATTCGCCGAGCCAGAGGGCACCAGTCTCCAGTCGATCGTGCGCTGCTTTCGGTAGAGGCGTCCGGTCGCGGCGTCGAGCACCTGCCGGGCGGAAGCGAGCACCTCGGGACCGATGCCGTCCCCTTCGAGGACGACCACCACCGGATGGTCCGGCACCGCGGCGCGCGAGGGCTCAGACATCCCAAGCCCCGGCGGTCGTTCCGACGCGCTCCGACCAGGCGGCGGTACCGCTTCCGGTCACCGGCAGCGCTCGCGTCACTCGTCGCCCGTCTTGAACTTCTCGAGCAGCGCGAACGGCGTGCGCCACTTCACTTGCTCGGGAGAGGTGCGCGCGGCGGGGTCGTTCCATTCCTGCGCGATGTCTTCGACGATGGCGTCGGTGCCCTTCTTTCCGGAATAGGTGAACACGTCGCCAGAGTCGGTGCGCGGCTCGTCGCGGTCGGGCACCTGGTCGGCACCGGAGCCGAAGTCCTGCACCGACCCGAGGACGCCGTAGAGCGACCCCTTCGGCCAGTCCTTCGCCTGCACCTTGGCGTTCAAGTACCAGACGCGCTGGCCGCCGTGCTGGTGGTGATAGCTCGCGACGTCGTGGTGCGAGCTCCTCAAGGGCCAGATTTGGTAGGTCCAGGAGAGCGCCAGCACGTCCTGGCCCGGGGTCACGACTTTGAGGCTCGTGTCGAGCAAGGTGACCTGCGAGCCGTCCGGCAGCGTCGCCGGCGGGGGGCTCGCGGCGTCGTAGGTCTGGCCGCCGATGGTGACCGTCGCCGGCTCCCGCCCTTCATTGGTGTCGAGCCGAAGGGTGCCGGTGCCCCAGTCGAAATCGAACACCGAGTGCGCGTAGTGCGGATGGTCGGCGTGATACTCGGTGACCACGGACTCGAAGGAAAGCGACTTGGGCTTCGCGTCTCCCCACGCCTCCTGGGGGAGGCTTGCGCTCTTGAGGTTCTGGTGCCGTCCCGGTTGGTTCGAGCTGAACGTGAACCCCGACTGGAGCTTGACGATGGGGTCGCCCTGAGTCTGGAACATCCGCGAGAACTTCGGCAGCGGTTTCGGGGCCGCGCCGCGCACGTGCACGTCGATGCGCAGCCCTGTCTCGTCGCTGGTCGAGCCGGTCGAGCCGGTTGAACCCGTCGATCCGGTGGAGCCAGTCGATCCGCTCGATCCCGTCGATCCGGTTGAACCCGTCGATCCGGTTGAACCCGTCGATCCGGTTGAACCGGTCGAGCCCGTCGAGCCCGTCGAGCCCGTCGAGCCCGTCGAACCCGTCGAACCCGTCGAACCCGTCGAACCCGTCGAACCCGTCGAACCCGTCGAACCCGTCGAACCCGTCGAACCCGTCGAACCCGTCGAACCCGTCGAACCCGTCGAACCCGTCGAACCCGTCGAAC
>JAJYLH010000035.1 GCA_021787845.1 Myxococcales bacterium | reverse complement strand
TCCATGACCGCTCCCGTGGACCAGCTTCCCGGCGTCACGCAAGGGGGGAAAGTTTTGGAAGTCCGGGGGGGAAAGTTTTGAGAAATCCCCGGCTCAGGGGGGGAAAGGTTTTGAGAGTCTACACGTTTTTCGGACTCTCCAAGGCGTGGGAAGCTCGGAAGACGCGTTTTTCGGACTCTCCAAGGCGTGGGGAGCTCGGAAGACGCGTTACAGGCTATCCGCTTCGCTCAGGTTGCCGACCGGATCCGGCGCCACGCTCCCCCTCCCCGACCCCTCCCCCGCAAAGGGCGCGGGAGAGGGGCCTTGCGTGTGCCTTCGCGAAGGCAGTCTTTTCCTCCCTCTCCCGCGTTCTTGGCGGGGGAGGGTCGGGGAGGGGGGCGCCGTCGCAGCGCGTGCCGGAGCCCGCGGTTTTGCTGGCTACCGCGGGGGTCGGCGCCTCGCTCGGCGAAGCGAAGCTGTGCCGGAGCCCGCGGTCTTGGCGGCTACCGCGGGCTGACGCCACGCGGCTCAAGCCGTCGCGCGTCGCGAAAACGGAGCCGTCGATTCCGTTAGCGAACTTCCGGGGCTGCCTACTAAGGGTCCCCAAGTGTGAGCGCGAGCGCTACCCGAAATGCGGCCAGTCGGTGTGGACGAAGGTCTCCGGCGCCTCGACGCGGGCGTAGGTGTGGGAGCCGAAGTAGTCGCGCTGGGCTTGGATGAGGCTCGCGGTGCCGCGGGCCGCGCAGAGGGTATCGAACCAGGTCAGGCTCGTGGCGAGGCCGGGAATCGCGTAGCCGGCGGCGAGCGCGGCGGAGACCACCCGGCGCCAGCCCTTGCGGCGCTCCTTCAGGTCGTCGACGAAGTCCGGCGCGAGCGCGAGCAGCTCCGGCGCCGGCGAGCTCCGGAACGCCTCGCGGATACGGTCCAAGAGCTTCGCCCGGATGATGCAGCCCGCCGTCCAGATCCGCGCGACCTCGGCGAGGTCGATGCCGTAGCCGTGCTCGTCGCTCGCGGCGGAGAGCATCGCGAAGCCCTGCGTGTAGCTCGCCACCTTGGAGGAGTAGAGCGCATCGCCGAGGTCCTGCGCGCTCACCCCCAAGAGGGGCGACCGCCGCGGTTCGAAGAGAGCGGCCGCCTTCTGCCGGAGCGCCTTCGCCGTGCTCATCCCCCGCGCTTCGACCGCGCACGCCATCGTCGGCACCGGGAGGCCCTTTTCCGCCGCCTCCATCACCGTCCAGCGGCCGGTGCCCTTCTGTCCCGCGACGTCCTCGATCGCGTCGAGCAGCAGGCCGCCCGGTCTCTTCGGGTCGGGCGTGCGGAAGATGTCGGCCGTGATTTCGACGAGGTAGCTCTCGAGGTCGCCGCGGTTCCACTCGGCGAACACGTCGCTCACGTCCGCCGGGGGCAGGTAGAGCCCCTCGCGCAAGAGCATCGCCACCTCGGCGATGAGCTGCATGTCCCCGTACTCGATGCCGTTGTGGACCATCTTGACGAAGTGGCCGGCGCTGCCGCTCCCGCAGTAGGTGACGCAGACGCCGCTCTTCGACCGGGCGGCGATGGCTTCGAGCGCGGGCTTCATCCGCTCCCACGCCTCGCGGTCGCCGCCGGGCATCAGCGCCGGTCCGCGCAGGGCGCCTTCGCTCCCCCCCGACACGCCCATCCCCATGAACCGCCACGGCCGCGCCTTCGACCGCGCTTGCCGCCGGTCGGTGTCGGTGAAGTGGCTGTTGCCCCCGTCGACGACGATGTCGTCTTCCTCGAGGAGCGGGTCGAGCCCGTCGAGAACCGCGTCGACCGGCCTGCCGGCGTTGACGAGCAGCACGATTCGCCGCGGTCGCTCCAGGTGCTGGACCAGGTCGGCGAGGCTCGTCGCGACGTACGCCTTCGCTTCCGGGTGCTCGCCGGCGAGCTTCGCGCCGGCCTCCGGATGCAGGTCGTAGCCCGCGACCGAAAGCCCGCGCGAGGCGAAGTTGCGCGCGAGGTTCGCGCCCATCACTCCGAGCCCGACAATCGCCACGTCCCGCAGGTCGCTCATCGTTTCTCCCATGCCTGTCCGTTCACACGCTTGCCGGTCGATCGTTGTAGGACGGGGGCTCGTCCCCCGCCGTTTCCGCGCTCAGCCCGGCTCCAACATCGGGGCAAGCGCGTCAAGCGGATAGGCATGGATCCTCCAGGGCGAGGTCGGTCACGATCACCAGCTCTCCGGCGAGTTGGTTGGCGAGGGCGCTTTCGTCACCCGAGATCACTCGAAGTAGAGCAGAGCGCTTCTGCTCTCCGACGGCGTACAAGACGTGCGTGCGTGCGGACCGCAACGTCGGCAGGGTCAACGTCATGCGCCCGGGTGGCGGCTTGGGGCTGTCCGGCACGTGCGCGATGGGCGCGGTCGACAGGCACGCGGGATGGCCGGGAAAGAGCGACGCGATGTGTCCGTCGGGACCGATGCCGAGAAGCGTCACGTCCAGGCGCCCGGCGAAGTTTTTCTCGAAGCGCTCGACGAACCGGCTCGTCGCGAGCTCGGGCGTGTCGCCGTCCTCCCACAGCGGCAGCTCGCAGGACAGCTCGCGGTCCGACGAGAGCCAGCCGTGGCGGTAGGCGGTGCCTCGGTTCGATTCGGCGTCGTCGACATCGACGCAGCGCTCGTCGACCCAGGTCAGGCGCAGCCGCATGCCGACGCCCTCGGGCAACAGGGGCGGCAGCTCGCCCATCACCTTCGCCGCCGAGCCCCCCGCGATGGCGAGCCGCGCGAATCCCTGTTCGGCATCGACCGCCGCCAGCGCCTCGCAAAGCAAGCGTGCCGCCTCGGCCAAGGGCTCCTTCGACACCACGAGGCGACGCGTCATCGGCTTCGGCTCTCGACCGCTCATTCGTCGACCGCGAGGTCGAACGCGCGGCGCAAGAGAATCTGCTTCCCGGTCATGACGATGAGGCCGCGGCGGACGAAATCGTTGAGCGCGCGGCTGACCGTCTCCCGGCTCGTGCCGATCATCGAGCCGAGGTCGGCCTGCGTCGGCCGCTGGCGGATGAGCACGCCGTCCTCGGTCTCGACGCCCTCCTTTTCCGCCATGTCCTTCAGGAGGCGCGCGACCCGGCCGTAGACGTCGAGCAGGGCGAGGTTCCCGATCACCCGGTCGGCCTGGCGCAGCCGCCGGCTCATCTCCGCGAGAATCGCGAGCGCGGCGTCGGGATGCGCTTGCAGGTGACGCTCGAACGAGGTGCGCTCGAGGACCAGCGCCTGCGTCGGCTCGATGGCGATGACGCTCGCCGAGCGCGGCTGGTGGTCCAAGAGGCTCATCTCGCCGAAGAGCTCGCCCGTGCGGAACGTCGACAGGATGATCTCGCGGCCGGTCTCGCCATGCAGGACCACCTTCACCCGACCGCTCGTGAGGATGAAGAGCGAGTCGCCCGGGTCCGACTCGCTCACGATCACCGCGCCGGCCGCGAAGCCGCGCGACTGCATCCGCGCCGCCAGCTCGCGCAGGTCGTTCGGGCTCAGGTCCTGGAAGATGCCGACCTTCTCCAGGTACCGCGTGCTCTCGTCGATCGTCATGGGAATCTCGCCGCCTCTCGGCTCGCGCCCTCGTTCGTCGGAAGGACGAGAAAAACCTAGCGGGGCGCCGGGCGCCGGTCAATCGCCTTTTGCGGGCGCATTCGGCAAAGCGCGCTTCGCCGCGGCCACCGCCTTCTGGAACCGGGGCGAGGCGCGCACGCTCGCGAGATCGTGATCCTCCTGCGCCTGCGCCACGAGCGACGGATCCCGCGTCAGCGCGCGTTCGAGCTCGTCCAGCGCGTCGCTCGGCTGGCCGGACAGCGCGAAGACGCAGGCCAGGTTGTATTGGACCACCGCGTCGTGCGGATAGCGGTCCGAGGCCTCCATCAGCCGGTCTTCGGCAGGGCCGTACTCCTTGAGCGACGCGTACGCGAGCCCGAGGTCCATCAGCGCTTCCCGGTACTCGCGGACCTCCCAGAGGCGGCCGAGCCCCGCCGGCGGCCGGCGGGCTTGGAGCACCTTCGTCAGCTCGGCGACCGCCTCCTTCTCGTGCCCCTTTCCAGCGTAGAAGGCCGCGAGCCCCGCGCCCAGATGTGCCCTCTCCAGGCTCGGGTCGAGCTTCAGCGCCTTCTCGAACCGCGCGAGCGCGGAGAGGTCCTCGCCCGCTTCGAGCAACTGCCAACCCGCGGCGAGCAAGAGGCTCGGCCTAAACCGCGCCGCGGGGCTCCGCGTGCGGAAGGTGCGCCTCGCGAGCTCGGCGACCTCGGCGACGGCGCCGTCGGACACCTTGCCGATCGGAACCGAGTCGACCGCCAGCACCAGGCACCGGTCGGCTCGTGGAAAGACGCTGACGTAGAGCCGGCCGCCGCCGCGGATGGGCAGCCCTCGCGGCGCCTCGTCGCCAAGGCGGGTCGCGTCCTTCGGCGGCGACACCATCTGGGGCGGCAGCACTCCCGCCTGGAGCAAGCGCTCCCAGCAGGCGGGCGCGGTTGCGCTCCGCGCGAGGAAGAGCGGGAACACGCGGACCACGATTCCGTTCTCGCTCACCGCCGCGATGCTCTCGCCCGTCACCTGCCGGAACGGGATGTCTCGGGGAAGCTCGAGCGAATAGCCGAGAGAGTCGTCGGTCAAGACCTTGCCGGACGGCGCGGCGGCGGCCGGCGAGGGGACGGGAGCTCGAGCGTGCGCGCAGGCGGCGAGGACACAGGCGACCAGGACCGTTCGGTGGGAGGGCACGTGCCTACCTTCGCCTCGCGCGGCCATCGCTGTCAAACCAGGCGTCCCGGAAGTTTGACAGCCCACCAGAGCTCCCCCTAGAGTCGAAACGCAAATCCCGCGGCCGGCCTGCCTTTCGGCGAAACGGACCGGCGGCCGCTGCTCCCCCAGGACGCTCCATGACGCGCAAGCGGATTCTCCTCATCGACGCCGACGAGGCGCTGGTCCAGCAGGTCGCCCAAGCGGCCGCCGCGCGAGGCATCGACGCCCAGGGCATCGGTTCGTCGACCGCCGGCTACGACCGCGCGCGCTCCGAGCGGCCGGACCTCATCGTGGTCAACGTCGAGCTGGCGCCGGCGACCGGCTGGACCCTGTGCTCGAAGCTCAAGCGGGACGAGGAGCTCAAGAGCACTCCCGTCATCCTGACGAGCGGGAGCGCAGGTCAGGACGATTTCGAGAAGCACAAGAAGCTGCGGATCCGCGCGGACGAGTACTTGCTCAAGCCCTACCGGCCGGAAGAGCTGTTGCGGCTCGCGAGCGGTCTCGTGGGGCTGGAGGAGGGCGCGGAGGAGCTCGCGGCCGAGGCCGACGAGCCGCTCGGCTTCGAGATGCCGCTCGACGACAGCGCGGAGCCGATCACCCTCGTGGGAGACGAGCCGCTCGGAGCCGACGCGACCGCGGATGGCTCGGGGATCGCTCAGACGGCGTCGCTCGACGAGGAAATGCTCGCCGCCGACCCGCCGGTCTTCGACGCGGCCGAGGAGCTGGCGGTGTCTTCGCTCGGCGGGTCCGCGCCTGCGTCCGAGGAGCCGGTCGATCCGCTGGGAGAGGCGGCGCTGCTGGCGGACGAGGGCGGTCTCGATCTCTTTCAGGTGCCGCCGACCCCCGAGGAGCTCGCCGCGTTCGACGCGTCGTACGGACCTTCGCCGGGCGAGAGCACGGCCGCCGGCGAGGGCTACGGCTACGACGAAGCGTCGCTGGGCAACGATTCCGAGGAGGCCGCGGCCGGGCCGGCGGATTTCGACGAGACGGGCGCGCTGGAGAGCGAGGATTTTTCCGAGCAGGAGCTGGCAGCGGCGGTGGAGACGGCGGCCGACGCGAGTCCGGTCGAGGCGAGGGCTCGGTTCGCAACAGGCGAGGCGCCGCGCGGCAACCGGCAGGACGACGAGGCCCGCGACGACGCGCAACGGCGGGAGGTCGCCCTCTTGCGCGAGCAGCTCCAAGAGAAGGACCTGGAGCTGGCGGAGCTGCGGGAACGCGAACGCGAGCGGACCCAGGAGGCGGCGAAGGCCCGCGACGAGCTCGAGAAGCGCGAGGCGGCGTATCGGGCGCTCGTCGAGAAGGCGAAGGCGTTTTCTCAACAGGCGGCGCGGCTTTCCAAGGAGCTTTCGCGCGCCCGGGAGGAGCTCGCGGCGGCGGGCGACGCCCAGGCTCGGCTCGCGCGGGCGGAAGAGAGCCTGGCGGCGAAATCGGCTGAGCTCGACGCGCTCCAGGGCGCCCTCGCGCGGGAAAAGGACGAGCACGAGCTGGCGAGCACCGAGGTCGAGCGGCTCGCGGCGGAGATCGAGGGGCGGAAGCTCGCGGCGGATCAGACAGCCTCGACCCTCGCAGCGCTCCAGGAGAAGCTCGCCGCCGCCGAGGAGCGCGCGAGCCGCCACGAGGCCCAGGCGCTGGGACACGAAGAGACGCTCGGACGCACCCGGGAGGCGCTCAAGGGGATCCTGGGCGGTCTCGGCGAGTAGGAGCATCCGCGCCCGCCCGGTTCGACGCACTCGCCCCGATGTTGGAGCCGGAAATATCGGTGTCCGGCTATCCGGTTCGTTCGGGTTGCGGCGCCCCTTCCCCGACCGTCCCCCGCAAAGAACGGATGGAGCCGGACAGGTCAGTGTCCGGGTCTTCCGGGCCGCGGCATACCCGGACACTTGCGTGTCCGGCTCCAAGTGATGCCAAGGAGAGGGAGGAAAAGACTGCCTTCGCGAAAGCACACGTAAGGCCCCTCTCCCGCGCCCTTTGCGGGGAAGGGGTTGGGGAGGGGGAGCGGCGCGCCGGATCCGGTCCTCGACCTGAGCGATCCGGATAGCCGCTTATCGGTGTCCGGGTTTGCCGACGACGTCGCGCCCGACTAAGGACGCTCGCGTGGCCGGCTCCGACGGCTGCCGTCTATGCCTGAAGCTCCGCTCTCGCCGGCCAGCGATCCAGCTCGAGCGCCTCGCGGTAGGCGGCGAGGTACCCGAGCGCCATCCGCTCCGCCGAAAAGCGCTCCCGCGCTCGCTCGCGCACCTTCGCGCGCGACAGCGACAGCGCCCGCCGAATCGCCGCCGGCAAATCTTCCGGCCGGTCGACGAGGACGCCGGTCGTGCCGGGCTCCACCGTTTCCCCGAGCGCTCCCCGCCGGAGCGCCACCACCGGGGTCCCGCAGAGCATCGCCTCGATCGCCGCGAGGCCGAACGGCTCCTCCCAGACGCTCGTGAACAAGAGCACCCGAGCGCTTCCCAGCGCGCGCGTCTTCGCCTCGCCGCCCACCTCGCCGATGAGCTGCCCGCCGCCCCGCCGCAGCTCGGGTCCGAGCACCCGTTCGAAGTAGTCTCCCTCGTGCGGGCGGCCGGCGATGCGCAGGCCAAGCCCCGCCTCGCGCGCCGCCATGAGCGCGAGATGCGGCGCCTTCACCTCGTCCAGCCGTCCCAGGAAGAGCGCGTCGCCCGCCTCGCCCTCTCCCGCCGGATAGCGGTCGACGTTCAGCCCGTGGTGGACCACCGCCGGCGGCCGCACCCACGCCTCCTCCGACAGCTCCGCCTGCCGGGCGCTGATGGCGACGTAGCGGACGAATGGATGGGCCCGGTAGTGGCGCCAGAGCGTGCGGTCGGCGGGGTGATGCACGGTGTGGACCATCGGCGCCGTCGAGCCGGCGAGGGCCACCAGCGCGGGCACGTTCGAGTGGATGACGCTCGCGCCGACCTCGGCGGCCTCGTGGGCGGCGAAGACCGCGTGGTTCCACTCGGCGACCGGCTCCGGCGGCCACAGCGGCCGGCGAAAGAGCCACCGCACCTCGCAGCCGGAGACCGCCGAGTCGCCCGTCGCGAACAGCGTCACCCGATGCCCGAACGACACGAGCGCTTCCGCCAGATCGGCCACCACCAGCTCGGTGCCGCCGTACCCCTCCGGGGGCACCCGCACGAACGGTGGCGCCACCAGGGCGACGTGCAGACGGCGGTCGAGGCGCGCGCGGCTGGCCATGTCCCCCCCCGGATGCCAACGATGTGGCGCGTCCGGCGACGGGGCCACGCGCCTTCGTGGTCGCCCCGCCGAAAGGGGCGCCAGCAGAACGACCCCCGAGGCGCGAAGCGCTTGCCAAAGGGTGCCGCGGGCGGCTAACGAGAGCGTCCGACGCGATGAACCTTTCGGCACCCCCTTCCGAACCCGCGGCGATGCGCGCGCCAGCACGGGGGGCGCCGTCGCCGGGCGATGATGGTGCTACCGAGCGGCTGTCGGCGGCCTACGGCGGTGTCTTTCGGCGGCTGCTCAACCGAGCCTTCGCACCGGTGCAGGTCCCCGCCCAGGCGGCCGCCCGGCTCGCCGCCCACGCTCAGGAAGGGACCGTGGTCTACGTCGCCCGCTCGGCGGCCTTCGTCACCTTCCTCTTCTTCCAGCACCTGGCGCTGCGCTTGGGGGCACCTCTGCCGAAGGCCGTGGTGGGCCTCGGAGCGAAGCTGTGGCGGCCTTGGGGGCGGCTTGTCGCCGGGCGGCCGTTCGCGCGGGCGCCGCGGGGCGACGACGCGGCCAAAGCGGTGCGTCTCGGGGAGAGCGCTCTCGTTTTCTTGCGCCGGCCAGGGTCGCTCGCGGCGAGCGGCCGGGCGCTCAAGGATCCGTTCCCGGCGCTGGTGGCGGCGCAGCGGGCGCAAGAGCGGCCGATTCTCCTGGTGCCGGAGCTGCTGATCTGGGAGCGGCGGCCGCGCAACGTCCGGCGCAGCCTCTTCGACGTGCTCTTCGGGGAGCCGGAAGCGCCGGGCCTCTGGCGCAGCCTCTTCTCCTTTCTCTGGAACCGCAAGCGCGCCTTCGTCCAGCTCGACGAGCCGTTGAACCTGAAGACCTACCTCGAAGAGCACGCCGGCGAGGGCGACCGAGCCATCGCGCGCAAGGTCCGGGGCGCGCTCTACCAGCACCTCGCGCGGCAGACGCGGGTGGTCACCGGGCCGCCGCTCAAGAGCCCCGAGCGGCTCATCGAGGAGACCCTGCGCGACCGGGCCCTGCGCGCCACCGTCGCCGAGGTCGCGCGCGCGCGCGGGCGAGCCGACGGCTCGGTCGACCTCGAGGCGGAGCGCGACCTGAAGGAAATCGCGGCGCGCTACTCGCCCCGGGCGATCGACTGGATGAAGTGGCTCCTGGACTTCGTCTTCGACCGCATCTACGACGGCATCGAGGTCCACGACAGCGGCCTCGAAGAGGTGCGGCGCACCCTCTCGACCATGCCGATTCTGGTTTGTCCGAGCCACAAGTCGCACATCGACTACCTGGTGATGAGCTACGTCTTCTACCTGCGCGGGCTCATCCCGCCCCACATCGCGGCGGGCATCAACCTCTCGTTCTGGCCGCTCGGGCGGGTCTTTCGGGCGTCGGGCGCCTACTTCATCCGGCGCAGCTTCAAGGGCGACACGATCTACGCGGCGGTGCTCAAGGCCTACGTCCGCAAGCTCTCGAAGGACGGCTTCTCGCAGGAGTTCTTCATCGAGGGCGGGCGCAGCCGCACCGGAAAAGTGCTCCTCCCTCGGTTCGGGATGCTCGCGATGCACGTCGATGCGTGGATCGACGGCGTGCGGCCGGACGTCGCGTTCGTCCCGAGCTGGATCGGCTACGCCCACATCATCGAGGGCAGGAGCTATGCCGCCGAGCTCGGCGGGGACGAGAAGAAGCCCGAGGACCTGGGCGCGCTCCTCAAGACGCCCAAGGTGCTCACGAGCCGCTACGGGCGGGTCTTCATCCGTTTCGACGCGCCGATTTCGCTCGCGGGCCTCGCCCGGGAGCGCGGGTTCGACCGGACGCGGCACACCGAGGAAGAACGGCGGTCGCTCGTGCGCGCCCTCGGATTCCGGATCGTCGACGGCATCAACCGGGCGACGGCGGTCTCGCCGAGCGCGCTTCTCGCGACCGCTCTTCTCGCCCATGACCGCCGCGGCCTGACGGCACCGGAGCTGGTCGACAGGATGGAGTTCCTCCTCCAGCAGGCGGTCGCGAACGGCGGCCGGCCGACCTTCACGAAGGAACCGGGAGCGCTCGACCCGCTCGGCAGCGGTCCCCTCCGCGAGGCGCGGCTCGCGCTGGAGCGGGACGGACAGCTCGTCCAGGTGAGCGCGGGCGGCGAGACCATCTTCCAGGTTCCGGAGGAAGCGCGGATCGGCCTCGACTATTTGAAGAACACCACGCTCTGCTTCTTCGTGCCCGAGGCGCTCCTCGCGACGGCGGTCCTCACCAGCCCTTCGCATGAGCGCCAGGCGATCGAGGCGCGGACGCTCGAGCTGTCGCGGCTGTTCAAGAAGGAGTTCGTCTACCCGAGCGGCGCGTTCGAGCGCCTCTTCGACGAGCGGGTGCGCCGGTTCCTCGAGCTGGGCCTCGTCGAGGCGAGCGGGAGCGCACTCGAATCCACCGCCGCGGGTGCCGAACGGCTGCGGCTCTTCGCGGACGTCATCGTCCACTTCGTCGAGGGCTACGTGATGGTGGCGGAAGCGCTGTCGCTTCTCCTGTCCGGTCCCGTCGATAGCAAGGACCTGGTGCGGCGGACGATGGAGCGCGCCCGGGCGGCGTATCTGGCGGGGCGGCTGCGCCGGTCGGAGAGCCGGTCCAAGGTGCTGGTCGAGAACGCTCTCGCTCTGTTCGAGGCGCAGGGCCTGGTCGTGCGCGCCGGCGAGAAGGGGCGGCAGCGGGCGCTCGCGCCGGCGATGGGGAGCCAGGCGGCCGTCGAGGCGCACGCCGCCGAGATCCGGACGTTTCTCGTGAACGCCGCCGCCTGAGCGTTAGGATGCGAGAGTTCGCACCGTGAGGCCGGCTGGCGGTCGGGAGGAGTTCTCTTGCATCTGCCGATCGCGACCGGGTCGAGCGTCCCGCGGTCCCTGTCGGGCGCGGGGCGGCTCTTCGACGCCCAGGGGCGGCGCATCAGCTACCTTCGGCTGTCGGTCACCGACCGGTGCAATTTCCGCTGCGGGTACTGCTCGCCCGCGAACTGGGCGGGGAAGGGCCGGCTGCTCGCCGTGGGCGAGATTCTGCGGCTCGTCTCGGTCTTCGTCTCGAGAGGCGTCGACCGGGTGCGGCTGACCGGCGGCGAACCGCTCCTGCGCCGGGACCTCCCCGACATCGCGCGCGGCATCGCGTCGATGAGCGGCGTCGAGGAAGTGTGCCTGACCACCAACGGCGACCGCCTCGCCTCGATGGCGGCCGAGTTGAAGCGCGCGGGTGTCTCGGTCGTGAACGTGTCGCTCGACACGCTCGACAAAGGTCGCTTTCGCGAAGTGACGAAGCGAGGCGACCTGACGCGAGTGCTGCGCGGGCTAGAGGCCGCGGCGAAAGTCGGTTTCGCTCGGCTCGGCGTCAACGCGGTGGTGCAGGCGGGGGTGAACGACGCCCCGGAAGCGCTCGCCGCGCTGGCGCGGCGCTCCTGGAGCTTGGGAGCGGTGCCGAGATTCATCGAACGGATGCCCTTCGCCGGCGAAGGCGAAGCAGTGCCGAGCGTCGAGGTGCGCCGCCGCCTCGAGCGCGCGGGCATCGCGTGCGAGCGCGGGGGCGTGCGCGCGGGCGCGGGACCGGCCACCTACTATCGCGCGACCGACGGCGGGCGACCGGCGGGCGAAATCGGGTTCATCGGCGCGATGACCGAGAGCTTCTGCGCGGGCTGCAACCGCGTTCGGATCTCCGCGACGGGCGATTTGAGGGCCTGCCTCGGCGGCCGGAGCGAGGCGCCTCTGGCAGCGCTCCTGCGGGGCGGCGCCGGTGACGGGGAGCTCGAGGGCGCGATTCGCGCGGCGCTGCTCGTGAAGTGGGAAGGCCATCGTTTCGTCGAGGACGGCGGCCGCGGGCTCTTGCCGATGATGGGTATCGGCGGGTGAAATCTCTCGGGCGTTCCAGGCAAGCGGCTTGGGGGCAAGGCTCGCCGCCGGCGAAGGTCGCCGTCGCGCGGGCGGCAGGGGAGGAGGACTTTCGCCAGGCGCTGGCGCTTCGGGTCCGCGTCTTTTGCGACGAGCAGGGCGTGCCGCGTGAGATCGAGCGCGACGACGCGGACGAGGTGGCGACGCACGCGCTTGCGTACGCGGACGGCGAGGTCGTGGCGACGGGCCGGGTGGTGCGGGCGCGTTCCGACGGCTCGTTCGCTCGGCTCTTGGCGGCAGAGCTGCCGGGGGACGAGGCGCGCGTCGGCCGGATGGCTGTCGCCTCCGCTGCTCGGCGGCAGGGCTTCGGCGAAGCGATCATTCGCCTCCTGGAGGCCGAGGCGAAAGCCGCTGGCCTGACGCGCGCGAGCTTGCATGCTCAGCTTCACGCGGAGGGCTTCTACGCCCGGCAGGGATACCTGCGGGTGGGACCGGAGTTCGACGAGGCGGGCATCGTCCACGTCGCGATGCGAAAGGAGCTGTAGACGATGTGCCGCCTTGCCGGCTGGGTGGGTAGACCGCTGCCGTTATCCGCGTTGACCCACGCGCCGCCGCACTCGCTTCTGGCGCAGAGCTCGCGGCCGAGGCTGATGCGGGTGGCGACGGTGAACGCCGACGGCATCGGGGCGGCCTGGTATCCGGACGACGGCGACCCGCGGCCGGTGCGGTATCGGGTCTCCACCCCCGCCTGGAGCGACGAGAACCTGCAGAGCCTCGCGCCCCGGGTCCGCTCCCGGTGCCTCATCGCTTCCGTGCGCAGCGCGACGCCGGGACTGCCGGTCGCGCCGGCCAGCACCGCTCCCTTCGTCCACGGCCGTCTCGCGCTGACGCACAACGGGGCGCTGACGCCCTTTCGCGAGGCGTTCATGCGAGCGATGCGCGAAGAGCTGAGCGACGAGGCGTACGCGCTCATCATCGGCGGGACCGACAGCGAGCACGTCTTCGCGACGATCTGGCAGGAGATGGCGGGCGACGAGTCGACGGAGTCGGTCGAGGCGGCGGTGCGCGCGACGATTCACGAATGCGACGCGCTGGCTCGGGAGCACGGTGGCCAGACCATTCTGAACCTGCTGGTGACGAACGGAGAGGCGCTGGTCGCGACCCGGTTCGCCACCGAGGGGACGGGAGCGTCGCTGTTCATCGCGACCGGTGCCGCTGGGTACGAAGGAGGCACGGTGATTGCGTCGGAGCCGTTGACCGAGGATCCGGCCTGGTTGCCGGTCGACGATCGGATGCTCATCGTCGCGACCACCGATGATCTCCGGAGGACATCGCTCGCCTGACGGCACGCCGGCGGAACGGCGGGCGGAAGCGGTCGCGCTCGCCGACGAGCTGAAGGAGACTCGGGCGCTGACGCTGCGGCTCGCCGCGTGCACGACCGACGACGAGCTGCACGCGTTCTTCGACCCGGACTTCAGCCCCGTCGGCTGGCACCTCGGCCACGTCGCGATGTTCGAGGCGCGATGGCTCCTCGAGACGACCCACGGGGAGGCGCCGATTTCCGAACGGTTCGACCGGATCTTCGATCCGCGGGCGGTCGAGAAGCCGCGTCGCGGCGACCTGCCGGATCGCGCGACGCTACTCGGCTACGCTTCCGAGGTCCGCCGGCGGGTGCTGGATCATCTCGCGCGAGACGCGGAATCCCGGCCGTCACACGAGCTCTTGCGAGGGCTCGACGCGTATCGACTGGTGCTCGCGCACGAGCAGCAGCACGACGAGACGATGGCGGCCATCCTGCGGATGCGTCCCCTGGATTCCCGGGAGCGCTCCGGCTTTCCGTTGCCCGAGCCGGGTCCCGCCGTGCCACGCGCGCCCCTCCGGGTCTCGGCGGGGATCTTCCTCGTCGGGAGCGACGCGCCCGACGTCTACGACAACGAAAGACAACCACATGAGGTCGCGGTCGCCGCGTTCGAAATCGATTGGCAGCCGGCGACGAACCGCGACTGGCTCGAGTTCATCGACGCGGGAGGCTATTCGAAACCGGAGCTGTGGAGCGATGACGGTCTCGCTTGGCTTGAACGGTCCAGGCCAGCGCATCCGTCGACGTGGGAAGGGACCGCTGCCGGTTACCGGCTCGAAGCGTTGGGAGGGGAGACGGCGCTGCCGCCCAGCCATCCGGTCGAGGGCGTGAGCGCGTTCGAGGCGGAAGCGTACGCGACCTTTCGTGGCGCGCGGCTGCCGTCGGAAGCGGAATGGGAAGTCGCGGCGCGGCTCGCGCCCGACGCGGAACCTCGTCTCGGACTCGCGTGCGGCGCGGCCCGCGCGGTCGGCGAAGGAGGCGATTTCCTCGGCAACGTCTGGGAATGGACCAGCACCGCTTTCGCTCCGTATCCCGGCTTTCGGCCCCATCCTGACGACGGCTACTCGGCGCCGTACTTCGACGGGCGCCATCGCGTTCTGCGTGGAGGGTCCTGGGCGACGCAGCGCCGCGTCGCCCGCGTGACTTTTCGCAACTGGTACGAGCCTCGCCTGCGCGCGATCTTCGCCGGCGTCCGGCTCGCGCGGGGATGAACGGCTAGACTCGCCGCGTTCGGAGGTGTCGATGCGGCGCGCGCTCGTCCTCGCGATGCTCGTGTTGGTCGCCTGCCATCAGACGGCGGGGCGGTCGTCGAAGAGGGCGAAGGCGCCGTCGTTCGGCCCGCCTCCGGCGAAAATCGTCGTGACGAAGGATCGCAAGGACCTGGTGTTCACCTGGATCGACGCCTACGGGAAGTTCCACGACACGACGACGATCACGAGCATCCCGAAGGCGTCCAGGGCGCAGGTGCTGGTGCGCGACCTGTCGAAGACGCCCGACGAGCTGCACTCGGCGGATTACCTCTATGTAGCGGATGTGCGCCATCCGGACGCGGACGGGCGCTATCCGTGCGGTGCGGTGTCGCGCTACTCGTTCGACGTCCACGGCGGCGCGAAAAAGGCGGCCGAGAAGGCGGCCGAGGGCGACCAGGCGGCGGGTAGGCCGCTCGTCACGCTGTATGGCGCGAGCTGGTGCGGCGCCTGCCAGGCGGCGAAGGCGTGGCTCAAGCGGCATGGCGTGCCGTTCATCGACAAGGACGTGGACCAGGATCCGGGAGCACAAGCGGAGCTGGAAGCCAAGGCCGCTAGAGCAGGGCTCAGGCCGACGGGCATTCCGGTCATCGACGTGGCGGGCGACTTGATGGTCGGTTTCGATCCGAACGCGCTCGAGCAGGCGCTGGAGAAGAAGGGGCTCGCTCACACGCTCTAAACGTTCGAGAATTTCTTTACGTCTCGTCCCGCCTCGGATACGCTATTCCGCTTTTCTCGCGGCGGCGTCTTTCGCCGGTCGCTTCGCACGTCCCTCGCCGGCTGCCACGGATGCGCGCCCGGCTTTTTGGGCGGGAATCCCGCCATGGAGATGGAATGGTCACGACTCTCTTCATCATCCTCTTCGCCATCGCAGCGATCGTCGCGGTGGCGTTCTTCGTCCAGTACGACTCGCTCAAGAAGAAGGACAACTCCCGGACCGACGCGCTCGAGGAGGCGACGGCGGCGGCGCAGCAGGCGACGCAGGAGCTCGGCGCCGTGCGCCAGGAGCTCGAGCGCAAGAAGAGCGAGGCGTCCGACCTGCGCCAGAAGCTCGGCGACCTGCGCAGCCGGACCCATCACGAGAAGCAAGCGGAGAAGAAGCAGAAGTCGACGGCGACGGGCGACCTCCAGGACGCCCTCGACCGGGCCCGCGCGGAGCTCCACGACGAACGCGCCCGGCTGGACGTGCTGACGCGGGAGGCGACCGGGATGCAGGAGGAGCTCGGGCGGCTCAAGGAGAGCTCGAAGAAGCTGGAGGAGGCGTACCGGAACGCCCAGGTTGCCCAGCAGAAAGCCCAGAGCGAATCGGCACCGGCGCAGGTAGCCGATAGCGCTTCCGCTGTCCAGCCGGCGCCCGTGCGTTCCGAAGACCAGCTCCAGTCGCGGGTGGAGTCGCTCGAGGGCCAGTCGCGGGAGCTCAGGCGCAAGCTGTCGATGGCCGAGGAGGAGGCGAAGCGGGCGCGCGGCCAGACCTCGACCGCCAGGCGGCAGTTCATGGTGACGAAGAGCGAGCTCGACCTGTTCCGCGAGAAGCTGGTGTGGAGCGAGAAGCGGGTGGTGGAGCTGGAGAAGCTGGCGTTCGAGAACAACCTCGGGCTGCCGGAGCGGGAGCCGGCGCCGCAGCCGAGGCCGCCGCAGCTCGCGCCGGGGATGCGGGCGCGCGAGGCGGCGAACACCGGCGGCGAGGGCGTGATCGCGGGCGAGGCGGACTACGTGCCCGAGGCGGCGCCGAAGGCGGAGGGAGGGCCGGAAGCGCTGCCGCCGGCCGAGGCGGCGGTGCCGGCGGAAGAGGTGGCGGCAGCGGTCGCGGAGAGCTCGGACGAGGCGGAGGAAGGACTGGCGCTGGCGGCGAACGGGCCGGAGGCGGTGCCGCCGGTCCGCCGGGTGAAGAGCGAGGTCGATGCCGCAGCGAAGGGCGAGTAGGGCAGGGCGGCGAGGGGCGGCATCCCGAGCGCGCCGCGCTGGTCGTGGCCTTGGAGGGTGTGGCCAAGAAAAAGTTGGCAGGTGCGCACCCTACCGCTCATCCCGAGTCAGCCCGTCGAGGGATGCGCCGCTCCGGCCAGAACCGCTCGGCTGTTCGACCACGCTGCCATGAAAAAGGGCCCGTAACCCCGCGAAAGTCCTGCACTTCGCCCGGACCCTTTTTCATCGCCCATGCTGAGCCATCGGCTCATGACGTCTCGGGATGAGCGGTTCTGGCCTAGCTCTGCGCCTGCCCCTGGCCACACCCTCCCAGGTCGTCATCGAACAGTCGCGACGCTCGGGTTGACTTTGCCGAGCTCGGCAGCGATTTTCTCGTGCTGGCGCAGGCCTTTCGCGGCGGACGCCTCGGAAGGCGAGAATCGAGCTCGAGGCCGGCGCCGGGCTCGCGACCGAACGAGCGAATGGAACGCTGCGCAGCCGGTCCGCGCTCGGTTCGGGGGCCGCACGGATCCGAGACGAGATGCAAGGCGGAGCCGATCCGGAGGTTCAGGGGAAACGGATGGCCTTCGAGGAGGCCGAGGCGGCGCTGCGCGCGTGGATGGAGCGTTCGCTCGATCCGGTGGTCGTGCACCGCGCGGGGCGAGTGGTCTTCGCCAACCAGGCGGTGGCAGGGCTGCTGGGTTACGGTTCCGCTGCCGAGCTGCTCGGCGTGTCGGTCATCGACCTGACGCATCCCGATGACCGGGAGCGGGTGCGCGCCCGCATCCAGAGGATGCTGACCCACCAGGAGCCGGCGCCGCTCGTCGAGGAGCGGTTCCTCCGCCGGGATGGGACAGCGGTGCCGGTGGACGTGCTGGCGCTGCCGATCGTCTTCGAGGGGAAGCTGTCGATTCTGGTCTCCGGGCATGACGCCCGCGAGCGCAAATGGCTGGAGGCGGAGAAGCAGCGGCTGTTCGAGGAACAGGCTCGGCTCGGGGCCGAGGCGCAGCGGCACGCGGCCGAGCTACAGGCGATTCTCGACCACCAGCTCGCCGGGCTCATCGTCTTCGACCGGACCGGGCGCGTGACGATGACCAACCTGGCGACGGCGAAGCTGTTCGGGAGTCAGGCGTCCGAGCTCGGAGCGACGCTGGAGGAGATGTTCGCGAAGGTGCGGCCGTACCGCCCGAACGGGCAGCCGTACGCCCTCGACGAGCTGCCGAGCGCGCGCGCCTTCCGCGGCGAACAGACCGAGGGCGACAACCTGACCGTGGCGGACGCGCAGGGCAACGACCACTACTTGAGCGTGAGCGCGTCCCCCATCCGCGACGAGGAAGGGAACGTCACCTCGGTGGTGAGCGTGATGCGGGACGTGACGGAGATGGTCGAGTTCGACCGGCTCAAGGACCAGTTCCTCCGGGTGGTCGCGCACGAGCTGAAGACGCCGGTCGCGATCATGAAGGGCTACGCGCAGCTTCTGCTCCGCTCGCCGGAGGAGGCGGCGTCGCGGCGGATGCTGGAGAAAATCGACCGGGGTGCGGACCGCATCGACCGCATCGTGCGCGACATGCTGGACCTGTCGCAGCTCCACCTGGGGAACGTCACCATCGAGCACGAGAAGGTGGAGCTGGACGCGGTGGTCGACCGCATCGCGCAGGAGATGGCGAGGTCATTCGAGCGGCACCAGCTCAAGCTGTCGGCGCGGCCGGTGGTGGTGGAGGGCGATGGGGACCGGCTCGGCAAGGTGGTGGGCGCGCTCATCGACAACGCGGTTCGCTACTCGCCGCAAGGCGGGCGGATCGAGGTCACCTGCGGCCCCCGGCGGGACGAGGCGGTGGTGTCGGTGAAGGACGAAGGGGTCGGCATCCCCGCGGACAAGCAGGCGCGGGTTTTCGAACGGTTCTTCCGGGCGCACACCGACACGCCCAACGACTATGGTGGAATGGGGGTGGGCCTCTACCTCGCGCGCGAGATCGTGCGGCGACACGGCGGAGAGATGTGGTTCGAGAGCCGGGAGGGAATCGGGAGCGTGTTCTCGTTCAGCTTGCCGCTCGGGGGCGAGCGATGAGCGGCACCGCTGCTGCCCTCGACCGCGTGGCGAGCGTGCTCGTCCTCGACGACGACCCGGACCTCCTCGACCTGGTGGCGATGGTTCTGGAGATGGAGCACTTCGAGGTCCGGTGCGCGAAGAACGGGACGGAAGGGCTGGCGTCGGTGGCGGCCGCGGGCCCGCCGGACCTGGTGTTGCTCGACCTGAAGATGCCGGTGATGGACGGCTGGGAGTTCGCGCGCCGGTTTCGGGCGCGTTACGGCGAGGCGGCGCCCATCGTCGTGCTCACGGCAGCCGACGATGCGAGGAAGCGCGCCGCCGAGGTCCGTCCGGCCGCGTGGCTTTCCAAGCCGTTCGACATCGACGTGCTGATCAATACCGTGCAGCGCCAGCTTCGGATGAGATCCGAGGCCGGATAGCGCGCCTCGAACCGAGAGGCTTCGGGGTCTTCTCGCGGCTCTCGAGCGCCGCAAGTCTGATCGACCGCGCCTTCCGCCGGACCTACAGACACTCGTCGCCGACGGCGGACCACAGCCTCTCTTCGACACGCTGAACGGTGCCCTGAACGTCGAGCTTGTGCAGCGCGGCGGACCGGGCGCCGTCCTGCGAATCGCCGTCGGCGCCTCGGGCCTCGGGAGACTGGACGGTGAACAAGGCGTTGGCGTCGCCACACGGCCTGGCGGAGATGGTCAGCGTGGCCCGGCAGACGAAGAGGCCGGTCATCGCGTCTTCACAGCTCGCCTGCGTCGTCGGCTCGACGACAAGCCCCTGCCCGCCGTCCTCGCACTGCGGAGAGTCGGCGATGTCCGCGGTCCAGTGGTGATCGTGCAGGTCCTGGACGAGCCGGTCGAACGGCCGCGCGTCGAACGACCCGTCGCCGCGGCCGACGTGAACGGTGAAGCCCGACCGCTCCTTCTCCCGAGCCGCGGTCGCCTCTCTCGCCTCCTCGCGCAGCTTGTCGTTCCAAATCGTGCGGCGGCTGACCGCCCAACGCTCTTCGTTCAGCACCGCCAGCCGCCGTTCCAATCCGCCCGCCTCGCACGACGCCCGCGCGTCCTGGAGCCAGCCGGCGACCGTCGCCGCTTTCGGCGCCGCGCTCGACCCCGCGAACACGGCCTTGGAAAAGAAATCCGCCGCCTGGGTTGCGAATTGTTGCCGGAGCGCGGTCACCGTCGGTCCCGCCAGCTCGGCGGTCGCGAGCGTGCGCCCGCTGCGGGTGTCCTCCAGACGAATCGACGCCGCGAGGTTCCCGTCGACGTACTGCACGACGCCGCTGACGAACTTGTTCACCTCGAGCTGCCGCGCCTGGGCGAGCTGCGAAGAGCCCTGGCCGCACTGGGTCGGATCGATTCCGTTGTCGACGAGGATCTGAATCGTCGTCGCGCCGTTGAGCACGGTCCAGCCGGTCAGTTGGGTCGAGGCGCCGTCGCGCAGGGCGTCTTCGAGGTTGGCCTCGCCCGCCTTGGTCAGATGCGCCTGGGCGTTGCTGATGTCCAAAGGCAGCACCGCGATGAGCTTGCGCACGGTCGTCACCGCCGGTCGCGCGCGGCCACCGGTCGCGACCGTCGCGTTCCACAGCGCGGTCAATTCGTCGATCAGCGGCTGGGCCTCGTCGACGTACTTCTCGTCCAGGTCCGACCGCTTGGCGACCGCGACCGCTTCCCAGACGCCGGCGCTCGGGTGCGTCAGCTCCCGCTGCGGCCGGATGAACGCGCCGGCGTCCGACTGCACCTGCTGGCTGACCGCGTCGAGCACGCGGGTACTGGTCTCGCCCCGGCCGGAAAGGAAGACGCCTTCTTCGATGGACGAGATGTTGCCTTTGACCGTGCTGCGAATCTGCGCGGCGGCGTCGATGACCGCCCGGCGCTCCGCGTCGTCTCCGGTCGAGCCGGTGCCGTAGCCGACGATGTACTGCGAACCCGGGAAGCGGCTCGCGGCCTGCGTCAGAAACGCCTGCCGGTCGTCCGGCGAGGCGGGCGGCGCGGACGAGGTGGTCACGGTCTGGCTCGTCGCGCCGCTCGACTCGACGATGATGGCCGGCGTGGTCCGAATCACCGCCTGCTGGCCGGCACACGCGGCCGAGCCAGCGAGGGCGACAGCCAGCGCGGCCGTGGGCCACCCGCCCGGCCGGCGTCCGAAGGCAAGCCGCGACCGAGCGGTCCCGAGCTGAGAAGATCTCCCTCCGGCGCCGTTCATCGACGTGAGCCGGGGAGGGGCAGCGGTGTCGCTCATTTCGTCTTCGCGTCCCCGAACTTGGCGGTCTCTATTTCCAGGGTGACGACGCAACGCTTACCGGCCTGGTGCTCTTCTTCGCGGAGGATGCGCGGCGGCGGCACGTACGAAACCGCCGTCACCCCCTCCCGACGCAAACGCGCCGCCCAGGCGTCCGCGGCGGCGCGCTTGCCGGCCTCGACGGCGAACGCCCGGGCTGCGTCGCAGGCGAGCATCGGACGCGCGCTCTCGGCCTGGCCGCTGACCTCGACCCGGAAGGCATCGTCCTGCCAGCCCTGGCCGACGACCCGGGCGGGGCGGGACGATGCGCATCCGCAGAGCAACAAGAGGGCGAGCCAGACCGGCCACGCCCTCGGGGCCATCATTTGCCGGCGTCCGCCTTGGCGCGCTCGCTCTGCCACTCGTTGGTGATGTCGTTGGCGCGCTGGTCGATTTCCGCCTTGACGGAGTCGCTCAAGCCCTTCGCGTCCTTCAGGCCCTTGAGGGCGTTGATGAAGGTGTTGGTGTCGAGCACCGCCATCGCGAAGTAGACGCCGTGGGCGCGGTCGAAGTGGGTGGCCGGCACCGAGACGCCGTAGAGGGTCGACTCGGTGAGCTGCTGGGCGAGGTCACCGATCTTCTGGATGGAGTCCTCACCGGCGCCGCTCTTGGACATCGAGTCCTGCACCGCGCGGGTGAAGCCGTCGACCTTGGTCTTCAGGACCGCGCCCATCTCGGTGCGCGCCCGGGTGGTGGCGGTCTGGATGCCGAGGTTGTACGAGCCGATCTGGTCGGCGGTGCCGACGGCGCACAGCTTGCCCTTGAGCGCCTCGAAGCCCATGTCCTCGCAGGGGCCGCTCTTCGCGCAGGTCCACGCCGGGCCGGTGTCGCAGGCGGGCTCCGGCATCGTGGTCGCAGCCGTGTGAGCGCAGGCCGCCGCGGTGACGAACACGAGCAGGGAAACGAGCTTCTTCGACGCTGTCATGGGGCCGTTCTCCTTGGGTTAGAGTTTGAGGGGACGCCTCAGGCGACCTTCTACGCCGGGTTCCAACAGGCCGTCAAGCCCCCGCCTCGCGGAGCCGGACGAGCGGGAACATGGCGCCGGAATGGCGGGGAAGGCGTGACGCGAGTCATGGACTCGAGCCGGCGTCTCGGCGCAGCCGGGGCGATGGCCCACGCAGGATGGCGTGAGCGGTGTCGATCGGGAGCAGCGATTCCGGCGAGCTCGAGCGCCAGCGGTCGGTTCGGGCGGGGCGCGGCGGCCGGCGGTCGGGCGCGTGGGTGGAGAGCGGTCCTGCTCGGCGCGCCGAGCGCTGGATGCATCGGGCTAATGTCGGGAGGCGCTCGCCCTCGCGTCCGTCGGAACGACCGCGCCGAGCCGGGCGAGCGCGTGGCGCAGCTTGGGCTCGGTCAGGCTCGTGAAGATGTCGCGGATGGTGCCGGTCCGGTCGACGACGAAGGTTCGCGGCAGCGTCTTCGCGCAGTAGGCGTCGGCCTTGGTGCTGCTCCTGTCGGCGGCCGAGGGGAGCGTCACGTGCAGCGCCGCGAGCTTGGGGAGCATCTTGCTCTCGGGGCCGACGTGGACGAGCAGGAACGTCGCGTGCCCGCGCAGGTCCCCGGCGACCTTCTGGAGCATCGGCAGCTCGCGCAGGCACGGGTGGCAGTGCCAGGCCCAGAAGGAGAGGACGACCGGCAGCTTCTTCGCGAGCGCCGCGCGAAGGGAGAGCACGTCCATCCCGCTCGGCAGGAGCAGGGCCAACGGGGGGGCCTTCGCGCCGACGCGGATGTGCTGGCAGGCCTTGGATTCGGCCCGGGCGCTCGAGGGGGAAAGGCCGAGGATGCTGACGATCAGCAGAGCGGGCAGGAATCCGAGGCGCAAACGCGGTCGCATGGGGTCTCCCGAGAGCACGCGGGAACTGTCCATACCAAGCGAAGAACGCACGGGTCAAGCGCCGCCGCTTCCTGGCTCGGGCGGCGCCGGAAGAGCGGGAGCCGGCTCTAGAGGTTCGCCTTCTTCTCCGAGTGATCCTTGCCGTCGAACCGCAGGATGGTGCCCTTGCCGTCGATGCGGGTGTAGATGCTGACCGGCCGGCGCCAGACGCTATAGAGGTTCTGCAGCGTGTCCCGCGCGTGGTCGAGCTTGAGGTCCCCGCCCTCGTGCCGATGCGTGAGCAGGAGCTCGGCCCGGTTCTCCCAGTTGCCGTCCGCCACCTCGATGATCGGTTGGCCGAAGTTCGTCAACTGGGTCAGGAGCTTGGCCTTGATCTCCTTGAACTCGCGGTCCACGATTTCCCAGGTGTTCGCTTTGTCGTTGTACCCGTAGACGAAGAGCTGCTGGTCGACCGCGAACTCCGGCGTCAGGAACTCGTCGATGAACGTCACGTCGTTGTAGTGGCGGCGCACCTCGAAGATCTTCTCGCGGCCCTTGCCGGCGCCGGTGTTCCATCGGCGCCGCTCCACGAGGTCGTCGCACTCGTCATAGGCCTTGCCGAACCGCCCCTTGTTCCACCGATCTTCGATGTCGCGGAAGAGCTCGATGCCGAGCTTGTAGGGATTGATCACGCCCGGCCGGGTGCCCAGGGTCCCCGAGTGGTGGTCGGCGTAGTCGATGATCTCGGAATCCTTGAGGGCGCGCTGCGTCATGATGGTCGAGTGCCAGTAGCTCGCCCAGCCCTCGTTCATGATCTTGGTCTGGCCTTGCGGCGCGAAGTAGTATGCCTCTTCCCGGATGACGGCGAGGATGTCTCTTTCCCACGTCTCGAGCGGCGCGTAGCTGATGAGGAATTGGAGCACGTCCCGCTGGGGCCGCTCGGGAAACTTCTTCTTCTGCGCCCGCTCCGCTTCCAGCTTCTTGCGCTGCTCGTCGAGGAAGCTCTGCGGGTTGATGTAGCCCGCCATGTACTCCCGATCGGTCTTGAACCCCCGCACCTCGATGGGCACGTCCTCCACCGGCTCGACCGACTGCGGTCGCTTGATGTAGGGCGACTGGTAGTCGATCAGGTTCTCGATGGAGAGGCAACGGTCGATGAAGTCCTCGACCTGATTGACACCGTACTTGTCGTAGTAGCGGCGCACCCGCGTCGCGTGGTTCGCCATCTCGTCCATCATCTTGCGGTTCGTGTGCGCGAACGAGAAGTTGTTCTTGAAGAAGTCGACGTGCCCGAAGACGTGGGCCATCACGATCTTCTGGTCGACGTCGGGGTTGCTCTCCATCAGGTAGGCGTACGACGGCTCGTTGTTGATCACCATCTCGTAGATCTTCGACAGCCCGTACTCGTAGCCCTTGGCGAGCTGGTCGTACTCCATCCCGAAGCGCCAGTGCGGATAGCGGTTCGGAAAGCCGCCGTAGGCCGCGACCATGTTCATCTCGTCGTAGGTCACCACCTCGAAGATCACTTCCCAGAAGTCGAGCCCGAAACCGCGGGCGTAGGCCTCGATCTCCTTGCGCATGTCGAACAGCCGCGGCGGCAGCTCGCTCATCTCGTGTCCTCTGTTGGTCGCCCGGACGCCCTCTACGAAGAGTGGCCGGGCTTCGCGTTCTGAGATCCCGTCGTGCAACAGACGTCCGGCGGCCCGGATTTCACAAAGGCCGTCCGTCTCATTGTGGCGCGCGAGCGTGTCGTTCGCACGCGCTTCGCGCTCGTCGTCGAAGCCTACCCGCCGAACGGCCTCCCGTGCCGTCCCGCACCCGAAACGAACTGTCCGACGCCGGCCACCAGATCGGAAGAGGCGAGCGACCGCATGCCGTGCGCCAGCTCGTTCTGGAGTGCCTCCCCGAGCGGCAACCCGCAGCTCTCGACGGCGCTCGCCCGGTCCTGCCGGAGGCACTCCTGCGGCAAGGCGCACAGCTCGCGCGCGAGGGCCTCGGCGGCGCTCCGGCTCTCCCCGACGGGCACCACCCGGTTCGCGAGGCCCATCGCCAGCGCTTCCGCCGCCCCCACCGGCCGCCCGGTGAGGATGAGGTCGAGCGCCCGCGAGAGCCCGATGAGCCGCGGAAGCCGAACGGTACCGCCGTCGATGAGCGGCACCCCTGCCCGACGGCAGAAGACCCCGAGGACCGCGTTCTCCTCGACCACCCGCAGGTCGCACCAGAGCGCGAGCTCGAGCCCGCCCGCCACCGCGTGGCCGCTGACCGCCGCGATCACCGGCTTCGTCAGGAGCATCCGCGTCGGTCCGAGCGGGCCGTCGCCGTCCTGCTCGACCCGGTTCGCCTTCCCCGTCCAGAGCGCCTTCAAGTCCGCGCCGGCCGAGAAGGTTCCGCCTTCGCCCCAGAGCACCGCCACCCTGGCCTCAGCGTCCTCGTCGAAGGCCCGAAACGCATCCGCGAGCGCCCCGGCCGTTTCTCGGTCGATGGCGTTTCGGACCTCGGGTCGCGAAAGGACCACCGTCCACACGGCGTCCTGCTTCTCGACCAGGATCATGGCGAGCACCTCCGAAAGAGCCGGCCGTCCCTGCCGGCCGGAGCCCCGATTCTCGCCGATCGGACCGAGCGGTCGGAGCGGTCGGAGCGGGCCTTGGGATTGAGCAGGCCTTCTCGGCGCTTTTTGCGCTAGCGTCCGGCCGTCGTGGGCCTCGCCTTGGCGATTCTGGACGTCCTCTTTCCCCCACGCTGCGCGGCCTGCCAAGGTCTCCTGGAGCCCCGCGAGCGACCGGCGGCGCTCCTGCCCCTCTGCTTCGCGTGCGCCGAGAGCCTGACCCCCATCGACCAAGGCTGCCGGCTCTGCGGCCTCCCCGGCGAGCGCGAGCTGTGTCACGCCTGCCAGGAGGAGCCACCGCCGTTCGACCGCGCCCGCGCCGTCTACCTCTATGGCGCCGCCATCGCCGACGTTCTCCACCGCTTCAAGTACGAGGACCACCCCGAGCTCGCGCGGCCGCTCGCCGACCGGATGGCCGCGATCGAGCTTTCGGTGCCCGAGGTGGTCGCGCCGGTTCCGCTGCACGCCAAGCGGCGGCGCTCCCGGACCTATGACCAGGCGCTCCTGCTCGCCCGCGAGCTCGCCGCCGTGCGCGGCTGGCGGTTCGCTCCCGCGCTGCTCGAGCGAACTCGGGCGACAGGCCGGCAGGTCGGGCGGCGCCGGGACGAGCGCGCGAGAAACGTCGCCGGCGCCTTCCGAGTGCGCGGGCAGGTCCAGGGCCGGGCGGTGCTCCTGGTCGACGACGTGGTGACCACCGGCGCGACGGCGGCCGAGTGCGCGCGGGTCCTGAAACGAGCGGGCGCGCGGCGGGTCGAAGTGGCGTCGGTCGCCCGCGCGGTCTAGATGCCTTGGCGGAATGGAGAGCGACCAGGCGGGGTTCGCACTCGGCCCCGGAGTGGCCGGCAGCACCGGCCCTCAGGGCTCGAGTGACGGCTCGAAGCCGACGTCGCAGGAGGAGACCAGGCGTGACCCGAACGCTTCGTTGGCCCACGATCCTGGCAGCGCTCCTGCTTTGGGGCACGGTGTCGCGCGCCCAGGAGCCCGGGGCGGCAGCGCTTTCGCCCCAGCCGCCGACCGACTACTTCACGCGCCGGCTCGCCCAGCTCGAGCAACGGCTCGCGGGCGAGGTCGACAGCCCCCGCGCGGCGGCGACGCTCTACGAGCTGGCGGAGATCGAGCCGGAGCTGCCGAACCTCGCGTCCCTCGCGAGCACCCTGGGCGACCTCGCCGGGAATCGGCGCGCGCTTCCGGACGTACGCGCTCTCGCGCGGTGGACGCTCGTCAAGGTCGACGTCGACCGCGGTCGGGTTCCGCAGGCGAGAGCGCAGCTTTCCCGGCTCGGCTTTCTCGACGCGGGCTGGCTCGTCGGTGGCTTCGACAACGACGGAGGCAACGGTCAGGACGCGGTCTACCCGCCGGAGAGCCTGCCGATCGATCTGCGGGCGAGCTACGCCGGCAAGGACCGGCAGGTCTCCTGGCGACCGGTGCCGCCGCTGGGCCTCGACGGGCACGTGCCGGTCGGCAACGTGGTGCGCCCGCGCGCGAGCTCGACCACCTACTTCCTGACGCAGCTCGACAGCGCCGCCGTCCAGCAGGCGGTCTTCCACCTCGGGGCGAGCGGCGCCTCCAAGCTCTGGGTGAACGGCGAGCTCGCCTTCACCGACCCGGACGATCATCCGGCGCGCTTCGACCAGCACGCCGTCGAGGTCGCGCTCCAGCGGGGAGAGAACGTCGTGCTCTTCAAGGTCTCGACCCTCGCCGAGACGCCCTCGTTCTTCCTGCGCGTGACGCAGCCGAACGGCAGCCCTCTCCCCAGGCTGAAGGCGACCGCCCCGGCGGCAGGGCAGCCGGTCACCATCTCGGCGCCGAGCCGCACCGCTTCCGATGAGAAGCTGACCCGCGTCGCGGACGTGACCGCGCAGCTCGAAAAGCTGGTCGAGGCGCATCCGGACGACGGAGCGATCCGGTCGGACTACGCGATGGTGCTCGTCGGGCGGCGGCCGTTCGACACCAAGTCCCAGCTCGCCCGCCGAGAGCAGCGAAAGGCGGCGGAGCTCTTGGGGACGAACGCGCGCGCGTGGCTTGAGCTGGCCGGTCTCATCCAGGACGATCCGAACCGGCAGCGGGAGGCGCTGGAGAAGGCGCTGGCGGCCGACCCGCGCTTCGCGCCGGCCCGCACCTGGCTCGGGCTCTACGACGAACGGCTCGGATTTTCCCAGCGCGCGCGCGCCGAGCTGATGCGAGCCGCGCAGGACGATCCCGGCTATGCGCCGGCGGCGTCGGCCCTCGAGGAGGCGCTCGAAGGGCTCGGGCTCGACGGGCAAGCGAATCACCTCGCGTCCACGCTCGCGGGCGAGTTTCCGACGACGCCGCGGGCGGTCCTCGGCGCGGCGCGGGCCGACGAGTCGCTCGGGCGCACCGCCGAGGCGATCGACCGGTATCGGGTCGAGCTCGCGTTGCGCTGGGACGACGAGCAGGCGCGGCGGGCGATCGCCTCGCTGGAAGCGCAGCGGGGGAACGTGGCGGGAGCGGAGTCGGAGCTCAGGACCGCTCTCAGTCTGCACCCGACCTCCATCGGCACCGGGCTCAGGCTCGCGCACCTCTATTCGGCGAACGAAGAGGGTGCCCGAGCGGTCGAGGTCTACGACCGGCTCGCCGCCCTCGCCCCGGACGACGCGCAAGTGTTCGAAGCGCGCGGCCGGCACGAGCTCAAGGTAGGCAGGACCGCTCATGCCCAGGCCGACTTCGCGAAGGCGCTCGCGCTCAGGCCGCAGAATCCGGCCCTGCGCGAGCTGGTGCGCGCCCTGGAGCCTCGGGACGAGGACTATGCCCAGCCGTACCTGCTGGACCCGGTGAAGCTCGCCCAGGCCGAGAAGGACCGCCCGGCCGGACCCGACGACGACGCCGTCGTCCTCGCCAACGTCACCGTGGTGCGCGTCTATCCGAACGGGCTGTCGTCGCGCGTCGTGCAGCAGGTCGTGCGGGTCGTCGACGACCACGGCGTCGACCAGGAGCGCTTCCAATCCGTCGGCTACACGCCGGGCGAGCAGGAGATCAAGGTCCTGCGCGCGCGCATCATCAAGCCCGACGGCACGGTGATCGACGCGAAGGACGAGAACGACCGGCGGGTGACCGACTCGTGGGCGGGCGAGTACTTCGACCGGCGCGAGCTCGACGTGTGGTTCCCGAACCTGGCGCCCGGCGACGTGGTCGAATGGACCTACCGGCTCGACGACGTGTCGCAGGAGAACCAATACGCGAACTACTTCGGCGACCTCGTGTACCTGCGCGGCTCGCACGCCCGGCGCGACGTCGACTACGTCCTCATCGCCCCGAAGGACCGGAAGTTCTACACGAACGAGCCCGCCCTCGCCGGAGTGCGCCGGACGGTGACCGACGGCGCTGACGCAACCCGGGTGTGGCGCTGGGAAGCTCGCGACGTTCCGAAGATCGACCCGGAGCCGAAGATGCCCGGCTGGGCCGACGTCGCCGCCTACCTGCACGTCTCGACGTTCCAGGACTGGAACCAGGTCGCCCGGTTCTGGTGGGGGCTCGTGCACGACCAGCTCGAGGTGACGCCCGAAGTGGCGAAGGCGGCCGACGACGCCGTTCAAGGCATTCCCGCGCGCGACGTCGCCGGGCGGGTCCGGGCGATCTACGACTTCGTCGTCACCCAGACGCGCTACGTCGGCCTCGAATTCGGCATCCACGGGTTCAAGCCGTACAAGGTCGACCAGATCCTGGCGCGCGGTTTCGGCGACTGCAAGGACAAGGCGTCGCTGATGTACGCGATGCTCCACCACCTCGGCATCCGCTCCGAGCTGGTGCTGCTCCGGATGCACTTCCTCGGCAGCATCGGGCAGGAGCCCGCGAGCCTCGCGGTGTTCAACCACGCCATCCTCTACGTGCCGGCGTTGCACCGGTTCCTCGACGGGACCGCGGCCTTCTCCGGCTCGACGGAGCTGCCCCAGGTCGACCAGGGCGCGCAGGTGCTGGTGGTCGACCCGGACTCGAAGACCGGCGGCCGCTTCTTCACGACGCCGTTCTCGAGGCCGGAAGACAACCTGACGACCACCACCGCGACCATCACCCTCGCCCAGGACGGCTCGGCGCGCCTTTCGGGCACGAGCCACATCGTCGGGCAGCGGGCCCAGGCGTTCCGCCGCTACTACGAGTCGCCGGACGACCGCCGGCAGCGGTTCGAGCAGGGGTTCTCGCAGAGCTACCCGGGCGTCGAGGCGGTGAGCTTCACGCTGACCGACCCCAAAGACATCGAGCGGCCCGTCGACACCTCCTACGTCCTACGAGTGCCGGCCCTCGGCCATCCGAGCGGCGACGTCCTCGTCTTCAGCCCCTTCGGCGAGCCGTCGCACTTCGTCCAGCGGTTCGCGACGCTCTCCACCCGCAAGTTCCCGGTCGACCTCGGCACGCCCTGGCGCAACCAGTTCGACTATACGATTGCGCTGCCGAAGGGCATGAGCGCTGCCGACAAGCCTTCGGTGCTGACGGAGAAGACCCTGTTCGGCAGCTTCCTCTACGAGACCCGCGTGACCCCGGCGGGGCTCAAGGTGACCGGCTACACCGAGCTGTCGGCGACCTCGGTCTCGCCGGCGCAGTACCAGGCGTTCCGCAGCTTCCTCGGCGACCTCGACCGGACGATTTCGCACCGCTTGCGGCTCAAGCCGCTCGCCGCGCAGGCGCAGGCCAAGCGATGAGAGAGAACCACTGCTGTCCAAGACACGCTGAGCCGGAGACTTCCGCTCGTCCCGAGCGCAGTCGAGGGATGGGCACCGACGCGAAGAGCCGCTCGTTCCTCATCCTTCGACTGGCGCTCAGGATGACCGCTCGGAATGAGCGGTTCTTCGCTTGGGCACGGCACCTGTCTTGGACAGCAGAGAGAGCGACCAGCGGCTTCGGTCGGCCCGCGCGGCGGACGGCGCGGCTCCTGGCGGCGCCGGCGCTCGCGCTTGCTCTGCTGAACGCCTCCTGCCGAACGGGAGCGCCGCCGGTCACCGGGAAGCCCGGGCCCGCCGCCTACCTGACGGGCGTCGAGCGGGCGGCGTCCGCGCCAGGCGCCTCGGCCGAGCTGCTCGCGCGAGCGGGCGTCGCCACCTGGCTCGTCACCGGCAATGCCAAGCAGGCGAATCACTGGCTCGAGCTGGCGTTCGTCAAGGAGCCGCGCCAGCCCCTCGCCGAGCTGGGAGAGACGTTCCTCGCGCAGGAGACCTTGGACGACGCGGGCCGGGCGCGGGCGGCACTCGACCTCCTCGCGCGGTCGCCAGCGAGCCTGGAAGCGGAAATCGCGGCGGCGCGGCTGCCCGATCTGCTCCATCTCTCCCCGGCGCTCGACCGGCAGGTCGAAGCGGCCCTCGCGGGACTCGACAGCGCTTCCCTGGGGCTCACGGGCACGGCGGCGGTGCGCGCGCGGGAAGCCCTCCTCGCGATTCGCGTCGGGCGCAACGACGACACCGCGGCCGCGCGGACCCGCTCGGCGCTTGGGATGCCGTCCACCTGGACCGTCGTCGGTCCCCTGAGCGCCTTCCACCTGCGCGACGCCTCGGCGCCTTCGCCGTTCGACGACCCGAAGGCGCCCCTCGCCGCCTCCTATCCGAGCCCCATCGGCCCCGTCCAGCCGCGGGTGATGCCGACGCCGAGCGGGAATCTCGACCTGACGAACGAGCCCTGGCGCGGTGACGGGTTCGAGGCGCTCTCCGACGTCACCGTGCCGGTCAGCGGGGTGTTCCTGGTCTCGCTCTCCGGCGCGCAGCAAGCCCGGCTCTACCTCGACGGCGCCCTGGTGGTCGAACGAAGCGCCTGGCCTCGCCGTCCCCCGCGGCGCTCCTGGGGAGCGGTTCAGTTGCCGAAGGGCGTCCATCGGCTGCGCGTTCGCTTCTTCCGCGTCGAGGGCTCCTCGGTCGCGGTCGAGCTCGCGCGCGCGGACGGAGCTCCCGCGCGCCTCGCCTTCCAGGCCCCGACCGTGGGCGAGCCTTCGCCCGCGGCGACGGCCCAAGCGGCAGCGCTTCCGGAGAGCGCGTCCGGTCGGGCACGCGCGCTCGTCCGTCGGGACCCGCGCGACCCGGTGGCGCGGTGGCTCGCGGTGCTGGCGCTCGAGCCGGACGACGGCGAGGCGGCGCGATCGGCGATGCCGAAGCTCGTCGAGACGGCGGGCGACAGTGCGGCCGTGCGCAGCTTGGACCTCGAGCTGACCGAGAGCGATCCTGATCTGCCCGAAGGCCACAAGCTCGCGGTCGTGGCGCAGGATCTCGACGCGATCTTGAAGCGCCAGCCGGACTGGGCCCAGGCGCAACTCTTGAAGTTCACCCGCGAGCGCGAGGACAAGCGGTTCGACGACGCCTCCCTGCGGCTGTCGGTTCTCGCGAAGCTGCTCGGCGACAAGAGCCCGCGCCTGGCGATGCTCAAGGCCCTGCTCGCCTCCGCCCGCGGCGACCGCGCGTCGGCCCGGAAGTTCTCGGACCTGGCCCTGCTCCTCGACCCGGGCCGCTGCAGCGCTCTCGAGCTGCGTTCGTCCCTCGCCCGGTCCGGCGACGAGGTGAAGATCGCCGACGCGCTGACGCCGCAGCTCGCGGGCTGCCCGGCGGGCGAGGCGGTCGAGGCGGATTTCTATCGCCAGCGAGGGCGGTTTAGTAAGGCGGAAGCGCTGCTAAGACTCCTCGTCGCTCGGGACCCGATGAGCGTGGGGTTGCGCGAGCGGCTCGCCGACCTGCGCCTCGCGCGAGGGGACCCCAAGGGTGCGGCGGCAGCGCTCGCCCCGCTCCTAAGCTACTGGCCCCGCCGGACCGACGCGCTCTTGAAGGACGCGGAGATCTGGGACCTGTCGGGTCGTGCCGCGCGCGCGGAGAAGCTGCGGGAACAGGCCTATGCCATCGACGGCTCCGACGTGCAGCTCGCCCAGCAGATCGCCATTGCGCACCACACCGCGCTGCTCCCGTGGGCCGCCCGCGACGGGCAGCAGGTGATCGCCGCCTACCTGAAGTCGGGCTTCCACGCCGACGCGCCGGCGGTGAAGGTCCTCGACCTGGACGCGATGGAGCTCTCGAAGAACGGCAGCCGCGTCGAACGGACCCACTCCATCGTCCAGGTGCTCGACAAGCGCGGCATCGAGCGCTACGGCGAGGTCGACCTGCCGCCCAACGCCGTTCCCCTGGTGGTGCGCACCATCAAGCAGGACGGGCGGATTCTCGACGCGCAGGCGATCAGCGAAAAGAAATCGATCTCGCTTCCGGACCTGGAGCCGGGCGACTTCGCGGAGTACGAGTTCGTCACCGCCGACGGCCCCCGGTCGCCGGCGGTCCCGGGCTGGCAGGGCGGCCAGTTCTTCTTCGAGGAAGCGGGGACGCCCTTTTACGAGAGCACCTACCTCGTGCGGGTGCCGAAATCGGCCGGGATGAGCGTCGACTCGCAGCGGATTGCGGACGTCTCCCCGCCGAAGGGCGACGGCGACTGGCTCACCTTCAGCTACACCCGGCACGAGAAGACGCCGTTCCTCCCCGAGCCGGTGAGCGTGAGCGAAGGCGAGGTGCTCCCCTGGGTGGAGGTCGGCAGCGGTGCCGGTGTGCGGGCGGAGTTCCTGGAGCTGGCCGACTTCCTGCCCCTCCGGGCGCGGGTGACCGGCGAAATCGAAGCGCTCGTCCGGGGCACGAAAGCGCTTCCACCCCTCGCGCGGGTGAAGGCCATCGTCGAGCGGGTGCGCGACGAGGTCCACGGCGATTCGTCGTCCGACGACTTCTCGCGCACCGCGACCGAGGTGCTCGCCGACGGGCGGGGAAACCGCCTCCTCCTCCTCCAGGCCGCGCTGACCGCGGCGGGCATTCCCGCGCGCCTGGTCGCGGCGCGGCCCTACTCCGCCAACCCGTACCACTTCCGCTTCCCGCGGCTCGGCGTCTATTCCGACATGCTCCTGCGCATCGACCCGCCCGGCTCGGCGCCGGCGTGGATGGACTTCGAGCTGAGGCAGGCGCCGTTCGACCGGATCCCGGCAGCGCTCTCGGGATGCGACGCCTATCTGCTCCCGAACCCCGGCGGGAAAATCGAGCACCTGGAGCTCCCGACGGTCGATCCGTCGCTCGACCGGACCGACGCCTCCCTGGAGGCGAAGCTGCTTCCCGACGGGACCCTCGAGGGGGTGCTGACCCAGACCGCGTACGGCTTCGACGCGGCGGCGGTGCGCCACCAACTCGCCAACGCGAGCTTCGCCGACGTGAAGAAGATGCAGGAACGGGTCCTGGGCACGCTCTTTCGCGGCGTCGTGCTCGAGAAGCTCGCCATCGACGACTCGGGCGACCCCGCCCAGCCGCTCGTCGCCCGCTCGACCATCCGGGTTCCGCACTTCGCCTTGCAGCCGGACGGTACGGTAGCGCTGCCGTCCTCCTTCGGACCCGAGCAGCTCGGCCCGCGCTTCCTGGCCCTCGCCGAACGCAAGACACCGCTCTTGGTGTCGTCGACCGACGTGGTGAACGAGCGGGCGCGCATCGCGCTGCCTGCCGGCGCGGTGGCGACCGTGCTCCAACCGGTCGCGCTCAAGGGGCCCTTCGGCTCGTATGACGCGGCGTGGAAGAAACAGGGCGCCGCGCTCGTCCTCGACGAGTCGATGCGCATCCTGCGCGGCCGCATCTCCCCCGCGAAGTATCCCGGGTTCGAGGCCTTCGCCTCGGGCGTCGACGCCGCGCAGGCCCGCGAGATTCCGGTCGTGCTGGCGAAGTGAGCATGGCAGCAGGAGGGCTACCGGTAGGCGCCAGGGCTCTCGTGAGGACCGCCGGCGCCCCCCGTGCCTGCCGGCGCTGGCGACGAAACGGAGTACCCTCGCGCGCGATGCGATGGAGCTCGTTCGGATTGGCGATCGTGCTCGGCTGCACGGCGGCGCCGCCCCTGCCGACCGCCTCCGCCGACCGGGACCAGGCGCTGCGCGCTCGCCTCGCCGCGGCGGACCCGGAAGACCGCCCGCCGCTCGAGGAGCGGCTCGCGCAGGTCGACCTGAAGCGGGCGCAGGAGGCGAACACGCTCTTCGCCTATCGCCGGTTCCTGGCGGAGTTTCCGTCCGGACCGGAGGCGGCCGTGGCGCGCTCGCTGCTCGCGACGCTCGCGTTCCAGCAGGCCAAGCGGCAGGGCACCCGCCAGGCGTGGGTCGACTTCCTCGACGAGTTCTCGCGTAGCGACCAGGCCGCGGCGGCCCGCGAGGCGCTGGGCGAGCTGGATATCCGGGAAGCGCTACGGTCCGACGACTTGGAGAGGGTCAGGGCCGTCCTCGTGCGTTACCCGGACAACGCGCTGCGCACCGAGCTCCAGCGCCACGAGGACGACCTCGCATGGAAGGAGGCGAAGTCGGGTGGCGAGCGGGATTTGGAGCGGTACCTGTCGCGGCACCCGTCGGGCCTGCATCTCGCGCAGGCGGAGGCGCGGCGAGAGGCGCTCGAGCAAGAGGAGCTTCGCGCGGCGGACGATCTCTCGGGCGCTCAGTCGCGCGCGCGGATTCCCGGCGCGCCGGCCGTCTGGAGGCTTCTCGTGGCGCGGCTGGAATTGGAGCGCGCCGAGCGCTCGCTCGACCTGCACGCGCTCTGGCGCCTCGCGGACAATCGCGACCCGGCGGTGGCGCCGGTGTCGGTTGCGGCGCGGGCGCTCGCGCGATCGATGAGGACAGACCCGCCGTCGCGTCGCGTCCGCGAAGCGATGGCCGCGGCCCGACCAGGATCTGGGCTGCCGTCGCGAAAGGCGCTCCAGGCGGCGCTGGGTCACGGCGACCCGCTCGCTCAGGTCGTGGCGCTCGAGGAGCTGGCGGAGGTCGGCGACAAGCACGACGCTGATGCGGTCCTCGGGGCTCTGGACAGCCGCTACGTGGCGGTGCGGCTGGGCGCGGTCCGCGCGGTGGCGAGCTTGGCGGAAGCGCTGCCGCCCGCCACCCGGAACGAGGTCTTGCGCGAGAAGGAGACGGCGGCGCTCTCGCAGGCCTACGCCGCTGGCCCCTGGCGGCGCGTCGCGGCGCTGCGGGAGGCGGAAGGGCATGCGAAGGCGGCGCTGGCCGCGTGGCAGGCGGTGTTGCGCAACGACCCCGACGACCTCGCCGCGCGGGAGCGGGTGCTCGCGCTCGCGGACGGGAAGGGCGACCTCGCGCGCACCAGCGCGGCGCAACAGCTCACCAAGAGCGCCATCGCCTTCGGGTTGGGCCGCTGCCTCCCGGCGCCGGCCACCGATGTCGTTGCCGCCGAGAGCGCGAGCGGTACCGCTCCGGGCGTGGTGGTCGGCGTGGGCGACGTGACCGTGCTGCGCCAGCTCTGTTCGGCCATCGACCTGGCCCAGGAGGGTGTCCAGGCGCTCGGAGGGCTGGCGGCGACCGCGGAGCCCGCGGCGCGAGAGGACCTCGACGCCGAGGTGACCGCCGCGCAAGACGCGCTGGCACAGTTGCGATCGAAACGCGGGGAGCTGGAAGACCGGCAGAAGGAGGCGGACGCGTCGTTCGTCCCCTGCGGGATGGACCCGGCGGCCAAGCCGATCGCCGCCTCGCGCGCGGCGCGCGAGCGTGCCATCGCGCGACTGCAGGAGCTCGCCGACCGGCGGACCTTGCCCTTCGTCGAGAGCCTGGAGAACAGCGCCTCGCCGAAGGTGCGGGCGGCCGCGTCGGCGGCGGCGAAGGCTCTTGCAGCGCTGCCGCCAACCGCTACCGCTCCCGGTATCCAACGATACGCGGAGCCTCGTCGGCGTGGCGGCCGGCGGTAGGCTCGGGCGGCGGCAAGTCGCCTGGCATCGTTCCCCGCCGGTCTGGGCGACGCCGCGGGAGACGAGTGCTCCGTGCTCGGGCGTCTTCCACGCCGGACGAGTACCTGGGCACTGGGGTGTTCGGCTCCCACGAGCGTACCCGCGTAGAAACCAAGCTCCGGTCCTTCGGCGAGCCGGCGGGGCCCGACGCCGGATGCGCGAAGACGCGGCGCGCGTCGACGCCTCCTTGGGCAGCAACGCCGGCGCAGTGGCGGCGCGCCCAGGCGTTGGTGTCGGCGGAAGGGGGGAACCGGCCATCGCGGCCGTGCGAAAACGACGGACGCCGGGAGGCGGCGGACGCCTCGGCACGAACGCCAGCGACCGAGCTGACGCGTGTCGCGTTCTGACCGCTTGCCTGCGGGGCCTGCCGGAGCGGAGAATCACGGGCGTGAGAGGCTGGTTGCGTCGGTGGTGGGCCGTGCCGGTCGCGGGTTTCGTCGCCGCGTGCGGGTCGCCATCGACGCCGTTGGCGCCAGGTCCGGAGAGTCCGCCGGCGCTGCTCTCGCTCAAGGTCCTCGGCTGCGATTCTGGTCTCCAAGCCGAGTTCGCCCAGGTGCTCAACCCGAAGTCGGTCGGTTCGACCACGTTCTTCGTGGAGAACGCGCCCGGCGTGACCTCGTACGACCCGGCCGGGCGCGCGATTTTCTTCCGGCCGACCGAGCCGTTCGTGTCGGCCCGAATCTACGTCGCGGTCTTGGGCGCGAGCCTGGCGACGACGGCCGGCACCCGCCTCGGCGAGCCTATCGAGTGGGATTTCGCCTGCATCGACACGACGCCGCCGGTCGTGGTCTCGCACCAGCCGATGGGCGACGGCATCCCGACGCTCGCCAAGGCGACCGTGCAGTTCTCGGAGCCGATGGACGAGGCGTCGATCACGCCCGAGTCGGTGAGCCTCGCGGGCGTCGAGGCGACGGTCAGCTACGACCCGAGCCAGTACCTGGTGACCCTGACGCCGAAGAAGCCGCTCTATCCCGGGCGCACCTACGTCGGCACGGTCCTCGCGAGCGTGCGCGATCGGGCGGGGAACGCGCTGGGCACCGACGTCATCTGGTCGTTTCAGACGCGCGCGCCCGGCGCCGACTGGGCGGTCGTCCCGGTGTCGCCGCCCGTGCCGGCCTACGCGCCCTGCGACAGCCCTGTCGCTCTCCGGCTCGCCTCCGGATTCGACGTCGACCCGGCATCGCTCACCGCTTCGCCGATCGCCATCGACGGGGTGCCGGATCTCACGGTCTCCTGGAACGCCGCTGCCCGGCTGATCGAGATCACCCCGGGGGATCCGCTGCTGCCCGGCAAGAGCTACGCCGTCTACTCGACGGGAGCGCTCCAGGACACCTTGGGGGACAAGCCGTTCGACGACGGGGCGCAGCTCTTCACGATTCAGGTGGTGCCCGCCTGCGACACGCCGACCGTCGCGACGGTGCCGGATTTCGAGGGCACCATCGCCTGCGACGCCGCGACCACCGTTCGCTTCTCGGTGCCGATGGACGAGGCGTCGACGATCGCGGCGCTGTCGTTCGCCGACCTGACCGCCGGGGGTTACGACCCGAGCCGCGCGAAGCCGGTCCAGTCCACCGCGACGATGTCGGCGGACGGCCTGGCGGCGACGCTGGCGCCGGTGGCCGCGCTGACCGACGGGCACCACTACCTGCTGGCGGTCGGCACCGGTGCCGAGTCGCTGGACGGCCAGCCCCTCGCGGCCGCGGGACAGTTCGAGATGGTCGCCCACTGCCCGTAGCGCCACGGTGCTAGGCTGAAGCGTTCCCATAAGATGGCAGCGCTGCCGGTTGCCGTGCTGTCGCGCTGCTGGAGCTCGCGTGAAACCGACGGTCGCGTTTTCGCCACCCGTGGACGAAGAGAGCCTGGGCACGCTCGTCGGCCGGCGCATCCAACGGCTGCTCGTCGAGCTCGAGGGCTCGCGGGTCGAGGGGCTCTATCCGGTGGTGATGCGCGAGCTGGAGAAGAGCCTTCTCGAGACGGTGCTCGCGCACACGAAGGGCGAGAAGAAGCGCGCCGCGCAGATCCTGGGGCTGCACCGCAACAGCTTGCGGGTGAAGCTCCGGGCTTGTGGGCTCGAGAGCGCTCCCGAGCGGCGGCGGCGCCGCCGGGGTACGAGGACGCCGAAGGTGGCCAAGACCGATCGCTCGTGACGCAAGGCCGGGTGGATCCAAGGAACGCGGTCGGGCGTGGGCTGGACGTCCGGTATCCGTGTGCGCAGTCGAGCGGCCTGCCGACCGCGCTTTGGTGCTGCGGACTTCCGACTTTCCGGGTAGCTTCGCGCCCATGGCGAGGCGAGACACCAAGAAGCTGGGTCGGCGAGCGCGCAAGAAGCGGCAGGCGGACCACCGGGCGCAAGAGCAGCGGCCGGAGGAGGAGGGTCGGGTCGGCGGCCTGTTGACCGGAATGCGTCGCGGCACCCAGAAGCTGGTGGGCGCCGGGTCCAAGCCGGCGTCGCCCCCGGCGGGCATCCGGCGTGCGCTCGACGTGCTCTTCTGGGTGGCGATGGCGGCCGTCGCCGTCTATTTCGTCGTCCACGTCTTCATCGCGCGCCGCTGACCAAGGGCTAGCCCTGCCGGCCCCCAGAAGCACCCCTGCCGCGATCGCGGCTGAACGATCGGTCCGAGCGCGCGAACAGGCGAAGACGCGATGCCCGTAGAGGGAGTGGCCAGAAACCGGCTCTTCGTCGAATCCGGGGAAGCGAATGAAGCCAGGCACGGAAGTGCCCGGATGCAGCACGGCGCGAAATGCGCTGCGACCCGTCGGGTACGGCGCGAAGGCGCTGCTCTATCCGGGCACTCCCGTGCCCGACTCCCGTCGCTCCCCGCCTTGGATACTGCCGGTACTTGCGTGCCCAGGCTGTCCTCGTTTTCAATGAAGAGCCTGGAAACCATGGGCGTCGAGCGAAGGGGAGCGGAAGCCGCGCGGTTGGGCGCCTAGCCGCACAACGACGCGGCGAGATCCAGCGATTGCTTCTGGAGGGCAGGACGGGCGTCGCTTCCCGTCGAGCGGCCGTAGCGGCGGTAGTACTCGCACGCCTTCGCTCGCTCGCCGAGCTTGTCGTAGGCGCGTCCGAGGCCGTACAGCGGCGTCGCGAGGTCCGGCGACAGCTCGAGGGACTTCTTGTAGTCACTTTCCGCCCGCCGATAGCTGCCCGCCCCGAAATAGGCGCCGCCCCGCGCGACCCAGGCGCTGACGAAAGTCGGGTCCTTCTGAATCGACAGCGAGAGCTCGGAAATCGCGTTCGCGAACTGCGCCTGGTACATGTCCTTCACCGCCCGGCTATACGCGTCGCGCGCCGCCTGGCGGTCGGCGTCGCTGACCTGGTTCGCTGCCGGTGAGGGGGAGGGCTGCGGTGAAGAGCCGTCGGTCGCCAGGGCCACCCCCGAGCCGACGCCGACCGGTTGCGGCTGGTCCGACGGAGCCGTCGCCGGGTTCTCCTGCAAGTGTTTCTGCGCCTCCGCGATGTACCCCGGCGCGTAGCGGTCGTTGGGGTCGAGCACGAGCGCCTGCTTCCATTCGGCGATGGCCTTGTCGAAGTAGTTGAGCTTGGCGTACGCGAGGCCCACCCGGACGACGGCGGCCGCGGACTGATCGTCCAGGTTCGCGGCGTCCTGGTAGGCGAACAACGCCTCCCGGTAGCGCTTCTGGGTGAAGTAGCCGTCGCCCTCGCGGATCTTCGCGATCGCGGCCTCGGGGTCGCGCTGGGCGTAAGCGTCCGGACCCGACGCCGCACCCTCCGTGCTAGCGGGAGCGCTGCCGCTCGTCGTCGAGCCGGCGCCGGCGAGCAGGCCGCCGCCGTTCGAGGCCGGCGCAGGCGCGGTGGTGGCGGGAGCCGGAGCGGTCACGGTGACCGCGGGCGTGCTCGCCGCCGTGGTCGGCGAAGGAGCGGTTGCCGGCGCTGGAGCCGAGACCGGGGCGGTCGCGGCTGGCGCGGGGGCGGTCACGGCGACGGCGGGCGCGCTCGCGGCCGGGCTCGGAGGGGGAGTGGTCGCGGCTGGCGCGGGAGCCGATATCGCCGGGTTGGCGGGAGCGGTCTCGGCTGGCGCGGCAGCGCTCGCGAGCGCGCCCGACGCGGCCGCCAGGCTCGCGGCCTTCGCCTTGGCCTCGGCGACCCATTTCGCATGGCCGGGCCGGTTCTCCGTTTTCACGTAGAGCCGGTACTCCGCGGCGGCGTCCTGGTCTTTGCCCTCCGCCTTGAGGCACTCGGCGAGGCCGTAGATCGCGTCCGGGTCGTTCGGCTGCATCGACAGGTATTGACGGTAGGCCGCCTCGGCGCCGGCGAAATCGCGGGTCTTCACCAGCGCGTAGCCGAGGTTGTAGAAGGCGACCGGCTGGTTCTGCGCCACCTGGGTGATGCGCTGGAACTTCGCCGCCGCGTCCTGGTACCGGTGCGCGTGGTAGAGCGCGCGTCCGTAGTCTTCCAGCGTCTGCACGTCGTCCGGCAGGGCGAGGAGCGCCTCGTCGAACTGGTGGAACGCCTGGGTGTACTTCTTCTCGCCGAGAAGCTGCGCCGCTTTCGCCCGGTACTTGGCGTTCGCCTCGGGCCCCTTCTGCACCCGCTCGACCTTGCGCTTTCGCCGCCGCGTGTGGTGTCGAGGCTGCGGCAGGTGCAGGTGGGGGAGCGGCAGCGCTGCCGCTGGGATGAACAAGCTCAACGCCACCGCCACGACGAGCCCGCGCCGGACGGTCAGGCGCGAATGGGGCAACCCTCGCTTCACTTGGCCACTCCTCGAACGAACGAGCCCCTCCGGTGGGAACGTCCGACCGCGCCCGGCGGGTCTAGTCGATCTTCCGGTCGATGATGGTCGTGACGCCCATGCCGTACCCGGTGCACAGCGTGATGAGCGCCCGCCGCTTGTCCTGCCGCTCCAGCTCGTTGAGCACCGTGGCGAGCAGCACCGCTCCCGTCGCTCCGAGGGGGTGCCCCAGGGCAATGGCGCCGCCGTTGACGTTGACCTTCTCGAGCGGAAGCTCCAGCTCCTTCGCCACCGCGATCGGCACCGGCGCGAACGCCTCGTTGATTTCCACGAGGTCGAGGTCGGCCGGGGTCAGGTCGGCCTTCCTTAGCGCCTTCTGGCTCGCGGGGATGGGTCCCGTCAGCATGATCACCGGGTCCGCGCCGGCGACCGCGGTCGAGACGATCTTCGCCCGCGGCTTGAGCCGGAGCGAGCGCGCCCGCGCCTTGGACATCACGAGCACCGCGACCGAGCCGTCGACGATGCCGGAGGAGTTGCCGGCGTGGATGACGCCGCCCTCCTTGAAGACCGGTTTCAGACCCGAGAGCTTCTCGATCGTGACGTCGGGGCGCGGGTGCTCGTCGCGGGCGAAGGTCTGGCGGGTGCCATCGGGCCTCGTCACCTCGACCGGAACGATTTCCTTCTCGAACCGGCCTTCCGCGATGGCCTGGGCGGCGAGCTTCTGGCTTCGCAGAGCGAACTGGTCGAGCTGGGCGCGGCTCAAGTTCCACTTTTCCGCCACCAGCTCGGCGGACAGGCCCTGGTTGACCAGGTTCGGGAACCGTTCCTTGAGCGCGGGCGACCGGGGGCCTTCGCCGCCTTGGCCGTCGGAGCCCATCGGCACCCGGGTCATGTGCTCGACCCCGCCGCCGACGACGATCTCCATCGCGCCGGACTGGACCGCGTGCGCCGCGAAGTTCACCGCCTGCAGCGCGGAGCCGCAGAAGCGGTTGACGGTCGTGCCCGAGACCTCGATCGGCCAGCCGCCGGCGAGGACGGCGCCGCGGGCGATGTTGTACCCCTGCTCGCCGGTCTGGGTGACGCAGCCGAAGATGACGTCCTCGACCTCCTTCGGGTCGAGGCCGGTGCGCCGGGCGAGGGCCAGGAGCGGCACCGCCGCGAGGTCGACCGGGTGGACTCCCGCGAGGGCGCCGTTTCGCTTGCCGCGGGCGGTGCGAACCACGTCGACGATCACGGCTTCGGGCATCGCGTTGCGTCTCCTCGAGGCCCCCGAGGGCGCCCGACCTTAACACGGCGAGGTCTTCCCGCGGCTGGCCGCGCCCTGCGATTCGTTGCAGCGTGTCCCGTCGACACACCTGGAGCCGGACAGGTCGATGTCCGACTTGGCGCGGTGCGGCGCCCGACCCGGACGCTGCCGTGTCCGGCTCCAGCGACGGCTCGCGTCGTGTGTGAACCGGAAAGGCATGAGTCGTTGGATGAAGCCCGGCCCAACGTGGCCAAGCGCCTGACCCGGACACGGTCTGGGTCCGGCTCCGCTGCCGTGGCCCGCGAACCCGTTCTATCCTCCTCGGGACCATGCCGGGCCTCACCCCCGAGGAGATCGAGCGGCTGCGCGAGGCGAGCGGGCTTTCCCTCGACCGCGACGGGCGCTTTCGCCATCAGGGGACGGCCGTCGAGCATCCGCGGGTCGACCGCGCGCTTCGCCGCGGGCTCGGCCGCGCGCGGGACGGGCGGCCGATCGTCTCGTTCGGCCCGACCTGGGCCTACCTCGCGGTGGCCGACGTGCTCTACCGCGTGCGCCTCGCGCGGACCGACGCCGACGGTGAGCGGCTGCGCTCCTGCCACCTGGTCCTGGACGACGACACCGAGGAGCCGCTCGACCTTTCGCCAGGTGCGGTCGCGCTCGACGCCGATGGCGTATTCTATCTCAAGGTCAAAGCCGGCCGGGAATGGGCGCGCTGCCTTCCCGCCGCTCACGCGGCGCTGGGCGCGTTCGTCGTCGAATACCCAGCAGGAGCGCACCTGGTGACCGTGAACGGCGACCTGCCGCTGGAGAAGAGATGACCGCCTTTTCCGCCGAGAGCGCCACGCTGCACGTGCTCGCCTTTCGCGAGGGAGTGCTGAGCGCGGTCGGGCACGACCTGCTCCTGCGGGCCACCCGCTTCTCGGCGGAGCTCTCGGAGGACAAGAGCCGTCTTAAGGTGCGCTGCGACGCCGCCTCGCTCGTCGTCGAGACCGCGATGCGCGACGGCCGGCCGCTCCCGGACGCGTTCAGCGCCGCCGACGTGCGCAAGATCGAGCGCTCGACCCGTGAGGAGGTGCTGGAGGCCAGCCGCTACCCCGAAATCCTCTTCGAAACGCGTTCGATCGATCCGGCGGGGACGTTCACCGGCACCCTCGACCTCCACGGCCGCGCCCGGGAGCTGTCCGGCCGCTGGCACCTTTCGGACGGTCGCCTCGAAGGCGAGCTCGCGATCGATCAACCCGCGTTCGGCGTCCGCCCCTTCACCGCGATGCTCGGCGCCCTGAAGGTCCGGCGCGAGGTGGTGGCGCGGCTCGTCCTCCCGGTAGCCTGAAGCGCTGCCGCGGGGGAGATAGCCGAACCGCCCCCCGGGACCGCTACACCACCTCGATCTGGCGCGGCCGCCCGACGAAGACCTCGTCGGTCCCGGCGGCGCGCACCGCCCGGACGGTGACGTCGAAGTGCAACGCTTTCCCGGCGAGCGGATGGTTCAGGTCCACCCGCACCCGGTCCGAAAAGACCTCCCGCACGGTCAACGGGTAGGTGTCCCCGCCGCTCGTGCGCGCGGCCAGCCTCGACCCCACCGAGAGGTCGACCTGCGCCGGGAAAATCGTGCGCGGCAGGGTGAGGACGTTCGACTCGTCGCGCTCGCCGTACGCGTCGCGGGCGGGGAGGACGAAGCGCTTGCGACAGCCCTCCTCGAGGTCGTCGAGCGCCGCTTCCAGCGCCGGCAGGAGCATCCCGGCGCCGTGGAGGTACTGGACGGGCGCGTTCTGCTCGGTCGCCTCGATCACCTCGCCGTTCGCCAGCGCCACCGAGTACTCGATCGAAACGATTCGTCCGGCTTCGACGCGCATCGCTTTCCCCCTCGCGGCCGAACGAACCCACCCGGAAACGATGCCGACCGCGCCCTCGCTTCCCGACGCAAACGTTTGGGGCGCGCGCGCCCCCCCGCAACCGGCGAAAAGGACTGGAGTCGGCTCGAAGGGCGAGCGCCGACCGCCGGCCGACCGCCCGGGGCGCGAGGCGCGATACCGGAAAACTAGAAGGCGAGCGCCAGCCCTCCCCCGAAGCTGGTGCCGTCGAGCCGCAGCCCTCCCGCTCCTCGCCAGCTCATCCCCTCGAAGTCGAAGAAGAGCCGCGTCGAGTTGATGCCGGAGTCCTGGTCCAGCTCCACCGCCTGCTGCGGGTCGAAGGCGTCCAGGACCAACTCGACGCCGACCGCGTACTCGATGCCGCGCGCCCAGCCGCTCGCGGAGTCGCCGCCGAACGTCGAGGTCTGGCCGTTCTTGCTGCTCGACCACTTGGTGAACCCGTACCCGAAACGCGCGAAGGGCACGAGCGGGACGCCGTAGCGCACCCAGGGGACGTCGAAGCGATAGGCGACCGACGGCGTCAGGGGCCAGAGGTTCAGGAGAATCGTGTCGCCGGTCGGTTGATCGGTCGACTTCGAGCGGCCCTTGCCCAGCGCCTGCCAGAAGCCGAGGGAGAGGCCGACCGACAACCGCCCGAACTTCTTGAACACGTCGTAGTCGAGGCCGACGCGCCACATCAGCGGCGTCTGGGTTCCGAAGATGTCCTTGTACGGCGTCTTGCCCTTGAGCGCCGGCTCCGAGTCGATGCTCGGAGAGTAGGGGCCCAGCCGGAGGGCGACGGTGAAGCTCTGGGGGCTGTGAAAGGTCGGCGGCGCCGCGAAATCCTGCGCGCGCCCGAGCGCCGGCAGCGCGAGGCAGAGCACCAGCACGGCCAGGCGCGTACGCTTCTTCCACAAGAGCAGGCCCGCGATGAGGAGCGCCAGGAGCGACATGGGCGCGGAAGCGCAGCCGCCCTTCTCTTGCCCTCCATCCGACCGGTAGCGGGTGTAGAAGTCGATGGCCTCCTGCGGCGTACCGCTCAGCTCGTTGGAGTCGGCGCTGACGTTGTTGAACGAGGTCTGGGTGCCGGCGTCGTCGAGGCTCTGCACGGTCACCGAGTAGGTGGTGCCGTTCGTCAGGCCCTGGATCTTGGCGCTGGTGGTGCTCGCTCCGTCGATGGTGCTGGTGGTGGTCTTGCCGTTGGCGGTGGCGTTCACCTGGTAGTGGCTCGCGCCGCCCAGGTCGGAGGGCATCGTCCAGCTCACGAGGAGCGCCGAGTCGAGCGGGCTGACCTGGGTCAAGGTCGGCGCGGGCGGCGGCGTCGAGTCGACCGTAATCGGGACCTGCCCGAAGGACGCGGTGCTCACCAGGCACCCGGCCGGCGGGAAGACCTCGACGCAGAGGTAGACGGTGGCGCTGACCTCCTTGGCGGTGCAGACGCTGGCGTCGGGGCTCGTCGTCGGCGTTCCGGCGGCGAGCGAGAACAGCATCTGCGCGTCCAACGTCTCGTTCGAGCCGTCGGTCGGGTACTTTCCGGTGACGGTGCCGCCCGACGAGGTCGGTACCGCCTTGCCGCGGAGGATCAGAGCTACGGGAGGGGTGCCGGTGGTCGTGTCGGCGCAGGAGGACGAGGTCGAGAGGAACACCTCCTCCTCGCCACCGACGCAGGTCGGCGTGTAGCTCCAGGTGAAGGCGAAGTTGGTCGTGTCCTGCGGGTTCTGGGTGCAGTCGTCCTTCGACAGGGAGGCGAACTTCGTGTCGACGAGCGCCGGCGTGAACCCCACCTGCTGCGCGCTGGATGGCCGGGGAAGGAGGAGGACGAGCAACAGCGAGAGGCCGAAATAGCGCGAATGCGAGCGGAACATGGGCGGCGTGGTCTCCAAGGGCGGTGGCCGGAGGGCCTGGCCGAGCAAGCGCGATGCCAACGCTGTTCCGGCCCGAACGCAAGCTTTTGGGCGAAGGCGCGCGGCCGGGCGATTGCCACGCTGGCACGCGCAGACGCCGGGAGGCGCCAAGCCGGACAATTTGGCAAGGACAATCCGGAGCGACCGATGGCGGCCGTCCCGCCTAGCTTCCGGCCTCCGGCGATTCTCCGGCCTCTGCTTGCCGGCGGCGCTCCTCTTCGGCTTGTTCCTTCTTCAGGTCCATCGCCGGGGAGCCGTACGGGTGCGGTGGCGGCTTGGTGCGCCGCACCTGACCTACGGCAACGGTGACGCCCACCGTCTCGATGATGGGCGCGCCGCCGCGGGAAGTGGGTTTCGGCATCCGACGAGTCTAGCGCGCCGTCCCGCCGATCGTCTCCCTACGACACCGACCGGCGTTCCCGGGGCGTGGCGGACGCGACCGCCGCCTCATCGCCCGTCGCCTCGCGCGGTTTCGGCTTGCGCAAGCTCATGAGCGTCAGCGTGACCCCGGCGAGCCCCGCCGCCGTGAGCTCCGCCGTCTTGGTCGGAGCGCCGGCCGCGATGGCCCCCGCGAGCACGGCCCCCCAGAACGAAAACACCACCAGCAGTCGCAACGCCATCGGCCACATCGCCTCCCCCCGCGCATTCAGGTAGGGCGGTCCTGTCAAGCGCGCCATCGGCGGACCAAGCTCTTCCGCGGTTGGCGAAGCCCGTTCCTCGACCGTGGAATCGACGGTCTCGAGACTTGCCGCCGGCGCCCTTCGTCGCCATCCACTTCAAACCGGAGGGCTCGCCCGGCGGCCTGCGGGCGCCGGCGATCTTCCGTTCGGGGGGAACGATGGAGCGCGCGCACCTCGAGAAGCTTGGGTCCCGACAGGAAGCAACGGGCATCTGTTCGCATCGTCGCGTCGTTCCCGCTCATCCTGGGCACCGTCGAAGGATGGGCGGGAGCGCGCTGGGCCGCTCGCCCTTCGACGAAATTCATCCTGAGCGAAGTCGAAGGGCCCAGGGTCAGCGGTGCTGGACTCCGTCACCGGGACGCGTTGTTCTTTCCCGGCTGTTCGTCGGCCCGGCATGCTTAGCGCTAGCGCTTTCTGTAACCGGATGCGCTCACGCCCAACTGGTCCACGCGGGTTCCCCTCTCGCCCTGCCATACCGGCTCGGCCGCGCGGACGTCGTCGAGGTCGCCGTCTACAAGAACCCCGACCTCTCCCGCACGGTGCCGGTCCGGCCCGATGGGCGCATCTCTCTGCCGATCGTGGGCGAGATCACCGCCGCGGGGCTCACCCCCGACGAACTGCGCGCGCGCATCGTCGAGCGGCTGCGCGCCTACATCCAGGACCCGCGGGTGGTCAGCGTCATCGTCCGCCAGGTCAACAGCTCGCGCTTCTACGTCGTCGGCGAGGTGCAGAAGCCGGGCGTCTATCCGCTCGCGACCCAGGTCGACGTGCTCCAGGCGATCGCCACCGCGGGCGGCCTCGGCGAGTTCTCCGCCCGTGACGACGTCACCCTGCTGCGGGCCGACTCGGGCAAACGCTACACGCTAGCGCTCAAGGATCTCGAGAGCGGTCACGACCGGGTGGACCTCGAGCCGGGCGACACCGTGGTGGTGCGGTAGGGCGGTGGCGGCGTGCGACGGCGCTCGGCGATTGCGGTTCTGCTCCCCGCGCTGGTCGCGGCGCCGGCCCTCGCGGCACCGCAGCTCCGGCTCACGCCCGGCGTGTCGGTCGGGGCCGGGCTCGACGACGACGTGCTGTTCGACAACAAGGGCGGCGACGGCGTCGGCGAGACCACCGCGCAGCTCGACTGGGTGGCGTTCGACCGGCTCTGGCGCGTGAGCGCGAACCTGAGGGCGACCGGCTTGGGCTTCTACGTGCGACAGAAAGGCGTGCTCCTCGGCGAGGCGAAGCTTGGCGCCTCCGACCGTCTCGGCCGGCGGATCCGGCTCTACGCGAACGGCCGGCTGCGCGCAGCCGACGACCCGCTCGCGCTCGCGCAGGTGGGGCTCCTCGCCGGCCGCGGCCGCACCCTCGGTTTTCGCTCGCGCGCGGGCGTCGAGAGCTTGCTTTCCCGTCGCTGGACCCTCGACACCCGGGTCGAGCTCGAGGGCGTCGAGTTCATCGATCAATCGACCGAGCCTGGCGGGGAGGCGGCAGGGCTCGCGCTCACGCCCAGCTACCAGCTCACCCGCGCCGTCGCCCTCGTTCCCGCGGCCGAGGGGCGGCTGTTCTTCACCTCGGCCGGCCTCCTCGCGCGGACGCTGGACGTGCTCGCGGGGGTGCGCTGGCGGCTCGCCCGCCGCACCTTCGTCGAAGCGTCGGCGGGTCCCCTCGCCTATGGCGACGCGCAAGGGATGCTCTGGCTCGGCGTCGCCCGGCTGCGCTTCTGGAAAGCTTGGCGCTTCTCGGGGCTCGAGCTGGACGCGGCGCACGACCTGACCGTTCCCTCGGGGCGGGGCGGCGTGCTCGCGGGCGAGCTGGTGGAGGCGGTCGGGCGCTACGGCGACCGCGACTGGGAGCTCAGAGCGCGGGTCGGCTACTACCGGAGCCATCCGTCGCCGCGGGACACGACCTGGGTGCCCGGCTACGGCCTCGAAGGCGGCGCGTTCCGGCGGCTCTTCGCGGGGGTGTGGCTGGGGGTGACCGCGCTCAGGTTCGAGCGGCTGCCGGTCGCCGGCGAGGCGGCGCTGGCGCGGGACGCGGCGTACGTCAATCTCGATTGGACCGGGGGGCGGCCGTGAAGAGCGCGGGAAGAATCCACGAGGTGCCGGAAGAGCGCGGCTACACGGTGGGCGAGCTCGTCCAGGCCGCGCGCCGCCGGGCACGTCCAGCGCTCCTGGTCGGCGCTGGCGCTCTCGTGGTGGGTGTGGCGGTGGTCTTCCTCCTGCCGAGCCAGTACCAGGCGGAGGCGACGATCATTGTCGAGCCGTACCGGCCGCACGCCGATCTGATCCGGCCAGCGGTGACGACGCTCCTCGAGGACCGGCTGCGGATCGCGAAAGAGGCGCTCTTGAGCACGCCGAACCTGGAGAGCGCGGTCAAGACGTTCGACCTCTATCCGAAAACGGTCTCGCGGTACGGCATCGCTGCCGCCGCGGAGGAGCTCGAGCGCCACCTGGGAGTGAAGCCGGATGGCGACAGCGCTATCGACCTGGCGTACCGCACCGGGGATCCGTCGAAGGCGGCGCCGGTGGTCTCGGCCGTCGCGCACGGCTTCGCCGAGGCGAACGCGCAAGACCGAATCGGCCAGGCGACCCGGGTGCGCGACCTCTTGAACGACGAGCTGGGGAAGGTCGCCGCCGCGCTCGACGCGCAAGACAGGAAGGTGCGGGCCTTCCGGCTCGCGCACGACGGGGAGCTGCCCGAACAGGTCGAGGCGAACCTGGAGGAGGCGGACCGCGCGACCAAACAGCTCGACAACGCGGAGAACTGGCTCCACGCGGTGGAACAGCAGCGGGCGCTGTTGCCGGCGAACCCGACCAACCCGGAGCTCGAGCGGCTCGCCACCATCCAGGACGACCTGGAGAAGCAGCTCATCCACGCGAAGGCGATCTATTCGGCGCAGTACCCGGACACCATCCGGCTGACCAGGGAGGTGGCCGGTATCCAGGCCGCGCGGCGGGCGGCGGCCGTGAAGGCCACGGGAGCGGTGCGGGAGAGAAGGGCGCTCGCGCGGGAGGCGTGGCGGGCACGGCGCGAGGTCGAGGGGCTCCGGGCGGACATCCGGGCGGCGCGCGGGCGAGCGGCGGCGTCGGCGAAGTGGGCGGGTGCGCTGGCGGAGCTCGACCGGGACCGGGACCTCTTGCGCAAGAAGTACGACTCGCTCGCTTCCCGGAAAATCGAGGCCGAGGTGGCGCTGGGGCTGGAGAAAGAGTCGGCGCTCGCGGCGACGGACGTGATCGATCCGCCGAGCGCGCCGACCGAGCCGATGGCGCCCGACCGGCCGCGGCTGTTGTGGGTGGTGCTCGCGCTCGCGCTCGGGCTCGCGGTCGGCACCGGGGTGTGGCTCGAGTCCAACGACCGGTCGCTGCGCACGCCGGCGCAGGCGCGCGCGTCCTTGGACGTGCCGCTCCTCTCGGTGGTGCCGAACCTCAGGGAGCGAGGGTAGGCGATGGCGATCCGCGCAGAGCGGGTCTCGGGGGACGACTCGATGCAGCTCGACGACGAACGGCACGAGACGGCGCGCCAGGCAGTGGTGATCGCCGAGCGCATCGACCGGCAGAGCCGAGCGCCGGCGCCGAAGGCGCACGAGAGCCTGGTGGCGCTGCACCAGCCGGCGGGGGCGGCGGCGGAGGCGTTTCGCGGCCTCTACTACGCCCTGCGACGGTCGGTCGGCGGCTCCCCTCTCGGAGTGCTCGCGGTGGCGTCGGCGGCCCGCGGCGAGGGCCGCTCCACCGTCGCCGCGAACCTGGCGCTCGTCGCCGCCCGGGAGACCGGACGGCCGGTGGCGCTCGTCGACGCGGACCTGCGCGCGCCCGCGCTCCATCGCCTCTTCGGGGTCGACGGCGAGGTGGGCCTTTCCGACGTCCTCGCGAACCGCGCCGACCTGGAAGCGGTGGTCTATGAGCACCCGAACGCGCACGTCGCGCTCATCGGCGGCGGGCGGCCGGAAGCGGAGCCGGCGCGCCGGTTCACGAGCCCGCGCTTCGCTCGGTTTCTCGCGCAGGTGCGGGGCGAGTTCGCGGAGACGGTGATCGATCTGCCGCCGCTCGCCTGCGTCGACGCGCGGCTCATCGCGGCCCAGTGCTCCGGTGTCGTCCTGGTGGTGCGCTCCGGCCAGACAGAAGCGCAACTGGCCCGCGACTCGCTGGAGGAGCTGGAGGGGGCGCGGGTCCTCGGCGCGGTCCTGAACGGCGCGGCCGGGTTGGAAGCGCCGCAGCTTCGCGCCGCGCGACGGGCGCTGCCCCCGGGGCGGTGACGCGGTGCGGGTCTTCGGCCACTACGTGCTTGGAAGCCGGGTGAAGCTCTTCTTCGCGGAGCAGGCCGCGGCCGGAGTGCTCTTTCTCGCGGCGACCGCGTCGGGCGGGCTCGGCGGAGCGAAGGCGCTCTGGACGGCGGTGGCGTGCGTGCTCGGGATCCAGGTCGGCCTCTACCTTTCCGACCTCTACCAGCCGCGCGAGGACTTTCCCGTGCGGCGGTGGCTCTTCGGCGCCGGGGCGGGGACGCTCCTCGCGACCGGTGCCTGGTGGAAGTGGGGCGTCGGCGAGCCGGGCATCTTCCTCGTCGCCATCGCGCTCGCGTTGCTCGTCGCGCTGCTCCTCCGGGGGCTCGCGCTCAGCCGTCCCCGGCGGGCCCTGGTCCTCGGCACCGGCGCAAAGGCGCGGGCGGTCGCCCAGCTCGTGCGGGAATCGAGCGCGGACTGCGCGGTGGTGGGGTTCGTGCCCGACGAGACCTCGACCGACGCCGGTCCCTCTCCGTTACCGATCCTACTTGGCAGGAGCGGCGAGCTCGACCTCTTGAGCGGGCGGATGGAGGCGGACCTCATCGTGGTGGCGACGCCCGGGCCTCTTCCGGAGGAGCCGCTCTGCCGGGCGCGGGCGGCGGGCATCGAGGTGGTGAGCGCGGCGGGGTTCGCGGCGCGGTTCGCCCGGCGGCTGCCGCCGGAGCTCCTGGCGCCGAGCGAGCTGGTGTACGGGGAGGGCTTCTTCGCGCCGCGGGCGTTCGACGCGGTGCAGCGGGCGATCGACCTGGCCACGGCTGCGCTGCTCCTCCTCTTCGCCGCTCCCGCCCTCATTCTCGCCATGCTGGCGGTCAAGCTCGACTCGCCGGGACCGGTATTCTATCGCCAGGATCGCGTGGGGCGGCGCGGGCGGGTCTTCCGGCTGGTGAAGCTGCGCAGCATGCGCGAGGACGCTGAGAAGGGTGGGGCGCCGGTGTGGGCGGCGGCGGGGGACGGTCGAGTGACCCGCGTCGGGCGCGTGCTCCGGCGCACGCGGCTGGACGAGCTGCCGCAGCTCTTCTCGGTGCTCAAGGGTGACATGAGCCTGGTCGGGCCGCGGCCGGAGCGGCCGTACTTCGTAAAGAAGCTCAGGGCGGAGCTGCCGCTGTACGGCCTGAGGGAAGCGGTGAAGCCGGGCGTCACCGGCTGGGCGCAGATTTCGTACCCGTACGGCGCGACGGTGGAGGACGCGAAGGCGAAGCTGGAGTACGACCTCTACTACATCCAGCATCGCTCGCCGTTCCTGGTGTTGCTGGTCCTCGCGCACACGGCGCGCACGGTGCTGACGGGCAAGGGCGCGCGCTAGGGCGGCGTCCGTCGAGGCCCGGCGCGATTTCGGCCTCGCCGGCGAAACCGGTTCGACGGCTACCGTCAGACCGATCGGACTTCTCGCCTCGGGCGCGCGACCTCGAGTTTGGCGCCCACCGTTCGGCCGAGCGCTCAGGCCCGTCCGATTCCTTGCGTCGGGCCCGACTTGGGGCGACGCTCCGGTGCTGTGGATAAGGTGGCGCCCGCTTCCGCGGCGGCGGATTCCCAGGAACAGGTTCCGGCCTTCGCGCCGGCGATCGCGATTCGCGGCCTGAAGAAGAGCTTCGGCAGCCACGCGGTGCTCCAGGGAATCGACCTCGCGGTGCCGAGGGGAACGACAACGGTCATCCTCGGCGGGAGCGGTTCTGGAAAGAGCGTGCTGATGAAGCACATGATCGGGCTCCTGAAGCCGGACGAGGGCGAGGTCCTGATCGACGGCGAGGACATCGTCCCCCTGACCGGCCGTGCGCTCGACCAGGTGCGCCACAAGTTCGGAATGGTCTTCCAGAGCTCGGCGCTGTTCGACTCGATGACCGTCGGCGAGAACGTCGCGTTTCCCCTGAAGGAGCACACGAGGCTCAAGCGCGGGGACATCTTCGAGCGGGTGGCGCAGAAGCTCGCGCTCGTCGGACTGCCGGGCATCGAGGCGAGGATGCCGGCAGAGCTCTCGGGGGGCATGCGCAAGCGCGTCGGGCTCGCGCGGGCGGTGGTGCTCGAGCCGCAGATCGTCCTCTACGACGAGCCGACCACCGGCTTGGACCCCATCACCACCGAGAACGTGAACGAGATGATCCTCGACGCCAAACGCGAGCTCGGGGTGACGAGCGTCGTCATCAGCCATGACGTCGGCAGCGCCTTCAAGATCGCCGACCAGATCGCGTTTCTCTCCGGTGGGCGGATCGTCGCGCACGACCGGCCGTCGGTGTTCCGCCGCAGCGAGCATCCGAAGGTCCGCGAGTTCCTCCTCCCCTGGCTCGAGAAGGGCGCATGAACCGGGCCTTCACTCCCTTCCGCGTCGGGCTCGTCGTCATCGCCGGCATCGCCGCGTTCTTCGTGCTGCTCTCGTTTCTCTCCCACCGCAAGTACTCGAGCTCCAACTCCTACGAGGTGACCGCCACCTTCACCGACGCGAGCGGCCTGGGCGCCAAGAGCCGAGTGCAGATCGCCGGCATCGAGGTCGGCGTCGTCGACCACATCGAGCTGACCCCCGACGCGCGGGCGCGGGTGTTCTTGCGCATCAAGAACGGCGTCATCCTGCGCCAGGACGCGCGCATCACCAAGCGGAGCGCGAGCCTCCTCGGGGACTTCCTGCTCGACGTGTTCCCCGGCACCCCTTCCGCCCCGCGGATACCGCCGGGCGGCGATATCGCCACCGTCACGAGCCAGCCCGGGGTCGAGGACGTCTTCGCCGCCCTGGGGAAGGTCACCCGCAACATCCAGGAAATCACCGACAGCTTGAAGAACCTGATCACGAGCGACCAGATCGGGAGCATCAAGCAAATCATCAAGTCGATGACCGAGGTCGCCAACGGGCTCAACGAGACCATCACCAGCGCCGGCGGCCGGCTGAACTCGTTGCTCGCTGACGCGCAGGGCCTGACCGGCGACATTCGCCATTTGACCCGCGGCGAAGAGGGAAATATTCAAGAGATTCTCTTCAACGTCCGGAGCTTCACCGACCGCGCGAACAGGCTCATGTACACGCTCGACAAGATCGTCGGGTCGGGGCAGGGGGACCTGCAGAACTCGGTGGCGAGCGTGCGGCAGACGCTCGACCAGCTCCAGAAGACCCTGGCGAGCGCAAAGAAGATGATCGACACCACCCAAGGCACGGTCAGCGACGCGAAGGACGTCGTCGACCGCGTCGACAAGGGGGAGGGGACCCTCGGGAAGCTCGTGCGCGACGACAGCATCGCGAAGAAGATCGACTCGACGCTCTCCGACGTGAACGGGCTGGTTTCACCGCTGTCCCGGCTGAAGACGGTGGTCAGCCTGCGCGAGGAGGTCCATTGGACGCCGGGACTCCTCGGCGGGATGCCGGTGGGGCCGGAAGGCAAGGGCCTGGTCGAGGTCAAGCTCGAGCCCTCGCCGGACAAGTGGTACGGCATCGGCATCAGCAGCGAGCCGCGGGGGACGGTTTCCTATGAGACCATCGACTCGATTCCGCCGGGGCCGACGGAGGTCAAGAGTCAGCAGCAGGTGGTGACGACCGACAACTACAAGTTCTCGGCGTACATCGCCCGGCGGTTCGGGTTCGCGGCGTTGCGGGTGGGGCTCATCGAGTCGACGGGCGGCGGCGGCGTCGACCTCTTCGGCTTTCACGACCACCTGAAGGTGTCGGTCGACGCGTTCGACTGGGCGAACCCGGCGACGCGCTTCCCGCGCTTGCGCATCACCGGCCTGGCGCGGTTCTGGAAATACTTCTACCTGGGCTTCGGCGTCGACGACGTGCTCAACCACCAGGACGTCCTCGACGGCAGCCCCATCGCCGGACGCGACTTCTTCGCGACCGGCGGCATCGAGTTCACCGACCAGGACTTGAAGAGCATCCTGACGGTGACCGGCGTGCCCAAGCCCTGACGAGCGCTCAGGCGGCAGCGACGCGGGCAACTTCTCGGCCGTGCCAGAAGTCCGATCGGTCCGATCCGACCGATCGGTCCGATCGGACTGGGGACGCGGCGGGTGCAGACGCGACGTTCGTCGCCTGGCGGGAGCGGTGGCCTACAGCGGCAGCGCTACAGCAGGCCGCGGTTGCGGCGGATGGCTTCGACCGCGCGCTGGTACTCGATTTCCCAGGCCTGGGTGCCTTCAGCGAGGTGCTTCAAGCGGCTGCGCGCCTCGCGGTCGATGTCCTCGTCGACGTCCAGGTGCTTCTTGAAGGCCGCGAAGATCTTCTTCCGCATCGGCGGGTCCTCGCCGTAGACCTCCTCGATGTTGCGGGAGATGAGCAAGAACTCCAGCATCTGGTTGATCATGTAGTCGATGCCGTCGTCGCCCATCTTGAAGCCGCGCACGTCGGCCATCTCGCGCTTGACCTGGTTGAACTTGGAGTGGTCGTAGCCCCGGCGCTCCAGCGCCTCCCTCGTCGCCTGGTTCACCCGCTCCTCGGCGGCGAGGTACTCCTTCATCACCGCCGCCATGTCCTGCTCGGCGTCGGCGATGCGCAAGGTCTCCACCTCGATGTCGCCGTCAGCCATCAAGGTCGCGATGGCATCGCGCGCGATGGCTGGAATCGCCTTCGGATAGAGCTTCATCGCCGGAACGTCCTTTCGGTCGACGCGGTCGTGAGGCCTGGCCCTTCGCCTCGCGCCCGTGGGTTGGGGTGTCCGGACGAAGCCGCCGACCGAGCGCGGCCGTCCGAAGTGGCAGGCGTTGTAGAGCACCTCGCCCAGTGGGGGCAAGGAAAAAACAAGAAAATTTCGCGGTCGTCCAACCGCTCGTCCCCAAGGCCCGCGCCGCGAGCGTGACCGCTTCCGCCGAGCGGCACCCCAGGCTCCTCGCGCCCGCTCCGTCCGAGCGCCACCGGCCGAGCACGAGCGCACCCCGACGCGGTGCCAGCGTGCCCCTCGGACCTCGGCCGGCAGCGAAGGTGTGGTCGCGAACGCGCTTTCGCCAGGGGCGAAGAAGAGTCGCGCCGTCAGCGTTCCCGGTGCAGCCCTTGCGACGACAGGTTCCACGCCTCCTGCGCGAGCGCGTGAGCATCCCGCGCGTCGTGGCTGACCAGCACCAGCGCGCGCGGGCGGGCTTCGATTTGACCGGCGATGAACGTCAGCACCCGTCGGCGCAAGGCGTCGTCGAGCGCCGCGAACGGCTCGTCCAACAGCAGCACCTGCGCGTCGGCCAGGAGCGCTCTTCCCAAGGCGACCCGGTGCCGCTCTCCTCCGGAGAGATGCCGCGGCCGGCGCTCGAGCAGGTGGGCGATCTCGAGCCCTGCGGCGACGGCGTCCAGCTCCTGCGCGTGCGCGCGCGCGGCGGAAAGGAGGTTCGAGCGCACGTCGAGGTGCGGTAGGAGCAGCGCGTCTTGCGGCGACCAGCCCGTGCGTCGCTCCCACGCGGGGACGAAGACGCCTCGGTCGCTGGCGAGCCAGGGGGTTCCAGCATACGCGATCGTTCCGCGCGCCCGCCGCTCGACGCCGGCGATGATCCTCAAGAGGGTGGTCTTGCCCACCCCGGACGGACCGCGAATCGCCAGCCCTGGCGCGTCGGATTCGAGCGCGATCTCCGGGAGCTTGCCGACGCTGACCGCGAGGCGCCAGCGAGGCGGGCGCGGGCTGACACCGGCAGCGCCGCCCATCGGCTCGGAAGCCGGGCAAGACCGGTCAAACCCAGCGCCGGCATCGGCGCTCCCCGGCTGGGCAGGTAGAGAGCCGCGGCGGTCATGCTCTAGGGCACCGCCGCCAGGCACCGGCACGCGCCGGACCTCAGCCGGCATCGCGCGCAAACTCCAGCCGGCGATGTTGCCAGCGCACCAGCGCCTCGAACCCGGCCAGCGCGACCAGCGAAATCAGGAGCGACGAGACGACCAGGACCCGCACCTCGCGCCCGCCGTGGGAGGCGTCGAGCAGGGTGTACACCGCCATCGCGATGGTCCGGGTCCGTCCTTCGAGGTTGCCGGAGAGGACCGCGGTCGCGCCGAACTCGCCCAGCGCCCGGGCGAAGGCCAACAGGGCTCCGGCACCGATGCCGGGGAGCGCCAGGGGAAGCGTCACCTTGAAGAACGCCCGCCACGGCCGCATCCCCAGCGACCGGGCGAGCTCGTCGAAGCGCGGGTCGACCGCCTCGAAGGCCGAGCGCGCGGAGAGGACGAAGAGCGGCAGCCCCATCACGAGCGCCGCCACCACCGCGCCGGCGAGCGTGAACGGAACGCGGACGCCGAGCGCCGCGAGCGCGCGCCCGACAGGGCTCGAGCGTCCGAAGAGGTCCAAGAGGAGCAGCCCGGTGACGACCGGCGGGAGCACCAGCGGGACGAGCAGGACCGAGCTGACCACCGGCTTGAACCGGAAGCTCCCCCGCGCGAGCAGCCAACCGAGAAGAATCGCGATCGGCGCGCCGACGAGGACGCACCAGCCGCCGACGATGAGCGACAGCTTGATCGCGAGATAGGGGTCGGGCAGGAACACCAGTCGCCTCAGCGCCCGCGCGGGAGCGTGGTGAAGCCCGCCGCCACGAAGAGCTTCTGCGCTGCCGGGCTCCGGCAGAACTCCAGGAAGGCGGCGGCTGCTGGCAAGGCGCTCCGCGTCAGCGCTGCCGGATAGCGGATGGCCGGGTGCGACGACTCGGGCAATCGGGCGACCACCCGCACCGCCGGCTCCGACTGCGCGTCGCTCTCGTAGACGAAGGCGGCGTCCACTTCGCCCTTCGCCGCGAGAGCCAGCGCTTCACGAACGTTGACCGCGTTGACGAGCTTCCCGGCGACGGCGGCGAGGTGGAGCGCGTGGAGGCTCGCGCGGGCGTACCGGCCGGCGGGCACGTTCTCGCCCGCGACGGCGACGCGCCGGACCCGCGGCGAGGTCAGGTCGCCAAGCGAGAGCGCTCCCGCCTTGGGCGCGACCAGGACCAGCGAGTTGCCGACGAGGTCGAAACGGGAACCATTGCGGATCCCCCCGGCCGCCTGCAAGGTGTCCATCCAGGCCTCGTCGGCGGAGACGAAGACGTCGGCGGGCGCGCCCGCTTGGATCTCCGCCTCCAGCCGCGAGGAGGCGTCGAAGCTGAACCGCACCTGCCCCCCGCCCGCCCGCTGCCACGCAGCGGCGACGCGTGGCAGAACGTCGACGAGGCTCGCGGCGGCGAACACCGTCATCGGTCTCGGATGGTGGCAGGCGCCTGCGATCCAGGGCAGGGTCCAGAGAAGGAGCAGTCGGCGATGCATCGGGAGCGAAGCTATCGCGTCCACCGGGGCGCCGAAACGAAATCCGCGCGAGCGGAAACGACCTTGTCATCCGGGCGGTTCGATGGCCGAATGCGCGGGAGGGGTCTTCGATGGCGGACGCGGATCGAGCGAACGATCGCCTGAGCGAAAGGCTGGAGCGCATCGAGGACGCGCTGGCGCGGTCGCAGACCGGCACCGCTCCCGTTCGGCACCGCGGCCGGCGGCAGGGAAGGGGGACCCTGGGGCTGAGAGCCTGAGCACGAATCCACCATACATGACGTGAGAGTATCGGGAAGCACTGCGGCAAGAGCTATGCCAACAGAAGGTCTTGACAGGTAGCTATCAGCATATTAGTGAGGGCGCCGATGTGGAGCTTGCCTCAGCCAGACCTGCTCGCGACGACGGAGCAGAAGCGCGTGAGACCAGGCGCGGACCTGCGGGAAGACGCCAGGAACCAGGTACGAATCAAGCGAGTGCAGCGCGATCAGCGCGAGTTGATCAGCAGGACGCTGGACGAGTTGCTTCCGGTGACGCACCGCGCGCGAGACATCTGGGAGATCACCGGCCGCCTCGACCTGTCCGAGCTGTACGCGCGCATCGACTCGCGCGGCAGCAACGCGGGGGCGTTCGCCATCGATCCGCGCATCACCTTGAGCCTCTGGATCTACGCGACTTCCGAGGGCGAGGGCAGCTCGCACGAAATCGCGCGGCTGTGCGAGTCGAGCGCCGCGTACCGTTGGATCTGCGGCGGCGTTGCGGTGCGGCAGCGCCACTTGAGCAACTTCCGCCGCCACAGCAGAGAGCTGTTTTCAAAGCTCATCACCGACGTCGTCGTGGTGCTCTTGAAGGCGGGCCTGTGCGATCTGTCTCGCGTGGCGCAGGACGGGACCCGCGTTCGCGCGAGCGCCGGTGCGGCCTCGTTCCGCCGGGAGCAGACGCTCGTCGAGTTGCGCAAGCAGGCC
>JAJYLH010000149.1 GCA_021787845.1 Myxococcales bacterium | reverse complement strand
AAGGCGCTGCCCCGCCTCCACCAAAAACCGGAACCGCTCCCCACCGGCTTACCCGCCCGCATTCACCAATGCCCACGGTCCCTTTCTCGCGAGCAGAGACGGGTCATTTCTCACGAGCGCTGAAGCATCCTTGCTGCGATTGCCATGGAAATCATGACAGATAAGGCGAAGAAAGAACTCCAAGATCAGCTCAACGCAGGGGCGCTAACACAGCTAAACGCAGTTCTCGCGATGTATGAGCGGGTCGACTTCGGGCTGACGAGCGGCGGTGACGCGGTGGCGGAGGGGCAGCTCTCTTTTCAGAATACAGCGATCAACGCGAATGGACTCTACCTGGGTGGAAATTTCACAGTGAAGACCGCGTTCGGTGGCGGCTCCCCGTGAGGGGCCATCGAGTAGGGCACCCGTGTCACAGTCGCGTCTTCAATGTCGTCGGAACGTGCCCGGTTCTGGGCCAATGCGTCTGGTACGAACCTTGCTCAAGGAGAGATTTGTGAGCGGGTACCTTGCCTTCGACGCCTTTGCGTCGTCGATGGACGGACCGGTGTCTGGTTCGACCGCCTTCGTAGAGGTCGGCCTCGGTCGCGGGCCGCTGTCGACCGGTGAGGGCACCAACGCCCCGCGGAGGGAGAAGTCAATGCGGCTTGCCGCGCTCAGTGCAATTGGCCTTCTGATGGCCTGCTCGCCGCCGCCTGGAAACGACGCTGGTTGGCGCGATGCGGGGTCCGACGGCGGCATGGAATCGGGAGACGGCGGGCGCGATAGCGCCTCGTTGGCCGGCGCGGTGGCGCTCCTGCGTGGGAAGACCTGCGGCTACGAATCTTTCTCTATCGTCGCGGCGTTCGGCGATTCGATGACGACGAAACCCGGTTGGCCAGACATCAAGGGTGGATGCGTCGTCGCCGATGCAGCCCCTCACCCGACATCGAGCGCGCCAGTCTCCGCGGGCACGCTGACCGTCTCGGACGCGACGGGAGCGGCCGACACGCTCTTCTTCTCGGGCGTACATTACGAGGATGACAGCTCTGGGAATCCCCGCCTTCACTGGTCCGCTGCCGGCTCGCTGACCGTAAGTGCGTCGGGCGACGTGTTCCCTGCGTTCGTCGCATCGATACGGCAGCCGGCGTGTCCGGACGGCATTGCAGTCGACGGCTCGGAGCCGGGCTGCTCGCTCACTCTGGACGGAGAGGATTTGCACGTGACTTGGGCGCCAGGGGGCGCCGGGGATGTGGTGGCCGCCTTCGTTGGCTCGTTCCCCGACGAGCCGGGTGCAACGGCGCTGGCAGTCGTGTGCCGGGCCACCGTTGATGGCAGCCTGAACGTGCCGGCCGCGCTCCTCTCGCAGCTTCCCATGAGTGGCATATACTTTGTCGCGCGGCTGAGCACGGCCTCTGCCTCGGCCCGCGAGGCGCCGGTCACCCTGGTCGCCGGCGCCGGGATCGCCGGGTACTTCCAGAACTGACCCGCTGCCGTCGTCTGTCCCTCGCCAAGACCGGATCCACGTACACGCCCACCTGCTACTGTTGGACGGCGCTTCACGCCAGAGCCAGACGAGACGCCCGCTTTCGTGTTGTCGCGGGTTGCCGCCGCTCGGAGTCACGCGGCTCGTGCCCGCGCGGCGTCTACGTTGCCTGCCTTGCGTCTCGCATCCGGCGGCGCTAAAGAGTCCGCCGCGTTTCTTCCGGAGCGACGCATGCTGCTCAGCCTGACCACGACCCACCCGCCCGCGACGGACCTCGGCTACCTGCTCCACAAGAGCCCGTTTCGCTCGCACCAGTTCGACGTGACCTTCGGCAAGGCGCACGTCTTCTACTCCGAGGCGGCGCCCGACCGCTGCACGGCGAACCTGATGCTCGAGGTCGACCCGGTCTGGCTCGTGCGCGGCCGGCGCGGGCCCGCGGGCGAGGGGCACGCGCTCGAGCAGTACGTCAACGACCGCCCCTACGTCGCGTCGTCGTTCCTGAGCGTCGCCATCGCGGAAGTCTTCGGCACTGCCCTCTCCGGCCGCAGCAAGGAGCGCCCGGAGCTCGCGGCGGAGGCGCTCCCGTTCGAGGCGCGGCTCTCGGTGGTGCCCTGCCGCGGCGGCGAAGTCTTCCTCCGCCGTCTCTTCGAGCCGCTCGGGTACGCGGTGAAGGCGCTGCCGCATCCCCTCGACGAGGCCAATCCGGATTGGGGCCCGAGCCGCTACTTCGCGGTGACGCTCGCGGGCACGAAGCGCTTGAGCGAGCTGTTGACGCATCTGTACGTGCTGATTCCGGTCCTCGATGACGACAAGCACTACTGGGTCGGCGACGCCGAGGTGGAGAAGCTCGTGCGTCACGGCGAGGGCTGGCTCGCCGCGCATCCAGAGCGAAAGGTCATCGCGCATCGGTACTTGAAACATCGCCGGGGGCTCGCGCAGGCGGCGCTGGAGCAGATTCTCGCCGAGGAGGTGCCCGACGCGGACGAGGCTCAGGCGAAGCACGCCCGCAGCTCTTGCGAATCCAGTACGCCGCGGTCGGCGCCGCGTCGCGGGCGGCTCTGGGCGATGCCGTCGATGTCCTCGAGCGTGCCGCCGCGCGGACCGAGGGTCTCGAACCGCTTCTGGCGCGCACCCGCGAGCGCACCGAGCTCGCGAACCGCTATTGATCGTTGCGAAAGTAGTCGCAGTCGGAGTCTCGTGGCACAGGCGTCCTCGCCCGTGAAAGCCACAACGAAGGCTACACGGGCGGGGACGCCCGTGCCACGACTGATGATGCGAGGT
>JAJYLH010000148.1 GCA_021787845.1 Myxococcales bacterium | reverse complement strand
CGCAGGCGGGTCAAGTTCCGTTCGACCCGCACCTGCCCGCCCCCGCCCCGGCTGGCGAGCGCCGGTCATGCCCACGCCGCTTCGTTGCTGCGCCTGACGGACGCCGATTCGCAACCGCATTTGCCTCGGCTCGCGGCAGGTGGAGTTGACAGTCCGTGGACGATGATTGCTCACTCGCCGAAGGCCGGCCGTTGGAGGGGTAGCGGTGCCGAGAATCGCGTTCATGACCTTCGGAGTGATGGTGGCGCCCCCGGGCACGCCGGAGGTCGAAGACTTCGAGGCCCGGCTCGAAGCGACATTCGAGCAGGCGGCGTCGATGGACGGCTACATCGACCGGGGACGAAAACCGGTGCCCTGGCTCGACGGGGTTGCCGACGAGGAACAGGACTGGGGCGCATGGGGCCCCTACCGTCGAACGGCCTTCTACCGCCCGGCGCTCGGGTCCGGCGACGATCGCGAGGCGTCCACGCTGTCGCTCTGGCGGAACCTCGAGAGCGTTCGCGCCTTCGCGTACGGCGGGTTGCACCGCGATGCGCTCCGGCTCAGGGCCGAGTGGTTCCTGCCCCGCCAGTGGCCGTCCTACGTCGCGTGGTGGGTCGCCGATCACGAGGTGCCCAGCTGGGCAGAGGCCGCAGGTCGCCTGGAGCACCTGCATGCCCACGGCCCGAGCGCGTTCGCCTTCGACTTCCGCCACGCGTTCGACGCAGATGGCGCCCCGGTCCCGAGCGCGAGGTGACGCGCCGGGCGCCCTGGCCTCGGTCCAGCCGCCCCAGCCCGTTGCGCCGCACAGGAAATTGCCGCCGTCGACAGCATGCGATCAGCCGACGTCGGCGCTTTCGGTCCGGCGATCATTCCCTCGAACATGTCGGGCTCCTCCCCGTGCGGGTGGGGGCGGACTCAGGCGTGTCCGCCCGCTGCGCAGCGCCCGCGCGGTCGCCCGCACCATGGCCGGCGACGACGCTCGTGGTCCGGTCGGTCACTCACCGCACCACGTAGCGGATCGGCGGCCCGAACGCCGTCCCCAGGTACGTCCGGTCGGGCATGATCCGCGCGACCACGTAGAACGTTCCCGGCGTCCCGAACGTGTACCGGAGCGTCGCGCGGCCGGCCGCATCGGCGATGACGTCGCGCGCGAACGACAGACGCGATACGAGGCCGACCCGCCGGTAGACGGCGAAACGCACAGCGGCGCGCGTCGGCCCGAGCGGGCGCACCGTTGCGGCGAACGTGGCCGTCGTGCCGTGGGTGATCGTCCCGGCGGGCGGAGCGGGGCGCACGCGGACGGTCGCAGCCAGGAACGGCGGCAGCGCGTCGCGAAATGCCTCGATCCGCTGCTGCAGCGCCTCGACGCTCTGGTCCGGGCTCGTCACGAAGTCACGGACGAACGTCTGCATCCCGTTCGGGCCGGCGAAATCGGAGCGTGCGTCGCGGTCAAGGAACTGGGCAACCCGGGCTGAGGAGCTGATGATCGCCGCCGCCTTCTGCTGGAGGGGCGAGTACCCGCTCGTGTCCACATCGGACGCTGTGGCGAGCACGCCACCCTGCGTCGCCAGGAACCGCAGCTGCGCGGCACCCGTCGCCGCGCACGAGAGCAGGGCCTTCGCGCCCGCGATGTTGGCGGGGATCCTGCTGAGAACGAGGCCGTCGACGGGGGCGTCGATCGCGTGCTCGGCGTCCCACTGGTTCCCGAACAGGGGGAACGGGAACGCGCCCAGGTCGGCGCGGATCGCGGGGTCGGTCGCCGCGTCGGCCGCGAACGTGCCCGTGAAGAGCATCCCGGCCTGGCCGCTGAACAGCGTATCGACCGCCTGCTGCCAGGTGCGGGTCGCGGCGTTGGGCTGGGCGTAGGCGAGGAGCGTGGCCCACTCCCGGAGGACCGACGCGACGCGCGCATCGGTCCATTTCGCCCGCCCCGCCATCAGGTCCATGTGGAACGCGTAGCCGTTCATCCGCATGTCGAGGATGTCGAAGGTGCCCATCGCCGGCCAGCCTTCCCGTGTGCCGTAGGCAAAGGGCACGAGGCCGTCCGACTGCATCCTCGACGCCAGTGCGACCAGGTCGCCGATGGTCGCGGGCACTCCATAGCCGTGCGCCGAGAAGACGCTCTTGCGGTAGAGCACCACCCAGGGGTACTCGTCGGTGGGAACGAGATACTGGCGTCCGTCGTAGCCGGTCGACAGCGCCTTCAGCGCCGGCGAGAATGGTGCCCAGGAACCGGATGCCCAGAGGTCACTCAGGTCCGACAGCAGACCCTGGGCGGCGAAGTCCCGCATGCGCTCGCCGGGGGACCAGGTGACCACGTCGTCCGGTGTCCCGCGAAGGTAGCTGGAGATGCCGTCCTGGAACGCCGCGTGGTCGTAGGTGTGGATCACCGGCACCACGCCGGTCTGGTCGGCACAGTACGCCATCATCGCGGCGAAGCCCGCCTTCGACGCGGGATCGGAGTAGCTCGATCCGACGGTGACCTCGCCTCCGACCGCTGCGGCGGACGTGAACGCCGGCGCGAGCAGGTCGAGCAGCAGGGCTGCCAGGGTCACGCTGAGAATCCAGCGACCGGAACGCGGTCGGGGGCCTCTGGTCGACATCGCACATCCCTCCGGGACGCGTCCGCAGTCGATCCCGGCCGCTATTGGATGCCGGCGGACCGGCAGGCCGCCGCGCCGACGGCGCTGCAGAGATCGGCGGCGCTCACCCACCCGTCCTTGACGACCGTCGCGGCCATGTTCGCGCGGGTGACCCAGGTGGCGTTCGGCAGGAG
>JAJYLH010000101.1 GCA_021787845.1 Myxococcales bacterium | reverse complement strand
GAACACCCTGGCCCTCGAGGTCGAAAGCGGCTGCCCCGAAATCTGAGACCTTGCCCCGAGATCCAAGACCCTGCCCCGAGCACGAAATTGGTCTGCCCCGAGATCCAAGACCCTGCCCCGAGCACGAAATTGGTCTGCCCCGAGATCCAAGACCCTGCCCCGAACTCGGAGACCCTGCCCCGAGATCCAAGACCCTGCCCCGAGATCCAAGACCCTGCCCCGAGATCCAGGACCCTGCCCCGAGGATGTGGGACCCTGCCCGAGGATGTGGGACCCTGCCCCGGACTCCGGGACCGACCTCCATCCGCGATTCGCTTGACCGACCGCGATGCGCCTCCCATACTCGCCGGGCGTTTCCGCCATGGGCACGTCCACCCTTTCGTTCCGAGGTCGTCATGCGCGCTGTCGCGGCTTTCCCCGACGAGAAGAAGCTCCGCCTCATCGACCATCCCGCGCCGGAGATCGAGGCGCCCACCGAGGTCCTGCTGCGGATGCTCGAGGTAGGCGTCTGCGGCACCGACCGCGAGATCGCGCGGTTCGACTACGGCACGCCGCCGGCGGGCTCGCCGTATCTCGTCATCGGCCACGAGTCGCTCGCCGAGGTGCTGGAAGTCGGCGCCGGCGTCAGCGACGTCAAGCCCGGCGACCTCGTGGTGACGATGGTCCGCCGCCCCTGCGGCCGCGCCGACTGTCCCGCCTGCGCCTCTGGTCGCCAGGATTTCTGCCTCACCGGCGAGTTCACCGAGCGCGGCATCAAAGGCCGGCACGGGTTCATGACCGAGCGGGTGGTCGACGACCAGCGCTACCTGAACGTGGTCCCGCCGTCGTTGCGCGAGGTGGCGGTCCTCACGGAGCCGCTGACGATCGCGGAGAAGGCGCTGCTCCAGGTGTGGGACGTGCAGGACCGCCTGCCGTGGATCGCGAAGGGCGGCCGGGAGGACCTGGCGCGCGGGCACAAAGCGGTGGTCCTGGGCGCCGGGCCGGTCGGGCTCCTGGGCTGCCTGGCGCTCCTGGTTCGAGGCTTCGACACCTACGTCTACTCGTTGGAGCCGGAAGGAAGCGAGAAGGCGCGCTGGGTGGAGTCGGTCGGCGCGAAGTACCTCTCCAGCCAGAGCTGCCCAATCGCGGACCTGCCGAGCCGCGTCGGGAACATCGACCTCTTCTATGAGGCGACGGGCGCGGCGAAGGTGTCCTTCCTGGCGATGGAGGTGCTGGGCGTCAACGGCGTCTTCATCTTCACCGGCGTCCCCGGCCGCAAGGCGCCCATCGAAATCGACGCCGATCTGATCATGCGCAACCTGGTCCTCAAGAACCAAATCGTCTATGGCACGGTCAACGCGGGCAAGGACGCCTTCCAGGCCGCGATTGCCGATATCGGCGAGTTCAACCGCCGCTGGCCCCGGGCGCTGCGGGCGCTGATCACCGGCCGCTACGCCCCCGACGCCTTCGAGGGCCTCCTGACCGGCCCGCTCCAAGGCATCAAGAACGTGCTGGCCTTCGCATGACGGCGCTCCGACAGAATCACGGCGTGCTCTGGAGGGAGATGGAGCCGGACACGTGAGTGTCCGGGTACATGCACGGCCGCCGTCGGTTACAGTGGCTTCATGGAGCCGGACACGTGAGTGTCCGGGTACATGCACGGCCGCCGTCGGTTGCAGTGGCCTCCTGGAGCCGGACACGTGAGTGTCCGGGTATTAATCGTTGCGAAAATATCTGCACCACGCATCATCAGTCGTGGCACGGGCGTCCCCGCCCGTGTAGCCTTCGTTGTGGCTTTCACAGGCGAGGACGCCTGTGCCACGAGACCCCGACTGCAACTACTTTCGCAACGATTAATACATGCACGGCCGCCGTCGGTTGCAGTGGCCTCCTGGAGCCGGACACGTGAGTGTCCGGGTACATGCACGGCCGCCGTCGGTTACAGTGGCTTCGGGCGAGCAGTGCGTCCGTGCGATTGTGTTGCCTGCACCCGGACACTCGCGTGTCCGGCTTCCCCGATCGAGGCGTTCCCCGCACAGATTCTGTCGAGGAGCCCGCATGAAGGAATGCCCACGTCTAGCCCTGCCCATCCCTCGACTGCGCTCGGGATGAGCGGGGTCAACAAGGACGAGCCCTTCGTGGAGAAGATAATGACGGGATTCCCATGACCTTCCAAGACGCTGAACGCCGTCGCCTCGACGAGGACGCGCGGCGCGAGAAGAACTGGAAGCGCTGGGGACCGTACCTGGCCGAGCGGCAGTGGGGCACGGTTCGAGAAGACTACTCGGCGGGCGGCTCCTGCTGGGAGTACTTCCCGCACGACCATGCGCGCAGCCGGGTCTACCGCTGGGGCGAGGACGGCCTCATGGGCCTCACGGACCGCGAGGGGCGGCTCTGTTTCGCCCTCGCGCTCTGGAACGGCAGAGATCCGATCCTGAAGGAGCGCCTCTTCGGCCTCACCGGCCCCGAGGGAAACCACGGCGAGGATGTCAAGGAGCTCTACTACTATCTCGATGCGACCCCGACCGCGTCGTATCTGCGCGCGCTCTACAAATACCCGCAGGCGGAGTTTCCCTATGCGCGGCTGGTCGAGGAGAATCGCCAGCGCGGCAAGCGCGATCGCGAGCTCGAGCTCGAGGACACGGGCATTTTCGACGACGGGCGCTATTTCGACCTCCTGGTCGAGTACGCCAAGGCGAGCCCGGACGACATTCTCATCCGAATCACCGCAACGAACCGCGGCCCCGACCCAGCGACGCTGCACCTTCTGCCGACCCTGTGGCTACGCAACACCTGGGCCTGGGGCCGTACCGGCGAAGGCTACTGGCCGAAGGGTCGCATCGCGCGCGGCGCCGAAAGGATGCTCGTCGCGGAGCACCCGTCGCTCGGGCGCTATCGTCTCGCTTGCGATCGCGTCGAGCCACGCCTGAGAGTCGCGAGCACAACCGGGTCGAGCGAAGAGCCGCTCATCCCGAGCGCTTTCGAGGGACGAGCGGATCCGCGCTTTCTCTTCACCGACAACGAGACCAACTCCGAGCGCCTGTATTCCTCCCCGAACGCGAGCCCGTTCGTCAAGGACGCCTTCCACCGACTCGTCGTCGACGGAGAGCCCGGCGCGGTCAACCCGGCGGAGGTCGGCACCAAGGCAGCCGCGTGGTGGCGGTTGGAGCTTCCGCCGCGAGGCGAAGCGGTCGTGCGCTTGCGATTGACCGCCGAGGCTGAGGCCACCTCCGACTCGTTCGGGGCCGAGTTCGAGCGGGTCTTCGGAGATCGCAAGGCCGAAGCGGATGCGTTCTACGCCCTCCATCGGGAGCCGCACATGACCGCCGAAGAGCGAGCGGTGGTGCGGCAGGCCGACGCGGGTCTTGTCTGGTCGAAGCAGCTCTACCTCTACGACATGGGCGCGTGGCTCGACGGCGACCCGGCGCAACCGGCGCCCGCTCCCGAACGCGAAGAGGGACGCAACCGCCGGTGGCGTCACCTCTATGCGCGCGACGTGATCTCGATGCCGGACGGTTGGGAGTATCCCTGGTTCGCCGCCTGGGATCTCGCGTTTCACTGCGTCGCGTTCGCGCGCATCGATCCCGCCTTCGCCAAGGAACAACTGCTCCTCCTGACGCGCGAGTGGTACATGAACGCCGCTGGCGCCCTGCCCGCCTACGAGTTCAACTTCAGCGACGTCAACCCTCCGGTGCAGGCGTGGGCGGCCTGGCGCGTCTATCAGCTCAGCGCGCAAGCCGGGTTCGGCCAGGATCGGGACTTCCTCGAGCGCGCGTTCCAGAAGTGCGTGGTCAACTTCACCTGGTGGGTGAACCGCAAGGATCTCGACGGCGACAACCTCTTCACGGGCGGCTTCCTCGGCCTCGACAACATCGGCGTCTTCGACCGCTCGCGCCTGCCGCCGGGCCTCGAACGTCTGGAGCAGGCCGACGCCACCGCCTGGATGGCCTTCTACTGCTCGACCATGCTGGCCATCGCGTTGGAGCTGGCGCGCGAGGATCCGGTCTACGGCGATCTCGCGACCAAGTTCTTCGAGCACTTCGTCACCATCGCGGTCGCGATGAACGAGCTCGGCGGCAGCGGCCTGTGGGACGAGGAAGACGGCTTCTACTACGACCAGGCGTCGGTCGGCGGCGAGCCCTTTCCGCTGCGGGTCCGGTCGATGGTCGGGCTCATCCCCTTGCTGGCGGCGGAAACGCTGGACTGGAGCGCGCTCCAGCGGCTACCGGACTTCGAGCGGCGGCTGGAGTGGTTTCTCAAGAACGAGCCGCAGCTCGCGCATCACGTGGCGGTCGCGCGCGCGGGCGGCGAGGACCAGCGGCTGCTTTCGATTCCGACCCGGGAGCGCCTGGTCCGCGTCCTGCGCTACCTCCTCGACGAGAGCGAGTTCCTTTCGCCGTATGGCATCCGCTCCCTCTCGCGGTTCCACGCCGAACGTCCCTACGTCCTCGACCTCGACGGCGAACGCCATGAGGTCGGCTACAACCCGGGCGAATCGGAGAGCGGGCTCTTCGGAGGCAACTCGAACTGGCGCGGGCCGGTGTGGATGCCGGTCAACTACCTGCTCGTCGAGGCGCTCAAACGCCATCACCACTTCTACGGCGACTCGCTCGCGGTCGAGTGCCCCACCGGCTCGGGCAGGATGGTCAGCCTGCGCGACGCGGCGGAAGAGATCGAGCGCCGGCTCGCGACGCTCTTCCTTCCGGGACCCGACGGCCGGCGACCGTGCCATGCGCATCCGCTCTACCAACGCGACCCGGCCTTTCGCGACCTCGTTCTCTTCTACGAACACTTCCACGGGGAAACCGGCCGCGGCCTCGGCGCCAGCCATCAGACGGGATGGACCGCGCTCGCCGGCAACGTCGTCGAACGCGTGGCCGCCGCCCGGGCGCGGAGAGCGAACCCCGACCGCGCCTGACGACGGGCTTCGGTCCGCCACCCGGCGCCGGTTCCTCGGCCCTGCAGCCCGCCCGGTTGATCTACTGAGCCTCGAAAGGCTCGCGCCGCGCGCAGATTCTCGGCGCCACGTGGCACGACTTCGTGGCACGGGCGTCCCCGCCCGTGAGCGCTTGGGACCTGCCATGCCAGCGGGTTCGACTGGGCTTTCCCGGGCGAGGACGCCCGTGCCACGATTCCGATCGTCTCCGAGGTCGAGCTTGGGTTGCGGGCGTCGGCCCGCGCTAAGGGGAGGCCGACAGTTCTTCGTCGGCCGGACTCGAAGGACGAGCGCCTGCGGGGAGGGCAAGCCCCCGCCCTACGGTTCTTGAAGTCCCTGCCTGCACCCGGACACTGGCGTGTCCGGCTCCAACTCGAATTTCGATTCCCATTTTACACCGCGCGGAGCCCCCTTTCGGTGGGGTCCGGCTAGAGTCGGTAGGCGAGCATCATCTGAACTCGAAGCCCGAACCCGGCGTCGGTGCCTCCAGCGCCCGCGTCGATGACGGCGCCGAACCGCATGTCGATGCCGAAGGACAAGCTGGGATCGAACTGGTATTCGAAGTAGGGCCCGATCAGCGGACCGAAGAAGAACGCCGGCGCGCCGCTACCGACGAAGAAGAACGTGGCGTCGAAGTCGGCACCGAGGCCGAGGCTCACCGGCTGCGGAACCGGGAATTCGAGGTTGGCCCCGAACGGCATCTGGAAGCCGAACGCGATCGGGTTCAACGTGTAGAGCCGCAAGCCGGGATCGACATGAAAGAGCAAGCGAATCTTGCCGCGGCTGGGAAGCGCCCAGCGCAGGGGCACCGCGCCCGCGATGCCGAACTGGGGGGCATCGATGCGGTTCTCGACGCCCCAGAGGAGCTGGAACCGCCCGCCGACGTCGAAGCCGGAACGAACGCCATGGGTGTACTGCATCGTGAAGTCCGGCCACCCCAAGGAGCCCGAGATGACGTCGCTGCCGGGCTCCAGGGTCCGAGCACCGAGGATGCTCCAATCGCCCGCGCTGGCCCGCGCCGCCAGGGGGGTGGCCAAGATGAGAGCTCCCACAAGCGTCCACACGATTCGTCGGTCCACTCTGCTCCTCCGCGTCCCCGAAGGCTGCCACCGGGACTCTCCCGAGGCAACGAAGGGACGTGCGCCGTCTATCTAGTGTGACCCGTCGCCAGTGTCCATCATTCTGACTCTTGCATCCTCCGGGCCACTTCCGCCTCCCGGGCGGCCCGTGCCCGGAGCACCGTGGCCAGGATGTCGTCCGCGCCGGCTCCTCAACAGAAGCTGTGCGCGGGAAGCACCTCTCGGGAAGCCGGACACCCGAGTGTCCGGGTTGGGCAGTGCCGTTCGCCGCTCCCCGACCGTCCTGTCGCCCGACGCGAAGATCGCGATCGACGAACGCGGTGCCTGCACCCGGACACTCACGTGTCCGGCTTCCTTGCGCCCGTAGCACGCACAGATTCTGTCGGAGAGCCAGTATGGGCACAGCGTGCCGGGCTCGAAGTGTCGCGCGGCGGCGGACGAGCCCCCGCCCTCCGTTAGAACCGTAGGATGGGTGGAGCGAAAGCGGAGCCCATCGTCTCCAGCGATCGCCCGCTCGATGGGTTCCGCTGCGCTCCACCCATCCTACGCCTTCGGGGCGGCTTCGGCCCTTCTGCTCCGGCGGCTGCTCTTTACTTCTGGGTGTCGTCCTTCTTCTTGTGGACGGTGCGGGACTGGAGCGCGGGGATGTGGTCCCGGTAGCTCGGGCCCCAGATCTCGAAGACGGCCTTGCCGACCTCGAGGTACCCGTTGACGACGAGGGTCCAGCAGCGGTTGGCGGTGTCGGCGGCCTTCTTGGCGGCGGGGTCCTCCCGCTGGTGCGCGCTCTGGGGCTTGATGTCGACCATCAGCTTGTTGCCGAGCTCGGTGCACCGGTCGACGTGCTCGGACCGCACCGGGCTATTGGCGCTCAGGACGGCTTCGTTGTCGTGACCGTAGACGCCGACGTTGATGAGCGCTTGCGCGACGCTCAAGGGGCCTCGGCTCGGCCTCATCCGCGCGATGTCCTCGGCCGAGAGCAGGCCGAACTTCACGCAGGTCTCGAACGCCGAGAACATCTTGTCCGACAGCTCGAAGGCCTCGGTCAGCTCGGCGTGGACCAGACCGGTCGGGGCCCCGGCGAGGTCGGCTTGCGCGGCGGCGTAGACGGCGGCGCGGGCGTAGACCAGGACGTCGGAGAGACTCTGGACCCGGGCCTGAGCCCAGACCCTTTCGAGCACGTCGCCGTGCTTGAGCACCTCGTTGAGCCCGGTGGTGACATTCTCCTGCGCGAGAACGACGTCCATCCGGATCTTCACCTCCGAGGCGAGGATGGCGGTGGCCTTGGCCTGGCAGTGGTCGAAGGCGGCCTTCTGCGCCTGGAGCTCGGCGGGATCGGGCTGGGGCTGGGGCGGGGGCGAGGACGGAGGCTCGGAACCGGACGGGGGAGTCGGGCGAGAAGGGGGCTTCGACATGATGCGACCTCGTCTCGGGGGAGGGGCCCCCGAGGAGCTCACCGCGGGACTGGCGCGGGCACGTCGTCGACGGCCGTGGCTCGGAAGGTCGGAACGCGCGAGAACCAGTCCCTCGCGGGGAGCCGAGTGCCGGAGGTCACGAAGGGGACGGCCATGGTGAGCCATTCGACCCGAGCGTTCGATGGAGAGCAAGCGAAAGTTCGGGCAGACGACGACCGCCCAGGATCCGGTGCGGTGAGACTGGTTCGTCCGGCCTGACCCCACCGCAGCTTGCCTGATTCCCCCTCGCGACATCGGCCTGCGCCGTCCTTCCGGCGCCGGCTCCGACACAGGCCGGCCGAGCCCGGTGCCTCACCGCGGCCGAGCTGGATGCGCGGGCTCCACTAGGGCCGAGGGCCGCGTTGAACGTCTCATGCACCCGACCTCAACGAGACGTTCATCTGTGATGGTACGAGTCGTTCGATCGCGGCGACCGTTGGATCCGCACGGGTCTCGGTTCCACCACTCCTCCAGGACTTCCACCGACTGGTCCGATGTGGCACACGCGATGCTTTGTCTGCGCGCACCCCGTGCCGCGGCCGCACGCCGTCCCTCCCCTCGGGCCGCTGAAAGGAAGAACACCATGCCGACCGCCCCCCCCCCTGCCACGGTAGGCCGCCCCGCGTCCGGCCGAACGACCCGCCCGGAGGCGAACGCGACCTCCGGCATCCCGCGAGGTGGCTCCTCTGGCTGCTGCCGCTGACGCTGACCGCGTGCCCGCCGTGTTCGCCGTCGGGTTGGACCCTTTGGAGCGTCGAGATCGGAGTGCCGAGCTACCCGTCCCTTGCTGAGCAGGCACCGGTGGCAGTGTACGTGCGTCTGGCCGGAACGCTGACGTCGACTCCGATCACGCTTTCGTTGGCCGGAAATCCCGGGGCGTACTTCGAGAACTCCAATGACGTCGGACAAGTGGGCCTGTGCCGATGCGTGATCGACTCGACCACGAGGCGGAGCGCAACCTGCACGAGCCCGAACCACCTTTGCACCTTTCTTGCCAGCTCGGAGACGGGCTACGTCACGGTGGACGTCAACGTTCCGGCGGCGGCGGGAGCTGGAAATGGCTCCGCGACGGTCGAGTTTTTGGATCCGTGCCCCCAGGGGTTCGTGTTCAAGGCTAAGGGTGGCTGCAACCTACCTAACCTCCTCTTCGGCGGCGAGGACGTCTTCGCGCAGCACGGGGATCCGAGCACCTGGCCGAACCTCGATGACTTCGGGGGCGCGGATTCCGGCGGCGTGCCGCTGGCACCCGGCGCCAGCGGTTCGTTCTCTCCGTACGTCGCAGGGATGCCATCTCCGTCGGCCCTGAAGTACACATGGCCCCAAGGCTGCGAAGGTTACAAGTACGCGGCCGACGCCTGCGGGGAGCCCACCGGAAGGTGCGACACGGCAACCATCACCGGCCACCCACTGACCTGCGCGGCTGCACAGGCCGGCGACCCGGGCGCATGCCGCCTGGCCCTGGCCACGAGTTTCACCGACGGCCCCGCAGCGGCACCGACTCCGCCCGCCGGGTGGCCGCTTCAGCGCCCAACGAACATCCTGCGGGTCACCACCGACCGGGGCGATGTCTACACCAGGAGCTCGCCTGGGAGCATCACCTCCCAAGTGACCATCACTGTCAGCAAGGTTGCCACTGGCGACAAGATCACGATCAACGGCCAGACGTTCGCCGCGGTGGCCTCGGGACAAAACCCGCCGCCCAACACCATCCCGTTCACGGTCGTCGTCGGGGACGACAATTCGACGGCTCAGAACCTGGAAGGGGCTCTTGCCAACGCCACTACCAGCAATCGCGCGTTGCAGAACCTGACGCCCTCGATCGTTCCCAGTTCGAACGTGGTTGACATCGGGGTACCGTCCGGAACGCCGTTCGGAGTGACCGACGAGTCGACTTCTTTCACAGTCGCCCCAGCGGTCGCAACCGGGCTCAACACCGACCCGCCCTTGACTGGCGATACCGGTCCCGCCCTCGATGGTGTGTCGGTTGGGGGGAGTCAAAAGACGTGCAGCTTCAACCAGGGGGAACCCAGGAACGAAATCCAACAGCCGGCCACCTGGTCTAGCGGGCAGCGGCTGCCTGTGCCGATCGGCCTGGGCGACGGGCTCAGCGAGGACGACACGCACCAGGACGAGTACTTCACCTGGTGGGTCTACCTCCCGACCGACATGCCGCCACCGTGCTCTCCGCACACCCAGTCTGGCACCCTGGACTGCGACAATCTCTGGGGAAACATCGTCCAGTTCCATCAGGAGTTCGACGACCAGGATACCGAGTCTGCCGCCTGCACGAGCTCGCCACCGCTCGCGATTGCCTTGAATGCCTGGCACGTTCAGTCCGACCCGGTGCTGTTGGATGGGCATTGGCACTGGACCATTAGTGCCAGAACCGCACCGACCCAGGACCCAAACAAAGCGCTCGTGTGGGCGTCACCGGCGCTGATTGGCTCTGATCTCGGCATCTGGCACAGCTTCAAGCTCCATGTCTACTGGTCCGACACCGCCGCGACCTCGTACAGCACCGAAACCAGCACTTGCGTGACAGCCACCTGCGCAGATACTTCGAAAGACTGGTGCCCTGCCGACCATACCTGTGCTCCTGTCGCTGGGAACCCGTACACGAATCCGGGTAACGGCGTGGTCGAGCTCTGGATCGATGGGACTCGCGTCTACAGCGCGCCGCAGCGAACGATCTGGACCTACGACGCGGATTGCCCGGCCTCTGGGAATCCGGCGAGTGGGCCCCTTCCTATGCTCATGAGAACGGGGCTGTACCGGGCGCTCCGGGGTCCGGAAAGCCTGACGCTCTACTTCACCGGGTACGGGATCACCGGCGGCCCGAAAGGCTCGGGGGGCGTGAGCTTGGCGGCGGCCAGCGCCATGGTGGACGGCTGGACGCCATAGGCCGAGCGCGAGATCTGACCCGTTCGCGACCGCGGAAGTTCAGAACCGCGGTCGCGAACGGCGTCGCAGCTCGCCGCCTCAACAGCTAGCGGACTACCTCGCTTGCCGATGCCTGCCCGCGTTCGCGAGGATCATTGGCGTGTGACCATGCGAATCCGGCTGTTTCCAAAGTCTGCAACGTAGACATACTCTCCAAGACGATCGACGGCAACGCCGAGCGGGTCGTTGAACGCTGCGACCCCATTCGGCTCGCCCACGCCATCTACCCAGCCGAGGTGACCGGTTCCTGCGAGCGTCGTCACGTTGCCGAATGGATCGATCTGAACGATGTTTGGATCCTCTGCCACGTAGACGTTCCCTCGCCTATCAACCGCAACACTGGATGGACCAAAGAACTCCGCTGTGCCATTTGGACCTCCGGTGCCGTCCACTCTGCCAGGCGTGCCGTTTCCAGCAAACGTTGTCACTTGACCGGTCGTGTCGATCCGTCGAATTCGCTCGTTGCCGTTGTCTGCGACGTAGAGTTCTCCACCCGCGCCCACCGCCACTCCGTAGGGCAGGTTGAACTCGGCCGAACCGGATGCGCCCCCGGTTCCATCCGCGAAGCCCCTTACCCCGTTGCCAGCCAACGTCGTGACGTTCCCCGACGGATCGATCTTGCGAATCCGATTGGCCCTTGCGTCAGCCACGTAAACGTTGTCATGGCTATCGACCGCCACGTCCACGGGGCCCATGAATTCGGCTGGCCCAGTGGGTCCACCCGGCCCATCGACAGAGCCGAAGAACCCGTTTCCAGCGAGAGTCGTAACCCGACCATCTGGGTCGATCTTTCGAATCGCCGCGTTCCAGGAATCCGCGACGAAGACGTTCCCAAGCGCGTCCACGGCGACCCCACAGGGCATCGAGAACTCCGCCGTGGCGCCGGGTCCGTCGACGAAACCCGCCACCCCGTTGCCCGCAAGCGTCGTCACGTTCCCCGAGGGATCGATCTTTCGCACCCGGTTGTCCCAGGTGTCTCCAACATAGACGTTTCCCTGAGAATCCACTGCCACGCCCTGCGGCATGTAGAACTGGGCGCTGCCGTACGGGCCTCCCGTGCCGTCTCGGGCCCAACCCACGGGACTCCCACCGCCGGTCCCTGCGACCGTCGTCATGGTTCCGGACGCATCCACCTCGCGGATTCGCAGGCTTTCCGAGTCGGCGATGTAGAGAGCGCCCTGGCTGCTTATGGCGACATCCGTGGGACCGTAGAACTCCGCGGTTCCCGACGGCCCCAGACTCCCGTCGACGTAGCCCTGTACTCCGTTGCCTGCGAAGGTCGAAACGTTGCCAGACGTGTCGATCTTGCGAACGCGGTAGTTGTTCGTGTCCGCGACGTACACGTTGCCATGGCCGTCGACAGCAACCCCTCGGGGATAGTCGAATTCCGCCGTGCCGCTGGGTCCACCCGTGCCGTCGGCAAAGCCAGCGATGCCGTTGCCGGCGAGCGTCGTCACGTTGCCTTGGGGGTCGATCTTCCGGATGCGTTCGTTCTCGCCGTCGCCGACGTAGATGTTACCGCTCGCGTCAATCGCGATCCCACTGAGGTTGTTGAACTCGGCGACGGCTCCAGGACCATCGGCGTAACCGGCCTTGGGGCTGCCGGCGATGGTCGTGACGTTTCCGGCAGGATCGATCTTACGAACCGAATTCCAGTCGACATCGAAGACGTTTCCCGAGGCATCGACCGCTACCGCGGTAGGACAGGTGAGCTCGGCGGTGCCGTTGGGTCCGCCCGAACCGTCGACATGGCCTTGCGTGCCGTTGCCCGCAAGAGTCGTCACGGTGCCATCTGGGGCAATCTTGCGCACCCGGTTGTTCATGCAGTCCGCCACGTATACGTAGCCATGACTGTCCACCGCGACGCTCAACGGCTCGAAGAATTCCGCCGTGCCGAACGCACCGCCAGTCCCGTCGGCGAAGCCCTGCTTTCCGTTTCCCGCTAACGTCGTCACGTTCCCGGTCGGGCCGATCTTCCGGATCCGGTTGTTGAGGAAATCGGCGACAAAGATGTCCCCAGCGGCATCGAGGGCGACACCATAGGGGGCCTTGAACGCTGCTGTCCCGTTCGGCCCCCCGGTGCCATCGTGGAACCCGTCGTTCCCCGCGAGGGTCGAGACCATCCACGAGCCACCGCCACCGCTCGTCCCGCCGTTGGCGCCGAGGGAGGCGAGCTGGAAGGAGGGAAAGAGCAGCCTCGATGGCGCCGGTCCGGCTGGTGGCCACCTGCTGGGGGAAATCGGCCCGGCCCGGCCGCCGTCTGGCGAGCCCTGGTCGACGGTGGTCAGCGGCGGGCTCGTGCAGGCATGGAGGAGGAGCATGACGACGATCGCCCTGGCCACTCGCATACACGCTCCCCGCCCGTTCGGGCGCTCGCCCTCGGGAATGGTGGGCACGCCTGCGCCTCCCTGGAAGCCAGGCGCGCGGGCGCTCAGCATGGGCAAAGCGTGCCTGGGCTCGAAGTATCGCGCGGCGATGAGCGGCGGTTCGCCCCCCTCCCCTCCCCGGTTGACACGTCAGTGTCCCGGTGTAGGCGACATGATCGACTGATCCTCAGTGGTGCCGGGCCGCTGGCCGGGCGCCGGGCCAGCGGCCCGGCACCACCGATAACATTCCAGGCCGCGCATGAACCCGGACACTGACGTGTCCGGCTCCAATTCTGGCGGAGGTCGAAGCGGATCACAGAGGCATACCGTCGCTGCCCACCCGAAGCAGCGCACATCCGGGTTGCGGCGGGGGCCTCGCTTCTACTCTTTCTCGGGCTTCTTCGCGGTTTCGGCCTTCTGCTCCGGCTGCGCCTGTTCTTGCTTCTGGGTGTCGTCCTTCTTCTTGTGGACGGCGCGGGACTGGAGCGCGGGGATGTGGTCCCGGTAGCTCGGGCCCCAGATCTCGAAGGCGGCCTTGCCGACCTCGAGGTACCCGTTGACGACGAGGGTCCAGCAGCGGTTCGCGGCGTCGGCGGCCCTCTTCGCGGCGGGGTCTTCCCGCTGGGGCGCGCTCTTCGGCTTGATGTCGACCGTCAGCTTGTTGCCGAGCTCGGTGCAGCGGTCGACGTGCTGGGACCGCACCGGGCTATTGGCGCTCAGGACGGCTTCGTTGTCGTGACCATAGAGCCAGGATTCCCGGCCTGAACCGGAGTTGCTTCTCCGGCCCTTCCCTGTTCTGCTAGCATGGCGGCATGGGGAGCGACGACCGGAAAAACGACCTCGAGCGGCTCATCGCGCAGCGCGCGGAGATCGAGCGTCAGTTGCGCGAGCACCACTCGAAGGAGCTCGCGATCCTCTTCTCCGACATCGTCGGGTCGACCGCGATCTTCGAGAAGCGGGGCGACATCGAAGGCCTGGCGATGGTGCGGCGGC
>JAJYLH010000100.1 GCA_021787845.1 Myxococcales bacterium | reverse complement strand
AACCCAGACTCGCCGCTGGACAAAAGGGAGCCAACTGACGATCATCACGTCCGCGTCACGCAGGGGGGGAAAGTTTTGGAAGTACGGGGGGAAAGGTTTTGAGAATCGACACGGGCCGCGGTCGGGAGTTGGAGCCGGATGTCCGGCTCCGTGATTTCGGTCGGCGGACGGCGGTGGAGCCGGACACGGGAGGCGGGGGTATCTCCTTCGTTCAGGTTGGCGCTTTCAGGGAATATCCGCTTCATCCCATCTGAGGGGCGGAGGTCTCCAGTGGAGACCGACGGACGGTTCCTGGTCGGCCGGACTCGACGGGCGGGCGGATATTCCCGCGCCCCGCTCGTCCTTCGAGTCCGCTCGCAAAGAGCGCTCGCTCCCCTCAGGATGAGCGGGGGTGCAACCTGAACGAAGCCGATACCCGCACACGGTAGTGTCCGGATAGGGCACGACGTGCCGGGCAAACCCGGACACTCGCGTGTCCGGCTCCATCCGCGCCTTGTGAGGGGAGAGAGGGGGCGCGCTTCGTCGATCCGGGAAAGACGGCACCTTCGCCGGATCGGCCCAGTGTCGATCCGGGAAAGTTGGCGCCTTGGCCGGATCGGCTCGGTGACGATCTGCGAAAGATGGCGTCCGGGCGAGATCCGCGCTTGGTCGATCCGGGAAAGACGGCGCCTGTGCCGGATCGGCTCGGTGACGATTCGCGAAAGATGGCGTCCGGGCGAGATCTGCGCCTCGTCGATCCGGGAAAGATGGCGCCTTGGCCGGATCGGCTCGGTGACGAGGCGGATGCGACGCTGGAGAAGTCGCGCGACATGGAGATGCAGCTCCACGACGGCGCCAGGTATCGCTACCGGCACCACAGCGACCAGCTCCAGGTGCTCGCGCCGCTGAACCTGGGGAAAGACCCGGCGGAGGACGGCGTGCGGCTCGCGACCCTGGCGCGAGAGCTGCCCCTGCGGACGCCGCCGTTCGTGTGGCTGCCGGACGAGGGGCTCACGCTGGCGGCGCTCAAGAAGCAGATCGACGCGCACAAGACCGCGTCGGAGACGGAAATCGAGGCGGGCTCGGCGCTGAAAGCCGCGCTCAAGCTCCTGCGCGAACAGCGCCCGGCCGCGCACCACCTCTGGGACGACGACGGGCTGGGCCTCGAGGCGTGGATCATCGCGCACGTTCCGAAGGACCAGCAGCATGCGTTCGGGCGGGAGCGTCGCAAGCGGCCGCGCGCGAACAAGACCCCGGGGAAGCAGGAAGAGGCGGGAACCACCGACGAGAAGGCAAAGACCGCCAACCCGCCCGCCGAAAACGGGAAGCCCGCGTCCAAGGCGGGCGCGGAGACGAAGGCCGGCCCCGAGAAACAGGCCGAGCCGGCGGAGACGAAGCCGAAATCGTAGGGTTGTCGAACGGGCTTCGCGAGCCCGCTCCTGACGCGAAGAACAGAGTTCGCGCGTCGCGGTCGGGGCACGCGGGCGGGCTGACGTCGAAGGCCCGGTTCCCCACCCGCTGCGCCCTTCTCCCGGGACGTCGCGCGGTTGGCGTGGGTTGTGCATCCGGCCCGGGCGGCCCATGAGGGGCCGCCACACCCTCCCAACCCGGTGAACCATGTATCGCTTCCTTTCCTTCTCCCTCGCGGCCGCGGCCGCCGTCCTGATGGCTTCTTGCGGCGCGTCGACCGACTGCCACAAAGGGGACTCCTGCACCTGTGCCGGCCAGGGCGCCTGCACCTGGAACTGCGTCGACAGCGGTTGCGCCTTCAGCGCCGACGGCCAGGGGGCCACCACCCTCACCTGCGACAAGGGCGGCTGCTCGCTGACGGCGAACGGCCAAGGCGACGTGAGCTTCGACTGCGCCGGCGGCAACTGCACCGTCACCTCGAACGGACAGGGAACGGTGAACCTGAGCTGCGCCGGTGGCGGATGCTCCTCGAGCTGCGCCGGCAACGAGACCTGCAACACCACCAAGTGCCCGAGCTGCAAGTGCGACGCGACGGAGCTGACGGCGACCTGCAACGTGCAGTGATCGCTGGAGGGGCTTGCTGGAGCCCGCGGCGCGCTCGTTGGGGCTCCAGTTTCGCGCTCCTTCGGGTCGAAGCAGAAGGCTCGAGAGCGATGCTGTCAGCCCGCGCGTCTGCCACGATGTTTCGCGGGTCTCCCAACGACGCTTTTCGTTGCGCCGTGTTCCACGATGTTTCAAGCGCCAACACTTCGCTCCTTGCTGGTCGCCGCCGTGGCGCCCAGGACCACCGCCCGAGAAACTGACTTCCCGCCCATCGGAGGAACCATGAAGAAGCCATCCAAGTTCTTCGTCGCGATCGCGACCCTGCTCGTCCTGGCGCCACTCGTCGGTTGTCTTCCCGGCATGTTGTTGGGTCCGAGCCTGGCACAGATCAGAAAGGACCAGGCCCAGGTCATCGACAAGCACGGCGAAGACACTCGGGAGATCGAGCTCAAGACCGCCGTGACGCTCGGCGGGGTCACGATCCCGGCGTCTTCGCGCGTCGGGTTCAAAGATGACGGGTACATGCAGTGGATCAAACCCGCGGCCGAGATGTCGATGGCCGGCATCCAGGTGCCGGCGGGCTCGACCATCCAGGTGGACGAGAGCGACAACAATTTCACGGGAGTCCCCACCTTCTACCTGAAGTCGGTCAAGCTGGGCGCAGCCGCCACCTACGGCAAGGTTTCCCTGGACGCGGGCGACGAGGTCTCCTTCGACGAAGACCATCTGCCCAACTGGGCGCTGCTCGGCAGCGGAAGCCGCACGTTCAAGGGCAAGGCTTGCCAGGGGGGCTCCGAAGTCTGGTTCAACATGGTCGGCGAGGTGACCAAGGTGCTGACACCCCGCAGCGGGCCCAGATCGCGGCGCGCAAGGAGAGCTGCAAGCGTAGGTGCGCCGTTCTCTTCGGAGACGCTCAATACCGCTGCTTCTCTGAGTGCTTTCACGAGTATTAATCGTTGCGAAAGTATCTGCACCTCGCATCATCAGTCGTGGCACGGGCGTCCCCGCCCGTGTAGCCTTCGTTGTGGCTTTCACAGGCGAGGACGCCTGTGCCACGAGACTCCGACTGCGACTACTTTCGCAACGATTAATAGCGTCTCCGCGCACGCTCGCCACCCACGAGGCTGGCTGGGTATCCAGACATCTCAGGTTGTCGTTCCCGCTCGCCCTGAGGCGGCCGGGCCCACGGACCTCGCTCGTTGCCACCGCCCTCGTGCCCGGCCCTCGAAGGGCCGTGAGGGCTCGGCACAGCCTGTGCCACCCTCGCGCTCGCCCTTCGAGGCCCGCGCATGCTTGCCGTGCTCCATTCATGCTCCGTGGGCGCGGGCACCTCAGGGTGAGCGGATCGGGGACCAAGACACCTGGGGTGTCTGGATACCCAGTCGAGGCTGAGGGTACCCGATGGACAGATACATCCCGGCACTGGTTCTCGGCGTCCTGGTCGCTTCCGCGGCCATCCTCGTGGGTTCGAACGGGTGCGGTGGCGGCTCGACTGCGCCATCGACCCCGACCGAGGACGCAGGTCCCCGAGCATCGTCCGATGGAGGCAGCGCAGATGGGGGCGTTCGGCCGGCGAATGCCTGCGAGGCGGTGAGCGGCGTCACCTTCATCTCTCAACACGACCTGCCGATAGGCGAGAACCAGCAAGGCATCGTCTATGGACGCTGGCTCCTCGTGTTCGAGCCGCCGAACGACGTTTGCTGGGGGCACGAGGATGTCGCGCACGATGACGGCACCTACACCTGCGATGGCTGGAGCCTGAGCGGCTCGTTCTACGGATACGAGGCGTCGGGGCAGTACGATGCCAGCGCCGCCGTTCTCACATGGGACGGGGACACCTACGTAGACATTCGAAGCACGACTGAAACGAGCGGCTATTGCCAGTAGGCGGCTCGCCGATCGTGTCATCGCCAGCCCGCGCCGCCCGTCAGCGCAGTAGACCGAATCCCCCGTGGGCGAACATCCATCGCCACACCGCGAGGCTGGCCGCGGTCGAGGCGGCATTGGCGACGAGCGAAGCGATGACGGCTCGCGCCCAGGTCCCGCCGACGAACACGCGGTAGGCGACGGCCTCGATCGCGACCACGACGACCTCGGTGTAGGCGACCCGAACGCCGTACGCGCCAGGGAGATGCCGGAAGAGAGTCCACAGCAAGCCGTGGGTGAGGAGATTCACCGCAAGTGCGACTCCGGCGACGCGCCAGAGCGGCGCCACCCGGCGGTAGATGGCGAGGACGATGGGTACCTCCACCACGAGCGTGATGGCGAGGGCGACGAGATAGAGCCCGTTGGCGTTCGGCATGGCGAGCGGCTCCGTTGACCTGGCACGCCGGTTGCGATAAACCGCACCGTCGTGCTCGACGCTAGCACGAAGGAGGACGAGATGCGAAGGTTCGGAAGAATGGCAGCGTGGGCGCTGGCGCTGGCGGCGGCGATGGTGATTCCGAAGGTGGCGCACGCCGACGGGCCGCCGCCCTGGGCGGTCTGCGACGGCAAGAACGCGGGTGACCCTTGCGGAGGCGGCGAGTACTACCCAGGAGACGTCTGCGAGCCGCACACCGGCGGTGGCTGCGATACCGATGCCAGCACGTGCCTCTGGTGCGTGCCGCCACCAGGCGACGCGGGCACCCATTCGACGAGCTCCGCCGCCAACAACAATAACAGCGGCGGGTGCTCGGCCGCGCCGATCGCCTCGGCGACCGGGCTCTTGGGGCTCGCCATGGTGGCGTTCGCCCTCCGGCGACGCAAGAAGGCGCAACGCGCCTGAGATCGACCGGAACCGCGTTTAGAGCGGGCAGCGCGAGATCTTCCTGGCGCGGCAGATCAGCACCTGCCCCCAGGGCCTCTCCTGCGTCCCGGCCTCGTTCCTTAACGACACGCCGTTCACCGTTCACCTTCACCACCCGCCGCCACAGCTCCGACTGGCTCGGCGATTATCTCGGCGCCACCATCGCCGGGGGGCAGCTCCTGACCGCCTGGAGCGACAATCGCAGCGGCACCAGCCACATCTGGTTCGCTCGCGGAATCGTGCCGGCGCCGTAGGTGCCTGGGTTCGAGCGCGTTGCTCGATGCGCCGCTTGACCGGCAAGCGAACCCCCGCCCAGGATCCCACCTCCATGAAACGTCCTGTCCGGTTCGAGATGCACCGTTCGACTCACACCCATTCGCTCGCGAGCTTCATCGCCGTCGCATGTTGCTTGGTGCTGGGCCCTGCGTGCAAGAAGGCGCCGTCGCGCGCGACCATCACGAAGACGCTCGATGGCATACGGCCGGGCGAGGAGCGGGCGCTCGCCCAGGGTATCTACCTGAAGCTGTTTCGCATCCAGGCAACCGCTCCAATCGGCGATGGATGGCAGCTCGCGACATCGACCGAGGGCGGGTTCTCCGTCGAGATGCCGCTCGCGTTCAACGACTTCCGCGAGCGTGCGACGGCGACCGACGGCGTCGAGGTCCGGACGTACAGCGTCGGCGCGAAGTCGCCCGGGGGCGTCGCGTGGGCGGCGACGTGCATCGCGCGCCGCGACGGCAAGCTCGGGCCCGACGGCGGCGCGCCGCGGCCCGAACGCACCGAGACCCGGGCGAAGAGCATTTCGCGGATCATCGAGTGGTCCGATCGGCGTTGCGTGCTGACCATCGAGGCCCAGGGCGCGCAGCCGCTGCCCTCCGAGGCCGACCGCGCGCGCTTCTTACGCTCGCTGAAGCGCACGGGGCCGGTTGTGTGGCGATAACGCCGGTGGCGTCCCGACGCCGTGGTCCCAGCAGGCACTCAAGAATGGTGGTCCCCTTCAGCCGGCGGTCGACCCATCGGCGTTGGGCGCGTCCATCGCTCGAGCGCGTAGACGGCCACGCCGAACACGGCCGCGACCGCCGGCGACGCCATCACGAAGCCGACATAGCCAACCCCCGCCACCACGCCGAGCGGCACGTGCCAGTCCGCGCCGAATGGGAAGGGCTCGCTCGGGGGCGTGTTCGAGAGGAAGTAAACAGAGAGCGCCGTGATCGGGTACGCCGACAGCGCCGCCTGCACGAGCACCGCCGCGGCTCCCGCCAGCGCCAGCTTCGAGAAGCGCCATCGGCGAGCGCGCGCGGCGACGACGCCGAGGACCAGCGCGGTCGGCGGGGACGTGATGCCGGCGCCCAACACGATCGTGAGCGCCAACAGCACGTACGCGGACAGGTCGACATGCGGCGGCGGGATGCCTTGCGCGAGCGCGCCCGCGACGCCGACCGCGTCCCCCCACGCGAAGAGCGCCACCACGCCGATCGCGACTGCCGCGATGCCGGTCTCGACACAGACGAAACTCTTGACGATCGCCGATGACACCGGCGCCTCCTCGACGGCGACCCATGACCCCGACGCCTAATCCGGCGCGGGCGAGTAGACAGCAAGAACCATGATCCCGACCAACGGCAGCACGACCCCGACCGCTGCCGCCGCACCAACCTTCTTCGCGGCACCGCGACATCCGAGCCCGCCGAAGGCGCATGCAGTACAGCCGCCTTCCAGCAGCGCCCACCCGACCAGACCTGTGTAGGCAGCCGCCGCCTTCGCGTCGAAACGATTCTCCTTGACCTCGATGCCCGCGAGCCGGTCGAGCGTCGTACTGGATAGGCTCCGAGATCTCACGAGCGAGCCGAGGGGAGTTGCCGGAAGAAGGCTTCCCTTCAGCCGGTAGCCGCGCACCAGGTCTGACCGCCGCAGACAGATCTCGCGGCCCGAGGAATCGACGACCCGGGCTCGTCCTCGCCGCTCGAGCTCGGGCGCTACGCGCCGAACTTCCAGCGCGGAGACGTAGCTGCGATTCACCGCGCAGCCGCCGGAAAACGCGAGGAGAAACGAGATGGCGGCGAACCTCGTCGGTAGTCGGGGGTCGATGCCGATGAAAGCGGGCCTCATGCGGGATCCGAGATGCAAGCTCCGGACCGGCCTCACGACCGGGCATCAAGAGCCCAACAGGCGAGGGCACGCGCAACGCCGCCTCAGCCGCAACACACGGATGGCGCGTGCGGGACCCCAGAGGCGCTGGCAAGGGCTCCGGTCCAATTTCCACCGCCGCCCGGCAGACCAACGTGGCCCATGATTTGCAGCCGTTGGGCTGCCTTCCGAGTCGCGCACCGAGCGGGCTCGGGAACGGAGAGTCGGATGGATTTTCACTGGAAGAGCGTGGTCATCACCGGAGCGTCGACCGGCATCGGCGAGGCGCTCGCGGTGCGGCTCGCCGGACGCGGGGCGAAGCTCGCGCTCGCGGCGCGCGGCCCCCAGGAGCTCGACCGCGTCGCGGAACGTTGTCGCCAAGCCGGCGGGGAGGCCATCGCCATCCCGACCGACGTGACGGACCCCGACGCCTGCCGGCGGATGGTCGAGCGCGCGGCGTCCGCCTTCGGCGGCGTCGACTGCCTCGTCAACAACGCGGGCATCACCACCATCGCGCGCTTCGAGGACGTGACCGACCTGTCGATTTTCGAGAAGGCGATGCGGGTCAACTACCTCGGCGCGGTCTACGCGACGCACTTCGCGCTTCCCGAGCTGCGCAAGCGCCGGGGACTCCTCGTCGCGGTCTCGTCGCTCACCGGCAAGTTCGGGGCGCCGACGCGCAGCGCCTACGCCGCGAGCAAGCACGCGATGCAAGGGTTCTTCGACACCCTGCGCATCGAGCTCAGGGGCAGCGGCGTCTCGGTCCTCACGGTTTCGCCCGGCTTCATCGCGACCGACATCCGGGCGCGCGCTCTGGGTCCCGACGGGAAGCCGCTCGGGCAGAGCCCGCGCAACGAGAGCCAGGGCACGCTGAGCGTCGACGCCTGCGCCGGCGAGATCCTCCGCGCGATGGAACATCGAAGACGCGACGTCTTCGTCCCGGCTCGGCTCCGGGTCGCCCCCTGGCTGGCCGTCGCGGCTCCCGGAATCCTGGACCGGCTCGCCGTGCGCGTCTCGCGTACCCGAGGCGAATGAGGCAACGGAGATCAGATGCCCGGAGCTCGTTCCCTCCATGCCTATCCGGTTGACGCACTCGTTCCGCAAGACCGTAGGGCGGGGGCTTGTCCCCCGCCGGGCTGAGCAGAATCACTGCCGCTGACGAGCATCGACAAGGCCACCAAGTCGGCGACTTCGACCGCCGTTGGGGCTACGACTTCAGGCTTCAGGCTTCTCATGTTCATGACGCACGAAGGCGGAATTGCCTACCCCACCGACGAGTCGTCGGGTCTGCTCTACGACTTCTCGGGATTCGGGTACGACCTTCGGATGCGCCCCGCCGTCCGGCTTCCCCTCTACGTCGGCCTCGGCGCGGAAGCCGCGCGTCGCCGAACGCCTGCGGGCTTCCAGTGCTCGCACGCCCTCCGGACGCGAAGTCGTCGTCGTCCGAGCGTGACGCCTTCCAGCGGATGAATCGCGAGAGCTCGCCCGCTTGCGCTCGACGATGCCGCATGCTATCGCGCCCGCGATGGAGGTGGCGGTGGCGACCCGGCGGGCGTGGGCGGTGGCGTTCTTCGTGTGCGCGGTCTCGGCGCGGGCCCAGGCGCGCAAGCTCCTGGCGGTGCTGCCGTTGAACGTTGCGAACACGAATGGCCGCATGACCAAGGCCGACGAAGCGTCCTTGGAGGAGATGCTGCGCGGCATCGCCGGGCAGGCGCTGCGCGGCACCGAGTGGCAGGTGATCACCAGCGAGACCGAGTATCAGCTTCTGGAGGACAACCACATCGACCCGTCCAAGTGCAGCGAGGCGCACTGCGTCCTCACCGCCGCACGGCAGATCGAGGTCGACGACTACATCAGCGGTCAGGTGCAGTTCGTGGATGGCGTCTACACCGCGTCGATCCGCCTGGAGTCGACGAAAACCGGAGAGCTGCTCGCCGACGCGGAAATCACCGGGGCGACCACGATGGACCTGCGACGCGCCTTCCAGGCGCAGGCGGCGAGCTTCTTCGCGCAAGCGGGGATTGCGGGACGCTCACCCGCGGCCACCTCGACCATTGAAATCGGCGGAGGGCCAGCGCTCCAACCCGTGCCGAGCCTGTCGTCGAGCTTCCAGTCGTCCGCACTGGAGATCGACGCCTCGACCGAGGCCCTCGTCGCCCGCGACGCCGCGCTCAAGGCCGATGCCAACGGGAGGAGCGATCCCGACGCCGCCACGCTGGCATGGCAGAACCTCGCGGCCATCACCGAGCAGAACCCCTATCGGCAAGACGCGTTGGCCCGCGCCGCGAAGTGGAGAGAGTACGCCCAGGTGAAGGATGCCCGCGACGCGCGCGAGGCGGACGACAAGCGACGAATCGAGCAGATACTGCCGCTGACGAGCATCGACAAGGCCACCAAGGAGAAGATGGTGGACCGGTTCGCTCAGGCTTACGGCGACGAGGCGGCCAAGCCGCTGCGAAAGGAAATTGATCCTTCGGTCTTCGGGATCGGCGCGGAACTGGGGATATCGTACCTGGCGGGCGAGCATCGGGTCGGTCCTCGATGGGGCTTGTACTATGCCGGAGTCGGCGACTTCGACCGCCGCTGGGGCTACGACTTCAGGCTTCTCATGTTCATGACGCACGAAGGCGGAATCAACTACCCCACCGACGAGTCGTCGGGTCTGCTCTACGACTTCTTGGGATTCGGGTACGACCTTCGGATGCGCCCCGCCGTCCGGCTTCCCCTCTACGTCGGCCTCGGCGCGGAAGCCGCCTGGCTGTACAACTTCGCCGGCCTCGGTTCGGGGGATCTGGACTTGCGGGGCGTCCTGAGCTGCGGCTACCAGACGGGCAGTTGGTATCCCTACGTCCGCCTCGCGGTCGGCGGGCTCATTCCCGACGGGCTCGTGGAAGTCACGACCGTGGCGGGCGTGATGTGGCTCTTCCACTGAAGGTCGCAGGATGGGCGGAGCCGAGCGAAACCCATCGGCGAGCACCGCAATGATGGGCTTCGCTGCGCTCTGCCCATCCTGTTGACAACCTGCAGCGCTTCCACACCTCGCTGAACAAGCTCGCCGAGGTCCATCGGATGCCGCGTCCGCTCTTCAGACGGGGCCGGGACCGCACCAATCGCAAGTTCCACCTGTGCGAGGAGCTGGCGCCGGTCATCCGCGAGATGGCCGCTCGCGACAAGCTGTGGGACGACCCGAACTGGTAGGAGCCTGAAGCGCCTTCCGCTTCGCTGAGTAAACCGGAAGGTCCTCGATGCGTGATCCGTCGCTTCGTCAGGTCGGACTGCGTGTCAGACTACAAACGCGAGAGATCGCGTTGCCGGTGATCCCGATACCGAAGGCTGAATCGACCAGCGTCCTTAGGCCAAGGCTCCCCGTACGAGTACCCTTCGAGTTGCGACATCCGCCCGTTCCGAAACCAGAGAAGGAAACCGGCTCCATGTTCCACGCCTTCGAGCACGGCTTCCACGTCACCGAACGGCCCGACATTCTCGTCCAGAGTCGGAGCATCCGCAGGAACCTGAAGCTGGGTAAAGAACCCGACTCCGGTGAGCTCGCGCCCAACGACCGTGACACCGGCGAGCTGCGCCCGCAGTACCTCGAGCTTCGGATCCTCGCCCGCACAGAGCATCTCCAAGACAGCGGCCTCGAGCGGCGTGAGCTCGAAAGCAATCATGACAAGCCTCGGTGGGAACGAATCCTGGACGAAAAGCCGGCGACCCGAGCGCGGCCACCCTCAGTGCACCGTGGCCGCTGGCTTGGGGGCGTTCGCGGCCTGGGCGCGGCGGAGGACCTCGTCGCCGTCGGGCACGTGGACGGTGAAGGTCGTCTCTTTGCCGAGCTCGCTCGATGCGTCCGCCCAAGGCCCGCGCGAGCTCGCGGCAGATGGCGAGCCCCTTCCATCGAGGCGAGCGCCAGGCAGGAATCGTTCCAGCCGCGAAACCGCTGCATCCGTGCAGTGAGCCGGCCGGTCAGTCTCAATTTGAGACTACCGAGCCTCATTTTGGGATTCCCCGTCCGGAGCGCCCGTGGGCCGATGAGTCGCCGCCGCCAGTTGGGCCATCCCGCCGCCGCGAGCGATGGCAGAGAGCAGCGGCGGCACCGGCCATCGGCTGCGCCCTCGGGTTGCAATGCCGCGGAGAGCAGGAGCGGCGTCGGTCGCCATGACGCCCGCGACCGGCGAGAGCTGTCGCACCATCGACCACCGATCGCCTCGGCCTTACGGCATCCCGCCGTCGGGCGCCACTTGGCACAAGAAACCTCGACGGTAGACAACGAACGAGGCATCACCGCAATCGGCATCGAGGTACTTCGCTGCCAGACCGACCGTCACGTAATATGTCGCTCCGCCGAACTGGACTGTCGCACGATCGCCAGCACCGACCTCGACTGCCGAACCACCCTGCGGCTGCAACCGGAGCACGACGTCCTTGAAGGGACGGTCATACCCATTATGGGTACCGGCGACCGAAGGACAGTCCGAGTCACCCCAGGTCACAGAGAACTCGGGAGTCCAACCAGCAACGAGGTCGAGCTTGCCTCCGGCCCAAAGCGGCGTTAGGACCTCCGCGAATCTTAGTTGGCCGCCGCCGTCACGGACGATAAGTTCCGATCGCGCGTTCGCCTCACCGAAGGCGTCCGCGCAACCGGTCAACACCGAGCTAGAGCTAAGCTGCCAGACCTCACCAAGCTGGTTTGCGAGCAGCCAAGGCTTGTATGAATCGAATCCCACAAGGATTGAAGTGCTTCCTTGGCTACCTGAGATGTTGTAGCCCCACGTGCGTCCGCCAGGGAAGTCAGTGTTGAGCTTCTGCGTTTCCACAGTAAATCGAAGCTCGACATCATCGCCCGTCCCCGTCAGCGGCGGATTCGTCATGAAGGAGACATCGAGGTCCGCCTCATTCTCGACCGCATCCGGACATGCGCCACCTTGGTGGCCCAGCGGACCATCTGCGCATGGCCAACGCGCCTCGGCGGCGTCCGAGGCCGCGTCAGCCAAGGCCGAGTCGGCGCCGGTACCCCTCCGGCAGGCACTGCAGGCGAAGGCGATGATCACGATGATCGTCGGCGCGACTCTCATCGTCCGACCGCCACGGCGTGGAGGCCGTCCGGTGTGACTGTGAAGTCCTTGCTTTCAACATAACCCTGGTCGCGCAGATGCTGGATGGCAGCCTTTTCCCGCGCCACAATCTCATCGCGCGTTCGCTTCCCCGCCGGATGGACCTTGGCCGGATGGGCCGCATCGCTCCATTTATCCTCGCCCGCCTCGGCGGTTCCTCCTCCTCCTCCTGCTTCCGGGAAATCCAAGTTGACAATACTCCAATCATCCAGGTCGCAGTCGCAGAAGGGATAGATGCTGCAGTGCCCCTCGCTTTCGAAGTCGACGCATGCCAACTTCGGCGACGTCGCGCACTCGGCGCAGCCGTTCGTCCCATGTGAATAGGTGTGTCGCCCGTCTGGGTCGACGCCCGGTATCTGATAGCGGTAGTTCATAATGCTTTCGTACACGATGCTGTTGGGGCCATTCTGATTTCCGTTTCCGCTCCCGTTATGCGTCAGGCCAAGGTTGTGCCCCAGCTCATGAATGAACGTGCCCTGTTGTTCAGCCTCAGTGAACTCCTGGAATCCGTCGCCAAGAGTGATCAAGAGATCCTGGCCTGGTATCCACGCGATCCCCGACGAGCCGACGCCATATTTCCACTGATCGTAGGCAAAGAGAGCGTAGTGAAAGTATGCCCTTCGAGACGGGTCGTAAGGCGAAAAGTATTGGCTCTTAAGGGACGAAAAGGTCACGCAGTCGTCTCCGGGCACGCATGTCTGGTTCGGGTCGAACGCCACGTACTGATGCCAGGGTAGTGCATCATCAACGAACACATGAGCAGAAATCCCACCGGGTCCGTTTGCGTCCGAGCTGAAGATGTCCGCCGAATAAGCCGGGAGCCCGGAATACGGGACTCTCGACTTGGTCGGATCTGAGGAGTTGACGAAGTAGTCTGCTTCCACGTAAAGATCTGGATGAGTGACGGTCCCGTACTCCGAATAGGAGAACCCATCGTTGCCCCAAAGCTCTATGTTGTCAGGAATCCCGTCGCCGTCGGTGTCGACCGAGTTAGGGTTGGAGCCAACGAGGTTCTCCAAAGCGTCGGAGATGCCATCTCCGTCGCTGTCGTCCGGGTAGCAGAAGAAATAAATACCCCCACTTGCACACAAAGCGACAGGGTTGTGGTCCATCGTGACACGGGCTGCGCCCCCTCCAAATGGGTAGCTCCCTGCCACGAAGAAGGAGGTACCGGACTGGTCTGAGGTCGCAGTTGCCAGGGGATACAAATTCGGCCCGGAGTCATCGTCGAGCTGCAAGAACTGTGAGTTCGAGGCGAGTAGGAAGACCATAAAGTCATTGGGCGCGCCGCTTTGAGTGCCCGTCACACGAAACGTGTCGCCTTGGTTCCAGGAGGTGTTCACATTGATGCCACCAAACGGCGCCTGGGCAAGCAACCCGGTCCCGTTTACATACACGTCCGCATTACCCCAGCTCCACTTGTTGTACGCGCGCACCCAGAGGTAGTAGTACCCTGTCACAGAAGGCGTGAACGTAACCAGACTCCTGAGGCTCCCGCCATAGTCGTCGTTGAACGCCACTTGCATCCACCCGTTGGTCTGGTCGTGGTAGGCTGGGTATCCAGACATCTCAGGTTGTCGTTCCCGCTCGCCCTGAGGCGGCCGGGCCCACGGACCTCGCTCGTTGCCACCGCCCTCGTGCCCGGCCGTCGAAGGGCCGTGAGGGCTCGGCGCAGCCTGTGCCACCCTCGCGCTCGCCCTTCGAGGCCCGCGCATGCTTGCCGTGCTCCATTCAT
>JAJYLH010000034.1 GCA_021787845.1 Myxococcales bacterium | reverse complement strand
GGTGCTCTTGAAGGCGGGCCTGTGCGATCTGTCTCGCGTGGCGCAGGACGGGACCCGCGTTCGCGCGAGCGCCGGTGCGGCCTCGTTCCGCCGGGAGCAGACGCTCGTCGAGTTGCGCAAGCAGGCCGAGGCGCATCTGGATGCGGTGCTCGCCGACGCGCAGAATCCGGCGCTGACCAAGGCGCGCCGTGCGGCACGGGAGCGGGGCGCGCGCGATCGGCTCCAGCGGATCGACGCCGCTCTTGCTGAGCTTCCCGATGCGGCGGTCGCCAAGAAGCGCAGCGGCGAAGACCGGCCGCCGCGGGTGTCGACGACCGACCCGCAAGCGCGGGTGATGAAGCGCGGCGACGGCGGCTTTCGCCCGGCCTACAACGTGCAGTTCGCGACCACCACCGACAAGGCGCGCCTGATCGTCGGGGTGGAGGTGACCAATCGCGGCACCGACCAGGGCGAAGCCGAACCGATGATGAAGCAGGTCGAAGAGCGGTTCGGCGAGCGTCCGAAGGAGCTCTTGGTCGATGGCGGGTACCTCGCCCACGAGACGCTCGACGCGCTGGCCCCCAAGACCACCGTGTACGCGCCGCTGAAGAAGACCCGTCAGGACCAGCGTCCGTCCACCGAGGCGCGCAAGAGCGACTCTCCCGCCACCGCCGGGTGGCGCGCGCGCATGCAGACCGCCGAGTCCCAGGAACTCTACAAGCAGCGCGCCGCTACTGCCGAAACCGTCAACGCCGATGGTAAGGCCCACCGCGGCCTCGACCACGTCCCCATACGCTCCCTCGACAAGGTGCTCGGCTGGGCTTGCCTCTTCACCCTCACGTACAACATCCTCCGCGTGATCAGCGTTTGCCGAGCCGGGTGAATCCCCGGCCCGTGCAACTACTAACCAAGTAATATACTCCCAGCAGAAAACGATTCGTGCTCAGGCTCTGAGCGCGCGCGAGCGGGCGCGGCTCGGGCGCCATCGCGGCGCGGGTGGGGGCGCCCTGGGCGTGTCGGCGATGCTGGTCGCGCTGGCGATCGCGACCGGACATCTGTGGCTCGTGGGGCCGGCGGCCTTCTTCGCGGTGGTCGGCGGCGTCTTCCTGCTGCGCCGGCTGGGGGAAGCGCTCTTGTCCAGCGTACCGGCGGGGCTTACGCCGCACGACCCGACGCGGGCGCACATCGGGATGGGCGCGTCGATCGCCGAGGACGCGGTGGTGGAGCCCGGCGCGGTGGTCGAGATGGGCGCGACGGTCGGCTCGGGCGCGGTGGTGACGAAGGGTGCGGTGGTGCGGATGGGCGCGACGGTCGGGCGCGACGCGGTGCTCGAGGAGGGTGCATGCGTCTCCTGGGGCGCGACCGTGATGGAGGAAGCGGTGCTGGGCGCCGGGTCGCACCTGGGCGCGGGGGCGACGGTGAGCCGCGGCGCGCAGGTGCCGGCGGCGATGTCGGTTTCAGCGGGTGTCACCTACGCCGCGAACTCGAAGCGGCGAGAGCGGGCTCCGCGCCAGGCGGCAGCGCTCCAGGAGAGCAAGGTCGACCCGCGCGACGAACGGGTCGACGTGGCTTGCGAGCGGCTGGAGAACGAGCTGAAGGAGGCGCCGGAGCAGGTGCGGGAGCACCTGGGCACCTCGGCGGAGACGGTGGGCGCCTTGCGGCGAACGTGTCACGACCTCTTGCGGCGGGAACGGGCCCTCCGAGAGGAAGCGAACCCGGAGGCGCTCGCGCGGCTCGACAAAGAGAAAGAGGTGATCGAGCAGCGCTTGGCGGCGGCCACCGACCCGGCGGTCCGGCGCTCGCTTTCGGGGGCGGTGGCCGCCATCGCCGAGCAGCGGCGGCAGCGGGAGCTGTTGCGCACGAGCGCGGACCGGCTGGACGCGGAGCAGACCCGGCTGATTCTGACCCTGGAGGGTCTCGGAACTCAGCTTGTGCGCTTACGAACAGCGGGGGCGGAGCTGGGTCCCAGCGCCGGTGCCGAGCTCATCCAGGGGGTCCAGCAGCTCCACGACGAAATCGAGGCCATCGCGCAGGCGCTGGAGCAGGTGACGGCGGACGAGCACGCCTCGACCGCGCCGGCTGCTGATTCGCATTCGGTGTTCGAGGAGGCGACGTCCCCGGCGGCGGACGAGCGCAAGCTCATCCAGGAAGTCGCCGAGCCGCCGGCGACGTTCGAAGCGGCGGATCCCCAGGCGGTGAGCGAACCGAAACGCGTGCGCTAGGGTGCTGGGAACACAGAACCTGGACATCTTCAGGCGTATTCTCGTTCCCGCTCATCCGGAGCTACCGAGCCACGAAATCTTCGCGCGGCGCGCAAAACTCTCGACCCCACGCAGCAAGGCTCGGTGGCACCGGCGTCCTCGCCCGGGATAGCCCAGCCGAACCCACCGGCATGGCAGCTTCCCGAGCTCTCACCGGCGAGGACGTCCGTGCCACCATCCCGATCATCTCCAAGATCGAGCTTGGGTTACTGGCGAAAGCCCCGCGCCATGCGTGCCGAAGGGCTCAGGGTGAGCGGTCCAGGACAGCACGACTTGCCAAGGTCGTTCTGTTCCGGCCCCTAACCGGAGTCGGCGGGGGAAGCGGCCCCGGCGTCCGGCGCGGCGGGTCGTCCCAGCCGCTTGCGCATCAGGATTTCCGAGACCCCCGGCACCACGTAGTCGTCGAGCCGTCCGACCTCGACGTAGCCCTCGCGGAGGTAGAAGCGGCGCGCGCCAGCGTTGAAGTCGGAGACCAGAAGGAAAGCGTCGGCGCTCCTACTCTGCGCCTCGGCTTCGAACGCCCGGAGGAGCTCCTCCCCCACCCGCGCGCCGCGCCGGTCCGGGTCGACCGCGATCAGCCGCAGGTAGCCGCTGCGCCCAAAGGCACCGCTCCTGAGCACCCAGGCGAAGCCGAGGACGACGCCCGCGTCATCCGCGACGAAAATGGGCTCGGTCGACGCGACGAGGGCGCGCGCGAGCGCCCCGCCGGTCAAACCGTAGCGGCGCCAGAGCGGGGTCGCGTCGACGATACGTCCACAGGCGGGAGCGTCGGATGGACGAAACGGGCGAATCGACACCGGCATGGCGGTTATCGTAGCGGCCTTCGCGCCTGTCGCGCGAATCGAGCCGAGGTCCGATGCCACCCTTTCTCGCGGCGCTGCTCCTGGCAGCAGCGCTCTCGCCGAAGAGCACCGCCCATGCAGTCCATTCCGCCCCGCGCCCGCCCGCCCGCGCGCGCGCGTCACGCGCCCATCCGCCCGCGCCCGCGCCGCGGCTCGAGGCGGTGACGGCCGAGGTGCTCTCGCGCGGTTCCCGCCTCGGCCATGACGTCGCGCTCACCTTCGATGCCTGCTCCACCCGCGCAAACGAGCTCGACGCGCGCATCGTGCGGATTCTGGTGGCGACGCACACGCCGGCGACGATCTTCCTCGGCGGCCGCTGGACCGAGCACAACCAGGCGCAGGTGAGGTACCTGGCGTCGCTCCCGCAGATCGAGCTGGAGAATCACACCTGGTCGCACCCGCACATGACGCGGCTGTCGCCCGCGCGCGTGAGAGCGGAGCTGCTGCGAACCGAGGACCAGGTCTACGCGGTCACCGGGAAGGAGCCGACTTTCTGGCGGCCGCCGTTCGGGGAGTACGACACGAAGGTGGTGGAGACCGCGGCGGCGCTCGGCCTGATGACCGTCGAGTACGACCTGCCGAGCGGCGACCCCGACCCGCACGCGACCGCTCCCCGGCTCGTCGATTGGGTCCTGCGCAAGGTGCGGCCCGGCGACATCGTGGTGATGCACCTGAACCACCTGAAGTTCCACACGGCAGAAGCGCTCCCGGCCATCATCCGGGGCCTGCGCCAGCGAGGCTTCAAGCTCGTGACGGTGCGAGAGCTCCTGGCGGACGGGCCGCTGCTTGCTCCGGGCGCTCCGGGGCCGAAGGACCCGAAGCGATAGACGGCGCTCGCCAGCGCTCCGGGATGGTAGCGGCGCTCCTGTCCGCCAGCCGATGATGAGGATGGCAGAGTCGGAAGGAAACCGACTGGACGAGTTCCTTGACCTGAATAGGCAGTTCTATTCCGGCTCCTCGGCGGCGGCGCCGGTGGCCTCGCGGGCTTTCGGATCGGGAGAGCGCCTCTACGCCGGCACCAGGTACCACTGCCCCTTCTCGTTCTGCTGCCGCTTGAGGAGCCCTTCTTTCTCCAGCGCCTCGAGGAGGCGGGAGAAGGTCGAGAAGCCGTGCTCCTTGACGTCGAAGTCGGGCTCCCGCCGGACGATGGCGTTCATCACCGACGACTGCCCGACGGGCTCGGTCGCGTCGGCCAGCATCTCGCTCACGGTCTCCCGCGCGATGGGCGGCACCTCGGGCGACGCGGGGGGCTTCGCCGCCGCCTTCGGCTTCTTTTCCGCCGCGCCCTTCTTCTCGGGCCTCGCCGGCGGGCGGAAGTAGATGAACTCGTCGCACGCCTTGACGAACAGCGGGCTCGTCGCTTCCTTCACGGCGAGCCCGATGACGGAGCGGCCGATTTCCCGGAGCTTGTAGGCGAGGGGGCAGAAGTCGGAGTCCCCGGAGGCGACGGCGAAGGCGTCGACGTGCTCCCGCTGGTACGCGAGCTCGAGCGCGTCGATGACGAGCCGGATGTCGGCCGCGTTCTTGCCGGCCCGGGTGGAGGGGGGCACGTCGACGAGCTCGACCCCTTTGTCGTGCAGGTGCGCTCTCGCCCCGCTGAAGCGGATCCAGTCGGCGTAGGCGCGGCGGAAGACGATTTTCCCCCGGGCGAGGAGCTTGTCGAGCGCCGGCTCGAGGTCGAAGTCCTCCGGCGTGATGCCGGTGCGGGTGACGAGGTTTTCGAAATCGATGAAGAGCGCGATGCGAAGGTCACGTGCTTCGCGGGCCATGGCCCCTCCGTGTGGAAAACGGGCGCAAGGTAGCTGGCCCTCGGACGCAACGGAAGGGGGCGTCGCCAGAAGAGAGCGAGGGAGCCGTCCCGGCGCAGGCGAATCGGCATTCCGGCGCGGTAGAGACGGCCGCGCCAGGTGAAGTCGCGGGCGAGGCGGGCGTTCTTGATGCGGCCGGAGACCCAGAACTCGACCGGGTCGGGCCCCCCGGCGACCGGGATGCCGCCGTAGACGAAGTCGTTGCGGGTGACCACCTTCGCGAGGCTCCCGTCCCGGCGGAAATAGGCGCCGTCGGCGCGGCTGTCGCCCAGGTTCGGCTCCAGCGGAATGCCACGCACCACCTGGGTGAAGAACCGCTTCTGTTTCGGCCGCTCCGGGTCTTCGGCGAATCCCGAACGGATGCGGCGGACCCGGCCGTTGTCGAAGAAGTCGACGATCGCCCCGGGGCCGAGGGCGAGGCCGTCCACCGTCGCCGGACGGGTGAGGGCGATTTCCTGGACCAGCCCCGAGTCGAAGAACTCGGTCGGCTGGTCCGGGTCCGGCGACACCCCCTGCACGAGCTGGCCGGGAGCGATTTCGCAGGCCTTTAGCCGTCCCGAGGGGTAGAGCTCGACGTCCTCGTCGCCCTGACAGAGGTGCCCGCTGACGGGGAAGTCTCGCGAGAGGCGGAAGCGCTCCAGGTGGCCATTGCGGTGGAACTCGGCGTCGGCCGAGCTGGAGACCGGATAGCCGGCGAGGTCCGAGTCGTCGTAGAGGCGCACCAGCCACAAGCTCCCCCGCGGTCGAAATTCCAGCGCGGCGTCGCCTGGAATCTCCACCCCCTGCACCGTCGCCGGGCGCGACAGCGTGCAGCCGCGCAGCACCTTGATGGCGGAGGCCTGGTCGTCGTTCGGCCCGCGCAGCCGTTCGAACTCGACCACGGTGCCGCTCTCCAGCGGCAGGCCCTGCACCATCCCGTCGCCGTCGAGCACCAGGGAGACGAACGACCCGAGGAAGAGGTCCTCGCCGGAGGCGATGGTCAGTCCCCACGCTTCGACGTCGGCGGCCGGGGTGGAGCGGACCAGGAGCGGTGCCGGAGGCCCCACGAAGGGCACGAGCCGGCCGTCGGCCCCGCGGCGGGGAGGCGGCCAGTCGCCGCGCCGGTAGTGGAGGACCGTGCCGGCCGGCAGGTCGACGCCTTCCACCCGTTGGGCGTCGCGCAGGGTGACCGTCCATTCGGCGTCGGGGTCGCTCGCCGGCGGCGCTGCCGGAGAGATGGCGACCATGATGTCGCGGCCGTCGGCTCGCGCCCCTCTGCCGAACGCGACCAGGGCGAGGGCGATGAAGACGAGCGGCCACGGCGTGCGCTTCGCGATCAACGGTCGGTCTCCGAGCTTCGAGCCCGCATGCTACGAGCGCAGACGCCGCCCTCACAAGGCCCGGGGCGCCTCGAGGGAGAACAGCGCTCGCGCCAGCGGTTGTTCCGCCGCGGGGCGAGGCGAGGACCAGCGGCCGGCGCCAGCGAGGGGCAGCGGCGTTGCTCGCCGCCCGGGGAACGGGTAAGACCGCGCCGATGGCCACCGAACGAGGTTCCCGCGTCCCGCTTCGACCGGCGCTCGTCGTGCTGCCGACGTACAACGAGCGTGAGAACCTGGAGCCGATTTCCCGGGCGATCCTCGCGGCGACCGACGAGGTGGACGTCCTGGTCGTCGACGACGGCTCGCCGGACGGGACGGGCGAGCTCGCCGACCAGATCGCCCGGCGCGAGCCGCGGGTAAAAGTGCTCCACCGGGAGAATAAGGAGGGCCTGGGGCGGGCGTATCTGGCCGGCTTCGCTGTCGCCCTGCGGGAGGGCTACCGGCTCGTTCTGGAGATGGACGCCGACTTCTCCCACGACCCGAAGTACCTTCCGGGCATGCTCGAGCTCGCGAAAGAGGCGGACCTCGTCATCGGGTCGCGCAACGTCGCGGGCGGCGGCACGGTCGACTGGGGCTGGGGCCGCCGGCTGCTCTCCCGGGGCGGAAGCTTCTACGCCCGCACGATTCTCGGCGTCGGCGTGCGCGACCTGACCGGCGGGTTCAAGTGCTTCCGGCGCGAGGTCCTGGAGGCGATCGACCTCGCCTCGGTCCAGTGCTCCGGCTACGCGTTCCAGATCGAGCTGACGTACCGGACCATTCGGCGCGGCTTTCGGGTTCGGGAGATGCCGATCCTCTTCGCCGACCGCCGGGTCGGGCAGTCGAAGATGTCCCCGGCGATCGTGGTCGAGGCGGTGAGGAGCGTCTGGTCGATGCGATTTCCAGCCCTGCGGGGCCGCAGCCGTTGAACGGCACCGCTCCTGCCAGGCGTTTGCCGCCGGCCGTCGGGCTCGTCGCGGCGGGCGCGCTCCTCCTCCGGCTGGCGCTCTTCTGGCACCTCGAGCTCTACGCCGACGAGGCCTACTACTGGACGTGGTCGAAGAGGCTCGCGTTCGGCTACTTCGACCACCCGCCCCTCGTCGCCTGGATGATTCGCCTCGCCACTCTCTTCTCGAAGAGCGAGCTGACCCTGCGGCTTCCGTTCCTCCTCTCTGGAGCGCTGGCGGTGGTCTTCGCCGCGCTCATCGCCCGCGAGCTGACCGACCGGCCCCAGGCGCCGACCCTCGCCGCGCTCTTCGCCGCCGCCGCGCCGATGCTGACCTTGACGGGAGCGCTGGCGCTTCCCGACGCCCCGGCCGAGCTCGCCTTTACCGCCGCGACCTGGCTCCTCGTTCGGGCCAAGGGTCCGCGCTGGCTCGCGTTCGGCGCCGTCGCGGGCCTGGGGCTGATGTCGAAGTACACGGGTGCGCTCCTGGCCCCCGGCGTGGTCGTCGCCTGCCTCTTCGACGGGTCGCTCCGGGCCGAGCTGCGCGCGCGCTGGATGTGGCTGGGCGCTCTCGCCGCCCTCCTCGTCTTCGCGCCCTGCATCGCCTGGAACGGCACCCACCATTGGGTCTCCTTCCGCTTCCAGCTCCGGCACGGGTTCAACCACACGGGCTCCCTCGGCCAATTCGCGTGGTATGCGGGAGGGCTCCTGCTTGGCGTGGGGCCGATCGCGCTCGGGCTCGCCGCCGTTCAGGCCGCGCGCGATTCTCGTCCGGCCGCCGTCCGGGTCGCGGCGACCGCCTTCTTCCCTCTGTTCGTCACCACCTACTCGTCGATCCGCGGGCACGTCGAGGCGAACTGGGCCGCGGTCGCCTATCCGAGCCTCTGCGCGCTAGCCGGGACCGCTGCCGCTTCCCTATCGCTCCGGTGGTCGCGGGCCTGGGTCGGCCTCTCGGTCGCCCTGGGGCTGGTCGCGGCGGGCACCTACGGCCTCGAGCTACGCGAGCCGCGATGGCTCCGGCCGCAGTCGCCCCCGATTGCCCGCTTTCACGGATGGAGCGACCTCGCGCGGAAGGTCCGGGAGGTCGCCTCGCCGCAGACGCCCCTCGTCGCCTCGAACTACCAGATCGCCGCGGAGCTCGAATACTACGGCGGCTTCCAGCGCCTGGGGTCGACGCCCGGGCGGCTGTCGCAGTTCGATCTCTGGAACGATTCGGCCGCTCGCGGCTATCCGGTCGCGGTCTCGTTCTCCAGGAGGCCTTCCGCCAAGCCCATCGAGGCGCGCTTCGCTGGAACGGTCATCCGCCGCCTTTGGGTTTCGCTCGGCCCAGCGCCACCGGCGACGCGACCGGAGCCTCCGGTCGCTCGGCCGCGCGGGCACTAGGGGCGCGAAGCGATGATTTCGGCCAGCGCGCGCGCGGCACGGAGCCGATCCGCTCCTAAGAGGCGGCTACGCAGCGCCACCGCAGAAGCGCCGCTGTCCAGGCAGCGGCCCGCGTTCGACTCGTCGATGCCTCCCAGCGCGACCAGGGGAGTCCGCGAGCGCTGGGCCGTGGCCCGCAAGCCGTCGAGGCCGAGCGGCGCCGCCAACGGCTTGGACGAGGTCGGGAAGATCGGGCTCAGGAAGGCGTAGCTCGCCAGGAGCGGTGCCGGCTCCCCCGCGTGGATCGACGATCCGACCAGCATCGACGTCGGCAGCAACGGGCGCGCGTCCTCGGACGAGGGCGCCTCTCGGCCGAAGTGGACGCCATCGGCCCCGCACGCGAGCGCGAGGTCCAGCCGGCCGGCGATGATGAGAAGAGCGCCATGGCTCTTCGTCAGCGCGCGCAACGCCCGGCCGAGGGCGAGGTGTTCCCGGACCGGGAGATCCTTTTCACGCAGGACGACAGCGGTCTCGCCCGGCGGCAGCACCGAGAGAACCGGCGCGAGCGTCGGCGCCGGCTCGGGCGCGACGGCCCGGTCGGTGATGATGAAGACGCGCGGAATCACCGAGGCAATAGGCCCTCGATCGGCGAGGAGGCGGACGCGTAGAGCTTCTTCGGCATCCGCCCGGCGAGAAACGCCTGCCGCCCGGCCTCGACCGCGAGCTTCATCGCGCGCGCCATCCGCTGGGGCTCCCGCGCGAGGGCGATGGCGGTGTTCATCAGCACCCCGTCGCAGCCGAGCTCCAGGGCGACCGCGGCGTCGGAGGCGGTCCCCACGCCCGCGTCGACGATGACCGGCACCTGTGCCTGCTCGAGGATGAGCGCCAGGTTGTAGGGATTTCGGATACCGAGACCGCTGCCGATGGGCGCTGCGAGCGGCATCACCGCGGCGCAGCCGAGGTCCTCCAGCTTCCTCGCGGCGATCGGGTCGTCGATGAGGTAGGGCAGGACGGTGAAGCCGTCCTTCACCAGGATGCGCGCGGCGGCGAGGGTCTCCTCCACATCGGGAAAGAGCGTCTTCGGGTCCCCGATCACCTCCAGCTTGACGAGGTCGCCCAGGGCCAGCTCGCGGGCGAGCCGGCAGGTGCGGACGGCCTCCTCGGAAGTGCGGCAGCCGGCGGTGTTGGGCAGGACCGTCATCCCCTCCGGCAGCCAGTGGAAGAGCGATTGCTCGCCTTTCGCGGCGAGGTCGACCCGGCGCAGCGCCACCGTCACGAGCTGCGCGCCCGACGCGGTCAGCGCCTCCTTCATCGTGGAATAGTCGGCGTACTTCCCGGTGCCGATGATCAGCCGCGAAGAGTAGGTGCGCTTTCCCAGAACGAGAGGCATGTCTTCCATCGGGAGGGCTCCTGCAAGGGCGTCAGCCGCCGCCGACGAAGGTGAGGACTTCGACTTCGTCGCCGTCTTGGAGGACGGTGTCGGCCCACGAGGCGCGGCGGCAGAGGAGGCGGTTTCGCTCGACGGCGACGCGCTCCGGCTCGAGGCCCAGGGACTCCAAGAGGCCGAGAATCGTGGCGCCGTCCGCGACGACCCGCTCTTCGCCGTTGACCTTGAGCCGCATCGGCGGCGGACCATACGGCGCCCCGCGCGGGACCGTCAACGCGGCCTCGTCGCTCGTCTTGTCGGCGGGCTGCGTGCTACGTTCGCGCGTCTTTCCCTCGGGCGGACCCGCGGCACGTGATCACCACCGTCGAAAAAGTCCTCTTCCTGAAATCGATCGATCTGTTTCGTGCGTTGCCCGGGGAGGACCTGGCGCAGATCGCGGAGATCGCGGAGGAGATCCTGGTCGGCGAGGGCGAGATGGTCTTCTCGGAAGGCGAGCCGGGCGACGCCCTCTACATCGTGGTCGAGGGTCGGGTGCGGGTTCACCGCGGCGAGCAGGCGTTGGCCGAGTTGGGGGAACGCGAGTGCTTCGGCGAGATGAGCGTGCTCGACTCGGAGCCGCGCAGCGCCTCGGTGTCGTCCCTCTCGGAAGCGTTGCTCCTGAAAATCGGGCGGGAGGACTTTCGCGACATCCTCGCCGAGCGCCCGGAGATTTCCCTCGGCATCATCAAGGTGCTCAGCCGGCGGCTGCGCGAGGCCAACGTCCGGGCGCGCTGAGGAGCGCCCGGCGGTCGGGGTGTCCTTTTCCGACGCCGAGATCGCGTCCGGCAGTATAATGCATGTTCTGCGGCCTCATCGACGGTGGCTGCAGTAAACTGCAACCCGTGAGAACGCGTCCGAAAAAGGAACCCCCGGGGGGCTCGCGCCGCCAAGGCATCGCAAACCATTGAGCGCGTCAAGTCGAGCCGTCGGATGGGCGGAGCGTAGCGCAGCCCCTCGAACGAGGCCGTCGCCGATGGGCTCCGCTGCGCTTCATCCATCCGACGGGTTGAGTTGAAGCGCCAGGAGTTGGGCCGACATCTACGCCGACGCGAGCCGGGTGAGGACCAGGGCACCCTCGGCGACTCGGCGGACCGCAGGCGAGTCGTCGGTCTGCAAGCTCTCCAGGAGCGGTTTCGCCATCGCCGGATTGAGGCGCGCCAGGGCGTTCGCGCACGCTTCTCGGACGAACGCGACCGGCGATTTCACCCCGTCCGACAGCGACTGCGAGGACTCGACGAGGCCGCGCTCGAACGCGAGCTGGGCGGCACACGCCGCAATCCACGGGTTCTGCCCCGCGAGGAGGCCCGCGAGCCATTGCTCCGGCGGGCGTTTGGGCGGCGGTGTCCGGTGGAGGCGACCCTCGAGGAGCGGCAGCAGCCGCTTCTTGAGCTCCTCGTGAACGGTGTTGTCCAGCACCTCGACCGCGTTCGCGCGGCGGGCCGATTCGTCGGCGCGCAGGTTGTCGGCGACCACGTCCAGGTGCGCCCGGGGGTACAACAGCTCGAGCAGCACGATGGCGCGTTCGATCGCCCGTTCGCGCTCCTCCAGCAGCGCGAGCGCGAGCAACTCCCGGGCGCCCTGGCCGCGCGGCGCCGTGAGCGGCGCCGAACGCTCGACCTGGGGCAAGGAGAGCGCCGTGTGGACGTCGACCAGGTGCTCGGCGAGATCGAGCTCCGAAACGACCGCCCGGTTGACGAGGTCTGGACGGCCTCGCGCCTCGGGATGCCGGCGTGCCAGCCGAGCGAGCGCGCCCGCCGCCGCCGCGCGCATCGCCGGCTCGCCGTTCGCCAGCGCTTCCTGGAGCCGTTCAGCAGCGGTACCGGTCCCCAGCCTGCCGAGCACCAGCGCCATCGCCTCCCGGACGCCGAGCTCAGCGCTCGGGTCGGCCATCGTCGCCGCGAGCTGGTCTTCGATGCCGGGGCCGAACGCGACCAGGGCATTGGCGGCCTCCCGTGCGGTCGGGCTCTGGCCGCACAGGCGCGCGAGGTGGGGCACGAGGCGGGGGTCCTTCAGACGCGCGGCCGACTGGAGGGCGGCGCGGCGGACGCTGGGGCTCGGATCGTCCAGGAACTTCGGCAGGGTCTCCGTGGCTAGCGGGAGCGCTTGCAGCTCTCCGAGAACGCTGGCGGCGAGCTCGCGCTCGGCGCGGGAGGTCGCGTTCATCTGCCGTTCCAGGGCGGCGTTGGCCGCGCGCGCCCCTTGGGGCCCCCCGTGCTTGAACAGACCGATGACGACGGCGGCGCGGATGCCCGGACGCGGATCCAAGAGCAGCGGCTCGACCTCGGCGAGAGCGCTTTCCCTCTCCAGGGCGCACAAGGCGCCGATGGCGCTCGCCACGCACCACGGGTCGCGGTCGCGCAGCCGCGCGCGGATCGAGTCGGCATAGCGCCCGTCCGGGACCTCGGCGAAATGGTCGGTCGCGGCGGCGCGCACGCTCGAGACCGGGTGGTCGAGGAGCTCGGCGACGAGCGGAGCGAAGTCGCGCCCGCCGGCCTCGGGGAGGAGCGCCAGGGCGTGCAGGATGGCGAGCGTGTCGGGACCGCGCAGGACCTTGGCGAGGGCGTCCTGGGTCGCCTGGTCGACGGCGATGGGGGTGGATTGGAGGTCGAGGCGGCGGCGCTGGAGGGTGTCGAGGAGGGAGCGGACGTATTGGCGGCGGGCTGGGAAGAGCAGGGCGATCCAGCCGACGACGAAGAGCACGATCAGCGCGGTCGTCGCGAGGTCGCCTCGGGCGTGGTGAAAGAGCGGCCCCAGGTGCTCGTAGTGCCCGATGGCGATCAGCAGCAATCCCGCGAGGACGCCGGCGAGGGGTTTCAGGAGCCCGTCGACGATGGCTTTCACGCGGCCGCGCTGGTGGGCCGGGACCGGCACGTAGAGAAGCTGGGTCGAGGCGTCGTTCAAGGTGTAGCGGAACATCGAGTCCGAGCCCTTGGCGAGGCTCATCGCCCAGCCGCCCGGCCAGACGGCGGCGAGGAGGGTGCCCCCGGCGAGGCCGATGGGGAGGGGCAGGAGCGATGCCAGGATGCCGAAGCGCTCCAGCATCCTTCCGGTGACCAGCATCTGGATGGCGAGCGCGGCGACGCCGACGGTGCCGTAGAACTGGCCGAAGAAGGCGCCGAGCGCGTGCTTGTCGACTCCGGCGGCGGTGGCGAAGCGGACGTCGGCCGCGGCCTTGAACTGGAAGTCGACGAGGCGCACCGCGAGGGTGGTGACCACCGCCAGCGCGGCGAGGAGCACGAGGTGGCGGCTCGCGAGCCCGCGGACGGTCTGGCCTTTGGAACCGCTCTTGCTCGGCTTGGGGTGCGGCCTCGGGTGCGACGGCGTCGAGGCGGGATAGCGGCGGCCGATGGCGAGGGCGAGGACGGCACAGGCGACGAGGTTCAAGGCGACGAGAAAGAGCAGCGACTCGGGGTTGACGCGCTTAGCGATAGAGCCGGCGAGGAAGCCGTAGACGATGTTCGCGACCTGCCCGCCGGCGCCGACGATGCCGAAGAGGCGCTTGGCTTCGCGGGCGTTGAAGACGTCCTGGGCAAAGGTCCAGAACTGGATGACGACGAGGGCGCCCATCCCTTCGACCGAGACGTAGAGCAGCGGCGCGAAGGTGCGCGGGCGGTCGGTGACGAGGAGGAAGAAGGCGGCCATCGCCGCGGCCCAGCCGAGGGCGAAGAGGGCGTTGAGCTTGTCGCGGCGGATGCGGTCGGCGACCCGGGAGTAGCCCCAGCTCAGGAGCGCGACGGTCACCGCGTTCGCGATGTACATCGCGGCGAGGTCGCGCTTGACGTGGTCCTGGGGGAGGTCGGCGAGGAAGAGCGCGTCGCGGGCGGTGCGGCCGACGATGAGCGCGCCGATGGCGAAGAACGAATAGAGGGCCATCAGCCCGACGCGTCCGGCCTCGCCCGGGCGGATTTTCAGCGCGCGGTCGAGGAAGCGGTCCAGGCCCGAAGGCATCGGCGCCATCCTAGCAACGGCGTTCCCGCCGGACGATCGGACCGATCGGTCGGATCGGTCGGATCGGTCGGTTCTGTGGCAACCCGCGCCCAGGACCTTCACAGAAGACGCGGCCTCTCGACCGTCAGTAGCTCGCTCCGAAGAGCAGGAGGAGCTGGTTCTCGCCGCCGCGGTCGAGGCCGCGGGCGTAGCCCACGCGCAGCACGGTCGAAAGGTCGTAGCCGAGGACCAGCTCGAGCCGCAGCTCGGCACCGATGCCGGTGTGCATCCGGTCGAGGTGGAATGGCCCGGTGAACGCCTCGCCGGAGTCGACGAAGGCCGCGCCGAAGACGCGCCGGAGCTGCAACGGAAAGGTGGAGTAGCCGAGCTCGGGCGCGAAGAGGGGAAAGCGGTACTCGGCGCTCGCGAGGACGAAGGCGCGGCCGCTCATGAAGTCCGCCGGATAGCCGCGCAGGAGCGTCGAAGGGCTCTGGAGCGCCAGCGCGTCAGAGAGGACGTTGACCGTGCTCGGTCCTCCCAGGCCGAAGCGCTGTCGTCCACCGAGAGCGCCGAGGGAGAGCCCGCCGGCGAGGTGGAGGGCGAGGACGTGATGGGTCGGCCGGCGAAACGGGAGGGGGACCCGGAGGTACTCGGTCCAGGCGCCGTCGACGCTCGCGGTGGTGAAGTCGCTTCCCAGGAGCGGTGCCGAGCCACGTAGGGTCAGGGAGAGGCTGCGCCCCTGTTCGGGCGAGATCGAGTCGATGAAGCTGAGCGCGTTGGAGAAGGAGAAGCCGAGGAGGGCGGTCGCCAGGCGTCCCTGCTCCGGTAGCGGTGGGCCGGAGGGCTTGAGCTCGGGGACGAGGGCGGGGGAGAGCTGCGAGAGCTGGTAGCCGACGCTGAGCGCCGACGAGCTGTAGAAGCGCCGGAAATACCAGGTCGCGAGCGCGCGAGCGGTGGTGGTCCGCTCCACGTAATCCTTGGGCGCTCCCGGGACCAGGTCGAGGGTGCGGCTCGCGTCGAGCTCGACGGTGGGGGCGATGGCGTTGGTCAGAGCCGCGACGGCGAAGTCGGGCTCCTTCGCGCCGAGGCTCCACCACGCCTGGGCGTTGTACTCGTAGTCGTCGAGGACGTCGGCGCCTTCGACCAGGAGGCCGAGGGTGGTTCCGGCCGGGTCGGCGCCGATCGTCGGCAGCCAGAGCTGCGGCCACAGGGTCGGAAGAGGCGAGTAGCGGTGGACCGGATAGCGCGTCTTCGCCGACAGCGCCGCGGGCAAGGCGGGACCGGAGATAGTCGGCGGCGGCGGTGCCGGTAGGCGAGAGGGCTTTCCGTTCTCGCGGGCGAGGTCCCAGCCGGCCGCGCCGTAGCCGAGGTAGTAGAGCCGGCCGCCGGCGAACAGGGGTTCGAACGCGCCGCCGGCGACGTTCGTCAACCGGGTGAGCGCGCGCGTCGCGAGGTCGATTTCGCACACGTCGAAGACGCCGCCGCGGTCGGAGCTGAAGAGCACCTGCTTCCCGTCAGCGGTAAAGGATGGCTCGATGTCCTGGGCATCGTCGTGGGTGAGGTCGGTGCGGGTGCCGGTGGCGAGGTCGAGGATCTGTAGGTCGAACGAGAGGCCGCGATGGATGGCGTAGACGAGCTGCCGGCCGTCGGGGGAGAAACGCGGGGTCGCGACTGGCTCGAGATCGCTCGCTTCGACCAGCACCCGTCCCGGCCGGCTCGCCTGTTCGAGCGAGGGGAAGAGGACGATGGCGGTGCGGCCGGGCCCGACCCGTTGGACGGCGACCACCCGCCCGTCGGTGGCGACGTCGGGGTCGCTCAGCCGCGCGCCGTGGGTGAGCTGTTCGAACGAGCCGCGCGCGGGATCGACGACGAAGAGGTCCTGGTACGCCTCGTAGTTGTGAGCGATCTCGGTTTGCGCGAGTAGCACCCGGCCGTCGGGAAGGACGGCGAGCCCGCCGAGGTCGTTCACGTCGACGACCGCGCGTTCCGTGCCCGACGCGATGTCGAAAGCCATCAGCCGGGGACGGGCATCGGCATCGGCAAGGATCGAGTAGATGGTGCGTCCGTCCGGCGAGGCGCGCGGCGAAATCCGCCCCTGCCCGTCGAAGGTCAAGCGCCTTTCCGGCGTCAGCGGCCCGAGCGCGCGGACTTGCGCCAGGTAGCGCGTTCGCATCGCTTGGAGCCAGTCGCGGTACATCGCCCGAAAAGAGTCTCCGGTCTGGTCCAGGGCGATGGTGTTCAAGAAGTAGGGAATCCAGGTTCCGGCGTTCTCCTGCGAGATGCCACGAATCGACGCCATGCCGTGGCGCTGGGCGAGGTAGTCGAGGAAGTGCGAGCCGTCGAGGTACCAGGCGTCATCGTACGGCCATTCGAGCGGCGCGTTCGACAGCCTGGAGAGCGACAGCGCTCTCCCTCCCAAGATCTGTTCGCGCAGCTCCATGTCGAACAGCGCGCTCTTGAGCCGCCCGCCCCGGGAGAGGGTGGACTCGTCGTAGACCGCGAGCCCTTCCAAGAACCAGTGCGGCCAGGCGTCGTTGGGGGAGAGCGACTTGCCGAAGATCGCGTTGAGGATCCGGGCCGGCCCGCGGATGGTGTCCAGGTGCAAGACGTGGGTGTATTCGTGGACGATGAGCTGCCAGAGCCAGTCCTGGAACTGGTTGAGCTCGCCGCGGGAATCCGGCGGCGCGGCGAGCAGCTCGATGGTGTTGCGCGGAACCGGCGTCGCGTAGCCGTTCGCCGAGTCGTCGACGTCGACGAGGAGGATGTGCGTCGGCTCGGAGGGCTGGTGGCCGAGGAGCGGTACGAGCAGCAGGTTCGCCGCTTCCGCCGCGCGCGCGACGGCTTGCGCGAGCGGCTCCTCGCCTTGATGGAAGTGGATGAGAAAGTGCGGCGTCTTCAGGGTCGAGAAATGGAGCGACGGGTCGTAAGGCTGTGCGAGAGCGGTCCCGGTCGCCAGGACGAGCACGGCAGCCAGCGCCAGCCCCGCCGAGCGAGCGCGCGCATCCGGAATGGACCGGCTCGAACCTCTTCTGGTCGCCCGGACCGTCACGCCCATCCCTCGACCGCGCTCGGGCTGAGCGGGGGTTGGACCCGCGCCGTGAGGATCTGCGCGCACCGACAAGACTTCGCGGCTCAGTGGCTCGGGGTGAGCGGTCCAGGACTCCACGGCTCGCGCATCTTATTCTATTCCGGTATCTAAGCGAGGGTCGGCCGCACGCGCTCGTCCAGCCACCGCTTGAGGCGCAGGTCGACCAGGTCGGGCACCTCGATGGGCGCGGTGTGGGTGCCGCCCGGAACCATCAACAGCTCGCTGCCGGGGATGCGCGCGTGCATCACGTGCGAGAGCCATTCCGGCGTGAAGCCGTCCCTCTCGCCGGCGATGATCAAGGTCGGCACGTCGATTTCGCTCAGGTGGGCGAGGTTGTCGTTCTCGGCGGCGTCGGAAGCGAGGTCGAAGAACAGCTTCACGTCCATCTTCGACATGTGCTTCAGGTAGGGCTGGAAGTCCTCGCGCTTGAGCAGGTCGCCGTTGACCTCGGTGTGCGTCGCGACCGTGTAGGCGAGGTCGGTTCCGAAGATGCTCCAGACCCGCTGCGCGGCGCCGGGAAACCGGTGCACGAGGTGGTTGAGGAGCCCGAAGGCGTGGCGCGACATCGGGTTGTCGCGGAAGGTGTCCACCACCCGCCCGTAGGTGCCGCAAGTCGGGACGAGCCCCTGCACCCGTTCTGGATAGCGGCGGTGGAACTCGAGAATCACCTGGACGCCCAGGGAGTGGCCGAGGAGCACGCCCTTCTCGACGCCGTTCTGGTCCATCACACAGGCGACGTCGTCGACCAGGTCGGCGATGTGCAGGTGCGATCGATCGGCGGGCGGGTCCGACTTGCCGTGCCCGCGATAGTGGAAGCGCACCACCTGGTGCGCCGGGGAAAACTCTTCGGCGATGTACTTCCAGACGTACCCATCGCAGCCGAGCCCGTCGCAGCAGACGAGGGCGGGAGCGCCCTCGCCGAGCGTGTAGTAGTGCAGCCGGGTCCCGTCACGGCTGTGCGTGTAGCCGTCGGTGGTGAAGGTCGGGGACGACGGGGCGAGGTCTTGGGGCGCGGTCGAGGCGAGGGGCATTTGAGCGGCTCCGGCAGCCAGATGGAGGCGCGAGGATAGGCCGCCTTCGCCTCGCAAGGCGAACCTCTTTTGCGACCGCGGCCGCAAGCTCGGCTTGCCGAGCAACGCCCCGTTCGTCGAAGAGCTCGCCGGCTGCGCTCTTCGATGAGCGGGTCCGGCCTGGCGGTGCTTGCTTGGTGGCTAGAGCTTGTAGCGCGCGAGCTTGAGCACCAGGTTCGACCGGGCGACGCCCAGCTCGCGCGCGACCCGGCTGCGGTTGCCGCGATGGCGGCGCAGCGCCTCCTGGATGAGCGAACGCTCCAGCTCCGCGACGGCGTCGTGCAGCTTCGGAAGCCCTCCGGCAGGGCCGATGGAGGGCTTGGGCGCTTCCGCCGAGGCGCTCTGGATGCGGGAGCTGACGAGCTCCGGCGAGAGCACCGGCTCGTCTCCGGCGAGCACGCACATCCGCTCGATCTCGTGCTGGAGCTCCCGGACGTTGCCCGGCCACGGGTAACGCCGAAACAGCGCCGTCGTCCCCGGCGCGAGGCGCTTTGGCTTCGACCCGGAATAGACCCGCAGGAAATGCGCCGCGAGCAGCTCGAGGTCGTCCTCGCGCTCGCGCAGCGGCGGGAGGACGACGTGCAGCACATGGATGCGGTAGAAGAGGTCCTCGCGAAAGAGCTTCTCCTGGACGAGCCGCGCCAGCTCCTTGTGCGTCGCGGCGATCACCCGCACGTCCGCGCGGCGGGCCTCGTTCGAGCCGAGCGGGGTGTAGGCGCCTTCCTGCAGCACCCGCAACAGCTTCGCTTGCAGTGCCGGCGACATGTCGCCGATCTCGTCGAGAAAGAGCGTGCCGCCGTGGGCGAAATCGAAGAGCCCCGAGGCGTCGCGGGTCGCGCCAGTGAAGGCGCCGCGGACGTGGCCGAAGAGGGCGCTCTCGAGGAGGTTGTCGTTGAGCGCGCTGCAGTTCTGGGCGACGAACGGTCGGTCGCGGCGCGGGCCCCGCTCGTGCAAGCGGCGAGCGACCAGCTCCTTGCCGGTACCGCTCTCGCCCTCCACCAGCACCGTCGAGTCGGTGGGGGCGATTCGCTCGAGGAGCTTCTGCACCTCCAGCATCGCCAAGCTCTGACCGAGCATCGGCGGGCCGTCTTCGGTCCGGTGGGCGGAAGCGCTCCTGGGATGCCGGTGGCCGGCCTCGGCGCGGGAGTCCGCCGGCGCCAGCGCCGCCGCGACGGCCACCAGGTCCCGCACCCGCGCGAGCTCCAGGAGGCCGACGCCGGGAAGCGCCGACAGCTTGACGCGGTCGGGGGAGATCTCCGCCAGCCGCGCCACGACGGTCGACAGCTCTTCATCCGAGCAGGTGCGCTCCCGGATACCGCACGCGACGGCCGAGCCCGCCCGGTCGGGCATCGCCCCGGCGACGAGCGCGAACCCGAGATGGCACGGATGGGTCGCAGCGCCTTTCAGCCGCGCCTGTTCGTGGGCAAAGGCGATGGACGCCTGGCAGCGGCGGGCCCCTTCTTTGGATGCGAGCGAAAGGCGGCAGGCCTCGTTGGTGGGCGGCGAGAGCGGCGTGAGCGGGCGGCCGGCGGCGTCCGTCGCGACGACTTCGGCGTTCCACCAGCGGCGCGCGAGGTCGCCCACGGTCGCCAACGGCGGCGTCTGGTATCTTCCGTCGCTCGTCACGGGCCGCATCTTAGAGGGTGCGGCCGAAGACCGGAAACGACCGCACAGACCCGGAACCGCTCACCGGAGGGACGAGCGGCTCGGGCCGGGCACCCTAAGCGCGAATCTCGCGATGAAGCTCATCCGGAGCGCGGTCGGCGGGCGCGGACGAGCGGTCTACACGTCGCGCACCGAGCCTTGGATCAAACCCTCCTCGAGACGACGACCGGACGGGAGCGAATCGTCGTGCGCATCATCGCAGGCAGTGCGAAAGGCAGGCCCCTAAAGGTGCCGAAGAGCGGCTCGGTGCGGCCGACCGCGGACCGGGTCAAGGAAACCCTCTTCAACGTCCTGGGCCAATGGCTGGACGGCGAACGGGTACTCGATCTCTTCGCGGGCGTCGGCGCGCTCGGGCTCGAGGCGCTCAGCCGCGGCGCCGGGCACGCGACGTTCGTCGAACGCGACGCCGCGACGATGGCCGTTCTTCGCGACAACGCGCGAACGCTCGGGTTCGACGGCCAGGCTCGGACGCTACAAAAGAACGTCGCGCGAGCGCTCGGGCAGCTCGCAGGGGAGGGGGCCCGATTCGAGCTCGTGTTCGCCGACCCGCCCTACGCGGCGCAAGAAACCAATGGCCTCGTCGAAGAGATCGAAGCCGCCGGCGTCCTCGCGGCGGGAGGGCGTCTCGTGATCGAGCATGACCGGCGGATGGCCCTTCCGCCGTCCAGCGCGGATGGGCTCGTTCGGTTCGACGAGCGACGGTTCGGCGACACCCTGCTTTCTTTTTATCGCCGGGAAGAACCACCGCTCGGCGTCTCTCGAGAGGGAATCGCCTTCGTTCAGGATGGGTAGCGCCGGCCATCTGGCCCGGGACGATCGCGCTCGTTGACGTGCCGAGCCACACGGCCGGCACTACTCGTCCGAGTCCGATCGGTCGGGTTGCGGGCGCCAGCGCCATGCGAAGGCGAGAGTCCTTCAGCCCTTGCCCAAGGTCGAAGGCTCGCGGGGCGGTTCCGGCGAGGCGCTAGACCAGAGACCACTTCGCGAACTGGCGGTCGCCGTCGACCTTCGCCTTCTTGGAGGCGCGCAGCTTGCGCAGCGCGGCGGCCACCCGGTCCTTGTTGGACTCGCCCAGCTTGCTCGCGACGTCGGCGAGCGACATCGGCTTGGCACCCTTCATCGCCTCGGCGACGCGGTCGGTCGGGATGCCCGGCTGCCGCTTGTGCTTGCCCGGACCCTTGCGCGCGGCCTTGGGCGCCTTCGCGACCTTGGCCGCGGGCTTGGCCACCGGCTTGGCGGCGGGCGCGTGCGCGTGCGGGTGCGCGACGGCGGGAAGATTGAACGAACCGAACTTCGACAGCGTCTCCCGCAGCGCGAGCGCCTGCTCCGCGAGGGCCACGGTCTCCTTGAGCTTCTTGCCGAACTCGTCGATCTCGTGCACGGTCAAGGGAGCGTTCTGAGCCATGACGTTCTCCTCTGGTGTCACCCGAAGGGGTGCGAAGCGAACCCATAACACCTTCCAAAGAGTCTGTCTAATTTTTTCAGACTTCAAGCCCGGCGCCACCCGAGGCTCGCGAAGAAGACGGACGCCGCGATCAGAACCACCACCGGTCCCGTCGGCCACGGATGAGCCGCGGACGCGCCGAGCCAGCCCCGTGCGGCCGAGAGCGAAACGATGAGAGCGCCCGCCAGCATCGTCAGTACCGCCACCCCGACCGAGACCGTGAACATCCCGCGCAGGCTGTGCGCGAGCCGCTTGGCGATGGCCGCCGGAATGATGATGAGCGAACCCATCAAGAGCACGCCCAGGTAGTGCAGGCCCAGCGCCACCGTGAGCGAGAAGGCGACGAGGAAGGCGAGCTCGAGCTTCTCGACTGGGATGCCGGTGGTGCGGGCGATGTCCGGAGAGACGAGCGCGACCACCAACCGGTCTCGCGCGAAGACGACGAAACCGATGACCCCGAGGGCGACCGCGACCCCGGCGAACGCTTCCGCGGGGGCCGGTGGCTTGGCGCCGCCGAAGAGCGCGTCGATGAGCTCCTCGCCGGGGGTGACGAGGCTGCCGGCGGCGAGGGCGGCGGCGAAGGTGACGCCGACCACGGTTTCCACCGAGAGCCGGGTCCGCCGTTCGACCCCCCAAATCAAGAGGGCGCCGACCAAGAGCATCGCCACCGCGCCGAGCAGGGGGTCGACGTTGAGAAGCAGGGCGAGACCGATGCCGGGGAGCGCGACGTGCGAGAGCGCGTCGGCGGCCAGGGTCATCCGGCGCATCACCGCGAAGCAGCCGACGAGGCCGGCGGCGACGGCCATCGAGAGCGCGACGGCGAGGGAGGCGAGGTCAAGGTTCATGGTGGTGGTACTTCAGAGGCGAGCCGTACAGCTCGGACAGGTTCTCGTGGGTCAGCATCTCGTCCGGCGGCCCGTAGCAGGCGAGTCCGCGGCCGAGGCAGAGGACCTTGGTCGCATGCTGGAAGACCGCCGAGAGGTCGTGGGAGATCAGCATTACGGTCAGGCCATGCTCGCGCTGGATGGCATGAATGGTCTCGTTCAGGGTCTCTTGTCCTGCCTCGTCGACGTTGGCGGTCGGCTCGTCGAAGAGCAGGACGTTCGGCTGACCGATCATCGCGAAGGCGACGAGCAGGCGCTGGAACTGCCCTCCGGAAAGGCTGCCGATCTGCTTGGAGGCGACCTCGGGGGCGAGGCCGACGTGGGCGAAGGCGTGCTGGACGTCCGCGGGAGGCGCGCCCGAAACCCTCCTCTTGGCCGCGAGCAGCTCCGCCGCGGTGATCGGTAGGTCGCGGTCGATGTCCAGCTTCTGGGGCACGTAGCCGAGGCGCGTCCCCTCGTCCCACTGGACGCGTCCGGCGTACGGCACCGCTCCGATCAGCGCCCGGAAGAGCGCGGTCTTGCCGGCTCCGTTCGGTCCGATCACCGCCACCGCCGACCCGCGCTCGACCGTGAACGAGAGGTCCTCGATGGCGACCGTGCGGCCGAAGCGGACCTGGAGGTGCTCGACGGTCAGGGCGGGCGGCGCGTTCAGGGGGGCGCTCGCCGAGGCGGACGGTGGCGCGGATGGCGGAAGGAGGTCGAGGCTCATGTTCTTTCGAACGGTCGGCCGTCAGTGCAGGACCGGCCGCGGCTCCGAAGGAGAGAATCGCGGGCGAAGACCTTCGTGCCCCGCGCCCAGCAGGTCGAGGCTCGTGAGAAGTCCGACGAGACGCCAGTCCTCATCCACCACCGCCAACGCTTCGAGCCCGTGACCGACCAGCATCTGCGCGGCGTCGGAGAGCGAGGCGCCCTGGGGAATCACCAGAGCCGATCGGCGCGCGACGTCCGACACCTCTTGGAGACGCAGCCGGGCGCGCAGCCGGTCCGCGTCCTCCGCCGCGATCAGATCGCCGACTGCTGCGCGCAGGTCGCTGTCCGACAGCATGCCAATCACCTGACGCCCGCCGTCGATCACCGGAAGGTGGCGCACCGCCCGCTCGCGCATCCGCTCGAGCGCGACTGCCAGCGGCTCATCGAGAGTCGCGCAGGGCGGATCCGCGGCCATCCGATCTCGCACGCGTTCCGGCCGCCGAGGCAGCGGCTGCCGTGCCAGACGCGGGAGCAATTCGGCCGCCGTCACCACGCCCAGCCAGCGCACTTCATCGACGACCGCATAACCCTCCACGCCTTCGCTCGCCATCCGACCGACGAGACGGTCGACCTCGTCGCCCGGTCCGATCTCCGGCGTCGCCCAGGAACGCCCCACGGGAGCGCTGAAGCCCCCCGACGCCTGCGCGGCTAGCACTGCGCGTTCGCCGACCAGTCCGAGCAGCGCGCCATCCTCGACCACCGGCAACACGCGCGCGCCGCTCGAGAGCAGCGCCCGCACCGCGACGGGCCAGCCGTCGGTCGGGCGAATCGAAGGTCCTCTCGTTCGCATGATCTCCCGCACCGTCATGATGGACCCCGCCCGATTCTCTCGGATGCCGGACCTCCTTCGAGGTCGCCCGGCTCCTTCGGCGACACCCTACCAAAGTTGCCGCCGCCCGCACCGGGGCGCACGGCCAGTCGTCGCCTGCCCGGGTGGCGGTTCGAGCGACGTGATCAGACCGATCCGACCGATCCGACCGATCGGTCTGATTGGCCACACGCGCCGCGGCCGTGGAAACGACAAGGCGCCAGGGCAGCGGGGCGCGAGGTGGAATCGCAGGCAGCTCGCCGAACCGGTCAGCCCGCTCGACGGCTCTCGGCTACCCTTTCACTTCCTTCGCCGACGGATCGAGCTTGCGGTAGATCGTGCGCACGGACAGGCCGAGGAGCTGGGCGGCAAGGGTCTTGTCGTCCTTGGTGAACCGCACCGTGTCGCGGATCAGCCGGTGCTCGAGCTCGTCCATCGTCATCGACCCGATGCGAAACGTCAGCTCGGGAGCGGTCTCGACCCGGGTCCCCCGAATCTTCGCCTCGAAATCGTCCGGGCACAGCACCTCGTTGCGGGTCAGCACCACCGCCCGTTCGAGCGCGTGCTGCAGCTCGCGGACGTTCCCCGGCCAGGGATAGTTCTCCAGCACCTCCAGGGCGGCAGCGCTGATCCCCGCCACGTCCTTCTTGTTCTTCTCCGCGTACACCCGCAGGAAGCGCTGCGCGAGAAGCGGAATGTCCTCGCGCCGGGCGCGCAGCGGCGGGAGCTGCACGGTGATGACGTTCAGCCGGTAGAAGAGGTCCTCGCGAAAGAGCCCCCGCTCCACCTGCTCTTGCAGGTCCTTGTTCGTCGCCGCCACGATCCGCGCGTCGACCTTGATGGGAGCGCTCCCGCCCAGCCGCTCGATTTCGCCCTCCTGGAGCACCCGCAAGAGCTTCACCTGCACCGTCGCGGACAGCTCCCCGATTTCGTCGAGGAACAACGTCCCCCCGTGCGCGCGCTCGATGCGGCCCTCCTTGCGCGCGGTCGCGTTGGTGAACGCCCCTTTCTCGTAGCCGAAGAGCTCGCTCTCGAGAATCGACTCCGGAATCGCGGCGCAATTGATGGCCACGAAATCGCCTCGCGCCCGGGTGGAGAGCGAATGCAAGAGCCGCGCGACCAGCTCCTTGCCGGTACCGCTTTCGCCTAGCAGGAGCACTGTCGCTTCGCTGGGCGCCGCCTGCCGGACCAGGTCCATCGTCGCCCGGAACGCCGGGCTCGCCCCGACGATGTTCCCCAGGCCTTCCAGCCGCGCCCGCAGGACCTGGTTCTCCAGGACGAGCGCCTGCTTCTCCAGCGCCTTGCGCACGAGGGTCACCACGTGGTGGCGCTTGAACGGCTTGGTGATGAAGTCGTACGCGCCCTCCTTCATCGCCTCGACCGCCACCTCGACCGTGCCATAGGCGGTCATCAGCACCACCTCGGTGTCCGGCGAAATCGCCTTGACGCTCCGGAGGAGGTCGGCACCGCTCATGCCAGGCATCGAGAGGTCGGTGAGGACGATGCCGACGTGCTCGCGCCGCAGCTTGTCGAGCGCGTCCTGGCCGTTCGAGGCGAGGAGCGTCCGCAGCCCCTCCTTGTGGAAGATGCGATCGAGTGATTCCAGGTTCGACGGCTCGTCGTCGACGATGAGGATGGCGGGACCGCTCGCGGGGAGCGGCGAGGCCGCGGGGCCGGCGGAAAGAGGCGTGGGATCGGTCATCGAAAGCTCCCGCGAAAGCAAAGAGAGGAAACGCCGGTCCGCCCGGGCGCTATTCCGAGCATCTTGCGGGCAGAGGTCCGAGCGGTCAACGCGCAAGACCGGGCGCGAGCCTCGCGCTTTGCGGCTGGGCCGGCCGCGTGCTCGGCGCCGCGTGCTTCGAAAGGCGGCGGTGACGATCGTTTCCTCGAATGGCGGAGCCGGCCACCGAAGGCGTGTGGGGCGCAATCGCGCGCCGGACCGAAAGCCCGGACGGGCTCGCCCGCGCGCTCATCGAGGAGCTCGAAAGCGGCCTTGCTGTCCTGCAACGCTTGCCCCCGGCGGTGACGTTCTTCGGGGGCGCACGCATCCAGCCGACCGACCGCTACTACGGGCAGGCGGAGCGGATGGGCGCGCTCCTGGCGCGTTTGGGCCTCCCGCCGCGGACCGGCGCGGGCCCGGGCGTGATGACCGCCGTCCCCCAGGGCTACCGCCGAGCGCTGGCCCAGCCGGTGGGCGGCCGATCCGCCGGCGAGTCGCCCGCCAGCAGACCGCAAGCGCTGACGCAGGGCTTCAACATCCAGCTTCCCTTCGAGCAGGCCGTCAACCCGGACATCGAGGTCTCCCTGGAGCTGTCGCACTTCCCGACCCGCAAGCTGATGCTCTACGAGAACGCGCTCGGTCTCGTCATCTTCCCGGGCGGCTTCGGCACCCTCGACGAGCTGTTCGAGGCCTGGCGCCTGAAGAGCGCCGGGGTCCTCAGCAGCCCTTTCGTCCTCTTCGGCCGGGATTTCTGGGAACCGCTTCTCGCGACGCTCGAGGCGATGACGCTCGGGGGGGTCCGGAGGACGGTGCCGCCGGACGTGTTCGGTCTCGTCGAGCTTTGCGACGACGCCGAGCGGGCCATCGCCGTCGTCACCGAGCGCGCGCGGCAAGGCCCGTTCGACGAGCCGCTGCGCGAGCTCGGGCGCCGCGTCGCCCGCGAGCTGGTGGAAGGGCTGGGCTACCTCTCCCGCCTTCCGAGAGCGGTGACGGTAATCGGCGGGACCCGCTTGGCCGAAAGCGATCCGATCGTTCGCACGGCCGAGGCGATTGCGCGGCGCCTCGCCCGGGCCGGCGTGCCCACCCGCGCGAGCGGTCCAGGACCGTTCTCGGTCGCCTTGGCCCGCGGCGGGCACCAGGGCTCCCGCTACCTTCCGCAGCAGGCGTTCGGCATGCGGCGCGAGGACGCCCGCAACCTCTACGGCGCCGACCGGGTGCACCTCGTCAACGACCGCCTGACGCACAAGGTGCTCCTGACCGAAACCTCGCGCGCGGTGGTCGTGCTCCCCGGCGGCCTGGGCACGCTCGACGAGCTGTTCAGCGTGGTCTGCCAACTCCAGACCCGGAAGATTCCGTCGCGGCGCGTCGTCCTCGTCGGGCACGAGTTCTGGACGCCGCTCATCGACACCATTCGAAGGAAGATGCTCGAACCGTCGCGCCGGCTGATCAGCGTGGGGGATCTCGACCTCTTCACGCTCAGCGACGATCCCGGCGAGGTGGCCGAGCTGTGCTTGCTTCCGCCGCCGGAGCTGGCCGCGCGCGCGTGAGGGAGCGCTGGAATGAAGCATGCCTATCTGGTTGACGCACTTGCCCCGATGCTGGAGCCGGAACCGTGAGTGTCCGGGTCAGGCGCGACGCCTGAGCAAATCCGGACACTGAGGTGTCCGGCTCCAAGTGCGTCGTCCGGAAAGGCATGGAATGAAGGACGAGCCGGACGCTCGAGGGGCCGCGTTCCCCTGCCGTTACGGCGTGAGCGCGGCCGCGATCGACGTGTGGAGGTCGAGACCCCTCTCGGTCAACGTGATACGCGTCCCGTCCCACGTGCAGAGCCCACCGGCGGCGAATCGAGTCAGCTCTTGCGCTTTCGTCCGGCAGATAGCGGTGCCGCAGAGCCCGTCGAGCGTGGCGAGGTCGAGCCCCTCCGTCAGCCGCAGGCCGGTGTACAGGCGCTCCAGCAGCACTTCCCGGGTGCCGATGCGCTCCTGCTCCTTTTCCGGCAGCTCGCGCCGGTCGAGGGCCGCGAAGTAGCTCTCCGGCGCGCGACGGTTCGTGTAGCGCCGGCCGCGGCGCCCGTCGCTCGCCCGCGCGAAGCCGCTCGCGCTGACACCGAGCCCCAGGTAGCCGCCGCCGCGCCAGTAGTTGAGGTTGTGCCGCGCCTCGCGCCCCGGATGCGCGAAGTTCGAAATCTCGTATCGCTTCAGGCCCGCGCGCTCGAGCTCGGCGCGCAAGACGGCGCCCATCTGCGCCTGCGTGTCGTCGTCCGGCACCGTGATGAGCCCCCGCCGCCGGTCGCGCGCCATCGGCACCTCCTCGGCCAGGTGCTCGAGCGTCAGCGCGTACGCGGAGACGTGCTCGGTGCCAAGAGCGACGGCCCGGCGCGCGTCGTCCAGCACCAGCGCTCCCGTGTGGCCCGGCGCGCCGTAGATCAGATCGACCGAGACGTTCTCGAACCCGGCTGCGCGGGCCGCTTGGACAGCGCGAGCGGTCTCGTCCGGCGTGTGCCGGCGTCCGAGGTTCTGGAGCACGCTCGGCTGGAACGACTGCGCACCGACGGAGAGCCGGTTGACCCCGGCCGCGCGATACGCCGCGAACCGCGCTTCGTCGCTCGCGCCCGGATTCGCCTCGAGCGTGATCTCGCAATCGGCCGTGAACGGGTAGGCGCGGTCGAGCGCCTGGAGCACGCCCCCGACCTCGCGAGCCTCCCACAACGACGGTGTGCCGCCGCCGAAGAACACGCTCGTCGCGGCTCGGCGCGGGAACTCGCTCGCGCGCAACTCGAGCTCGCGCCGGACCGCCTGGGTGTAGCGCTCCTGGGGAACGATAGCGGCGGCGCGGGAGGCGAAATCGCAATAGGGACACTTCGACAGGCAGTAGGGGAAGTGGAGGTAGATGCCGAACGGCTGGGCTCCAGGAGGGCATGCAGGCTCCGGTGCGAGCGCGCGGTCGCCGGCCGTCGATTCCGATCCGGCGCCGGCCGAACGCGGTGCCTTCCCGTCCATCGCTTCGCGCCCAGGCACGGCCCGACGCATACCGCGTCGCGCGCCCAACGCAAGCCATTCGCGACATCCCAAGGATTTCGGCTTGACGCCGGCCGGTCGCGGCGCGCACTTCTCTCCGCCTTCGCCTAGGACCCCTCCGGAGGTGGCGTGCGGACGATTCTCGAGAACGGGCTGACGGTCGTGCTGGACGAGAATCACGCATCGCGCGTCGCGGCGTGGCAGCTCTGGGTGAGGGTCGGCAGCGCGGACGAGACCCCGGAGGAGGCGGGGCTCGCCCACCTGCACGAGCACATGCTCTTCAAGGGCACGCGACGCCGCGGGCCGGGCGAGGTGGCGAGCGCCGTCGAGAGCTGCGGAGGGGAAATCAACGCCTGGACCAGCTTCGACCAGACCGTCTACCACCTGGTGCTGCCGAGCGACTCCGTTGCCGAGGGGCTCGACATCCTCGCCGACCTGGCGACCGACAGCGTTTTCGAGGAGCAGGAGCTCGCCCGCGAAATCGAGGTGGTCTGCGAGGAGATTCGCCGCGCCCAGGACCTGCCGAGCCGCCGCGTCTCGCGCGCCCTCTTCGACCTCGCCTACCGCACGCACCCGTACCGCCGGCCGGTGCTCGGCTTCGAGTCGAGCGTGCGGTCCTTCACCCGGGCGCAGATCGTCGACTTCTATTCGCGTCATTATACCGCTGGAAATATGGTGCTGGTGGGCGTCGGCGATTTCGAGGAGGCCCGTGCGCTCCAGCAGCTGACCGAGGCGTTCGCGCGCGCGCGCCCGGGGCCCGCGCGCAAGTCGCCGACCCGGGTCCCGGAAGCGCGCCAGCAAGAAGCGCGCGCGCGGGTCGAGACGGCGCCGATTCACGAGGCGTACCTCGCCGCGGGCTGGCACATCCCGGCGCTCCGGTCGGACGACATCGCCGCGCTCGACCTGGTTTCGATGCTCCTCGGCCAGGGCGACTCGTCGCGGCTGGTCGCGGAGGTCAAGCGCGAGCGGGGGCTCGTCAACGAGGTGTACACGAGCGCTTATACCCCCCAAGACCCCGGCTTGCTCATTGCGGGGGCGACGCTCCGGACCGAGAGCTTGGAGCCGGCGCTGCTTGCGATTCTGGAGGAGGTCGAGCGCGCGCGCCGGGAGCCGTTCACCGACGCCGAGCTCACCCGAGCCAAGCGCATGCTCGAGGCGGACACCCTCTTCCAGCGCGAGACGGTGCAGGGCCAGGCGCGCAAGCTCGGCTTCTTCGAAACGGTCGCCGGCCACGTCGACGAGGAGGAGCGCTACCTCGCGCGGGTGGCGGCCTGCTCGCCTGAGGACCTCAGGAGCGCTGCCGAGAAGCATCTGACGCCCGCGAACCTCTCGCTGTCGCTGGTCGCGCCGGAAGAGGCGAAGGCAGACGAAGCGCTGCTGCTCGGCATCGCGCGGTCGATCGACCGCGCCCGGCAGGCGACGCGGGGCAGCCCGTCGCACCCGTATCGGCGTCTCTTCGCCCGGTCGAGCGGGGTTCGCCGGGATGGCATCGAGACGGAGAGGCTCCAGAACGGCATCACCCTCGTCGTCAAGCCCGAATCGAACGTTCCCATCGTCAGCTTCCGCGCGGCGTGGCAGGGCGGCTTGAGGGCGGAAGGCGCCGGCGACAACGGCATCAACCACCTGCTCGCGCGCTGCCTCTCGCGGGGGACCGAAAGCCGTTCCGCCCGACAGCTCGCGCAGGAAATCGAGGATCTCTCCGGCGCCATCGGCGGCGTCAGCGGACGCAATTCCTTCGGTGTTCAAGGAGAATTCCTCTCGGCCGACCTGCGCTCGGGCTTCGAGCTCTTCTGCGACGTCATGCGGCGCGCGGCGCTCGCCGAAGACGAGGTGATTCGCGAACGCGCTCTGGTGCTCGAGGACATCCGCTCGCGCGACGACAACCCGACCGCGGCGGCGTTCTCGCTCTTCAGCTCCGCTCTCTATGACCGGCACCCCTACCGCCTGGAAGTGACCGGGACCGAAGCCTCGATGACCGCGCTCGACGGCCCGAGGCTGAAGAGCTATCTCCGGCAGCGCTACCGCTCGGAGGGACTGGTGCTGGCCGCCGCGGGCGACGTCGAGCCGGACCAGATGCGGCGGCTTGTCGAAGGGGAGCTCGGCGCCGGTCCCGATGGGCTTTCGCCGCGGCTGGTGGTCGAGGAAGAACCGCCGCTCACCGAGCCGCGCGAGGTCCGAAAGCGGCTCGACCGCCAGCAGGCGCACCTCGTCGTCGGCTTCCGCGGCACCACCCTCCTCGCGCCGGAACGACACGCGTTGAGCGTCTTGAGCGCGGTCCTGAGCGGGCAGGGCGGCCGGCTCTTCCTCGAGCTACGCGACAAGAAATCGCTCGCCTACAGCGTCACCTCGATCACGAGCGAAGGGCTCGACCCGGGCTACTTCGCGGTCTACATCGGGACGAGCCCGGAGAAGGTCGACGAGGCGAAGAAGGGCATTCGCGTCGAGCTCGAGCGGGTAACGCAGGAGAGAATCGCCGCCGCTGAGCTCGACCGGGCGAAGCGGCACCTCACCGGCGCGCACGAGATCGCGCTGCAGCGGCTCTCCGCCCGAGCGGCAGTGCTGGCGCTCGACGAGTGCTATGGCCTGGGCGCCGAGAGCCACCTGGAGCACGCCGAGCGCATCCGCGCCGTCACCGCCGACGACGTGCAGGAGGTGGCGCGGCGGATCATCGATTTCGACCGCCAGGTGACCGCGCTGGTGTCACCGGCGGCGTGAGCTGACCTGACGGAGACCAGGAGCGCTTCCATGTATCGTGCGGTCTCGCTGCTCGTCCCGCAGGAGATGGCGGACGACGTCGCGGCGCTCCTGGTGGAGCACGGCGCCGACGGGGTCGAGGTGGAGGACGCCTCGGTGATGCTGATGCCGGGCAAGGTCCCGCCGCCGGCGGGGGAAGCCCGGCTGATCGCCTACTGCTCACCGGAAGCGCTGGCCCCCGGCGTCGAACGGGCGCTGGAAGAGTTCGTGGGTGCGCGGGTGCCGATGGATTCCCAGGTCCTGCCCGATCGGGACTGGAACGAAGTGTGGAAGAGCCACTTCGCGCCCGTCGAGGTGAGCGAGCGGCTCTGGGTGTGCCCGTCGTGGAGGCTGGGGGAGACGCCGCCGGAGGCGACGGTGCTGGTGCTCGACCCCGGCATGGCCTTCGGCACCGGGACCCACGCGACCACCGCGCTCTGCCTGCGCGAGATCGATCGGCGGCTGGCGAATCGCCCTGGGCTTGCGCTGCTGGATGTCGGGACCGGTAGCGGTATCCTCGGCATCGCGGCGAGGCTTCTCGGCGCCGGGCGGGTGGTCGGGGTGGACAGCGACCCGGTCGCGGTGCGCGTCGCGCGGGAGAACGCGGGGCGCAATGACGTCGAGCTGGAGCTGTCGAATTCGCCGCTCGATCGGGTAGCAGGACCGTTCCCGCTGGTCGTCGCGAACATCATGGCGTCGACGCTCGTCGAGATGGCGCCCGAGCTGAGCCGCCAGGTCGCGCAGGGAGGGGAGCTGCTCCTGTCCGGCGTCCTCGATTTCCAGGTGGACGAGGTGGAACGCGCGTTCGTCGCGCGGGGGCTCGAGCCGGCCGGCCGCGAGGCCCAAGGCGAATGGGTCCTCCTGGCGTTCGCGCGCAAGTGAGGTCGGTTCATGCATCGGCTCCACGTGCCGCGGTCCGAGATTCGCGGCGGTCGGGCGATCGTCTCCGGCGAGTCGCTCGCGTACCTGCGCGAGGTGCTTCGGCTGCGGCCGGGCGATCCGATCGAGGTGTTCGACGGCGAGGGGCGCGTCTACCGGTCGCGCGTCGAGCGCTGGGTCGAGGATGGCGCCGAGCTGAGCGTGAGCGCCGCCGAAGAGCGTCCCTTCGCGGGCGTTCGGATCACGTTGGCACAAGGTCTGCCGAAGGGCGACAAGCTCGAGCTGATCGTGCAGAAGTCGGTGGAGCTCGGCGCGACGCGGGTGGTGCCCGTCGCCTGCCAACGCTCGGTCGTCAAGCTCGACCAGAGGAGGGCGGCAGAGCGGGTAACGCGCTGGCAGCGCATCGCCGACGAGGCGGCGCGCCAGTGCGGGCGGGCGGACACGATGGCGGTGGGGCCGGTGGAGTCGTTCGACGCGGTCGTCACCCGCCCGAGGGGGCCCCGAGAGGTGCGGCTGATTCTCGACGAAGAGGAGCGCGCTCGCCGGCTGCGGGTGGCTCTCGTCGACCGCGAGGCGAGCCACGTGGTGCTGGTCGGACCCGAAGGCGGGTTCGCGCGCGACGAGGTCGAGGCCGCCAAGCTCCACGGCTTCGCTCCCGTTACCCTTGGGCCGCGGATTCTGCGGACGGAGACGGTGGCGCTGGCGGTGCTGGCGGTGGCCCAGTTCACGCTGGGCGATTTGGGGTAAGAGCGGCCCGCCGGCGGCGAAAGTCCGGGTGACCGAACGCGCGCAACCGTGGTAGCAGTCTGCTGACTGCGGCCGAGATGGGTTCTGGAGAGTGCCGACGATGCGACGAGTGCCTTCGAGGATGGCGGGTCGAAACGACGTGGAAGCCGCGCTCGCGGCACTGGATGCCAACGCGCTTCGGGACCTGGTCCGAGACACGTTGTGCCATCTCGACGAGCCGGACGGCGGTCGGGTCGTCGGCTCGATCATCGAGCGGGCGGCGCGCGCAAGCCGCGGTTTTGTGCCGACGCCGGTCGCCGCGGCGCAGGTCGAGGAGACGCTGGCCTTCGCCCGAGCCGCGCGGCGCGAGGCCTATGCCGACCCGGTCGAGATGGACAAACACCTGCGCCGTGGGTCGAACGCCTTTCTCGGAAAGGACTATGCGGCGGCGGGCCAGCTTTTCGGCGCGCTGCTGAAGCCGATCGCGGAAGGCGACATCGACCTCGGGCAAGACGAGCTGCCCGACGAAGTGCTCGGCGTCGACCTCAACGACTGCCAAGCCCAGTACCTCGTGTCCGCGTACATGACCTCCGCGCCACAGAAGCGTGCCGAGGCCGTGCGCGCGGCGATCGAGGCGGTCAACGCCTCGGTCACCGAGCCGTTGCACGAGATGGAGCGAGTTGCGGTGGAACCGCTGTCTGAGCTCGAGGAATTCCTGCCGAAATGGCGAGCGATCGTCGAGGCGGAGACCCGCGGGCGTCCTCGCGCCGGGAATTGGTATCGCGTCCCGGAGCAGTGGTTGAGCGAGGTCGTGCGACGGCTCGAAGGAGCCGAGGGTTTGGCAGCGTTGGCTCGATCGACCAAGCAAGTGGAGGACCTGCGGACCTGGTGCCGGGCTTTGGTCGAGGAGAAGGATTGGACTGCGGTGTTGGCCGCAAGTGAGGAGGCAGCGGAGCTCGCGGCCGGTGATGAGCATGTGGTCGGCGAATTCTTGGATGGGGCGGCACTGGCCGCGAAGGAGCTCGGTCGCCACGATTTGCCGGCGAAGCTGGAGCGCGCTTGGCGGAAGGCCCCAACCTTCGCCCGGCTACGGCGGTGGCTCGGGTCGGCCGCCGATCTGGCTGGGATCGAGGCGCTTGCGACGCAGGCGCTCGCGGGATGTCGGGAGGATGCGAACCGTCAACGGGGATTGCTGGATGTGATCCGAGGCGACTTCGAGGCGGCGGCGAAGCTCCTCGCGGCGGCGCCTGGGCTTGGCTGGTCCGGGGCCGAGCATCCGGGGCACCTCTTGTTCCAAGCGTTCCAAGCCGTGCTCGAGGGAGATGCCGCGTCACTGTCGGCCGCGTCTCTCGACTTGGATGATCTCGATCTGATGTTGGACCCCGAGACGCCTCGTTTGCCCGCTGTCGCGGTCGCCGAGCTGTTGGCACGTGCTGGCGTGAAGGCCGTCTCGGATCCCGCGCGGCAGTCGATGCTGGAGGCGATGTGCAAGGCCGCCGAGCATCGCGTCGCCGGGGTCACTGAGAAGAAGCGCCGAACTCAGTACGGCCACGCGGCGGCGCTCGTCGCGGCGTGTGTCGCCGCCGATGGCTCCTCGGACGCGACGCGCTGGGCGGCTGCCCTTCGAGAGCGGTATCGCCGGTTTCCCGCGCTTCGCGCGGAGTTGGACCGGGCGTTCGCCCGCAGCTCCGTCGGCGGCGGAGGCGGGCAGGAGCGTTGAAGCCGGGCGCAGCTCCGGATCGACGGGCGCAACCGAAGGGCTGTGGACCCGCCCCATCGGTCCTACCGGCACGAGCAGACCGATCCGACGGATCCGACCGATCGGTCCGATCGCGCGCACCCGAGGGGGGGCAGGACCGCTTCAGCTATTCAGCCTCTCCACGATTTCCCGGGCGGCCTGGCGGGCGTCGTCGAGCCGGTCCGGCGGGAAGCTGACCGCGCCCACCGCCGGGTGCCCCCCGCCGCCGTAGCTCTCGCAGATTGCCGCGATGTTGTGCCGCCGCTCGCCCTGCCGCCACGGGTTCGAGCCGACCGAAACCTTCGCCCGCTTCGCGCCCCGGCTGACGGCCACCGTGAAGAGCGCCTCGGGAAATAGGTAATACGAAAAGAACTTATTGAAGCCGTCCCGCTCTTCGTCGGCGAGGTCGAAGGTGCAGACCTTCCCGTCCATCCGTGCGCGCGCGCGCACCTTTTCCAAGGTCTTCCAGTGTTCTTCCAGCACCGGCCGTAGTGGCTCGAGAACGTACGGCTCGTCGACCACGTCCGAGAGCGATCGTTCGGTCAGGTCGCGAATCAGGCGCGGAATCAGCTCGGTGTCGGTCGTCGCCTCGGCGAGCAGCATCAGCTTCATCGCCGGCGCCGCCAGCTCGACCGCGGTCTTCGCGTCGGGGAAGAGCGCGCCGTCGATGACCTCCGCCCACCCGACGAGCTCGGCCATCGGCCGCGGGTCGAATCCGAACTTCTCTTCGACCACGCGCGCGAGGAATTTGGTGCAGCTCTTCGCCGACGGATCCCAGAAGTGCTTCTGCCCGGCGCGCGAGTGAAAGACGGCTTCGTCCTCCGGCCGCTCGAAGGCGCTCTGGTGATGGTCGAACCACCAGGTCAGCTTCTCGCTCGGCGAGTAGCGGAAATCGACGCAGGCGTGCACCGGGGCGTCGGTGAAGAGGTCGGGCGACCAGGAGCTCCCCGCGCGATGGGTGAGGCCGCGGTAGGTGAATGTCGCGTCCGGCTCGATGCGCTCGCGAAAGAAGCGCGAGAACGTCGCCGCCGCGGACAGGCCGTCGAAGCAGCGATCGTGGAAGAAGACGTGGACCCGCATCGGACTCCCGCGCGTAGAAGAAGAGGGAAGACTCTCAGAGCACCGCGCCGGCCGCAAGCCGGCCTGAGAGCCTGCGTCCGGGAGCGCGCAGAAGCTTGTCCGCGCGGCGAGCGAGGCATAAGCTCGCCCGTTCGCGTTCGCAGGAGATCAAGCGGATGATGTCGTTTTGGGGACGGTGGGGCCGACGGGCAGCGGCAGCGCTCTCGGTGCTCGCCGTGGGGGCGTGCAGCACCCCCGGCGTCGGCGACAAGTGTCAGGCCCAGGCCGACTGTCCGTCCGGATTGGCGTGCGTCTCCGGGACCTGCCACGCCTGCCAGGACCCCAGCGGCAACCCGGCCGCCTGCGTCGGCGTCGACCTCGTCACGAAGTCGTCGGACCCCGCCGAAGACCCCTTGAAAAGCGTCGCCTTCCTGAAGTTCACGATTTCGGGCGACGCCATGACACCGATTTCACCGACGCCGGTCGACGTCGGGGCGAAGAGCACGCAGCTCCAATCGGTGCCGTTCGGCTCGAACCGGCGCATCGAGGTCGAAGGGCTGAGCACGAGCGACCCGGCGACGTGGACGGTGGTATCGCGTGGCGAGAGCGCGCCGTTCAACGTCGATGCCGCCCACGCGGTCGCGTCGCAGACGATCTTCCTGCGCCAGGTGGACCAATTCACCGAGACCTCGAGCCGCGCGAACCCGACCGTGTCCGACGGCCTGCGCGTCGCCCGAGCCGGCGAGACGATGACCCGGCTGAACGACGGTCGGGTGCTGATCGTCGGCGGCTACCAGCCGGACGGCAGCGGTACCGTCAAGTACCTCGATTCGGTGGAAATCTACGACCCGCGGCAGGGCACCTTCACCGAGCAATCGGACAAGCCCTGCGACCAGGCGATGAGCCCGGTGTGCCCGCACCTCTTCCTCGGACGCGCGTTCCAGACGGCGACGCTCCTCGACGACGGCCACGTGCTGATCGTCGGGGGAGAGGCACTGATCAACGGCCAGGCGACAGCGCTCCAGGAGACCGAGGTGTTCGACCCGACCAGCAACGAGTTCACCGTCGGCCCGGCAATGAATGTTCCACGTTCTCACCAGGCGGCGGTCAAGGTCTCGGACGGCACGGTGCTCGTGATGGGTGGCCTGTGCAACGGCTGCAAGGGTGTCCCGCCCGAGCAGCCGACGGCGACGACCGAGTATTTCGATCCTCAGACCTATCGGTTCTACGACGACAGCCCGGCGATGCCCGGCGGGCGGATGGACGAGGCCGGCATGCGCGTCCAGCAGGGCGCGGCGGAGGAGGTCCTCGCCATCGGCGGCTCCTCGGACCCGCAGCAGGGCTTGAGCACGGTCGACACCTTCACCTACCTGAGCGGCACCTTCCGGCTCGACACGCCGGCGCCGTTCGCGCTTTCGGTCGCGCGCGCCCATCCGTTCGCCGCGTTGCTGGACGCCGGCCTGGGCGCCACCGGCGTGCTCGTGGCGGGCGCGCCCGACGATGGGACCGGCACGTCGAGCAACGCCTGGGATTGGCTCGAGGTGACCGGCAACGACCCCGGCGGGCTCCCGGCGGCGCTGCTGCCGGCCGTGCGCGTCGGCGGCTGCATGGCGCCCTTCGACGGCGGCCTGATCGTCGTCGGCGGCAGCGACGCGAGCGGGAGCAACCTGCGTCATGACGCCGACGTCTACGAGTTCAACACCCAGGGTAAGGTCGAGAACCACCTGGTCGGGAAGCAGGCGGGGGGGCTCAAATCGCCTCGGAAGAATGCCGCCTGCGTCACCCTCGCCGACGGCAGCGTCCTCGTCGCGGGGGGCGAAGACAGCGCGAACAACACCCACGCCACCATCGACGCCGAAATCTACGAGCCGCCGCCGTACCTGCCCCCGAACTGAGCGGGAGCGCTTCAGCCGAGCCTCTCGCTCGCCTCCGGCACTGACGGCAAGCCGACATCGCGCCTCGTCGAGTGCGGACGAGTCTCCACCCTCGACGTAGGCGAGCGGCTCGCGAGCCAGCAGCGGATTGAACGCAGCGCCGCGCGACCGGCGGCGGGCTCTCGGGCGAGGACTTCGCCTCGGATGACACGTTCCCCGCCCGACAGCGCCGATAGCGCCCGCCGGTGCGCGGTCGGTCGGTCGGCCCCACGTTGCGCCGGGGGAGGTGAAGTTGTCGAAGCTCTTCTGGCTGGCGGCCCTGAGCCTGGCGATTCCGGCGAGCGCGAGCCGAGTGGAAACGGTGCGGGTCACCGTCGCGCCGACGATGGTGAAGGTTCGCCCCACGGAACCGCTGCCGCCTGCCGCCAGGGGCGCCGGACCGATCGAGATTCTCGCCGCCCGGAACGAATGCGAGGACGCGCAGGTCGTGGTCACCGCTGGCGACCGGCCAGTGAAGGCGCTCACCGCTCGGGCGACCCCGCTCCTGCGCGGCGGCGAATCGATCGGCGTCGAGCTGTTTCGCGAAGCGTTTCTCGAGGTGAAGACGCCCTCGAATACCGAGGGCGCGACCGGGCTCTGGCCAGACGCGCTGGTTCCGGTGGTCGACGACGTCGTCCACGAGAAGCGCAACGCGTTCCCCGTCGATGTTCCCGCGCATTGGCATCAGCCGCTTCTCCTGCGAATCTGCGTGCCCGCCGCGACCGTGCCGGGACGCTATGCTGGAGCCGTCACGCTTTCCTGGACCGGTGGTGGCAAGCGCGTGCCCGTGCGGCTCGACGTCCGCAACGTCGTGATTCCCGCGACCAGCTCGATTCCGGTGACGTTCGGTCTCTCCGGCCGGAGCGTCCTCGTCGGGCACTTCGGCCGCAGGCGGTCGGACGCCGAGCGGCTCGAGCTCGTCGAACGGTACGCGAAGGAGGCGCTCGACCACCGAATCAGCCTCCACGTGATGAGCCGGATCATGCCGAAGGTCACCGGTACCGGCAGCCGGATGCGGGTCGATTTCTCCGAGTGGGACCGAGAGCTCGATCCGCTCTTCGGCCACGCCGCCTGGAATGGCGCCCGGCCGAGCGCGATCGACCTGCGGATTCCCGACGACCTGCCGCTCGCGGAATGGCACGGCTACGCGCGGATCGTCGCCGAGCATTTCCGCAAGCGCTACCCGGGGACGCTCCTGTTCGCCTACGTGATGGACGAGCCGAAAGCCTGGCAGCACGCCGAGCTCGTCGCGCGGCTCGACGCGCTCGCCGACACCGGTGTCGCTCGGCTCGTCACCACCTCGCTCGATCCGTCGCTCGCCGGCAAGGTCGACGTCTGGACCGAGAACGTGAACTGCTTCACCTGGAAGAAACGGCGCGGCGAGTACTGCGCGCACAACGTCCGCCGCAACGCGTACTCGGCCAGGGAGGCGCGAGGCGACCGGGTCTGGTGGTACCAGAGCTGCAGCTCGCAAGGCTGCAACCACGGCCCCTTCGGCGACGCGCGCGACCAGTATTTCCGCGGCTGGCCGTCGTACATGGTCGACGTCGACGGCGCCGCGAACCAGGCGATGGGCTGGCTCGCCTTCACCCACCGCATCGAGGGCGAGCTCTATTACGATACGGTTTATGCTTATAATTTCTATGACGAGCATCGTTCCCTTCGCGTCGATCCGTGGACGAGCCTCTGGGCGTTCGGCGGCAACGGCGACGGGACGCTCTTCTATCCGGGCCGCCCGGAGCTCATCGGGGGGCGGACGAACATCCCCATCGCGTCGTTGCGGCTCGAGCTCATCCGTGACGGGCTCGAGGATTACGAGCTGTTGCGCCTCCTGGCCGGCCGGGGGTCCACTGGCAAGGCAAGAGCGCTAGCAATCGCCAGGAGCGTCGCCCCCGAGCTGTACGACTTCTCGCGCGACCCCGTGGCCTGGGCGCGCGCGCGCCGTGAGCTGTTCGACGCTCTCGCGCCCGAGCGGTCGGCCGTCCGATAGCAGGCGGGGCGGCTCGCGTACGATGCAGAATATCCGGCGCGGTTCAGCCGTCGGAAGCGGACCGGGAGGCTGGCGGACCGATGAGAGGCTTGGCAGTTGCTCTCGGAAGCGTTCTCGCGCTCGCGTCGCCGGCGCGCGGGCGCGCCCAGGCGTGCGTGACCCCTGCCGTCGGGCGGGTGCCCTTCGGCCTGGGGGAACGGCTCTCGTACGACATCGACTCCTTGGGCGCGAGCATCGGCACCTTGCGGCTGGCCGTCCTCCCCGGCCAGCGCGGGGCCGCCTACGCCATCGAGGCGCGCGGGCGCACCAACACCTTCGCGGCCAACTTCTACCAAGTCGACGCCATCGCGCGCAGCCATCTCGGCCCGGCCCTGCAGGACCGCTCCTACTCCCAGGACGCGACCGAGCGCGGCGTGCGCGAGTCGCTCGACATCGCCTTCCCCGCCGCCCAGGGCCGGCTCCACGTGCGGGCGGCGAAGGAGGGCAACCGTCACGACTTCGACCTTCACGCGCCCGACCAGACGCGCGACCTCTTGGCGGCGCTCTACACCCTGCGGGCGATGAAGCTGACCGACGGGGAGGAGTTGTGCCTGCCGGTCTATGGCGCCAAGCACGTGTGGTTCGTCCGGGCGCGGGTGGCGGGCCGGGAGATGGCCCACACGCCCGCCGGGGACTTTCGGTCGATCCATCTCACGGGGAGCGCGGTCTTCGTCGACAACCCGAAAGTCTGTCGCCCGCTGCAGTTCTGGCTCACCGACGACGCCCGGCGCCTCCCGGTTGCGGCGTGCGGCACCGTCCAGAACAAGCCCGTCTGCGCGAACCTCGAGTCGTTCGTCGTCGGCAAGCGGTGGCGCTCTCGTTAGGTTCTGGAAAGGAAGGCGTACCAGTCACGGAGTCCTGGACCGCTCACCCTGATCTACCAGGCCACGAAATCTTCGCGTCGCGCGCAAGTTCTCGACCCCACGTTGCAAGACTCGATGGCACCGGCTTCCTCGTCCGCGAAGGCCCAGCCGAACCCACCGGCATGGCAGGTTGCCGAGCTCTCACGGGCGAGGACGCCCGTGCCGCTATCCCGATCATCTCCAAGATCGAGCTTGGGCTGCGGGCGAAAGCCCCGCGCCATGCGCAGTCGAAGGGTGGGCCGTCCAAGCCGGCGCCGCCCATCCTTCGACTGCGCTCGCGATGAGCGGGAACGGCATGAGCGCTGAGCGGGCTCAGATCGTTTCTCTCCGGCTCCTCAGGCGGCGCCGATGATGGCGACCATTTCCCGCGCGAGTGCGCCGTCGGCCGCCACCACCTCGCCACCCTGGACCGCTGCCGGGGCCCCCGAGCAGTCCAGAGCGACGCCGCCGGCCTCCCGGACCAGCAAGAGGCCCGCCGCCATGTCCCACGGCTTCAAGCCGCGCTCCCAGTAGCCGTCGTAGCGCCCGCAGGCGACCCAGGCGAGGTCGAGCGCCGCCGAGCCGAACCGCCGCACCGCCCGCGAGCGACGGACGAACCGTTCGAAGCAGGCGAACAACTCCGACCCGCGGGTGCGCACGTCGTAGGGAAACCCGGTGGCGAGGACCGCGTCGTCCAGGGCGACGCCCCGGTTGAGGGTCAAAGGCGCGCCGTTCAAGGTGGCGCCGGCGCCGCGGGTCGCGAGGAACAGCTCGTCGCGCGAGGGGTCGTAGGTGCAGCCGGCGGCGAGCCCGTCCGGGTCGAGCGCCGCCACCGTCACCGCGTAGTGCGGCACCCCTCTCGCATAGTTCGTGGTCCCGTCGAGGGGGTCGACCACGAGCTGAAGGGAAGCGCTCCCGTCGTGCGAGCCGCTCTCCTCGGCCAGGATCGCCGCGCCGGGAAGCTCCCGCGCCAGCGCCTCGAGCACGAGCTCCTCCGCCGCCCGGTCGGCGTCCGTCACCAGGTCGATGGCGCCCTTCTTGGTCACCTGCCGGGGCGCCTCGAAGCGGCGGCGCAGCTCCGCTCCCGCCCTCCGGCACGAGCGGGAAAGCGTCGTCGCGAGCGAATCGGGCCCGGCCACCGGCGGATGCTACGCGAAACGAACCCATCGGGAAGAGCGCTCGGGAAATTGTTTGGAGGGCGGCGCTCGGCCGTGCTATGGAGGCCCCCGGCAGGCGAGCGGTTCCTGGCTGGTGCGGACCGTCGCCGCCGTTGACCGGAGCGTGGACCCGGCGTGCCTGCGCCTGGAAACCGCGACATGGCTGACAGGGTGTCGTGCCGCGCGTCACCTCCGGTCGGCGAAAACGCCGGAGAAAACGGCGTTTCGACTGGGCACGGTGGTTGCTTGTCGCACAGCGTCGTCGCGCGAACGCTGTCGCGTCGGCCGCGTCAGCGCCGGGTGGAGACGGCGGCCGCTCGCGGGACTTGGAGAGAGACGAGACTTCGTAGATGAGCCAACCGACGATCCTGCAAAAGACGCTTCGAATGAAGACCGCCGTCGACGGCGTCGGGCTGCATTCGGGCAAGCGGGTGCGGCTGAAGTTGATGCCCGCGCCCTCCGACAGCGGTCTCGTGTTCGTGCGGACCGACCAGAACCGCCCGGTGGAGATTCCCGCGCGGGCCGAGCACGTGGTCGACACGAGGCTGAGCACCACCCTGGGGCGAGACGGGGTGAGCCTCGCGACGGTCGAGCACCTGGTGGCGGCGCTGGTCGGGCTCGGGGTGGACAACGCGCGCATCGAGGTGGACGGCCCGGAGGTGCCCATTCTCGACGGCTCCGCGGCGCCGTTCGTGCGGCTCGTCCTCGACGCCGGTCTTCGGGAGCAGAAGGCCCCCCGCAAGGTGGCGGTGGTGAAGAAGACCGTGACGGTGCAGGACGGGGACAAGACCGCCCGCCTCTCGCCCGCGTCGCACCTCAGCATCCACTGCGCGGTCGATTTCCGGCACCCGCTGATCACGGATCAGCGCTTGTCGCTGGAGGTGACGCCGCGGTCGTTCGTGCGAGAGCTGGCGACGGCGCGCACCTTCGGCTTCAAGCGGGAGGTGGAATATCTCCAGTCGCGCGGCTTCGCTCTGGGCGGGTCGCTCGAAAACGCCATCGTCGTCGACGACTTCCACATCCTGAACCCGGACGGGCTGCGCTTCCCGGACGAGTTCGTCCGTCACAAGATGCTGGACGCGGTCGGAGATCTGGCGCTGGCGGGGCATCCGGTGGTCGGCGCGATGCACGCGACCAAGACCGGGCACGCCCTGAATCACCGTCTGGTGACGAAGCTGCTGGCGGAGCCGGGCGCGGTGGAAATCGTGAGCCTGGGCGACGTGCGGGAAGCGAAACCGGTGCCGGCCACCGTCGAGCTCCCGATGGGCGGGTTGGAGCTCGCGTGAGCCCCTGCCGGCCTTGCGCGTGGCTTCGCCCCCCGGGCGTTCATTCCGAGCGACGTGGCGTGCGCAACCGCGCGTGACCGATCGGTCTGATCCGACCGATCGGTCCGATCGCTCGTGTCGACGTGGACGGGCTGCGCGCGGCACAGCGGCGCCGCTGCCGCTACTCGTGTTCTTGCAGGAACCTCTCCGCGTCCAGGGCCGCCATGCAGCCGCTCCCCGCGGCGGTGACCGCCTGGCGGTAGATCTTGTCCTGGACGTCTCCGGCGGCGAAGACGCCGTCGACGCTGGTCCGGGTGGTGCCCGGCCGGGTGACGATGTATCCCGTCCTGTCCAGCTCGATCTGCCCGCCGAGGAACGCGGTGTTCGGCTCGTGGCCGATGGCGTAGAAGAGCCCGCCCGCCTCGATGGTGGTCTTCTCGCCGCTCTTGACGTTGCGCACCACGAGGTGGCTCAGGTGCTTGTCGCCGAGCGCCTCCTCCAGCACCGTGTCCCACACCATCTCGATCTTCGGGTTCTCGAAGAGTCGCTTCTGCATGATCTTCGAGGCGCGCAGCTCGTGGCGGCGGTGGAGCACCCGCACCTTCGACGCGAACTTGGTCAGGTGCGTCGCCTCCTCGACCGCCGTGTCGCCCCCGCCGATCACCACCAACACCTTGTCCCGATAGATCGGCAACGCGCCATCGCACACCGCGCAAGCCGAGATGCCGCGCTGCCAGTATTTCTCCTCGCCCGCGACGTGCAGGCGCTTGGCGGTCGCGCCGGTCGCGATGACGAGCGCCTGCGCGAGCGCCTCGCGGTCCGTCGAACGCACGAGGAACGGCCGCTTCGACAGGTCGACCGACTCCACCGTCTCGGTGAAGATGCGGGTGCCGAACCGCTCCGACTGCGCGCGGAAGGCGACCGTCAGCTCGGTGCCGTCGATGCCCTCGGAAAAGCCCGGAAAGTTCTCGACCTCGGTGGTGGTGGTGAGCTGGCCGCCCGCGGCGACGCCGGCTGCGAGAAAGCCCTCGAACATCACCGGCTTCAAGTTGGCGCGCGCGGCATAGATGGCCGCGGTGTGCCCAGCAGGACCGGAGCCGATGATCACGAGCTTCTCGACGGGTGGGGGCATGGGTCTTCTCCGTTGGGGCTTCAGGTCGAGCGTCTCTTGTAGCACGCGTTCCCCGACGCGGACGACCGTCCGGAATCGGGCAACAGGCCGAGCGCGTCTTCATGGCGAGCGGGAGGGCTCTTGAACCCACCCTACGCCGCCTCTCGCGCTCTCGTGGCCCTTGGAGCCGGCGGCGCGAGCCTTGGATTCGGTCCGCTCTCCCCGGGGGCCGGGCGAGCGACCCGCCAACGGCGCGGATGTGCTAGACGATCGGCCGACCGGCGGGGCCTCTTTTTTTTCGCCTCCGCGCCGGTCTGCACTATGTCGCACGTTCCGTCGGCATGTCAGACGAACATGCAGTAAAGTGCGACTCGCGATTCGGCGCTCGAAAAAGGACCCCCGAGGGGACGCCCATGAACCGTCGCTCCGTCTGGCTGCTCGCCATCGTCTTCGGCGGCTTCTTCTTGCTGTTCTTGATTTTCGTCGGGGTGGCCTTCGCCGCTCTCAGGGGGCAGGAGCGCACCGAGGGGCCGACCGGCGGGCCGAAGCTCGGGGTGGTGGTCTTGAAGGGCGTCATCGGCGCGAAGGGCGGCATCGAGGGGCGGCGGGAGGCCGAGCAGATCTACGACTTCGCGCGCGACGACGAGATCAAAGGCATCGTGGTGCGGGTGGACTCGCCGGGCGGGGCGGTGGCGCCGAGCCAGGAGCTGAACGAGGAGATCCGGCGGGCGGAGAAGAAGAAGAAGGTCGTCTGCTCGATGGGGAACCTCGCCGCGAGCGGTGGCTACTACGTGTCGGTCGCCTGCGACGAGATCGTCGCCGACCCCGGCACGCTGACGGGGAGCATCGGGGTCATCAGCCAGCTCTTCGCGGTGCCGGACCTCTTGAGCGCTGCCAAGGTGCAGGAGACCACCCTCAAGACGGGAGCGCTCAAGGACGCCGGCAGCCCTTTCCGTCCCATCACCGACCAGGACAAGGCCTACCTGAACGGACTGATCCACGACATCTACCAGCAGTTCGTGGCGGCGGTGGCCGCGGGGCGGCACAAGAAGGTGGCGGACATCCTGCCGCTGGCCGACGGGCGGGTCTACACCGGCGAGGAGGCGCAGAAGCTCGGGCTCATCGACAAGATCGGCAACTTCCGGACGGCGGTCGACGAGCTGATGCGCCTGTCGAAGCTGCACGGTGAGCCGCAGCTCGTCTACCCCGTGAAGCGCAACCGGTTTCTGGATTTCCTGCGCGGGGACGCGCGCGCGGCGGCGCGTGAGGCCACCGAGGGCGCTGTCGAGGGGCTGGAGGCCCGCGGTGGCCTGCAACCGGGAATTCTGCTGCTGGCGCCGGGCCTCGGCTCCCGTTGAAAGACGTTCCGGTCCGAGCGCTGGGCTCTATCTCTGCTCTGCGAGGTGACCTTTGCCCCTGCTCGATCCGTTCGGCCTGCGTCGGGTCGTGAGCCCGGCCGGAGCCCTGCCGCAGGGCGCGGAGAAGGTCGACCCGACGCTGCCCCTCGCCGACGACGAGATGGAGATCGAGGTCGACCACCTGAACGTCGACGCCGCGTCGTTCCGGCAGATCGAGCGCGAGGCCGGTCCCGACGAACGGGCGATCGCCCGCCGCATCCGCGAGATCGTCGAGACCCGGGGAAAGATGCACAACCCGGTGACCGGCTCGGGTGGCATCCTGATCGGCCGGGTCGCGAAGCTCGGGCCCGCGCATCCGGCGAACGCGACGCTCGAGGTCGGCGACCGGGTGGCGACCTTGGTGTCGCTCTCGCTGACGCCGCTCGAGCTTCACGAGATCACGAAGGTCCACGTCCACTCGGAGCGGGTCGACGTCAAGGGCCGGGCGATTCTCTTCGCGAGCGGCGTCTACGCACCGCTGCCGGAGGATCTGCCGGAGACCCTGGCGCTCGCGGTGCTGGACGTCTGTGGGGCGCCAGCGTTGGTCGCGCGAATCGCGCAGCCGGGGCAGACGGTGCTCGTCATCGGCGCGGGCAAGAGCGGCGCGCTCGCCTGCGCGGCGGCGAAGGAACGGGTGGGCCCCGAGGGGAGGGTGCTCGCGCTCGACCTCAAGCTGGACCAGCCGACCAGGCTGTGCGAGGGCGGTCTTGCCGACCTGGCGCTGGCGGCGGACGCGACGCGGCCGGTCGACGTGCTGGTGGCGGTGCGGTCGACGACCGGCGGACGGATGTGCGATCTGGTCGTCAACTGCGCGAGCGTGCCGCGAACCGAGCTCGCCTCGATCCTTTCGGCGCGGGACGGCGGGGAGGTGCTCTTCTTCAGCATGGCGACGAGCTTCACGGCAGCGGCGCTGGGGGCCGAGGGCCTCGGGCGGGACGTGCGGCTGACCATCGGCAACGGCTACGTCCAGGGTCACGCCGAGATGGCGCTCTCCCTCGTGCGCCGGCTGCCGGCGCTGCGGGCACTGTTCGAGCAGCGCATCCGCGGCTGAGCGGGACCGGGAAGGTGGCCGGTCGTGGGGCCGGGTGAGGCGCGCCTGCCTGCCGGTCAGACCGATCGGCCGACCGCGCCCGGCGGGTCGTCGAATGGATCCGCGGTGAGGCGCGCCTGTCTGCCGGTCAGACCGATCGGCCGACCGCGCCCGGCGGGTCGTCGAATGGATCCGCGGTGAGGCGCGCCTGTCTGCCGATCAGACCGATCGGTCGGATCCGACTGATCAGTCCGATCGACGGCAAGAGACGCGGCCGCGCTTGGGGCGACCGAGACCGTCTCGCGGCGCTGCCGACCCTCGGTTCCTGCCGCTACGCCGTCGCGAACGACTCGTCGCTGATGGTCATCGCGGAGTCGTCCTCGTTGCCGGCGACCTCGGCGCGGCCGGGGATCGTCGGGAGGACGTTGCGCGCGAACCACAGCGCGGCGTGGACCTTGCCCTGGTAGAAGTCCTTCTCGTCGGAGCCGGCGGCGAGCTCGGCCTTGGCGATCGACGCTCCCTTCAGGAGCTGGTAGCCGACGACCGCCTCGCTCATCAGCTCGAGGAAGCGGTTCGCGAAGAGCGCGACGAGGGGCAGCTTCCCTTCCGCCGACCAGCCCATGAACCGCATCACGCAGCCGACCACGGCTTCGGTGGCGGTGGCCAGGAGCGCTGTCGCCGGGCCGAGCTGCGGGTCCTCCCGGTGCGCCTCGCAGAACGCCTGGATTTCGCCGACCAGCGCCTGGGTGTTGGCGCCGCCCTTCTGCCCGAGCTTGCGGGCGACCAGGTCCATCGCCTGGATGTGGTTCGTGCCCTCGTAGATGCTGAAGATCTTCGAGTCGCGCAGGTCCTGCTCGACGCCGTAGTCGTGGATGTACCCGGCGCCGCCGTGGACCTGGAGCGCGATCTCCGCCACCCGGAACGCCTGGTCGGAGGCGTAGGCCTTCACGATCGGCGTCAACAGCTCGACCTGGCCCTTGTGGTAGGCGACCTTCTCGTCATCCTTTCCCTGGTAGTAAGCGGCGCGGTCGGCGTGCGAGGCGATGAGCACGATCAACGACCGGATGCCCTCGACCCGCGCCTTCATCTCGAGGAGGCTGCGGCGGATGTCCGGGTGGTGGATGATGGTCACCCGCGGCGCTTGTGGGTCCTTGAAGTGCTCGATCGACGAGCCCTGCTTGCGCTCCCTGGCGTACGACAGCGCGGAAAGGTAGGCGCTACTCGCGAGCGCGAGCCCCTGCACGCCCACCGCCAGCCGGGCGGTGTTCATCAAGTGGAACATCTGCTTGATGCCTTCGTTCTCGGCGCCGCCCATCAGCTCGCCGAAGCAGTCGTCGTTCTCGCCGAAGTTCAGGACGCAGGTCGCCGAGCCCTTGATGCCGAGCTTGTGCTCGATGCCGCCGAGGGTGACGTCGTTGAAGTCGGCGAGGGAGCCGGTCTTCGTCACGCGCACGCGGGGCACGATGAAGAGCGAGAGCCCTTTCGTCCCCGCCGGCGCGCCCTCGATGCGGGCGAGCACCATGTGGACGATGTTCTCGGCGAGGTCGTGGTCGCCGCCGGTGATGAAGACCTTGGTCCCGACGATCTTGAAGCGGCCGTCGGGTTGGCGGAGGGCCTTGGTGGTGGCGGCGCCGACGTCGCTGCCCGCCTGCGCTTCCGTCAGGCACATCGTCCCGCCCCACTGGCCGGCGATCATCTTCGGGAGGTAGAGGCCCTTCTGCTCAGGGGTACCGAAGGCGGCCAGCATGTCCGAGGCGCCCATCGCGAGGCCGGGGTACATGTTGAACGCGGTGTTGGAGCCGGAGAGCATCTCCTCGACGGCGACCTGGAGCGCGTGCGGCCCGCTTTGTCCGCCCAGGCTCTCCGGCACCGCGAGGGACTTCAGGCCGAGCTCGTACATCTTGTTCCAGGCGTCCTGGAACCCGGCCGGCGTCTTCACCCGCCCGTCTTCCACCCGGCAGCCCTGCTGGTCGCCGAAAGCGTTCAAGGGGCCCGTCACGTCGTAGGCGAACTGCTTCGCCTGCTGGAGGACCATCTGGACGCTCTCCTTGTCCCAGGCAGAGAACGGGCCGTCGCCGCCGAAGATCTCCTCCAGCTTCGCCTGCTCGAAGAGCTGGAACTCGATCTCGCGGAGGTCTGCCTGGTAGCGGTTGCGAAGGACGTTCGACATGGTGTGCCTGCCTCTCGCGAGCCAAAGCGGTTTGAGGTCTTTCGAGCGCCTCACTCTCGCGGCCACCGGATGAATGGGCGCTCATTCACGGCCCGCTGCGTCACGAATAGCGCCGAAGCGGACTGTTGGCAAGCGGGCGCCCAGGGTGCCGTGGGGCGAGCGAGTCGCGAGCGGGTGGCGGTCAGGCAGCTCTGACGGCTGGTCCGATCCGACCGATCCGACCGATCGGTCTGAGCGCCCGCGGGCGAAGTCGCGACCTGGCGCCTGGCCTCGGCGACGCCCTTGAATTCCCCGGCGGAGCGGCCAGAATGGCGCGCTTTTCTTGGAGGAGGCTCCCTTGCCGACCGTACGCAGCTACTTCGTTCGTCCCGCGCTCCCCAAGGCTCTCGCGCCGCTCGAGGTGCTGGCGCGAAACCTCTGGTGGAGCTGGAACCACGGGGCCGTCGAGCTGTTCAAGCGGCTCGACCGCGACCTGTGGGAGGAGGCCGGGCACAACCCGCTTGCGCTGCTCGGCCGGACGAGCCAGGAGAAGCTCGACGCGGCGGCGGCGGACGAGGGGTTCGTCGCGCAGCTCGATCGGGTAGCGAAAGCGCTCTCGGACTACCTCGCGGCCCCGTCGACCTGGTACACCCGTCACTGCGTCGCCACCGAGCGCAAGCCCGACGCCGTCTTGCCCGCGCAGGCGTGGCCCGACGCGCGCATCGCGTACTTCTCGGCGGAGTTCGGGCTCTCGGAGACGGTGCCGATCTATTCCGGCGGTCTGGGCATTCTCGCCGGCGACCACCTGAAGAGCGCGTCGGACCTCGGCTTGCCGCTGGTGGCGGTGACGCTGCTCTACCACGAGGCGTTCCACCAGTACGTGAACGCCGACGGCTGGCAGCAGGACGTGCATCCGGCGACGGACCTGACGCTCTTGCCCATCGCGCTCGTGCACGACGCGCAGGGCCGTCCGATGCGCGTCCACGTCGAGCTGCCGGGTCGGACGCTCTTCGCGCAGGTCTGGCGGCTGGACGTGGGGCGGGTGCCGCTGTTCCTGCTCGACTCGAACCTGCCGGAGAACACGCCGGAGGACCGGGTGATCACGAGCCGTCTCTACGGCGGCGACCTGGAGATGCGCATCCGGCAGGAGATGCTGCTCGGCATCGGCGGGATGCGGGCGCTGGACCAGGTGGGGCTGAGGCCGGCGGTCTGCCACATGAACGAAGGGCACTCGGCCTTCCTGGCGCTGGAGCGGGTGCGGCTCTCGATGAACGAGCGGTCGCTCGCGTTCGCCGAGGCTCGGGAGCTGGCCGCGGCGGGGAACGTTTTCACGACGCACACGCCGGTGCCGGCGGGCAACGACCGCTTCCCGCCGGAGATGATCGACCGCTACTTCGGCAACTGGTACCAGGCGCTGGGCCTGTCGCGCGACGAGTTCCTGGCGCTCGGCCGCGAAGACCCTGTCGATGGGCAGGAGGCCTTCTGCATGACGGTCCTGGCGCTGAGGCTCGCGGCGAAGGCGAACGGGGTGGCGAAGCTGCACGGGCAGGTCTCGCGCGGGATGTGGAAGCGCGTCTATCCCGGCGCGCCGACGCACGAGGTGCCGATCGGCTCGATCACCAACGGCGTGCACCAGCGCTCCTTCCTCGCGACGGACATCCGGCGGCTCTTCGACAGCTATCTGGGGCCCCGGTGGGAGACCGACCCGGACGACCGGGCGACCTGGGAGCGCACCGATCAGATTCCCGCCGAGGAGCTTTGGCGTGCGCACGAGCGCTGTCGGGAGCGAACGGTCGCCTTCGCGCGCCAGCGGCTGGTCGCGCAGATCACCCGGCGCGGCGGAGGCGCTCGCGAGGTCGCGCAAGCGGGGGAGGTGCTCGACCCGAAAGCGCTGACCATCGGCTTCGCCCGACGGTTCGCGACCTACAAGCGCGCGACGCTCCTCCTCCACGACCCGGCGCGGCTGTCGAAGATTCTGAACCACGCCCACCGGCCGGTGCAGATCCTCTTCGCGGGCAAGGCGCACCAGCGCGACAACCCCGGCAAGGAGATCATCCGGCAGGTGATTCAGGTCGCGGCGCAGCCGGAGTTCCGCCATCGCATCGTCTTCATCGAGGACTACGACATCAACGTGGCGCGCCATCTGGTGCAGGGGGTGGACATCTGGCTGAACACGCCGCTCCGGCCGCTCGAAGCGTCGGGCACGAGCGGGATGAAGTCGGTGGTCAACGGCGGCATCCACGTCAGCGTGCTCGACGGCTGGTGGGCGGAGGCGTACGAGCCCGACCTCGGCTGGGCGATCGGCGAAGCGGAGGAGTATGTCGACCGCGAGCTGGCGGAGAAGCTGGAAGCGGACATGCTCTACCACCTCCTGGAGAGCGAAATCGTTCCGCTGTTCTACGAGCGCTCGAAGGAGGGCGTGCCGCGGGAGTGGGTCGCGCGGATGAAGCGGTCGATCAAGCGGCTGGGGCCGGTCTTCAACACGCATCGGATGGTGCGCGAGTACTTCGAGACGGCGTACCGGCCGGCGTCGGAAAAGGTCGAGCGGCTGAGCGCGGGCCAGTCGAAGGGGGCGAAAGCGCTGGCGGAGTACAAAGCGCGGGTGGCGCGGGAGTGGAGCCGGGTCGCGGTCCGCGCGGTCGACGGCCAGGACGCGAACCTCGCGGTGGGCGACGCGTTGAAGGTCCGGGCGACGGTGACGCTGGGCGCTCTGATGGCGGACGAGGTCGCGGTGCAGATCTTCCATTCCCCGCTCGACGCGAACGGGGAGATGATCGACGGCGCGGCGCATCCGATGAAGGCGCGCGGCCGCGACGGCGAGGCGTGGCTCTATGAAGGCGAGCTGGTCAGCCCCAAGAGCGGCAAGTTCGGCTACGCGGTTCGCGTGGTGCCGCACCATCCGGAGCTCGCCAATCCGTTCGAGGTCGTGCCCGTCAAGTGGGGGTAGGGCGCCTGCCGAGGTCGGTGCGACCGTCGTCAAGGCCGCGCGCCGGCATCGGTCCGGAACCGAGGAAGAGAGGTACGCCATGAACCGGAATCTGGCCACAGTGACCGGATTCCGGCCGACAGTAACCGGATTCCGGCCGACAGTAACCGGAATCCCGCCGACAGTAACCGGAATCCCGCCCGGAGCCACCGGAATCTCGCCCGGAGCCACCGGAATCTCGCCCGGAGCCACCGGAATCCCGCCCGGAGCCACCGGAATCTCGCCCGGAGCCACCGGAATCTCGCCCGGAGCCACCGGAATCCCGCCCGGAGCCACCGGAATCCCGCCGACAGTAACCGGAATCCCGCCTGGAGCCACCGGAATCTCGCCCGGAGCCACCGGAATCCCGCCCGGAGCCACCGGAATCTCGCCCGGAGCCACCGGAATCTCGCCGACGGCGATCGGAGCCCCGCCAGCGGTTCCCGGACCCCCGCCGCCCGTCTCGGGCGTCGTTGCTTCGAGTTCCCCACGTCATCCCACATCGCCGGCAAGTCCGCCGACCGGTGAGCGGTGCCGACCGAGGGCGCCTCTGTCTTGGCCCCGCTGAACTCGGGGCTCAGCGGGTGGTCTGGTCGAGCGCCCGCCGCCGCGGGACCGCAATCATCGAGCCGGAGAAGGAGTTCGTGCCCGTGGGTGGGTGAGGCACGGAACGTTCGAGCGGGAGTGCGCCTCGCTGCCGCGTCGTGGTGGAGGGATCGGGGCGAACGATGGCCCATCCGGCGTGACGGGAGGCGCTCTTGTCGGCCGGGGCGCCGTGGGCAGTTGCCGCCGGTGAGCGGTGACTAACTTCGAAGGGGACCTGGCAAGACGAACCCTGAACCGAGGAGGCCTACATGCGGCGCACTCTCGTGGCTCTGGCGGTCGTGGCGCTGGGAGCGCCTCTGGTCGCGCAAGCGCAGGACTACGGCCCGACTTACGGGGAGGAAGTGACGCCCCATCATCTGATGAAGCCGAGCATCGCCGTCATGGGCGAGGCCGGCGTCAGTCAGTACGACCGGCACTTGAACAACGAGACGCTCACCGGCCCGAGCTACGGCGCCATGGTGGACTTGAGCCCGATGCGCAATCTCGGGGTCGAGCTCGGCTACGCGGGCGCGGTCAACAACATCAGCGGCAGCTTTGCCCACGGCTCCCGGCTCGTCACCAACCAGGTGGGCGGCGATCTGCGCATCAACATCGTGCCAGCGACGCACGACCTGCCGGGGCACCTGAAGCCGTTCATCTTCGGCGGAGCGTTCTACCACCGCATCGACCTGCAGGGCTTCGCTCCGGGCATCAAGGACAACACCAACGCCTTCGCCTTGCCGGTCGGCGCGGGAGTCGAGGCGGACCTGGGCAAGTACTTCCTCGTCGGCGGCCGGCTCACCTACAACTTCCTGTTCAACGAGATCAACCAGCTCGGCGGACGGGCGGATTTCTGGACGGCGACGGTCAACCTGGGCGCTCGCCTGCAAAGATAGCGCGTCGGCCGTTCTCGTGAGCGACGGGCGGGCGGTCCGGAACGCGGTCCCTCGAGCTTCGAGTCTGCCGCAACGCCGGATCCGACCGCCCGCTCGTCGCGCGCCCGCCGGCCAAGGCCACGAAATCGGAGCGCGATGCTTATCGGGTTGACCACACCAAGCCAGTTGGGCAATGCCGCTCATCCCGAGCGCAGTCGAGGGACGAGCGAGGTGCCGCACGGACCGCCCGTCCTTCGACTGCGCTCAGGACGAGCGGCTAGAAACGCGAGCGTGGTGTGGTGATCCCGATAAGCAGTTCGGAGCGCTTAGTAGGCGGCCCCGGAAGTTCGCCAACGGATTCGGAGGCTCTGCTTTCGCGATGCGGCTCAAGCCATGCCAACCTCCGCGCCAAGGCCACCCCAACCGTTAGCGAACTTCCGGGGCCGCCTACTTAACTCCGTGCGGGGAGCTGGACCACGGCCGGACCCTCGGTTAGGTTGGCGCCGATGAGTGACGGCATCCTGCGGGGCGTGGACATCGTCGAGCGGCTTCGGCGGCTACGGCCGCGGCGGGCGAGCCAGAGCGCGTCGATGGTCGCCTATGCCCGGGCGCTGGCGGACCGGGGTCTGACGAGCGTCGACGGCTTTCGCGATCCGTTCGCCCGGGAGCTGCTTCCGCCGGTGTGGCGATGGCTCCTCGACCTGTCCGAGCGCGGGATGGCACGGCTGCCGCGCCCCGAGCTGGAGAAGCGGTTCGACACCCTCGACATGCTGCCGCTGCGCGTGCGGGCCATCGACGCCGAGCTCGAGCGGGCCATCGCGGCGGGCGTCCAGCAAGTCGTCATCCTCGGCGCCGGGCTCGACACCCGCGCGTACCGGCTGTCGTTTCTGAAGAACGCGACGGTCTTCGAGGTCGATCACGCGGCGACGCAGGAACAGAAGCGCGCGCGGGCGGCCGGGCTCGTGCCCGTCGCGGGCCGGCTCGTCTACGTGGCGGTCGACTTCGAGCGCGACTCGCTCGCGGAGAAGCTCGCGGCGGCCGGGCATCGCCGGGATGCGCCGACGGTCTGGATCTGGGAAGGCGTCATCATGTACCTGACCGACCAGGGCTTTCGCGCGACCCTGCGATCGATCAGCGACGTCTCCGCGCCGGGAAGCCTGCTCCTCGTACACTACCACGAGCGGGACACCGGCGAGCCGCGCGCGATGCGGGTGCTGCTCTGGCTCTTCGGCGAGCCGCAGATCGGACTGCGTACGCGCAAGACCATGGCCGAGGAATGTCGCCAGGCGGGCCTGACCGTCGAACGCGACAGCGGCACGCAAGAGTGGATGCTCCAGTTCAGCGCCGCCCGGCCGCGGCGGCCGCGGAGATTCCAGAGGCTGATGGTCGCGCGAAAGTGAGCGACGGCGACATGTGTTTGTCGCGAGGCGACAGACAGTAGGATGGGCAGTCCCGGAGCCCGCAGGGCTTCGGGCTGCCCGTCGTTCCAGAGCGAATGTTGGTCGACGGAGCGGCGAGAACGATCGCTCTCGGACGGACAGCCCGCCGAGCGCGAAGAACCGCGCTCGACGGGACTGTCCATCCTACTGGCTTGGTGCAAGACGCCCCCGCGCCTCCACCTCCCCAGCGTCCGCCGAGCGGAACAGTAGGATGGGCAGTCCCGAAGCCCGCAGGGCTTCGGGCTGCCCGTCGTTCCAGAGCGAATGTGTGACAACGGTCCGATGCCGCTCGAGTCGTCTGGAAGATCCGCAGCGATCGCTCTCGGACGGACAGCCCGCCGAGCGCGAAGAGCCGCGCCCGACGGGACTGTCCATCCTACTAATCATTGCGCAAGTAGCTGCACCCCAGACGGGACTCGGTAGTGCCGGCGCAAGCCCTTTCGAAACGATTGATACTGGCTTGCAGCCCGCGAGCCTCGAGGGGTATCAGATTCGATGTCGATAGACCGTGCCGTTGGCACCGGCGAGGATCCAGTGGCTGCCGTGGTCGCCGATGAGGTCGATGGCGCCCTGGTTGGGAAAGCAGTCGGAGTCCAAGCCAGTCCACGGCTCGTCGCCGTGCTTGACGAAGACCCCGCGGCTCGTGGACACGTAGAGGTCTCCGGTCGCCGGGTCGTCCAAGGGAGCCGACGCATCGAGCGCCGGAAGCCCCTGGGAGATGTCGGTCCAGCTCGCGCCGCCGTCGTCGCTGCGCTCGATTCCCTGACCGGCGATCGAAACGTAGGTGCTGGAGACTCCCTGGGCGGCAAAGACCGCGACGGAGGTGTACGCCTTCGGCGCGAGGATGGACTGCCAGGAGGTCGCGCCATCAGTGCTGCGCAGCAGGCCGCCGCCCGCCGTCCCGGCGAAGATGGTTTGCGGGTTCAGTGGATCGAGGACGACGGCGCCGACGTAGAGGTAGCTCCCGATCGGCGAGTCCCATGGCTCGAGGCCGCCGTTCGCCGCCGCCCAGTGCGCGCCTCCGTCGACCGTCTTGAAAACGCCTCCGGTCTCGCTCCCGGCGTAGATCACATTCGCGTCGTTCGGATCGAACGCCGCGCTCCAGGCATTGGAGGTGACGTCATCGGCGGTGAAGTTGGTTCCGTCGTTCGACTGCATGAGCGTGCCCCAGGTCCCGATGAGCACGCGATTGGGCGTATACGGGTCCGGCACGGCGCCGAAAACGTAGTCCGTTGGAATCTGTGTCGGCCAGAGCGCCTTCCATTCGGTGTCTCCCGCGTTGCGCTCCCAGGTGCCCTGGCCCCAACTGGTCAGCCAGATCCGCCCCGGCGTGGCCGGCGATGCCGCGATCGACGTCACGTTGATCTGCCTGAGGCTCGGCGCGCGCCTCCAATGGGCGCCGGCATCCGACGACAGCCAGAGGTCCGAATGGTCGCCGACGAGCACCTCGGACTCGTTCGCCGGGTTCACCGCGAGCGCTCCGGCGCCGAGCGGCAGCGAGTCGAAACCATCGACCAGCGGCGCGCCGAAAGTCTTCCCGCCGTCGGTCGAATGCTCCAAGCCGACTTGATAGACCCATGCCCAAAGGTCGTCACAAGACGCCGGCCCGATCGCGACGCTCGTGCTCTTCGGTGGGCCGACGACGGTCCACGTCAGTCCGCCGTCGGTCGACTTCGCTATCCCCGACCATGTGGCGGAATACAGGACCTTGGGATCGGCGAGGCAGCGGCTCAGGCCATACGCGACCTGGGAGTTGGCAAGAACCGTCTGCCAGGTGTGGCCGCCGTCGGTCGTGCGCAGCAGCTCGCCGTCGAAAGTGGAGCCGTTTTGTGTATTGAGATTCACCAGCGCCGCCACCGCGATGTCCGGACTCGTCGGGTCGACGTCGATGGCGAGCACGTCGGCGTGAGGAAGCCCCTGACCCACGACCGGCCAGGTCAGTCCTCCGTCATTCGAAACGTAGACGCCGCCGCCGTCGACGGCGGCGTAGACGCGCAGGGGCCGCGAGGGACTGACGCCGAGCGCGGTTACGTCGAGTCCGGAAAGCGAGACGACCTGCCAAGTGCGGCCCGCGTCGTGCGAGGCGGCGACGCCGGCGCCAGTCGCAGCCAAGAGCTCGTTCGGGTCCGCGCCGGGGAAGGAAAGGTCGTTGAACCCGCCGGCGGCGAGGCCTCCGCGCTTGCCCCAGGCGCCGGTCGAGTCGCTCGTGAGCAGGGCGCCGCCGCTGGTCGCGTAGGCGGCTCCCGGCAGGCGCGAGTCGTATTTCACCGTGTCGACCGAGGCGCCGCTCAAGCCGTCGTCGTAGGGTTGCCATCCGCACGTTGGTGTGCCGGCGTCGCCTCCAGCGTCCGCACCGGCGTCGGCACCGGCGTCCGCGCCAGCGTCGGCAATTCCCACCGTGCCGCCATCGGGGTTGCGCGAGCCCGTGCCGCCCTTGGGACCAGCCGTCAGACCGCAGGCCGACGGGAGCACGAACAGGGCGGCGAGGAAGAACCAAGGCGGGCGCATGGGACCTCCGCGGCGACGCGCGTCCATTCTTGGTGTCGCGAGGCGGCGGATAGCTTCAGGCGTCCTCAGCCTCGAAGGGCTGTCCGGTTCGCTCCGCCGCGGCGAGGGAATGGTTCGCATCGTCGTCAGCCCGCGATAGAGCGTCGGCCCGACCGGATCCGCGGCAGCAGAGTGCTCAGCCATCCGGCGAACGCGATGATCAGTGCCAAGATCGTGAGGGCCGCGCCGAGCATGAGCCCGGGCGTGTGGTAGCGGAAGACGACGATGTGGTTGCCTTTGGGAATCTCGATGCCGCGCCCCGCGACGTACGTCGGATAGATTCTGGCGGGCCGGCTGTCGATCCAGGCGGTCCAGCCCGGCGCGTAGAGGTCGGCGAGGAAGAGCGCTCCGTCGCGGTCGGCGGCGACCTGGAGCATGATCTCTTCTGGCATCTGCTTGAGCCAGAGGATGGTGCCCTGCGCGAGCGGCAGTGCGGGTCCGCCTTCCCACGGCGCGTCGGTCGTCGTCGCGACGCTCAAATAGTCGAGGGCGTGGGCGAGGTCGGGCATCGGATGCGTGCGCACGAACCGCGCGCGCGCCGCGCAGGGCATGGATACGAGGCGCAGCTTGTACCGGGGGATGTCGACCAGCGCCAGCCGCGTGGCGGGTCGGTCGTCGTCCTGGAGATCATAGCAGCCGGCGAAGAGCGGCCCGTACATCAGGGTGGCGAGCCGGGACCGGCGGTCTTCGAGCTGGAACACCCGCGCGTACCGTTCGGAGGTGCCGGGCAGGCTGACCCCGAAGCTATCGACGTGAAACAGCACGCCGATGCTTGGCTTCATGCGCGTCAGGTCGGCTCGAAGGTTGTCTTCGCGGACGCCCGGGGTGCCGGGCGGGAGCAAGTCGGGAAGGCCGGTGATCATCAGGCGCGCGCCGCCGGTCGGGAGGTCCGCCGCGCGAACGATGTCCGCGACCGGGTTCTTCTGGGAAAACGCCTCCCGCGGCACCAGCGGAATCAAGCCCGCGTTGGCATGGACCAGGTCGACGATCGCCAGCGCCGGAACGAGGAGCGCCAGCCCTTTCCACGTCGCCGCGGCCGCGACGAGGAGCACCGCCGCCTCGATCGCCACCATCGGCGCCATCGCGCGCCCGAGCCCGTCGACCGAAAGATGCCAGACGCGGGTCCAGAGCAGCACCGCGACGAGCCCGCTCGCCGCGCCGGCGATCGCGAGCATCATCGGACCGCGCCGCCGGTCGCTCATCAGTAGGTCGGTGCCGAGGCCGACGCCAGGCACGAGCGCTACGAGCGTCAGTGCAAGGTACTTCTCGGGGTAGCGGAAGCGGGCGAGGAGCGGCAGCACTTTCCAGAAGAGCGGCAAGAGACCGAGGACGCCGCCCATGGAGAGAAGCATCGCGAAGACCGCGAGAGCGAAGAGCCATCGCGCCCGACGGTGCCGGAGCGCTCCGGCGAGCGCCGCGACCACGACGAGCGTGCCGAGGTAGAGATCATTCGCCCACAGGCCGGGAGGTCTCCGCATCGTCACTGCACGCATCAGCGCCTGGTGCAACGCGGTCGGTACGCGCAGCGGCCACGCCAGGCCGAACAGCTCGATCGGATGCAGTGCCCAGTCGGTGCTGAGGGCCGGCGAGGAAACCCATGCCTCGCGGGCGGAGACGCGGGCAATCTCCAGCGCGGGCACGAGCTCGATGGCGGTCAGCAGCGTCGCGCCGATCGCCGCGGCGACGGTCCATCCGAGCGCGCGCGGCGAACGTTTCGAGGTGAGCCAGAGGACGCCGACCAGGAGCGCGACGAGGCCGAACGACTGCGCGTCGCCGCCAAGGAAGACGAGTGCCCAGGCGACCGCGAGGACCGACGCGGTGCCCGCATCGGGGCGGCGCATCAGCCGGGCGGCGGCCCATCCGACCCACGGCAGCGTCGCGAGGCCGACCGCGTAGGGCGGGTTGTTGAGCATGCTCAGGGAGTAGCCGGAGAGCCCGAAGGCGATGCCGGCGACCGTCGCGCCGGCGCGCCGCGCACCCAGCTCGCGCGCGAAGCGGTAGGCGCCGATTTCCGCGATGAGCACCGCGAGCAAGAGCGTCATCGTCAGCGCGGTCAGCGGCGCGAAGATGAGGAAGAGGAGCGACTGCGGATGGAACGTCGCGGTGACGACCTGCCCGAGGTAGGGAACACCGAGGCCGTTCCAGGGCACCCACTGGGCGAGCTCGCCGTGCTTCAAGCGCTCGGCGAAGTAGGTGCGCAGCGGCAGGAAGGTGCCGGCGACGTCGCGGTCGAACGGCACCATCGAGCCGGTGAGCATCGGCTCGGCGACGACGAGCCACGCGCCGACGAGCACCACGCCCACGCGAAACCGCGGCGACCGGAACAGCGACCTCAGCGAGGGAAGCGAACGCATCGCGCCGGGGGCACGTTCGCATCGGCGAGGGCGGGAGGTCAAGGCCCGAGCAGGAGAGGACCATCAGACCGATCCGACCGATCCGACCGATCGGTCTGATCGGTCTGATCGGTCTGATCGTCGGCTGCGTAGGCTGTATTTTCTCGTCGCAGAAGGTCTCGCGGGTAGGAACACGCGGGCGCCGGAGCTCGAGGTCACGACCTCACCGGCGTGAGCCGAACATCGAGCTTCGCTCCGAGGGCGGTGGCGATGCGGGCGAGCAGGTCGAGCTTCGGAACCGCCTTGCCCGACTCGATGCGCGCGATGGCGGCCTGGCCGGTCCCCGCGCGCTCGGCCAGCTCGGTCTGCGTGAGTCCCCGCTTCTCCCTCAAGGCGCGCACCCTGCGGGCGAGGGCGAGCTCCGCCACCCGCGCCTCGATGCGGGCCCGCGCGCCGGGCGACCGCCGCTCGGCCTCCTCGATGAGGTCCTCGGTCGTCGTGTCGTCGATGCACTTGGGATTGAGCGTGACCATGGGTTCTCCTAGTCGCCGAGCAACTCACGCATGCGCCGCTCAGCGGTCTCGATCTCTCTTCGGGGCGCCTTCTGACCCTGTTTCTTGTAGCCGTGCAGAACGATGATCTCCGGCCCGTCCAGTACGATGTAGAAGAGACGATCCGTCGATAGCTTCACCTCCTAGCGCGGGCTGACGCCCGCAACCGAAGCTCGACCTTGGAGACGATCGGAATCGTGGCACGGGCGTCCTCGCCCGTGAAAGCCCAGTCGAACCCGCTGG
>JAJYLH010000147.1 GCA_021787845.1 Myxococcales bacterium | reverse complement strand
CGCTCCCGGGCGGTCAACTGGTCCGCGGGACCGGTCCGCCGCTGCGAGGCGCCGGACGGAAGAGGACCGGCCAGGATCGCGCGCACCTCCCGCACGAGCTCGTACGGCCCCCGCCGACGGCCTTCGGCGACGGCCAGCTCGAACCGTGCCGGCCCCAGCGCCGACCGCAGCCTTGCCTCGACAACCGGCGCGCGCTCGGCGTGCAGGGGATCGGGCGGAACCTCCAGCTCCTGAAGCGCCCGTTCTCGTGCGCCCCAGGCCTGTGTTGCCTTGTCGGCCATGCCCACGAGCCCGAGCAATTCCGCGGCATCTGCAAGTACGCCCGGGAATTGCTCACGTGTGCCGCTTGCATCCACCATCTCGGCGGCCTTCGCGAGCAGGACCCAGGCCGAGGCCATGTCCCCGTCGAGCATCTCGACTGTCGCCGCCAGGGACAGCGCCCATGCTGAGTGAGGTGCTCGCACAAGGGACTCGAGCTGCCGGATCGCGGCCTGTACGTGTCTCCGCGCTGTCCCGAGGTCCCGTCGCAGCACGAACATCTCTGCCAGGTTCAGATGGACCATGCCCGCGGAGTAGGCGTCGCCCCTTGCATCGGCGCCCCGGATGACTTCTTCAAACAGGGCCGCCGCTTCGTCGAAGCGGCCCTGGTCCATTCGCACGCTGGCCAGATCGCCCTCAGCCACCAGCCCGGTAACGGGATCGTCGATGGCCGCAGCCAACTCGACTGCCTGCTGGAACCAGCCGGCGGCCTCGTCGAGGTTCGTGTAGCCAGCCGCGATTCCGACCTTCATGATCGCCTGGAGACGCAGGCCGGGATCGCCGAGATCCTCTGCGATCTCGAGGGCCTCCTCTGCGCGGGCACGAGCGGACGTCGGACCCTCGAAGTAGAGCAGCAGCGCAGACAGTGCAGCCAGCGCCCGCGAGCGACTCGCCGTGCGGGCATCGTCGAGGGCGATCGCGGCCTCCAGACGTTCGCGACCCTCCTGGAGATACCCTCCGTACAGCCAGGCGGGAAGCATCGCCGCGGCGAGTTCCTGTGCGGACTGCGCGTTGCCGATGGCAACCGCATGGTCCAGCGCCGTCCGGACATTCCCGACGTCACCGGCGAGGCGACGTCGCCATTCACTCCCTGCGGCGTCGTGCTGGGCAGCCTCCATCTGCTCGGCGAGGTCATGGTAGTAGATCAGGTGGCGTGATCTGCCCGCCTCGAGATCGTCCGACGCCTTGGGATCCCGCAGCAGGTACGAGCGAATCGATTCCAGCATCGTGAAGCGTTCCTCGTCGGCCATGCCGGGGATGCGCCGCACCAGCCCGAGCTCTATGAGGCGCTCGACCGCGTCCAGGGCTTGAGCGTCCGCCGTGATGCGTTCCGCCGCCGCGAGATCGAAGCCACCTGAGAAGATGCCGAGACACCTGAAGAACCTGCGCTCCCGTTCCGTGAGGAGCCCCACAGACCATGCGATCACGACGTCGACGCTGGACTGCCGCGTCGCGCGCCCAGGATCCACCAACAGGTTCTCGCCAGCTGTGATCCGAGAGAGGACGGCCTGGGGAGACAGCGCTCTGGTTCTGCGCGCCGCCAGTTCGATTGCCAGAGGCAGTCCATCGAGCCGGCGGCACAGGGCAGCGATGGAGGCGGCATGCAAGGGAACGTCCAGGTCAGCACCCACTTCCGCCGCCCGGGTCATGAACAGCGTGCAGGCTGGGGATTCGGCGACGTCGGCGGGTGAGGAACCGACAGGTACCGCGAGACCGCCGACCGGGTACTCACGTTCACCCGGAATGCCGAGCGGGACGCGGCTTGTCGCCACCACGTGCACGTTGCCGACGCCGGCGAGAAGGCGGGTGAGAAAGGGACGGCATGCGTGCAGGTGCTCCAGGTTGTCGAGGATCAGCAGCATCGGCCGCGACTCGAGCGCGGTGAGCACGCGCGCTTCAGCCGGTACCTCGGACACCTCGGCGAGACCCAGCGCGTGCGCAACGACGTCAGGGACCAGCCCGGCATCATCAAGCGGCCCGAGATCGACGAAGAGCGCCTCCGTGCCGCGGTCCTGGGCTCGCTGCGCCACCTCGAGAGCGAGCCGGGTCTTGCCGGAGCCGCCAAGGCCGGTGAGGGTCACGAGCCTTGACATCTCGAGGGCGCGCTCGACGGAGGCAATGTCGGCGGCCCGGCCCACGATGCGGTCGAGCGGTTGCGGGACGGCGCCGGGACGCTTGCTCACGCTCTCCCCAGCATCGACGACGGGCCTGCATACTCCGGGGGTCACCCCTGCTGAGGGCGGAGGATACGACGATCTGAGGAGGAAAATACGGAGTTGCCCGATGCGGGTGCCGGCAGTCGCCTCGCAGTATTGCGAGAGAAGGAGGCACTCGTATGCAGCAACCGGACAGCCGTCGCGAGCATTTGAAGTTCTCGCTCGCAGTCAGGCTGCCGATCCGGCTGAAGGCGGCCGTCAGGACCGGCCCTGAGGCTCGGGCGCCCTACCTCCCCGTTGTGGGACCGCTGCCACCCCTGGCCCGTCGCATCTGGTAGCACCGGAACTGACGCCGGCGCCAAGCGCGGCACGCTGTTGCTCGCGGCGTCGGCTCAGCTGCTTCATGGCACAGACAGACAGAGACCGCCGATCACCCGGCGGTCTCTGTGCAGTTGCTTGCCGTTACTCGGCCATTTGGGCCGTCAGCCAGGTTCAGAGCCAGCGGTGGCCTGCCTCCAGCACCAGCGCGGAGCTGCCGATCGCCGCGAGAGCCAGCAGGACGCGGAACGTCGCCGTCCGGAACGTGCGCTTCATCGTCACCCTCACCAGATCCAATCCCGAACCTCTGCATGC
>JAJYLH010000033.1 GCA_021787845.1 Myxococcales bacterium | reverse complement strand
AGCCGCGCTCGACCTTCCAGAGCTGCTGGTCCGAGTTGTAAACGTACGTCGTCACGTCATCCACTCCCACCGGCGGGGGAGTATAGCACGCCAGCGCGTCGAACGGGGTGTACGACATGACGTGCGCTGGCTTGCCCGGCGGCGTCAAGGTCACCGTGTTGCCGTTCTTGTCGTAGGTGAACTGCACCTGACTCTCGTCCGGCAGGACCTCCGTCTGCGGCCGGCCGACGCCGTCGAAGCTCGTGTACTGGACCGTGTGGTTCAGCGAGTCGGTCACCGTCGACAAGTAGCCGAGCGACGTGTAGCCGAACGTGGTCGTCCGCGCGCCCTGCGAAATCGACTGGAGCTCGCCGTGCCCGGCCGGCGGACCGGGATAATACGAGTAGTCGATCGGCGTCACCCCTGGCGGGTTGATGCTCGAGACGCGGCCCTCGGCGTCGTAAATCGTCGTCGTCACCCGACCGACCGGGCTCGTCACTACAACCGACGTCCCTCCACCCGCCAGCCGCGTCGTCGTTGTCGTGTACGTCTTGCCGTTCGTCGTCGCAGTATCCGTCATCGACGTGAAGTCGGCGGGATTGCCGCCGGCGGCGACTTGAACGCTCCGGCTTTCGGTGGTCGTGACCACCTGTCCGCCGGGAAGCGTCTGCGTGACGGACGACGGATACTGGAGCGCGCCTTGGAAGCGTGGGTCCATGCTCATCTGCTCCGTCGTCGAGCTTCCATCCGGCTCCTGGACCGTCATGCTGCCGTCGGGGTTCGTCTGCTCCGACACCGACAAGTTCCCCGGGAACGTGTTCGTCCGCGAGTCCGACTCGTCCGAGGTGCCCATGGTCGTCTGGTAGGTCGTCGTCAGGCCGCTGCTCGTCGTCGCGGTCACCGTCGACGTGGTGCCGTTGCTCGTCTGCGCCAGCGTCGTGCTGCCCACGCCGACCAGCGTGTCCGTCTCCAGCCGGCCGTCGGGGTAGTAGGTGAAATCGTGCTCGTTGTCGTTCGGGTCCCACTCGTTGGTCAACAGCCCCGTCGCGCCGTCGTACTGGTAGTGATGGTCCTCGCCGTTCGCGTTCATCACGTCTTGCAGGTATCCGTTGCTGCCGAGCGCCAACTCCGTCTGCTGCCCGTAGGGTCCGGTCACGACGACTTCGTTGCTCGACGGATAGGAGAAGCTCGTGACGTTCCCGCTACGGTCGGTGACCGAGAGCAGCCGACCGCCGTGGCTCGGATCGGGATCGTAGGCGAACTTCCACAGGGTCGCTCCGGTCTCCGCATCCCGCGTCTCCAGATGACGACCAGCGGGCGAGAATAGGTAGAGCTGCGAACCATCCTCTGACGGCACCTCGATGGTGTCGTCCGAAGACGATGGCCAGGTGGTCGTGACGATGGGTACTCCCGCCAAGTCTTTCACGTAGAGCTGCCCGGCAGGATCTGCCGCGAGCGGTTCGTCCACGACCTGCTGGGATTGCCAACCGAGGTCCTGGCCCGACCAGGCGGTGCCGAGTGGGTTGCTCGTCGTGGAAGGGTCGAACGCTGGCCCCCAATTGGGGGCGCCCCAGGGGAAGAACCCCAGCGGTTTGTTGGTGCCAAAGACCCAGCGAATCACGCCGTCTGGACTGTACCTTACGAGGAAGTTCGGCTGGAGGCCGCCTTCGATGAAGACATCTCCAGCATGGTCCACCCACATCCCACGCATATCGTCGTTGTAGTAGGGGTTGAAGAAGAGCGACACGTCCTTCGCGGTGGCCGGACCGGACCCCGGATCCCACCAGGTCGGCCCACCGCCGATGATCAGATGCGCAATCCCGTCCTGCCCGGCTCGCCAGACCCTCCCATCGATGGGGCTATGATCTTGCCACCAAGGCGCGTCGAACTGCGCGCTCCCGAAGTAGTAGTTGCCCTGCCCGTCGATCCCGAAATACCCGCAGTCCGCCAACGATGCGTGGTGTACGTCCACCCCATCCGCCAACGGGAGCCCGCTGGGATCACCTGCCACCGTACGGATAATCCCTGACGTGGTGATTTGGCGGACGACGCCGAGCGAGGTGTCGAAGATGAAGATGGAGCCGTCCGGTCCGATCTCGAAGTGGATCGATGGCAGACCCACCTCGGTCGCCGGCTTCCCCTCGTCGGTCGCGAGGTTCGCCACTGTTGTTCCGTTGCCGGCGAGATGCGTGATGGTCCCGTTCTGGTCCAGCTCCCAAATGCGGTTGTCGCTGTACGTCGCGAATATCGCGTTCCCGTCGGGGGCGACGCGAACCTCATAAGGCATCGGCCCTCCCCTGTCCGGAGCGCTTCCGTCCACCATCGCGCTGAACGGGAGGGAGTAGGCAAGGCCGTCGGGCTGAACGACCTCGGCAGACCACCAATCGTTGTCCGCCCCGGCGAGATATGCGGTGCCGTCCGGACCGAGGGCCAGCGACGGGGTTGTTCCACTGACAAAGTGCGGACCCTCGGCAGCGTCGTTGGCCTTGAGACTCAGCACAGCGTTCTCGTAGGGCTTTGCCCGCCGGGTGATGCCACTACCGAGGAGCAGCGTGTGGCCCGCGGCGTTGTAGACGTCATGCACGTTCAAGGTCCAGCCGCCCAAGCCGTCGCCGCGGGCGTCGTAGCCCGCCGAGATCATGCCTTGCCCGGTGACAGCCGACATCGCGACGGCCTCGGTCACCGGCGTCGTGCTGGCGTACTCCCACTGCGTGTCGCCGAAGGATTGCGTCTTCGGGCCTGTTTGCATCCCATAGACGTACACCGCCGGGTAGACATACGAGACCGTCACTTTGTAGTGCTGCGCCCCGTACAGCTTGCGTCCGAAAGCGTCCTTGCCGTCCCACGTGAACGACCAGTGGAGGTCTGGCGCCAGCGCCGGAGTCGAGGCATCCGAGAAGACCGGAGACTTGTGCTGCACACCCGCGATCTCGACTTCGGCCCTCGCCGCTATGATGCTCGGAGGGAGCGTGTCTCCGGCGATCGGTACGTCGATGACCGGCGGGGTCCACCCCGGCACCCGGTCGCTCCGGTAGTTCAAGGTGAACGGGGTGCCATCGAGCTTGACGCTCTCCCCGAGCACCTGGTTCTGTACCTCGATCGTGGAAGCTCCCGCGTTATCGCAGGGATCGTTGTCGCTTTGATCAGCGGTCGGCGCCGGCCCGTTGGGGCTGGTCGCGCCTTTTCCGGCCGAGGCATTGTAGTTGAAATCTGTCTGGCTGAAGTGCGTGAGCGGAACTCGCCAGAGGGTCTTCCCCACTGGATACAGCGAGGCGAGCTCTTGCCGTTCGCCGTCGTCGATGCCGTAGTTGGCGAGGGTGACGATGTCCTCGGGGCTCCCGTCGCCGTTGAGATCGATGTCCGCCATCCCGTTGGTCACCGAGACGATCTGGAGAACGACGCCGTCGTAAGTCGGAACCCAGGTCGCTTTCGTCGTGTCGTAGTAGGCGGCCGGGACCGACGCGCCCACCGGGATGTTCAAGAAATCGTCGACGTAGATCGGAACCGGATGGTTGAACTCGATGTGCGCTCCTTGAGGTTCCTCGTCCGCGCTCAGGTCGAGCGCGTAGGTGTACGCGGTCCCCATCGCCACTTCAGCCGGCATCGCGTTCGGGCCGTTGGGGCCGACCGTGAACTCGGTCGCGCGAAGGTGCATCGTCGGCATCGGCGAGGTGGTCCCGTCAGCCAGCGTTTCGGTCGCGGTCGTCAGCGGCGGAAACATCGCGACCGCTTGACGCGTGCCCCGATCGCCCGTCACCACCGAGCCCATCGCAACCTGGTAGTCCACGCTTTCGCTGTCGATCTGCGTCACGACCGGGTCCCGCTGCGTCATCACCACGTCTTGCACGAACCCATACTGGTTCCACGGCACGACCACCGAGCGCTGCACCGGGAGATAGCTGCCATCCGGTCCCTCGAACGTCAGGGTGATCTTGCCTCCGGCGTTGACCGCCATGCTGAAGGTGCCATCGGCGAGGGTAGTCGTGGTCCCGAATTCCGGATGCCCGAGCGCGGTGATCGTCACATCGGCCAACGGAGAGCCGTCGGGTCCGGAGACGTGCCCTCGGATGACGCCGACCTGCGACGGCTTCATCGTTCCCGGGGCCACGCCGGTCTGGATCGGGTTCGCGCCCGCGTAGAGGAAGTCCGTCGCCGCGGCGAAGTTCGTGGGTAGGCTCGGATCGATGCTCGGATCTCCGGCCGGTCGGTTGCAGCTCGGGTCGTCGGTGATCGGCGTGCCCGCCAGGCAGTGTCCGGAGCCGTCACAGGTCTCCGCGCCGTTGCAGTAGATGCCGTCGCTGCACGAAGTCCCGGCCGGCAGCGGCGTGTGCGTGATGCCCGACGACGGGTCGCAGGCGTCCAGGGTACAGGGGTTGCCATCGTCGATGACCGCGGCCGCGACCGTCACGCAGCTTCCGGTGTCGTCGCATGCTTGCGTTCCGGCGCACGGGTCGCCGCTCCCGCACGCGGTTCCGGGCGTCGGCGTGTGGACGCACCCGGTCGTCGGGTCGCAGGAGTCCGCGGTACACGGATTGCCGTCGTCGCAGTCGAGCGGCGCGGATGCTTGGCACGTTCCGGAGGCATCGCAGGTCTCCTGGCCCGTGCAGATGTTCCCGGCGCCGCACGACGTTCCCTGCGCCACGGGAGTGTGAACGCACCCGACGCTCGGGTCGCAACTGTCCGCCGTGCAGGGATTGCCATCATCGCAATTCAGCGGCGCGCCGGTCTGACACACACCATTGGCGTCGCAGGTCTCTTCTCCAGTACAGAGCGTTCCGCTGCCGCACGACGTGCCCTGAGCGACCGGCGTGTGCTGGCAGCCCGTCGTCGGATCGCAACTGTCGGCGGTGCAGGGGTTCCCGTCGTCGCAGTCGAGCGGCGTCCCGGCCGAGCAGGTGCCCGAGCCGTCACAGGTCTCGTGCCCGTTGCAGACGTTACCGTCGTCGCAGGAGGTGCCGCTTGGGGCGTCCGGGTTCGAGCACGTGCCGGTCGCCGCATCGCAGGTGCCGGCGACGTGGCACTGGTCTGACGCCGTGCAGGTGACGTGGCCGCCCGCGGTGCAGACGCCGCTCTGGCACGAGTCGTTGAGGTCGCAGAGGTTGCCGTCGCTGCAGGTCGTGCCGTTGGTGGCGTCCGGGTTGGAGCACTTCCCCGTCGTCGAGTCGCAGGTTCCCGCGACGTGGCACTGGTCGCTCGCCGTGCAGGTGACGTGACCGCCCGCGGTGCAGACGCCGCTCTGGCAGGTGTCGCTGAGGTCGCAGAGGTTGCCGTCACTGCAGGTCGTGCCGTTCGTGGCGTCCGGGTTGGAGCACTTCCCCGTCGTCGAGTCGCAGGTTCCCGCGACGTGGCACTGGTCGCTCGCCGTGCAGGTGACGTGACTGCCGGCGGTGCAGACGCCGCTCTGGCACGAGTCGTTGAGGTCGCAGAGGTTCCCGTCGTTGCAGGTGGTGCCGTTGGTGGCGTCCGGGTTCGAGCACTTGCCGGTCGTCGCATCGCAGGTGCCGGCGATGTGGCACTGGTCTGACGCCGTGCAGGTGACGTGACTGCCGGCGGTGCAGACTCCGCTCTGGCACGAGTCGTTCAGGTCGCAGAGGTTGCCGTCGCTACACGTGGTGCCGTTGGTGGCGGCAGGGTTGGAGCACTTGCCGGTCGCCGCATCGCAGGTGCCGGCGACGTGGCACTGGTCCAAGGCGGTGCAGACCACCGGGTCCGAGCCGGTGCAGGTGCCGGCCTCGCAGGAGTACGCCTGGAAGCACTTGTCGGTGCCCGTGCAGGCGGTGCCGGTGAGGGCGGCGTACTGGCACAGCCATCCGGTGCCGGCGTTCGCGATGCCCGTGGCGTGGCAGGCCTCGGGCGGCGGGCAGCTCACTGTGATGGCGCTCAGGATCTGTTCGATGAGCGCCGCGGAGAGGCCCGGGTGGGTGAAGCTCGGGAGATTCGCCTTCGGCGGCTGCGAGCCCGGAATCGTGTCGACGAAGAGGTTCCGGGCCTCGATGTGGTGCACGTTGCCCTCGAAGACCGTGCCGGAGACGTTCGTGCCGTCGAGGATCACGTGGTCGGCGTTCTTCTCCAGCGTCGCGCCGGAGAGGTCGGCGTTCGTGAAGTTCGCGTGGTCGGTGTTGCCGCCGAGCGTCGCGCCGCTCAGGTTGGTGCCGGAGAAGTCCGTGTGGTCCATGTTCCCCGTGTTCACGAAGCCGGGGAGCTGCTCGCCGGTGATCTCGCACCGGTCGAGGTTCAGGTTGCACGGCGCCTGCTGGGTGCACGCCTGGAGCACCTGCACGGAGTAGCGGCAACCGCTCACCATCGCTTGCTCGACCTGGCCGACGACGCCATCACCCGCCGAACCGCGGGGGGGGGGACGTTCGCGCGCAGGAAAGCGCCGCCAGCGCGACCGCTCCGAAGACCCGCACGCTCCAGCCCGACGAGCGAGCGTGACACCGGCCGGCGCCGCCCTCGGATGGAAGGGAAGCGGAAGCGTGAACGGTCATCGAAGACCTCCTCGGTGCTGCAGCCGACGAGACTCCAGCACAGTCGCCGCAGAAGTGCAAGGTGGCCCACTTTTGGCCGAAATGCGGGCAGGCGCTCGCGACGGGGTTCTCGACGGCGCCATCCCTCGACTGCGCTCGGGATGAGCGGGTTCGCGGCGCCATGCGGTACACGCAGGGCAGGAGCGGCGTCGGCTATCGGGTGCGCCCTCGGGTTGCGGGCGCCTGGAGAGCGGGAGCGGCGCCGTGTCGCGTCGATCATGGGGGCAGGAGCGGCGTCGGCTTTCGGGTGCGCCCTCGGGATGCTGGGGCGTGGAGAGCAGGAGCGGCGTCGTATCGCGTCGGGCGGAGGGCAGGAGCGGCGTCGCCTCTCGGCCGCGCCCTCGGGCGCGATGTCGTGGATAGCAGGAGCGAAGCCGTGTCGCGTCGAACGGAGAGCGGCAGCGGCGTCGGCTCCAAGGCGCTGCCGACGGCTACGTGCACGGAGAGGAGGAGCGGCGCCGTGTCGCGGGCGGTACCCGAGACTGTCGCGGTGAGCAGGAGCGAAGCCGTGTCGCGTCGATAGGGGGGCAGGACCGCATGAGCGTCAACCTATCGTCGCGTCCGGCCGGACCGGGATCGTAGGGCGGGGGCTTGTCCCCCGCCGTTATTAATCGTCGCGAAAGTATCTGCACCTCGCATCATCAGTCGTGGCACGGGCGTCCCCGCCCGTGTAGCCTTCGTCGTGGCTTTCACAGGCGAGGACGCCTGTGCCACGAGACTCCGACTGCGACTACTTTCGCAACGATTAATACTGGCATGAGCATCGCGGCGGGGGACAAGCCCCCGCCCTACGGAATGTCGCGAAACGCGCGGGAATCCGAGCAAATTGGGCGATAGGTTAGCGCCTATGGGGCAGGATCGGCGTCGCCTCTCGCGCATTGCCCGTGCTGCGCCCCTGGTGGGCAGGAGCGGCGCCGTGTCGCGTCGGGATGAAGACGCCGTCGTCGAGTCGGATCGCGGGCATCCCGCCCGACGCCAAGGCAGGATGTCCGGTCTTCCAGGAAGGACGAGACTTCCGCGCTCCGTTCAGCGCTGCCCGATTGGCCGGGTCTTCAGGGCAGGACCGGCACCGTGGTACGGCCTTCTCGGCTACTTCTTCGTCTCGCTCGTGGGCTTGGACTCGGTCTCGGAGCCCGGCGTCTGTTCGGCCTTGGCATCGGAGGTCGTCTGCTTCTGGTCTTGAGCCGGCGGCGGGTTGTCGGGCGGCGGGTCCTGCGGCGCGGGCTCGGCCTTGGCTTTGTGGACGACGCGCGACTGGAGCGGCGGGACGTGGTCGCGGTAGTGGTTGCCCCAGATCTCGAAGCCGGCCTTCTCCACCTCCTCGTGGTCGTTGACGAGCAGGGTCCAGTACCGGTTGGCGCGGTCGTCGGCCGCCTCGATGGCCGGGTCGGTGCGCGCGTGGGCGAGCTTGGGCTTGATTTCCATCACGAGCTTGTTGCCGAGCTCGACGCACTGCGAGCGGTGCGAGCTCTGGACGGGGCTGTTGCCGGCGAGGGTGCCGTCGTTCTCGTCCCAGTAGGAGGCGACGTTGACGAGGGCCTGGCCGATATGCGCCGCTCCGCGGCCGGCGCGCAACCGGGAGACGTCCTCCGCCGGGATGACGCCGAACAAGGCGCAGGTGTCGAGCGCGGAGAACATCATCGTGTACAGGTGCGACCCCGCGTTGATGTCCGCCCGGACGGCCCCGCTCGGCGCGCCCGCGAGGCTGGCCTGGGAATCGGCGTACATCGCCGCGAGGTAGTCGGCCACGACGTTGCCGAGCGCGCTGATGCGCTCCGGCGTCCACTTGCCCGCGAGCTTCGCCACGTACTTGTGCACCTCGTCGTAGCCGGCCTTCGCGTTCTCCTTCGCGAGGTAGACGTCGCCGCGGGGCTTCACGTCCGCCTCGAGAAGGGCCGCGGCCCGCGGAGCGCGGGAATCGAAGGCGGCGCGCTGCGCCTGGAGCTCGGCCGGGGTCGGGGTCGGGGTGGCGGCCGGGGTCGCGGTGGCCTGGTCGATGGTGGGGTGAGAATCGGACTTCGGATGAACGGGCATCTGAGCCTCCTCGGGCGCGACGGGTTCCGGAAGTGGAATCCGGCTGGATCGCCATCCTACGCGCCGTCAAGGCCGGTGGGGAGAATTTTCGGCGAATGTCGCCTCGGCGACAGAGCGATGGCGAAGGTGCCCGCGCCAAGGGTGGCACGCCCCTCCCCCAACGCCTCCCTCGCAATCCGTAGGATGGGCGAACGCAAGCGAAGCCCATCGAGCGGCCGTGGCTGAGAACGATGGGTTCCGTTTTCGCTCCACCCATCCTACCTCCCTCTCCTGCGCTCTTGGCGGGGGAGGGTCGGGGAGGGGGCGTCGGTTGTCACCGGCTGACACCTCGGGGGGTCTCAAATCCCTCGCACGTGTCACCGGCTGACACCTCGGGGGGTCTCAAATCCCTCGCACGTGTCACCGACTGACACCTCGCGACCATTTTGGTGCCCGAGGTTGTCACCGACTGACACCTCGCGACCATTTTGGTGCCCGAGGTTGTCACCGACTGACACCTCGGGGGGTCTCAAATCCCTCGCACGTGTCACCGGCTGACACCTCGCGACCATTTTGGAGCCCGAGGTTGTCACCGACTGACACCTCGGGGGGTCTCAAATCCCTCGCACGTGTCACCGGCTGACACCTCGCGACCATTTTGGAGCCCGAGGTTGTCACCGACTGACACCTCGGGGGGTCTCAAATCCCTCGCACGTGTCACCGGCTGACACCTCGCGACCATTTTGGAGCCCGAGGTTGTCACCGACTGACACCTCGGGGGGTCTCAAGTCGCTCGCACGTGTCACCGGATGACACCTCGCGACCATTTTGGAGCCCGAGGTTGTCACCGACTGACACCTCGGGGGGTCTCAAGTCCCTCGATCGTGTCACCGACTGACACCTCGCGACCATTTTGGAGCCCGAGGTTGTCACCGACTGACACCTCGGGGGGTCTCAAATCCCTCGCACGTGTCACCGACTGACACCTCGCGACCATTTTGGTGCCCGAGGTTGTCACCGACTGGCTCGTGGTGAACATCCGGGTCCATCGCTCGCGTCACCGGCTGGCACCGCTCGGGATGAGAGGTTGCGGCCGGCGCTGTGCGTCGGCCGGCCGTCGAGCGGGAAGGAGACGAGGCGGGCGGCGGTTCAAGGGCATGGAGGTCGCTGTGCCGAGCGCTATCGTATCGTTCCTCGCCGAAGATCACGCCCGCCTCGACAGGTGGATCGAGGAGGCCAGTCGCATTCCGGGGCAGGTGGACCTGGAGGCGTTCGATCTCTTCCGCAAAGGGCTGTTGCGGCACATCGCGATGGAAGAGAAGGTGCTGCTCCCGGCGGCCAGGCGGGTGCTGGGCGAGCAGATCGCCGACTTCGCGCGCATCCGGGCGGACCATGGCCGCTTCACGCTGATGCTGGTCCCGACCCCGACCTGGCCGTTCGTCGAGGAGCTGAGAGCCAGGCTCGCCATCCACAACGAGATCGAAGAGCGCCCCGGCGGGGTCTACGATCAGTGCGCGATGCTCCTCGCGGATCAGGCCGACGAGATCCTCCGCCGGATGCGCGAGTATCCGGAAGTCCCGACCCGGCCCTACAACGACGCCGCCAAGCCGCTGAGGACGTAGGAGATCGGCTGGTGGGTCGATACCAATCGTTGCAAGAGTAGCCACCCCTGACGAGTCTCGGTAGTGCCGGCCCTCTGGCCCGGCATGACCGCGATGGCCTTCGGTGCCGGGCCGGAGGGCCGGCACTACTGGATAACGATGCAAGCACTTAGAGAGTGTGGCCAAGACATCGGTGCGCTCCGCACCATCCGCTCATCCTGAGCGCAGTCGAAGGATGAGCGGTTCTGGCCTGTGCTTGCATCTGCTTCTTGGCCACACCCTCTCACGCAACGACCATAGGCGGTCCGGCTTTATTCATCCCGGCACCAGCGGCCGGCGGCGCCCGTCGGACTCTTCCACGAGCAAGACATGGACGCCCTGTCGCGCGCTCAGTCGCAGGTAGCCTTCGGTGTGGGTGAGCGCGCCGAGTCCCGCGAGCAGCGGACCGCCGCCGCGGCGCACCGTCTCCAGGTAGGTTTCGATGGCTTCGTCAGAGAAGCTCTTCGCGCTGAGCACCGCGCCTCCGAGCCTCGCGCCATCCGGCCCCTGCTTGGCCGCGGTCACCCGCGCGATGAACCGCGCTACGGCCTTGTCGCTCCCCTCCGCGGCGCGCTCGGCGAGGTGCAGCAATCGCCCGTCCGCGGCGAACGTCGCGGCATCGAAAGCCTGGCTTCCGCGCTCCGTCTGGACAGCGTGGTGCAAACGAGCGGTTTGCACGCGCGCGATCGGTTCGACCAGCGCCCGCCAGCGTGAGGTGCGGTTGTACTGCTCGAACTGGAGCGGAAGGTCCGCGAGCAGCCAGCGCGTGAGAGCGTAGGCCGGGTCGCCTGTCACGAGCGCTCGAAGCGTCGACGCGCCTCGCCGCAGCTCTTCCTTCGCCTCAGCGCGCAGCCGCAGGTCGAGCGCGCGTGCCTCTTCCTGGGTGTCGAAGCGGAGGGTCTCGTGGGCCGGCGACAGGGGCCGCACGACCTCGAGCTCCACCTCGCGCAGCTCGCGCCGGAAGGTGAAGCTCGGGAAATGAATCCGCCGCTCCTCGACGCTCGCGAGCGCGCCCGCGGTCCGAATCCATTGTTCCCAGCGGCCGCTCGCCAGCCCTCGCCAGCCGGTTCCGAAGAGATCGAGAACGCGGCGCCCGCTGCTGAAGAGCGAGTAGCCGAGAAGCGGGCCGCGCGCGAACCTGAGCGCGCCCTCGAAGCCTTCGGTGGACAGGCGCCGGGCGAGCTGCGGCAGGTCCGTCAGCGCCGTGTCGAGACCGGTCAGCCGCGTCTTGGGCGGAAGCAGGAGCGACGCGAGCAGGCTCACCAGGCGCGGGTCGGCTCCCGACGGCACCGGATGCAGCGTCGCGTCGACCTCGTCAGGCAACCGCTCGATGATCGCATCGCCGACCTCGCCCGACTTCGGATCGAACGCGGTGTAGACGAGACCGTCGCAGATGAGAAGCACCGCATCCGGCGTGCGCAGCGCGCCGCAGAAAGCCGGAGCGTGGAGCGGCCGATCGAGAAGACGCTCCAACAGAGAGCCCGATGGCTGTCGCCCCAGCGCTCGCGCCGGCCATGTTTCGATGAGGCTCGCGACAATCGTGGGCGGGCTCTGACCTTCGACCAGGACCATCGGCGGCTCGGCGACCGCGGGCGCGACGGACACCGCGGGTCGTGCCGGCGAGGCGACGAAAGTCTGGAGCGCCCGAGCCATGTCGGCCGCCGATGAGAACCGTTCGTCCGGACGCTTCGCGAGCGCCTTCAGGATCAGCGCGTCGAACGCCGGCGGCAGCCCCGAAACGAGCTGGCTCGGCGCCACCGGCGGCCGTGTCTGCACGTCGTGTACGAGTTGGTAGACCTGCCCCGCGTCGAACGGCGGGCGCCCGCAGACCGCTTCGAAGAGCACGCATCCGGCGGCGTAGAGGTCCGCGCGAAAGTCGACGTTCTCGCCGGCGAGCTGCTCGGGCGCGGCGTAGCGGGGCGTGCCGAGCACCATGCCCGCCCGGGTGTGGGCGAGGTCCGAGCCTTGGACCCGCGCGATGCCGAAATCGGCGACCTTGAGCCGGCCGTCGCGGGTCAGCATCAGGTTGGCGGGCTTGATGTCGCGATGAACGATGCCCGCCTCGTGGGCGGCGCCGAGGACCGCGAGCAGTTGCAGGCCGAGCCTCGCCGCGACCGGGAGCGACAGCCGCCGGTGCTGGCGCAAGACCTGCTCCAGGGTCTGACCGTCGATCCATTCCATGGCGATGTACGGCCAGCCGCTCTCGGTGCCGACGCGATGGACCGTGGTCACCCCGGGATGCGTCAGCCGGGCGGCGGCGCGCGCCTCTTGAAGGAAGCGCTGCACCGCCACCCGCGCCTCGTCGCCCGGCAAGGAGGACACCTGACCGGGCTTGATGACTTTGAGGGCGACCGGCCGCCCGAGCTCCACGTCCTCGGCTCGGAAGACCATCCCCATCGCGCCCTCGCCGACCTTGGCCACGACACGAAAGGGGAAGCTGGAGCTCAAATCGGCGGGGGGAAACATCGCGGCTCCTTCGCTAGACGAGGTGCAGCCACCAGTGCGCGCCAGCCGCGACGACGACCATCGCCCCCATCACGAGCATCAGCTTCTCGTGAAGGCACAACCCCTTCTTCGCCTTGCAACCGTCGATCGGACACATCGCTGCCATCGCTTGCTCCTTCGGGCCGCCGGTCGCTCGACGCGAGCGGCTCCTCGGTTTCGCGGCCCGCTGGTGCAGAGTCGGCAGGGACGAGGGCGTTACAGCCCGCACGGCCAGTCGGCTTCCGAACGACCTCGCGACGTTCCGATGGCCCTGCATGATGGCCGCCCGGCTTGACACGCCCCCGGCGTCAAGGGTACTGATGCCGCTTCGACGCGAGCGGGCGGCGGCCCTGAGCGAGAGGGGTCGGCTCGGGGCCCGGGCGCTTCGCGACACGAAGGGAGCTTCCGATGGCCGCTCGACGGCTCGTCGCACTCGCGCTCGCCGCCCTGGTGGCCGGCGCCGCCTGCGGGCCTGGCACGCCGACCGTCCAGCTCAGCATCGTCTCCGGCGACAAGCAGTCCACCCTGGTCGACACGGCGCTCCCGCAGAAGCTCGTGGTCCTCGTCAAGACCTCGAAGGGCGTGCTTGCCGGCCACTGGGTCGCGTTCGAAGTTCCGGGCGGCCTCGGCACGGTCTCGCCGCCCGCGCTGCTCACCGACGCGCACGGGCACGCCTCGACCGCGCTTTCGGTCGGGCCGAACCCGGGGACCGTGACCGTCGTCGCCAACGCCGGGCCGGGGGTGACCGTCGCCTTCACCGAGACGGCGAAGCTCCGGCCGGCGCAGTCGTTCGAGGTCGGCGGCTTTCCGTCGTCGGTCGAGGTCGGGGAGCGGTCGAGCTTCGACGTCGCCGCGCTCGACGCCTCGGGCAATGTCGCGACGAGCTACTCGGGCACCGTGCACTTCACGTCGACCGATCCGAAGGCGGCGCTGCCCTCCGACACGACACTGACGAACGGCGTCGGCCGCTTCTTCGCGACCCTGGACACCGTCGGAGCCCAGGTGATCACCGCGACGGACACCCAGGACTCGACCTTCGCCGGCAGCCAGGACGTCACCGTCAACTGCGGCCCGGCGGCCGGGCTGGTGGTGCGCGGCTACCCCTCTCCCGCGGCCGCGGGAGCGAGCGAGAGCTTCACCGTGACCGCGGTCGACGTCGGGGGCAACCGGTCCGACACCTATGCCGGCAAAGTTCATTTCACCTCGACCGATTCGAAGGCGGCGCTGCCCGCCGACTCGACGCTGACCGAGGGCCAGGGGACCTTCCAGGCGGCGATGGGCACCGTGGGAACGCAATCGATCACCGCGACCGACTCGGACCAGGCTTCCGTCACCGGGAGCCAGACGGGAATCGACGTCATCCCCGGCGGTCCGGCAAAGCTCGCCTTCGCGGCGCAGCCGACGGCCACCCCGATGAACGCCACGATGGCGCCGGCGGTCGAGGTCGCGGTCGAAGATGTCGAAGGCAACCCGGTGACCGACGCGAACACGGCGATCACCCTTGCCCTCGGGACGGGCCCGGCGGCCGCGACGCTGTCTGGAACCTTGACCGAGCAGGCGAACGGGGGAACCGCGAGCTTCGCCGACCTGAGCCTCGATGAGATGGGAACCTATACCCTCGTCGCGAGTGCGGACGGTTTGACGGCGGCGACGAGCGACAGCTTCGCCATCGGGGCGGGCCCGGCGGCGAAGCTCGTCGTCAGCGGGTTTCCGACCACCATCGACGCGGGCCAGAGCGCAACCCTCACGGTCGAGGCGACCGACCTCGAGGGCAACTTCGCGACCACCTATCAGGGCACGGTGCATTTCACTTCGAGCGCCTGGAACGCGACCTTGCCCGCGGACGCGCCTCTGACGAACGGAACGGGAACGTTCTCGGCGACCCTGAACACGGCGGGCACGCAATCGATCACCGCGACGGACACGACCGACGAGAACATCACGGGAACGGAAGAGGGCATCACCGTCAAGGGCGGCGCGGCGGCCGGGCTCGTCGTCGCCGGGTTCCCGTCGCCCATCACCGTGGGCTCGACCGGTGGCTTCACCGTCACCGCCGTCGACCAGTACGGGAATACGGACACCGCCTACGCGGACACGGTCCGGATCACTTCCAGCGACCCGAACGCGACACTGCCCAACGACGCGACGCTCCCGAAGGGCATCGGCACCTTCTCGCTGAAGTTCGCAACCCCCGGAACGCAGTCGATCACCGTGACGGACACGGCCGACCCGACCCTCACCGGCACCCAGTCCGGCATCACGGTCATGCAGTAGAGGTCGCGTCTCATTCGAGCAAACGGTAGCCGAAATCATGCTGTCACGGCATCGGGGCGCTTACATCTCGCAGGCAAGGATTGCCGCAACCTGAGCAACGAAGCCGCAAGGCCTGGTCGCCGCGCGAAGATTCTCGACGCTGCGCAGCAAGTCAGTAGTGCCGGCCCTCTGGCTCGGCATGATCGCGATCGTTGGCGTCCCGGGCCAGAGGTCAGCACTACTGGTCCGAGTCCGATCGATTGGGTTGCGGGCGTCAGCCCTGGCTATGCGAAGCGGAAAGCCTCAATAAACGGCTCCCCGACAGAATCTGTGCGTGTCACGGGCGCAAGGAAGCCGGACACGTGAGTGTCCGGGTGCAGGCACCGCGTTCGTCGATCGCGATCTTCGCGTCGGGCGACCGGACGGTCGGAGAGCGGCGAACGGCACTGCCCAACCCGGACACTCGGGTGTCCGGCTTCCCGAGAGGTGCTTTCTACGCACAGATTCTGTCGAGGAGCCCAATAGACACTCTTGCCAAGGATCAGCTTCCTGCCGATTCGCCGCTCCAAGATTCCACCGATTCGACCGCCGCGTCGCTTCCCAGCGAGACCAGCGCGCGCAGCTCGTCGGTCGACAGGCTCGCAATCCACGATTCACCCGCCTCGACCACCGCGCCCGCGAGCGACCGTTTCTCCTCGAGCATCCGGTCGATGCGTTCTTCCAGCGTGCCCATCGTGATGAGGAGGTGGACCTGCACCCGCTGCGTCTGGCCGATGCGATGCGCGCGGTCCGTCGCCTGGTCCTCGACCGCCGGGTTCCACCAGCGGTCGAAGTGGACGACGTGGCTCGCGCGGGTCAGGTTCAAGCCGACGCCGCCGGCCTTGAGCGACATCACCAGCACCGGCGCGCCGTTCGGGTCGTCCTGGAAGCGGCGCACGATGTCGTCCCGCTCCTCGAGGCCGAGACCGCCGTGGAAGAGCGGCACCGCTAGCCCCAGGACGGAGCCCAAGTGCTCGACGATGAGCCGGCCCGTCGCGACGTACTGGGTGAACAGGAGCGTGCGCTCGCCCGACTCGACGATCTCCTCGATCATTTCCGTCGCGCGTTCGAGCTTGCCTGAGCGCCCGCCGAACCGCCCGCCGGTCGCGGCGGCGAGATCGGCCATCGTTTCGTCGCGCGCGCGTTCACCCTCGGGGCCCCGCTCCTTTCGCACCTCGTCGATGGCGCCGAGCTCACCTTGCGGCACGAGCGCCGGGTGGTTGCAAATCTGCTTGAGCCGCGTCAAGAGCTTGAGCACCCGCCCCTGCCGCTCGATGCCGGTCGCCTCGTCGAGCGTGTTCAGGCTCTCATCGACCGCGCGCTGGTAGAGCCGCGCCTGCTCCTTCGAGAGCGAACAGTAGACGCGGATGACCTCTTTCTCCGGCAGCTCCGGCGCGATGTCGGGGTCGGTCTTCATCCGCCGCAGGAGAAACGGCGCTGTCGCCGCCTTGAGCCAACGCAACGCCCGCGCGTCGCGCTCCCGCTCGATCGGCAGCGCAAGCTCTCTGCGAAACCGCTCCAGGGGACCGAGCAGGCCCGGATTCAAGAACTCCATCTGCGCCCACAGCTCGGTCAGCCGGTTCTCGACCGGGGTGCCGGTCAGCGCGACCCGCCGCTTGGCGTTGAGCGTTCGCACCGCCCGCGCCTGCGCCGCCTGCGGGTTCTTCAGCGCCTGCGACTCGTCGCAGACCACCGTGCCCCACCCGACCTGCGAGAGCACCGCCAGGTCCCGCCGCACGAGGCTGTAGGTCGTCAGCACCACGTCGTGCGGCCCCAACCCGCTCGCCAGCTCCTGCGCGTCCCGTTCGCGCGCGTCGCCGTGATGGCGCCGGAAGGAAAGCGCCGGGGCGAAGCGCTCCAGCTCCCTTTCCCAATTTCCGACCAGCGACGCCGGGCAGACGAGCAGCGTCGGCCCATCGTCGGCGCCGCGCTCGCGCAGGAGCTCGAGCAGCGCGATGAGCTGCACGGTCTTCCCGAGCCCCATGTCGTCGGCGAGGAGCGCTCCCAGGCCGAGGCGCGTCCGGTGCCAGAGCCAGGCGAGGCCCCGCGCCTGGTAGGCCCGCAGGGTCGCCTCGAGACCCGAAGGGGGCGGCACCGCTTCCACATCCCGTCCGAGCTCCTCGATGAGCTGTGCGAGACCGCTCTCAGTCACCACCAGGGCATCCGCGAGATCGCCCGGCTGCCGGACCCCGCCCGCGAGCGCGGCGGCGAGCGCCAAGGGGCCCGTCCACTCGACCGGCTCGCGCTCGGCCACCCGCGCGAGACGCTCCCCCGCTTCCGCCGTGATCGGGAGCAGGCGCCCGTCGACCAGCGCGAGGGGCGCCGCCCTTCCGGCATGCCGGAGCGCCGTAGCCGAGAGGATCCGCTCCTGGCTTGCGACCTCCCAGGTGACGGCGTACTTCGCGCCGAGCGACGGCTCCTCTGGTCCCCCTCCGTCGGCGCGGGTCAGCCGGACGCGCGCGCGCGGGAAACGGTCCTCGACCCGAGTCAGCTCCTCCGCGACCTCGAGACGCGCGCCGGCGGACGCCAGAAGGGAGCGCTGCTTTGTAACGAGAGCCCAAGCCTCCGGCGCGGCGAGCGTCGCGGCCGTTGGATGCGCCGCCGCGAGGCTGACCTCGATCGGCGCGACGATCGCCCCGGCGCGGTGGAGCGCGTCGCGCATCGCCGCCCGGACCGGTTCGAGCTCGTCGGCGAGCAGGTGCGCTTCCGGTGAATCGGTCCACAGCGCCTCCATCGGCACCGGCGGGCGATTGGAAAGCTCTTTCGAATCGACGGCGAATGAAAGGATGAAGGTGGCGGCGGAGCCCGGAGCGGCAGGTTCGATTCGACTCGCGCCAGCCGCGAGGTCGAGGCGGAGCACCAGCCGCGGTTTCGGTTGGAGGGCGGCACGCGCGGCCGTCTCCCAGTCGCTCAGGGCGCGACGGGCTCTCGGGCGGGTGCCGATGGGCTGCACCGCCGCCGAACGGCCGGCCAGGGCATCCTCCAGCTCCCCTTCGAGCGAGCCGGTGCCGTAGCGGCGCGGCGGATCGGAAGCGCGTACGGCGGTGTCGATCAACTCGTCGAGGATGGCGCGAACCGCCCGCCACGGATGGTCGATTGTCGCGGGGGCGGCCTCGCGCAGCGGCGCATACGCGACCGGCGGAGCGGCGCGAACAATCGCCGCTACCGCTTCGCGTTCGGCGAGGTCGGGCGCCGCAACCCAACGCGCAGTCGGAGGCGTGGGCTGCGCGTCGATTCGCGGGCGCACGGCGCCGCGGCGCAACAGCTCGCGTGCCAGCCTGCCCACCGCCGCGAACGACCCCACCGACGCCGATGGATGCGCCGCCGCCCCCGCCTCGACGAGCCAGGAAGCGAGGGCGCTGCCGGAGAGCCGCTGTCCGCTCGCGAGCCGGGCGCCCTCGACGTCCAGCGGCAGATCCTCGACCTCCGGCCCTGGCGCTCGCGCTCCGGGCCGCCAGACGAACAGCGACGCGCCCCGGCCCTCAGAGAGGAGCGCGGTCGCTTGCACGAGCGGGTCGGAAGCAGGCCACGGCGGCACGAACGGCTTGTACCATCGCCGGGACCTCGGGGGCGCGCAAGGCCCTGAGCGCGGTCGGACCGATCGGTCGGATCGGTCCGATCGGTCTGATCGGCGGCCGGCCGCCGCCCAGCTTCACCCGATGATCATCGCTTCCTTCTCGAGCTTGCCCTCGGCGAACCGCTGCAGCGTGAACCGGGTGAAGAGCTCGTCCTTCTCGCCGTCCATCCAGGCCGCCATCCGGCGCGCGACCGCGGGCGCCATCATGAACCCGTGCCCGACGAAACCGCTCATCTGCAGGAGCCCCGCGACACCCGGCGTCTCGCCCAGGACCGGCGAGTGGTCCGGCGTCACGTCGTACAGGCCGGCCCACTGGCGGATGATCTTGAGCGCGCCCAGCCCCGGCATGACCCGCAGGAGCGCTCTCGAATAGCGGGAGAGGAACCGCAGGGTCGAACGCTGGTTCAAGCCCGGCGGCTCGTCCGGGTCGCCCATCCCGCCGACCAGCTCGCCTCGCGCCGATTGCGAGAAGTACAAGCCGTTGTCGAGCTCGGCGATCAGCGGGTCGAGGAAGGGCTTGAGCGGCTCGGCGACGCAGATTTCGTGTCGCTTCGGCTCGTTCGGCAGCTTCACCCCCGCGAGAAGAGCGACGGCCGGGCTCCACGCGCCCGCCGCGATGACCACCCGGTCCGTCGCGACCCGCCCGCGATCCGTCTCGACCGCGCGCGCCCGCCCGCCCGCGACCTCGATGCCCGTCACCCGCGTGAACGGCTCGATGCGCACGCCGCGTTTTCGCGCGCCGTCCGCGTAGCCCCACACGAACGGCCAGGGGAAGACGACGCCGTCGTCGGGATTGAACGAGGCCGCGACGACGCCTTTGGGGTCGAGGCCGTCGACCAGATCCGCCGCCTCTTTCGGCTCGATGAGCCGCGTGCGCAGACCGTGCGCATGGTGCAGCAGGGCCGCTTTCCCAAGCTGCTTCGCCGCCGCCTCGTCGCGCGCGAGGAAAAGGTAGCCGCCGCGCCGGAACCAGACGTTGACGCCCAGCTCCCGCGCGAAGTCGGCGCACGCCTTCAGGCTCTCTTTCGCCAGCTCGATGAACGTTGGCGTCGACCACTGGGCGCGCACGCCCCCGCCGTTGCGTCCGCTCGCGCCTTCGAGCAGGTAGCCGCGCTCGAGGACCAGCACTTCCCGATGGCCGCGCCGGGCGAGCTGGTACGCGAGCGCCAGGCCCATGATGCCGCCGCCGATGATCACGACGTCCATCCGCTCCGGCAGCGGCTCTTTCGAGCAGAGCGGGTGCGGTCCCGAGGGGTCGACGAGCGGCGGAATCGGCGTCAGCGGCGGGGGCGTGATGCCGGCGAGCTCCGCCAAACGCGTCGGCACCGCCGGCGTCCGGGTACGGAAGGGGGCTTGAGCGCTCTCGGGTAGCATCGCGGCGCGCGCGAGGTGGTCCATCGCCGAGACGAGGCAGCTCTTGCCCTGACAGGGACCGGTGCCGAGGCCGGTGTAACGCTTCACCGACTCGACGTCGCGGAAGCCGGCGGCGATGGCGTCGTCGAGGTCCAGCCGGGTCACGTCCTCGCAGGTGCAGACGAGAGCTTTGCGCGAAGGCATGGAGGGTGAGGCAGGCACGGCGCTTTCTCCGGCGGCGCACGATAGCGGGAACCCGGTCGGCGTTGCAGGGGGCGAACGTCATGGCCGCCGCCGAACGAAGAAGCGCCTGCGAGAAGGGCGGCGCCAAGTCGCCGATCGGTCCGATCGGTCGGATCCGTCCGATCGGTCCGATCGGACATCGGCCAGAGCAAAGGTTCGGGCGACGGACGCCGCTTCGCGTAACGTAGGGCGATGCTCCGCGGGTCGGGCGAGAGGAAGCCAAAGGAGCCTGCCCCCGACGTTTCGCGGGTGCGCAGCGGCGCGACGTTCGCCATCGTGGTCCTCACCGCGATGAACCTTCTGAACTACGTCGACCGCTGGGTGCCGAGCGCGGTCAAGCCGCTCTTCAAGCGCGCGCTCCACTTCTCCGACGCCGAGACCTCGTACCCGACGACCGCGTTCATCGTCGTCTATCTCGCGGCGAGCCCGCTGTTCGGCGCGCTCGCGGACAAGCACCAGCGCAAACGGCTCATCGCCGTCGGCGTCGGGCTCTGGAGCCTCGCCACCGCTTCTGGCGCCTTCGCCGTCGGCTTCAAGTCGTTTCTCGTGTCGCGCGCGGCGGTCGGGGTCGGCGAGGCGGCCTACGCGACGTTGAGCCCGGCCGTGCTCAGCGACTTCTATCCGGCAGGAAAGCGCAATCGCATCCTGACGATCTTCTACCTGGCGATTCCGGTCGGCAGCGCTCTCGGCTACTGGCTCGGCGGGAAGGTCGGCACTTCCTACGGCTGGCGCGCGGCGTTTCTCATCACCGGGCTGCCGGGGCTCCTGACGGCGCTGGTCGTGCTCCTGATGCGCGAGCCCGCGCGGGGCGCGTGCGATGCCGATAAGCCGCAGCCCATCTCCTGGCCGAAAGCGCTCTCGAGCCTCTCGCGAAACCGCGTCTTCGTCGTCGCGGTGCTGGGTTACACCGCGGTCACCTTCGCGTCGGGCGCGCTCGCCGACTGGTTTCCGACCTTCCTCTATCGCGACCGCGGCATCTCCCTGGCGGACGCGGATCTCCTCGTGGGGGCCACCGGCGCTCTCGGAGGGCTCATCGGGACGTTCGCCGGCGGCTTTCTCGCCGACCGGCTTCGCCGGCACACCCGCCAGCCCTACTTCGCGCTCAGTGGAGTCTCGATGGCACTGGCGACCGCCTTCGCCATCGTCGCGCTGCTGGTCCACGGCTATTGGCCGATCGCGGGGACCATCCTCGTCGCGCAGATTCTGCTCTGGTTCTACAACGGTCCGATCAACGCCCTCATCGTCAACGCGGTCGGCGCCAACCTGCGCGCGCGGGCGGTGGCGGTGTCGATTCTCTGCATCCACCTCTTCGGCGACGCTTTGAGCCCCTCCATCGTCGGCCTCGTCTCCGACCGGACGCGCAGCCTTCCGCTCGCGTTGTCGATGGTGCCCGTGGCGCTCGCCGTCGGCGCCGTCGTGTGGCTCGCCGGCTGGCGGCTGGTCCCAGCGAGCACCGATCCCTTGCGGCACGCGGCAGGGGTTTAGTCAGGCGACTTCGGTATCGCCTAGTAGCACCACATCCGGCTACCGTTAGCGAATCAGGTGAACAGCAGCGGTCACTTCGACCGGCTGCCCTGCCGATCTACGGCGTCGAACGCGCTGGGACCAGCCCGCGACGCCGGCGAAGCAACCCCCATCGCCGTGGGCCACAACGCCCCATTCCCGCCACAGCGAGGCATATTATCGCGCACCCACCTACTTCGGGCACGCAAAGAATGCGTGCGCAGGCTGCCGCAGGTTCTGTGGCGGGCCGGGGTCTTCATTCCAGCCAACGACCGCATTGGGGCCATTCATGGCGGTCCAAAACGAGTGACGGAGCCGGTGGTCGCCCCGCGCCGATTTCTGCCAGCGAGAGACGCAGAAATTGCGCCATCCGCCCGGCCTCGGGCCCGGCTCAGGTCTGAAAAATCATTGCTTGACCGATGCCGTCACAGGCGCAAGCGTATCCCACCGCTCACCACGCAAGCCGTCAGCCGCCTCGCCACGAGGCGGCGAGGAGTCCGCCATGAGGAAGCTCGCGTTGTTCGCGTTGCTGTTCGCCCTGTCGCCGCCGCTCGCGCTTGCCGACAGCGGCACCGCCCCCCTCGCGAACGTGCCGATGGCCATCCCGACGGAAGGCTATCTGCTCGACGCACAGAACCAGCCGGTGACGCAGCAACAGATGCCAATCACCTTCACGCTCTACGACGCGTTGACCGGCGGCAACGTCAAGTGGCAGGACATTCGCAAGGTCGACGTCAACGACGGCCACTACGCGGTGGTCCTCGGCGACCTGAACGACCCCACCGCCAGCGCGCTGCGGGCGAATGACCTCGCCGCTCCCCGCTACCTCGGCGTCACCGTCGAGGGGGTCGAGCTCGGTCCGCGGCTCCAGCTCGGCAGCGTGCCGTACGCGATTCAGGCCCTCGACGCGCAGAACCTGACCGGCGGCACCATCAAGGACGCGACCATCACGAGCTCGAGCGTCGATGCGACGAGCGTGTCCATCGGCGGCACCCCGGTCATCGACTCGAACGGCCAGTTCCTGGGAACCGCACGCGACGCGGAGAATCTGGGAGGCCAACCGGCAGCGGACTACCTGACCAAGACCGGTGACGGCTCCCAGCTCACCAGCCTGAACCCGGCGAGCCTGACGAGCGGCACGGCGGGCATCGACATCAGCGGCAACGCGGCGACGGCGACGAGCTTTACGGGAGCGCTCTCGGGTGACGTGACGGGCACGCAGTCGGCGACCGTCGTCGGGGGGCTCCAAGGGGTGCCGCTGGCGACCGGGACGCCGACCGCGACCGACGTGCTGCGCTTCGACGGGCAGGAGTGGGCGCCCGGCCCGGCGACCAACACCCAGCTCGCGGGTCCGCTCGTCACGTCGATCACCGCGGGCAACGGCCTGCGGGCGACGAACCCGAGCGGCGTCGGCACGACCTCGCTCGCGCTGGCGCTCGATGGGACCAGCCTCGCGACCAGCGCGAACGGGCTCAAGGTGAACCTCGCGAGCTCGAACACCTGGACGGGAGCGCAGACGTACAGCGGCGGCGCTACCGCCTCCACGACGGGCAACGCGACCAGCCTGACCGTCCGACAAACCTCCGGGTCGAACCCGACCGCCGACGTCTTCGACGTGACGAGCGCCGACGGGAACAAGAAGTACCTCGCGGTGGGGCCGAGCGGCGACGTGAGCTTCTCGGGAGCGGTGGCGCTGTCCGCGACGGACGTGAAGAGCGCGCTCGGGGAGGCGACTAGCAGCGCTGACGGATACCTCAGCTCGACCGACTGGGGGAAGTTCAACGGCAAGCTCGACACGGTTTCGGTAACCGCACCGCTATCGGGTAGCGGCACCGCTTCAAGCCCCCTTACGATCGAGCCGGACAACACTCTGACTGCGACCGCGGGAACGAACCAGAACGAGCTGGGCATGGACCTGACGCACCCCAACACGTGGACCGGTAAGCAAACCTTACACGGAGGCGCTGTCATCGAAGACGACAGCCTTCCTGTCGGCGGCGTGAGCCTGACGGTGAACGCACCGACGGGAAATCCGGCGTCGGGCACGGCGGATTCGCTCGACGTGTACGCGGGCGGATCGCAACCAGCCTTGAAGGTGGATTCCTCGGGCAACTCGACGTTCTCAGGCGTCGTCACGGCGGCGAGCTTCCAGGGGCAGCTCGCCACCAGCGACTTGATCGGGACCATTGCCAACACCCAGTTGGCTAGCCCGTCGGTGACCATCAACACCACGAGCACATCAGGGCTCGCCGGCGGCGGTACCGTGAGCCTCGGGGGGAGCTTGTCGCTCTCGATCCCGAGCGGTGCGGTGACGAACTCGAGGCTCGCGGGTCCAGTGGTCTCGGGAGTCAGCGCAGGCGCCGGACTGAACGTGACCGGCAATCCCGCGAGCGGCACCGGCACCGCTACCGTCGGTTTGGCGACGAGCGGCGTAACGGCGGGCGCCTACACGAAGGTGACGGTGGACCAGTACGGCCGGGCGACGTCGGGCACCAGCCTGGGCTCCGGCGACGTGACCGGCGCGCTCACCTACACCCCGGTGAACAAGGCCGGCGACACGATGTCTGGCGCGCTGAGCGCGACAAGCTTCAGCGGCAGCGGCGCGGGGTTGACGAACCTCAACGCGAGCAATCTCGCGAGCGGGATCGTGCCGGCCGCGCGTCTCTCGGGGAGCTACAACATCAACGCCGCTACGGTGACGAACGGCGTCTATACGAACACGGCCAACATGCTCACCGGTGCCCTCGGGCTGGAGCCCACTGGCAGCGCCACCGCTCCCCTGACGGTGAATCCGGGCTCTGGGCAAACCGGCGACCTGACCGACTGGCAGGTCAACAGCTCGACCGTCGCCTCGATGAGCGCCAGCGGAAGCCTTTCCGTCAAGGGTCTAGCGATGACCACCAGCCCGGCCGTCGGAGACGTGCTCACCTCCGACGCCAGTGGAAACGCGACCTGGCAGCCGCCGACCTTCAGGTCCGTTCAGGTAGTTACCGCCCCGACTGCAGTGACGGTGGCCAATACGGATCTGGGCAGGCTGTTCGAGATCACTGCGGACAACACTTCTTTCAACCTGCCTGACGCTAGCAGCGTAGGAACCGGCTACAGTGTGTCGTTCAAGAGCCTCGCCAAGCAAACGTACCTGTACCCGGTGACGGGTCAAGACATCGACGGGTACTCGTTTGCCGTTGTGAACGGCTCGGGAAGTATAGTGTCCGACGGGAGCCGGTGGTTGGCGTTCGGAAACGTGGCTGCGACCAACCAAGCTGAAGCGGATTTCCTGTCACAGGGGACCTACACCTGGACCGTTCCTCAAGGTGTCACGAGCGTTTCAGCCGTTGTGGTCGGTGGTGGAGGAGGCGGCGCTGGCGGAGTGAGCGCATCCGGTGGCGGCGGTGGCGGTGGCGGGTTGTGCTACGTTACTGCTCTCACTGTTACTCCTGGAACCCAAATGACCGTAGATGTCGGTGGTGGAGGTGTCAACGGCAGCCAAGGCGGGGAGTCTCTTTTCGATGGCATCGGGGCATTTGGCGGTTCTGGGGCGAATAACTTGACCGGCGGAAGCGGAGTTTCTGGCGTCGGAGGAACCTGCTACACTGGGGGAAACGGTGGGTCGACCAATAGCTGGAGCTATGGCGCGGGTGGCGGGGGTGCATCTGGTTATTTGGGCAATGGCGGAGCCGGTGGGAGCGGTAGCTCGGCATCGTGCCCGTCGGGAGGCAGCAACGGGACCGGAGGGGGAGGAGGCGGCGGGGGTGGGTCGGGGCCCGGTGGGACGACCCCCGAGATCGGTTATATTGGAGGCAGTGTCGGAATCAACGGCACTGGCTCGAGTGGAGCCGGCGGCACCGCAAACTGCGGCAGTGGTGGAGGGGTCGGTGGCAATGGCAGCGTAGGTGCCGCCTACGGCGGAGGTGGTCCGGGTCGGGCTGATTGGTACATCTTCGGACGCTACATCTACGAGACGTGGGGCCAACCGGGTGCTGTCCGCATCATCTGGGGTCCCGGACGGTCGTTCCCGTACAACGCGAACTGAGGTGCGAGGTCCTTCCGTGTAGGTGAAGGCGGTCCCTCGGCCGGGTGGCCGAGGGGCCGGTTCGGCAAGCAACGCACGAGGTGCGGCCTCCGGTGAGGCGGCAAGGAGAGATAGCCATGAGGAAGAAATTGACGTTGTTCGTAGTGCTTTCGGCGCTCTCGACCCTGGCGCTGGCCGACAGCGGGAGCCCTCCCGCCTACGTGCCGGTCGGTATTCCCACCCAAGGGTACCTGCTCGACTCGACCAGCAAGCCGGTGACCCAGCGGGGGATGAGCATCACCTTCGCTCTCTACGACGCGCCGACCGGCGGGAACGTGAAGTGGACGGAGACGCGGCAGACGGATGTCGACGGCGGCTTCTACGCTCTGACGCTGGGCGACCCGGCCGTGCAGGGGACGACGCCGCTGACGCCTGATGCGTTGACGCCACCGCTCTACCTGGGCGTGACCATCGAGAACGGGCAAGAGATGACGCCGCGGTTCGCGGTCGCCACGGTGCCGTTCTCGCTGCGGGCGAGCGCCGCGCAGAACGTGGTGGGCGGCGGCACGGTGGACACGACGAGCGTGTCCATCGGCGGCACGCAGGTCATCGACTCGAACGGGCAGTTCCTCGGGACCGCGCACGACGCGGAGAACCTGGGCGGCCAGCCGGCGGCCGATTTCCTGACCAAGACCGGGGACGGCTCGGGACTGACCAACCTGAACCCAGGAAACATCGCGCAGGGCACCGCGGCCATCGACATCAGCGGGACCGCGCACGACGCGGAGAACCTGGGCGGCCAGCCGGCGGCTGATTTCCTGACCAAGACCGGGGACGGCTCGGGACTGACCAACCTGAACCCGGCGAACCTCGCGAGCGGAACGGCGGCCATCAACATCGCCGGTAACGCGGCGACGGCGACGGCGGCGCAGGGCTTTACGGGAGCGCTCTCTGGCGACGTGACGGGGACGCAGGCCGCGACCTTGGTCGGGGGGCTCCAAGGGGTGCCGATCGCCATCACCGCACCGACCGCGACGGACGTGCTGCGCTACGACGGGACCGCAAAGACCTGGGTGCCGAGCGGCGACGTGGCAAGCTTCGCCGGACGGACCGGCGCGGTGATGCCGCAGGCCGGCGACTACAGCTTCGACCAGATTGTCGGCACAGTTGGCAACCTTCAACTCGATGGGCCGGTCGTGACGGCGCTGTCGAGCGGCGCCGGATTGACGGTGACGACGGCGAACCCGAATGCGGTCGGGGCGGCCGAAGTGGACCTCTCGCTCAACCAGAACGGGACGCTCGCCACCAGCGCGAACGGGCTGAGCGTGAACCTTGCGAACACCAACACCTGGACGGGGACGCAGGCGTTCGACAGCGGCGCCACGGTCAGCAACGGCAGCGACAAGACCTCGCTCACCGTGGTGCAGACTTCGGTCGACGGCCCGACGGCGGACGTCTTCGACGTGACGAACCGCAGCGGATCGAAGAAGTACATCTCGGTCGACGCGGCGGGCGACGTGTCGTTCTCCGGGAACCTCACCGCGAAGAGCGTGTCTGGCTCCACCATGACCAAGACAGACCTGATGAGCACGCTGGGGGCGGCGTCGGGAACGAACGATGGGTACCTCTCCTCGACCGACTGGACGAAGCTCAACGGCAAGCTCGACTCGGTCTCGGCGAGCGCGCCGCTCTCCGGGAACGGCACCGCTTCGAGCCCCCTGTCGCTCGTGGCATCGTCGTCGAGCCAGGATGGCTACCTGAGCTCGGGCGACTGGACGAAGTTCAATGGGAAGATGGGCTCGGTCACGAACGCGCCGCTGACCGGCTCCGGCACGACATCAAGCCCGCTGTCGATCGCACCCGCGACAAGCAACGCTGATGGCTACCTGAGCTCGGGCGACTGGACGAAGTTCAATGGGAAGATGGGCTCGGTCACGAACGCGCCGCTTTCCGGCTCCGGCACGACCACCAGCCCGCTGGCGATGGCGCAAGCATCCGGCAACGCTGACGGCTACCTGAGCTCGGGCGACTGGACGAAGTTCAATGGGAAGATGGGCTCGGTCACGAGCGCGCCGCTGACCGGCTCTGGCACGACCACCAGCCCGCTGGCGATGGCGCAGGCATCGTCGAGCAACGACGGCTATCTGTCGCATACGGACTGGACGACGTTCAACGGCAAGCTCGCGACGGTGACGACGAATAGCACGACGCCGCTCTCGGGGAGCGGCACCGCGACGAGCCCGCTGTCGATCGCCAAGGCGACCAGCAGCACCGACGGCTACTTGAGCTCGACCGACTGGACGACGTTCAACGGCAAGCTCGCGACGGTGACGACGAACAGCACGACGCCGCTCTCGGGGAGCGGCACCACGTCGAGCCCGCTGTCGATCGCCAAGGCGACCAGCAGCACCGACGGCTACTTGAGCTCGACCGACTGGACGACGTTCAACGGAAAAGTGGACCGGACCGGCGACACGATGACTGGCGCGCTGGTGGTGACGCCGACAGCGGACGTGGTGCCCCTGACGCTGGCCGCGTCGGGTGGCCAATCGAAGAACCTGACTGAGTGGAAGGATGCGACCGGCAACGTGGTCGGGTCGGTCAGCCCCATGGGCGGCGCGAGCTTCAGCGGCACGCTCAGCGCGACGACCCTCAACGGCAATGTCGCCGCGAGCGAGCTGACCGGGACGATCGACAACACGCAACTGACGAATTCGTCGGTGACCATCAGCCCGGCGTCGGGTTCTGGTCTCGCCGGCGGCGGCAGCGTCAGCCTCGGAGGCACGCTCTCGAGCCTCGCCGCGGACATCCAGCACGACTCGACGCTCTCTGGCAACGGCGGTTCGACCGCGCTCCAGCTCGACCTCGGCAACTCGAACACCTGGACGGCGGGGCAGACGTTTGGCGCGGGCGCGACGGCTTCCGGCACGACCGATCAGCCGAGCCTGGTCGTGGCGCAGACCAGCGCGGCGAACCCGGCGAACGATGTGTTCGACGTGACGAATCCTGGCGGCGGCACCAAGTACGTTGCGGTGGGGCCGACCGGCGACGTGACCCTCTCCGGAGCGCTGACCGCGTCGACCCTCACTGGCGCCGTCGCGACCAGCGAGCTGACCGGGACGATCGCCAACACGCAACTGACGAATTCGTCGGTGACCATCAGCCCGGCGTCGGGTTCTGGGCTCGCCGGCGGCGGCAGCGTCAGCCTCGGAGGCACGCTCTCGAGCCTCGCCGCGGACATCCAGCACGACTCGACGCTCTCTGGCAACGGCGGTTCGACCGCGCTCCAGCTCGACCTCGGCAACTCGAACACGTGGACGGCGGGGCAGATGTTTGGCGCCGGGGCCGCGGTTTCCGCCACGGCGGACCAGCCGACCTTCATCGTGCAGCAGACGAGCGCGGTGAACCCCACGGCGAACGTCTTCGAAGTGGACAATCCGGCTGGCAACATGGGCTACTTCGCCATCGACCACGCCGGCAACGCGAAGTTCTCTGGAAGCGTCCAGGCTCAGAGCTTCCAAGGCAACCTCCCCGCGAGCGACTTGACCGGGAGCATCGCCAATAACCAGTTGGCCAACTCGTCGGTGACCATCAGCCCCGCGTCGGGTTCTGGTCTCACCGGCGGCGGCAGCGTGAGCCTCGGAGGCGCGCTTTCGAGCCTCGCCGCGGACATCCAGCACGACTCGACGCTCTCTGGCAACGGCGGGTCGAGCGCGCTCAAGCTCGACCTCGGCAACTCGAACACGTGGACGGCGGGGCAGACGTTTGGCGGCGGGGCTACCGTGTCGACCACCGCGAACGCGCCGGCCCTCACCGTCAGGCAGTCCTCGGCAACCGGAACCAATGCCGCCGTATTCGTCGTCGAGAACGCTTCCCATTCGACCGACTACCTCTTGGTAGACGCGACCGGGAACGCGACGTTCTCCGGTGCTCTGAGCGCGAGCAGCTTGTCCGGAAGCCTCGCTGCCACGAATCTCACCGGCCAGGTGGCCGTGTTCAACGGCGGGACCGGCGCGACGGACGCCGCCGGCGCGCGGACGAACCTGCAGGCGGCACAGTCTGGTATCAACAGCGACATCACCGCTCTCAACGGTCTCACGACGGCGCTGGCGGTGACCGAGGGCGGCACGGGCCTCCAGTCGATCAACACGGGCGACCTCCTGGTGGGCGCAACCGGGAACACGCTGTCGCCTCTGGCCGGACCGACCGCCTCGGGCCAGGTCTTGCGCGCGACCGGGTCTGGTTCGTTCGCGTGGAGCGCCATCGCCGCGGGCGACCTGCCGACCGGGATTCCCAGCGCCGACCTCGACCACTCGTCCGTGACGATCAACGCCGGCGTCGGGCTCACCGGCGGAGGCACGGTCCAACTCGGAGGGCCGGCGATCGGACTGGCTGCGAACCTGTCTCACGACTCGACGCTGTCCGGTAACGGTGGCACGTTGTCTCTCGGCCTGAACCTCGCCCATGCCAACACCTGGAGCGCAACGCAGACGTTTACCAACGCGACCTTCACAAACCCGGCGAGCGGAAGCATCAGCGGCAACGCACATACCGTGGACAACGGCGTTTATACGAACACGCCCAACGCGCTCACCGGTGCCCTCGGGCTGGAGCCCCCTGGCAGCACCACCGTTGTTCCCCTCACGGTGAACCCGGGCTCTGGTCAAACCGCCGACCTGACCGACTGGCAAGTGAACAGCACGACCGTCGCTTCGGTGAGTGCCGGCGGTGTCCTGAGCGCGAAGGGAATCGCGCTCTCGAATGGCGCGGCAGCCAACGACGTCCTTACCTCGGATGCCAGCGGCAACGCGACCTGGAGCTCGACCGCGACACTCTCGGGGTTGACTACCTCGGCGCTGGCGCTGCCCACTGGCGCGGCGGTCAATGACATCCTCACCTCGGATGCCAGCGGCAACGGGACCTGGAGTTCGACCGCCACGCTGTCCGGCCTGACCTTGCCGACCGGCGCGGCGGCGTTCGACGTGCTCACCTCCGATGCCAGCGGCAACGCGACCTGGCAGCCGCCCTCGATGTTTCGAACCGTGCAGCCGGTCACGAGCTCGAACCTCGTCACGATCTCCGGCGCCGACCGAGGCAGCCTGTTCGAAATCAGCTCGACGCTCCAAGACAGTGCCACGCTTCAGCTTCCGAATCCGACGACGGTCGGAGCGGGCTACAGCGTTACCATCAAGAACGAGTCGAGCGTCGTCGCGATGGTCTACCCCTACGGCACCGAAAAGATCGATGGCGCGAGCTTTGGGCTCCTGACGCAGACGGGGTACGGAACCGTGGTCTCGGACGGAACGAACTGGATGATCGTCGGCAACATGGGGGCGAGCAACACCGGCGAGGCCGACTTCTTGACCCCGGGTACCTACACATGGAACGTCCCGCCGGGCGTCACAAACGTCTCAGCCGTTGTGGTGGGCGCTGGAGGTGGCGGCAACGGCGGAATCGGCACTGCCGGTGGTGGCGGGGGCGGCGGCGGGTTGTGCTACGACGCTACTCTGACCGTTACTCCCGGATCCCAGATGGTCGTGGATGTCGGTGCCCGTGGTGTGAACGGCGGAGGAGGCGGACAATCCGATTTCGGTGGCGCCACCGTCTACGGCGGTTCGGGCGCGAGCGGCGTGACCGGCGGAGCCGGCGGAGGTGCTATCGCCTCCGGCGCATGGATCTGCTACGGTGGGGGTAACGGTGGGACGACGAACAGCTCGACCTACGGTGCGGGCGGCGGGGGCGCCGCTGGTTATGGGGGCTGGGCCGGGTCCGGCGGCAGCGGTAGCTCGACCTCGTGCCCGCCCGGTGGCAGCAGTGGGGGTCCAGGAAGCGGCGGTGGCGGTGGCGGCTCGGGGTCAGGTGCATCGACTCCCGGCGTCGGTTTCGCGGGAGGCGGCGTCGGCCTCAATGGAACTGGCGCGGCTGGGGCTGGTGGTTCCGCGAACTGCGGCAGTGGCGGAGCGGCCGGCGGCAATGGCGGCCTGGGTACTTCGTTCTACGGTGGTGGCGGTCCCGGTCGGGCGGATGTGTACATCCTCGGGCGCCCCTACCATATGACGTACGGAGTGAACGGCGCGGTTCGCATCATCTGGGGTCCCGGACGGTCCTACCCGTCCAACGCGAACTGAGGCACGAGATTCTTCCGTTTAGATGAGGGCGGCCCCTCGGCCACGGTGGTCGAGGGGCCGGTTCGGTTCGCGGTAGCCCGCTCGTCCCTCGACTACGCTCGGGATGAGCGGTTCTTCGCTTGGACACGGATTCGTTCTTCGCTTGGACACGGATTCTGTTTTGACAGGAGTGGAGATGCGGATGGCTCTCAGGTCTCTGCTGGTGGCCTCGGTGCTCGCCGCGTGCGGGCCGAGACAGGTCGACGTCTACGCCGCGCTCTACCTCGACATCCGCGCCGCGCCTGGCGTCGCCAGCGTCATCGGGCTCCATCTGCGGTTGCGCAACATGATCGGCGACCCGAACTACGCATGGCCCTCGGGTCCTCCCGCTGGCGACGCGAGCACCGGCGACTTCTCGACCGGCGGTCGCGACCTGACGACATCGCCCTTCGTGCTGGAAGTCGATCGCGCTCACGGCAGTCCGGGCCGAACGCTCTCCGCGCTCGTCCTTGCAACCGACACTTCGGGGAAGGTCCGCGCCGCCTGGTCGGGCATCATCGACACTCGGACGACCGGGCTCGTCGAGGTGAAGCTCGCCAAGCCAGACCCTACCTGCGACGCCGACGGCGACGGCGTGAAGGACTGTTCGAAGCCTGGCTGTTGCGTCGCCGGCGAACAGACCGACTGCAACGATGATCCGAAGACCCATGGTGCCGACATGAGCCCGTATGCCTTCTGCGCGGGCGGCTTCTCGACCTGTCTCGACAGCGACGGCGACGGTTGGCCCGACTGCCTCGAGGTCGCGAGCGGCTGTCCCCCCGGCGCGGCGGTGGACCCGCACGTCTATCCTGGCGCGCCGGAGCTGTGCGACGGCAAAGACGACGACTGCGACGGGCAGGTCGACGGCAAGGCCGCGAACGCGACGTGCGGACAGGGCAATTACTGCGACGACCAGTCCTCCAGTGACCCGCAGTGCCGCTACTGCGAGCTTGACAAGTCCGATCATTGCGGCACTCTGGACTCGCCGCCAGGATGCGCGGTCTGCAAGCCTCCGACCGGCGCCTGCGTCAACGGCATCTGCGGCTGCAAGGCCGACGCCGACTGTACCGACGGGCATTACTGCGCGCTCGACGGGCAGTGCGACGCGTGCTCGTCGATCGACGCCAGCCACTGCGGAACCTGGAGCTCGCCAGCGGGTTGCGAGCAGTGCCCCAACTCGACGCCCAACTGCGTGGAAGGCACCTGTAAGCAGTGATCGAACCGGGGCGCTCGGTGGCGCGCGAGCGATGCCGGCCGGCTTCAGAGGCTTCCGCATGGCGCGGGCCGACGCCCACACCTAAATTCGTTGGATGGGCGGAGCGAAGGATGGGTGGAGCGAAAGCGGAGCCCATCGTCTCCAGCGATCGCCCAGTTGATGGACTCCGCTCCACCCATCGTACGAGTTGGCGCACCAGGCGCACCGCGAGCCTTTCGCGGCTTGATAGCTCAGAAGTACCACCGGGCGGCGCCACCGCCGGTGAGCAGGAATCCGGAGTTGCTGTAGGTGGTGTCGACCACGTTCGACATCGCGAGGGTCCAGCCGGCGCGAATTCCGACCGTGAGCTCGACCGGGATCCACTTGCGGAAGTGCCAGTTGACTTCGAAGATGGCCGCGACGGGCACCTCGGTGTACGAGTAGCCGAAATCGGCGTAGGAGTCGAAGCCGACGCCACCTCCGACCGCCCAGTTCAGCGTCCCCGCGGAAGTGGTCACGAAGGTGCCCGGCTGCACCAGCGCGTCGACGTCGAGCCCCAAGCCGCCCCAGCCCAGCCCGGCGAAGGCCTGCAGCGCGAACTTCGGGCCGAGGTTCAGCTTGGCGGTCAACCCATCGGCGTAGTAGCCGGCGTTGCCGAGGCCGATGCCGAACACGCGTTGGCTGATGGGCGGGCTCACCTCGTCGCTCGCCGAGGCGACGGCGGGGGCGGATGCGCCGACCGCGACGTTCACGCTGTCGCTCGCGTAGGCGACGGCGGGGACCAGGACGGCGCACGAGAGCGCCAGGGCTGCAAGAGAACGGATGTGGCTCTTCATCGACTCCTCCAAGATTGGCGGGCGCACGACCCGCGGGTGGCAGTTCACGGAGCGCGACTCTAGGCACGGTTGGTGTCGGCGGTCAAATTCGCGCACCATCGCCTTCGGTCAGGCTTTGCGGTGCCTTTCCGGTTGACGCCCTCGTTCCGCAAGACCGGCTCGCTAGAAGCTCCCGCGAACTCCGACCACCCCGCCGCCGACGGTGGGAGCGAGCGCCAGGCTCCAACGGAGGGCACGGCTGCCGGCGTCCGAGCGTTTCCCCGCATCGCCTGGGTCGAGCTCCAGTCCGAGGCGCCGCCGGAGCTGCGCGTTGTAGGTGTCCGCGAGCTTGCGCGCTCCCAGGATCCCGCCCGGCTCGGGGTCGCCAGCGGCCAGCCCGTACGCGATGAGCCCCGCGGCCGGTCCCAGGATCGCGATCCCGACGCCGAGCCCGACCATCCCGTTCCCCGCCTCTTTCGACCGGGCGTTGGCAACGGCGACGTAGGTGCCGATCCCGAGCCCGATGGCGCCGACCACCCCGCAAGCCCAGGCTTTGGCCCGGTTGCTCGCCACCACCTGGCGATAGTGGTTTGCCATCTCCGGGTGGCCGACGGCCAGGTAGAACTCCGGTCCCGCCGGAAGGGCCCGACCGCCCTGGCGAACCGTCCATCCCTCGGTGATGTTCGGGATTACGTGCACCGCTTTCTTCTCGTAAGCCTCTTGCGCTCGTTCCCTGGGGTCGATGACCGGCGCCGCCGTCTTGGCCGCCGTCGCGGGTGACGCCGCGTTCACCGTGCGTCCGGGCGGCGCGCGGCCCTGCATGGACTCCGCCACCTCCTCGGACATCGAGTTGATGGCATCCGGGAGGTCGGACTCGTCGGTGACCTTCCGCAACGCCCGTGCGACAACCATCACCTTCTTCACCGCGATGATCTTGAGGTTGACGAGCGTCACCTTTCCCAGGCGCCCGACGTCGGCCTGGGCGACGTAATCCACCCCGAGCGCACCCGCGATCTCCGCGAGGCAAGTGCTGTCGGTGCACCCGGTGAGCTGCCGCCAGCGATCGAAGCCGAGCAGCGCCGCCACGTCGCTCTGGCCGGTCACCTTGGTGAAGAAGCCCGAGGTGGAAAGGGCGTCGAGGAAGGTGTCCTCGAGGGTGGCGCGGTCGGCGGCATAGCGGCCGTCGGTGACGAGCCGGAGGAACGCCAGGGTCCGATGCTCCTTGGCCCGAGCCTGGGGAACGACTGCGGTGAGGAAAAGGACCGAGAACGCCACCAGGCGAGAGCTCATCGACGGCTCCGGGGACGTGCGGTGGAATCGAGGAAGAAGCCTGCTCGGGTCATCTCACCCAGGTCATCGCGCGGCGTGTCGGGGTGCAAGCGCCATGGAGTCGGATTCAAAGCATGGTTCGCGCTGGCGGTCAAACGGCCGGTTGGGCTCGGGAGAGGGACGCGTCTCGGCGATGTGGTCGGCCTCCCTGCATGTAGGCTGGCGATCCACAACGATGCGGTCGGCCTCCCTGCATGCAGGCTGGCGTTCTCGGCGATGTGGTCGGCCTCCCTGCATGCAGGCTGGCGATCCACAACGATGCGGTCGGCCTCCCTGCGTGCAGGCTGGCGTTCTCGGCGATGCGGTCGGCCTCCCTGCATGCAGGCTGGCGATCCACAACGATGCGGTCGGCCTCCCTGCATGCAGGCTGGCGTTCTCGGCGATGTGGTCGGCCTCCCTGCATGCAGGCTGGCGATCCACAACGATGCGGTCGGCCTCCCTGCATGCGGGCTGGCGATCCACAACGATGCAGTCGGGCCCCCTGCATGCAGGCTCATGGTCGCCCAGGCCGAGTCCGTCTCGCCGGAGCTCGAATAGGATGGGTGCGGTTGCGAGCGAAACTCCGCGCCGCCCAAGCGAAGCGGAAGACCGTTCTTGGCTCAGTCGCCGCGGCTGGGTCTCCCGCCTTGACCTCGCGGCCTTTCTCGGTGCAACCTCGCGGCGGTTCGTCGGCGAAGGGTGCCCGGCTGGATGGGAGAAGCTCCAGTCGGGGAAAAGGGAAGCCGGTCCAAGTCCGGCGCGGTCCCGCCACTGTAGCCGAGGTCGTTACCGTCCTTCGACTCCGCTCAGGATGAGCGGGGTGGGCCCGCTCGGGATGAGCGGGGTGGGCCCGCTCGGGATGAGCGGGGTGGGCCCGCTCAGGATGAGCGGGGTGGGCCCGCTCGCGATGAGCGGAGCTGATCGAAGGATGGCGCGCGTGCCGGCCTGAAGCCACCCGGGTTCCGGGGAAGGCGGCCGGCATGGCTCCTGATCATCGGGAGCGCTTCGGGAGCCAGGAAACCTGCCCTTTCGCTTTCGACTTTCGACGCTCCTCGGGCGAAGGAGCCGGAGTCGCTTGGCGTGGCGCGCAGGGCACAGCTCGGATGGCTCGTCGTGGCGCTCGTCGCCGCGAGCCCGGCGCGGGCGGACGACCAGAACTCCCTCACCATCCGCGCGCCCCGCCCCGCCGCCGACGGGCAGACCCGGACCAAGGTCGAGCTCGAATCGCGCCGGCTCGAGGCCGAGCACCTGGGCGACGTGCTGCGCTCGGTGCCGGGAGCGCTGGCGCTCGACTTCGGCGGAGTGCTCGCGACGACGACGATTTCGCTCCGGGGCGGGACGGCGGACGAGGCGGCGGTGCTCCTCGATGGCGTGCCGCTCGGGTCGCCGGCCGGCGGCGGGCTCGACCTCTCGCTGGTGCCGGCGGCGCTCTTGTCGCAGGTGCTGGTCGAGCGCGGGGCGGACGCGCGGCTCGGCGCGGCGGCGATGTCGGGCGCCATCGAGCTCACGCCGGCGAAGTCCTCGCGCGCGCTCCTGACCGCCGGGTCGCTCGGGACGTTCGGCGCGAGCGCGTCGCTCGCTCGCGACTTCGTGACCGACGCGGCCTGGTGGCGAGCGACGATCGCGCTCGATGCCCGGCGCTCGGCCGGCGACTTCGTCTACCACCGCGATCCGACGCCGGAGACCGCGGGCGACGACCCGCTCGTGACGATGCGCCGCGCGAACAACGACGCGACGATCCGGTCGGTGCTGGTACGGGTCGAGCGACGCGCGCCGGAAGGAAAGCTGTCGGGCTTCGCCTTCGGCACCTGGACCGATCGCGGGCTGCCGGGACCGATTTTTTCGCCGACGCCGACCGCGCGGCAGGACGAGAAGACGCTGGTCGCGGACCTCGACTGGCGGACGAAGACGCTGGAGCTGCCGCTCTTCGCGCGCACCGGCTTCCTCGACGCGACCGGCGGCGACGCGGTGACGCTCTCGGGCGAGCAGACCTATCTCGATCGCATCCGTTCCACCGCAGGCGCCGCTCAAGCACGGCGGCGGTGGCCGTGTCTTGCCAAAGCCGCTCGAAGAAGAGCCCGGTGCCTTCGCCGCTTAACCACCCGGCGTAGTGCGACCAGGCTGCGCACTTGTGGGCGAGCACGTCGCGCTTGTCCTGCGCCCACCGTGCGACTACTCTCGCCTGGTCCGGCTTCGCTTCCGAAAGCGCGGCTCCCCCTGCCGCGCGTTCCTCATAGGCAAATCGTGCCCTCTCGGCGAGCACCAACGGTACCTATTACCTTCCTGTGGACAACCCGCCGAGCGCCGGGGCAACATCCGCGATCAGGGCGAATTCGACGCCCGGCGCGCATCAGGATCTCGCCCACGTACCACCAGCGGCCGAGATCTCTACAACTCGCCCTCGCAACTCTTGCCGGTCTGTGCATAACTCCCGAGCCCGCCTGCCTGTCCGAGGGCCGTAAAGAGCGGGATCACTCCGCGTCTTCGCTCGCCAGCCCTCCTGGCACGCCTGGTGCAATCATGCCTCGCGTCACCGTCGGGGGGGCTGCGGGAGGTCCTGCGGGCCAGAGGTACAGGAAGCACGGCGAAAGTCTCTATTAGCCGCTCGGCTCGCAACACGCAGATGGAAAGGGCCGCACGCCGGGCTTTGCCGGGTCATGCGGAACAGCCACCTGCAACGGACGCCAAGGCTGTCCGGAGCATTCTCGCTCGGAAGGACGTGAAGAACGTCCCCGCGAGGTATTGGAGTCACAAATGGCGCAGCGTGGGTCGCCCGTCGAGCGCTCTCGAACAACTCCACCGCTCCTGCGGTGGTTGCAAGGTCTCGGCGTAACCGTGTGGTTCCGAGCGACGAGACTGCGTCCACGGGCGGCAGGAGCCGCCGTGCTGGCTTTGCTCCTCGCAATTGCATGGCCGAGCTCCGCCGACATTTCTGGCGGCAATCTGACCTGGCAGGTGCCCTCTGGGTATCAGGTCACTGCGACCTCGAGCGCGTTCACATGGATCTACTATCCGATCTATTACCCGTTCTTCGTCTACCTGGACTATCTGAGTATGAGTACGCCCAGCTATCCGCAGGGCACCGTCCCCGCAGCAATCTCCCTGAACGGCTCCGTGTCGCTGAAGGATGCAGGCGGGAACCTCACCTCGGGCACCGTCTACTTCGTTCTGACCTGGTATGATTGCAGCAGCGACACCTGGGACGAGTCAGACCTCGGGTCGGTGTATGCCGGTGCGACCGGCCACAGACCTTTTTCGTTCACATGGGTGGTTCCCAATCCGTGCCCTTCATCTAGTTCGATCTACGTCGAGTTCACTCCCGCTGCTTCGAACGAAACCGCGGTCATCGACAGCACCGACCAGTTCACCATGAGCTGGCAAAGCCACTGAACATCGAGTTGATCGCCGGCACGGCCGCAAGGTGGCCGTGGCTCCGGCGAACGGAGGCTCTCATGCGACGAAGGCTCTTCAGAGGCGCCCTGGTGCTGGCAGCGGTACTCCTGCCGTGCACGATCGCCTTGGCGTTCAACGGAAGCACCGTGATTTGGGGTACCGCCTTCCAGACCATCAACGACACGCACAGCGACTACTTGGCCGCCTGGCCTTTCGTGGACGCCTGGCAAGACGGCGTCCTCACGTACCTCGAGGTGACCTGGGAAAACGCTCCAGGGGGTGAGCAATCAGCGGCGATCACTGTGAACGGATCAGTGTCGGTGGCGTCAGACACGTCCCCGTACCCGTTCGTCTCAGGCCCGGTCACCTTCGTGCTGTGGTGGTCCGACTGCAACAACCAGGCGCACCAGGGCGCACTCCACCGAATCTGGGTCGCCGCTGACAGGCACAGCCAGGTCGCCTTCACCGAGGTCATTCGCGACTGGTGCCCCGCAACGGCATCGAATCCCTGGGTGATGATCAAATGGGAAGCGACTCCAGGCAACGAGGCCGTGGTCGATCAGAACGACGCCTACTTGATGAGCTGGGCGAGCAACTGATGCGCATGCGGATTTCTCACGACAGGAGCGAGAAACGCTTCGCAGGCAATCAGAGGAGAGCACCATGCGCTGGCTGACTCGTGCTTCAGTCTGCTGTCTCGCCATGTTCACGCTCGCGCCCGACGCGAGTGCTTTCGTCGGCGACACGAACGGCCCGATGTACATTTCGAGCCCCGAGTTCTTCAGCTCGTCCGGTTCGCCCTCGTACATTTGGGTGGGGGACGGCAACGAGCCGGTGGACAGCGGAAACTATGATCCAGGCGCGGGCTCGGCAACGTCCGTGCAGGTCAACGTCTCCGGTTCGGTATCGCTCACCAGCAGTCTCTCGACACCGGTGACCTACGATGTCGGCGGCCCGGTCGGCGTCAACCTCGTCTGGTGGGACGGCCAGCAAAACCAGGAGAAGACGTTCCAAACCGTCACCGTCCCATCCGGGGTCCCCCACGTAAAGATCAACTTCAGCGTGACGATCTCATCCTGGGATCCCATAGGCGGGCCGATCCTCGTCGAGCTCGTCAACGAAACCCCAGGTGACTACATCGTCATCGACAGCAACGACCAGTGGTTCGTCACCTGGTACGCCGGCAACTGCGCGCCCGGGTACGTCAACGACGGCACGAAGTGCATCGGCGGCGTCCTGTTCGGAGGCCGCGATGTGCTTGCCCACAACGACAGGCCAGACCCGAGGCCCGACCTGACGGCGTTCGACTTGGCCGACTCGGGCGGCGCAAACCCCATTCCCTCTGAGGCTGCCGATCCCTGCTTGACCGCTGACGAAGATTACCGGTGCGACAGTGCGACCGGCGGCACAGCTCTTCCCCTCTCGAGATGCGCGACGAACCATACGCGTATTCCTCTCGAGAACGGCCAAGATTGCCCGGCTGGCCAGGCCACCTGTTCCTGCAACGCCGGCGATCTCGGTTCGGGGGGAGTGGCGAACTGCCGAATGCTGCTTGGGACCGACTTCTCTTCCTCCGGCGGCCCCTCGTCTTTCAAGCCGATTTGGGCTGATGCACCGCTGACGATCTTCAAGGACACCACGCATGCAGATGACTATCACACCCCGAGCGACTTGTGCGACAACCCCGGTACCGGGTACTGCGTGGACTACGTCGCGAACAACGAGACCTGCACCATCAACTGTCCGAACGGCTGCAAGGTCCAGGGTCTGAACTCCAACCAACCTCGCAATGAACTCCAGGATCCGGTTGCCAGCGATGGAAGCCTCATCCGGCCCGTCCAGGGCGATGATAATTACTACGTGTGGTTTGCGTACGTACCGAGCCCCTCGGCCACCGATTGGTTCCTGAACGAGCCGCAGTGCGGAACCGGCGGCTGCGACGACGAGAGTGTGTTGATGTTTCAGTTCCACCAAGACGGCTGCATCGGTACTTCGCCCCCGCTCTCAGTCAGTCTCGGGCGAGGAGGCTCCTACGGTCAGATGGGTCTAGACAGGAACACCTGGTACTGGACGCTTGGTTCGATTGACTACCCTGGAGGCGCGGCAACGAAGCTCTGGCCTACGTCGAGCACCAACAGCACCGTGATGACCCCAGGAGCCTGGCACCAGTTCAAGCTGTACGTGAAGTGGTCATCGACCTGCAATTCAGGCCAGGCGTGCGCGGAGCCGCCTGTAAACCCGGATGGAAGGATTGGCTTCTGGATCGACGGAAACAACGTCGTCCCCACGACCACGGCTGCCCGGACGATGTGGGACTGGTCGGAGTGCACTGATAATCCCAATGGCCTGACTGGCCCGGTCGGCGAGTACATGAGAAGCGGCTTCTACGGTGATAGTCGGGAGCATTTCCCGGCAACGGTGTATTTGGCGGGGTACGCGATCACGACAAATGAGAGTGCGGCGGACGCCGTGTTGAACGGCTTCACGCCGTAGCTGAGCCGGAGGGTGCACTTCGAGTGTGGCGTGCGTCGCGATGGCAAGCACTCGAATTGAAAGACCCACCGCCACTCGCGGCCTTCGAAGCCTTCGACTGACGCGGGTCTCCGACTCTCTCATGGCGCAGGGACACTGAGAGGGTCCAGATGGAACCGATCGACGGGGAGTTCGTAGTCGCCGACATCCTGGCCATCACGAAAGCAAACCTGGTCGCCGCCGAGGACAAAGGCGTCATCCCCGGGGAACGGTAGGACAAGGAAGGACTCGCGCGGTTGCGGCATGTCCGCGGCCCTCCTCCAAGAGTCCGATGCCTCGTCAAAGATTGATGCAGCCAGCGTACTTCCACCGCCCGGGTCGACCCTGCCGCCCGCGACCAGAACCCGGCCATCGGAGAGCACGACGGAAGCGGGCCCGTAACTGATGCTCGGCAGTGGCGGCGTCGCGCTCCAGGCTCCGGTGTAAGGGTCCTCGATGTAGGCGATTTCCTGGAAGACGCCGTCCGTCCGCGACGTTGGCAGGCCGCACCCCGAAAGGCAAGTCACCCGCAGCGCCACCATGACTCGGCCGCTCGGGAGTGGCTGCATGATAATGCTGGGCTTCCAGTCGGTAATCCCGCTCGCCGGCACAGGAATGGGACTTTCATCATGCCATCTGTCCATAGCCGGATCGTAGATCTCCGTCTGGTAGGTCCAGTGGGGGCCGGTGCCAAGGATCCCGTAGCCGACCGCAAGGACCTGCCCGTCGGGTAGAAGCAACGCTCCGCCGGGGTCGACTTGATCGATTTCGACCGGCGCCGGGGCGGCCTCCTGCCATGAGTCGAGCTTCGGATCGTAGATCTCGGTGGACCCACCACCGGTACCGCCGATGACCAGGACGCGCCCATCGGCGAGGAGGACCGCGACGGCGTCCCACCGCGCGTAGTGCATGGGCGCAGTCGGTGTCCAGGTGTCCGCGTCGGGGTCATAGATTTCGGCCGGGACGTTGCCCGGACATGTGTAAGGATAGGGCTCGTGTTCGGGGGGCAAACCCCCGGCGATCAGGACCCGGCCGTCGTTGAGCTTGGTGGCGGTGTGGTACCAGCGACAGACGGCGAGGGGTGCGACCAGATGCCACTCGCCGGTGGCCATCGTATACCGCTCGGCGACGTTGGCGATGTCCGGTGGCGTTTCCCCGCACTGCTGGACATCGGTCGCGGGCCAGCCGCCGACGACCAAGATGTCGCCGTCGTCGAGGACTGTCGCGGTGCCGTCGATGCGCCTGCCGTCGACCAACTTCCCGAGGGTGTACCACTCGCCGATGCCGCCCGGCCGAGGGTCGCACCGCGGCTCCGAAAGATGCGTGGCGCCCGGATCCCCCGGATAGCCGGCGTCGACCACCTCGGAGGAGCCGCCGTCGCTCGAGTCTGCCTGTTTCGTTGCTGGAGGCGCCATGAGCGGGCGCGGTGGCTCGCAGCCGGCCACGTCGATAGCGCCGAGGATCACGACTAGGACGAAGATGAGCGCCCGTCCGATGCGCATGTGGCTCCACCTCCGGCGCCAAGGTGGTGACGAGGCGCCGACCGGGCAAGCTTCTGCCGTGGGAGTGGTACTGGACGCTTGGTTCGATTGACTGCCCCGAGGCGCGGCAACGAAGCTCTGGCCTACGTCGAGCACCAACAGCACCGTGATGACCCCACGCGTAAGAAGCCCAAGCGGGTCACGGGAGCGGACCCGGGTGGGGTGGCGTCGTGGTTGAGGTCGCTGACGTCGGTGATCCGTTCACGAGCGAAGGATCTTCTTGACCTCGCGGCCTTTCTCGGTGCAACCTCGCGGCGGTTCGTCGGCGAAGGGTGCCCGGCTGGATGGGAGAAGCTCCAGTCGGGGAAAAGGGAAGCCGGTCCAAGTCCGGCGCGGTCCCGCCACTGTAGCCGAGGTCGTTACCGTCCTTCGACTCCGCTCAGGATGAGCGGGGTGGGCCCGCTCGGGATGAGCGGGGTGGGCCCGCTCGGGATGAGCGGGGTGGGCCCGCTCAGGATGAGCGGGGTGGGCCCGCTCGCGATGAGCGGAGCTGATCGAAGGATGGCGCGCGTGCCGGCCTGAAGCCACCCGGGTTCCGGGGAAGGCGGCCGGCATGGCTCCTGATCATCGGGAGCGCTTCGGGAGCCAGGAAACCTGCCCTTTCGCTTTCGACTTTCGACGCTCCTCGGGCGAAGGAGCCGGAGTCGCTTGGCGTGGCGCGCAGGGCACAGCTCGGATGGCTCGTCGTGGCGCTCGTCGCCGCGAGCCCGGCGCGGGCGGACGACCAGAACTCCCTCACCATCCGCGCGCCCCGCCCCGCCGCCGACGGGCAGACCCGGACCAAGGTCGAGCTCGAATCGCGCCGGCTCGAGGCCGAGCACCTGGGCGACGTGCTGCGCTCGGTGCCGGGAGCGCTGGCGCTCGACTTCGGCGGAGTGCTCGCGACGACGACGATTTCGCTCCGGGGCGGGACGGCGGACGAGGCGGCGGTGCTCCTCGATGGCGTGCCGCTCGGGTCGCCGGCCGGCGGCGGGCTCGACCTCTCGCTGGTGCCGGCGGCGCTCTTGTCGCAGGTGCTGGTCGAGCGCGGGGCGGACGCGCGGCTCGGCGCGGCGGCGATGTCGGGCGCCATCGAGCTCACGCCGGCGAAGTCCTCGCGCGCGCTCCTGACCGCCGGGTCGCTCGGGACGTTCGGCGCGAGCGCGTCGCTCGCTCGCGACTTCGTGACCGACGCGGCCTGGTGGCGAGCGACGATCGCGCTCGATGCCCGGCGCTCGGCCGGCGACTTCGTCTACCACCGCGATCCGACGCCGGAGACCGCGGGCGACGACCCGCTCGTGACGATGCGCCGCGCGAACAACGACGCGACGATCCGGTCGGTGCTGGTACGGGTCGAGCGACGCGCGCCGGAAGGAAAGCTGTCGGGCTTCGCCTTCGGCACCTGGACCGATCGCGGGCTGCCGGGACCGATTTTTTCGCCGACGCCGACCGCGCGGCAGGACGAGAAGACGCTGGTCGCGGACCTCGACTGGCGGACGAAGACGCTGGAGCTGCCGCTCTTCGCGCGCACCGGCTTCCTCGACGCGACCGGCGGCGACGCGGTGACGCTCTCGGGCGAGCAGACCTACCTCGACGTCGGGACCAAGCCGGCGTATGCGCGTCCTCTGGGACCGCTGCTGCTTCGCCTGAGCGGTCTCGCCGGCGGCGAGCGGTTCGACGGGACCTACCACGGGCACCACACGCGTTGGCGCGGCGGGCTCGGCGTCGAAATCGCGCGCGAGCGGGGGCGCCTCACTGGTAGCCTCGCGGGCCGGGTCGAGATGTGGGGGAACGCGGTCGGCCTCCTGCCGCGGCTGGGCGCGAGCGTGGCGATCGAGCGCGGCCTCTACCTCTACGCGAACGTCGGCGGAGGCTTCCGGCCGCCGTCCTTCGGAGAGCTCTACTACTCCGCGGGACCGATTCTGCCGAACCCGGACCTCCTGCCGGAGCGCTCGTGGACCGCGGACCTCGGCGCGCGCTATCAGCGGCCGGGGACGCGGCTCGACCTCGAGGCGAACGGCGCGCTCTTCGCCGGTTTGTTCCAGGATCAGATCATCTACGAAATGTTCTCGGGCTCGCTCGTGAAGCCGTTCAACCTGGGCCAGGCGCGGACGGTCGGCGTCGAGGGCGAGGCGCGCGCGTCGCTCGGCGAGGGGCCGCTGAAGGGCCTCGGCGCTTCGACGGCGCTGACGCTGCTTACGGCGACGAACCTGGTGCCGGGGCCGAACTCGTACGGCAACGACCTGCCGTATCGCCCGCGGGCGCGGGTGGACGGGCGCCTGACGTACGCGCGGGGGCGGGTGCGCGCGTCGGCCGGAGTCGACTGGACGGCGCAGGCGTTTACGAACACCGCGAACACCCGGTCGGTCGCGCCGTTCCTCGATGTGCGCGCGTCCTTGGGCGTGCGCGTCGTCGCCGACGCCTGGCTATCGGTCGAGGTCCGCAACGCCCTCGACGTCACCGACCGCGCCTGCCTCGAGGGCTACCCGCTGCCCGGGCGCGTGGTTCTCGCCCACCTCGGGTGGATTCCGGAGGAGAGATGAGGCTCTGCGACTTTTCGAGTGGGAATTGGAGCCGGACACGCCAGTGTCCCGGTACAGGCAGGGACCGTAACCGACTCAGTAGTGGCGGGCCGCTGGCTCTCCTGCCGGACCAGCGGTCCGGCGCCACCAAGATTCCTCAGGCGCGGTGCCTTTACCCGGACACTGACGTGTCCGGCTCCGATTTCGGTGCAGCCGCAGGACGGGTGGAGCGGAGCGGAACCTCGCAGGGACGTGTCGGCGAGTCGCACTCCGAGGCTGACTCCGCTCATCCCGAGCGCTCCACCACCGCTCATCCCGAGCGCTCCACCACCGCTCATCCCGAGCGCAGTCGAGGGATGGGTACCGCCACGAAGAACCGCTCGTTCCTCGACTGCGCTCGGAATGAGCGGTTTCGCGCTCGTACGCAGCGTCTGCCTTGGACCGCGGTGTTGTTGCCCCTCGCGCTGACGGTGCTCGCCTGCGGGCCGACCTCGACATCTCCCGCGACGGTCCAAGCGACCATCGATCGGCGGGTCGTGATTCCCGACGGCGCGGCGCTGCCGCCCGACAATCCAAGCCAGCCGGGGGATGCGGATCCGACGGCGCTGGTCGTCGCGCACGGCAAGCTCTATGTCACCCTTGCCAACCTCTATCACTACGCCCCGGCGGGACCGTCGTTCCTGGGCATCTATGATCCGGCGACCTTGACCGCCTCCGCTCCCGTGTCCTTGGAGACGAACGCGAGCCAGTGCCGACAAGCGATGGACATGGTCGCGACGGACGACGGCCTGCTCATCGCGTGCGCCGGCAAGATTTCCCTGAGCGGCGGGCACACCGACGACGGCGCGCTGGTCGATGTCGGGTTCGACGGCACGGTCCGGCGCATCGTCACCGTCGGACGGTCGCCGGGATCGGTCGTGCGCATCGGCAACGACGTCTGGCTCGGCGACGGCGAGGGCGGCGGCGTCTCGCACGTGTCCTACGACAACTTCGAGGTGCTGGCAGGACAAGGCGGCAAGGAAATGGTTTCGCTGTGCCAGGAGAGCTCGACGAAGATCGGTTTCGTCGCCGGGCTCGCGGCCGTCGGCGGGCGCGCGTTCGCCTCGTGCTTCAACGACGACGCGGTGCAGGAGTTCGACCCCACGACCGGGAAGACGGTCGGTAATCCGATTTCGGTGGGTTCGGGGCCGCTCAAGTTCGGCCTCCTGGGCGACGCGCTCTACGTCCTCGACAACACGGGCGGCACGCTGTCGCAGGTTCTGCCGACGGCAAAACGCGCGGAGGTCTATCTCGGCGGCGGCACGCAGGGCGGCGACGACCTCGAAGGCATCGCGGGAACCTCGACGCTCGCGGCGGTCACGAACTCCGCGTATGGCACGCTCGTCTTCGCGTCGCTCACCGGGACGCCCAAGCTCGTCGGTTCGATAGACCTGAAGACCTCGCCTTCCGCGGGAACGGACTACCCGACCGCGGTGGCGTACGACGGGAGCGCGTTCTACGTCGCGATACCGGGTCTCGGCATGGACACGCGCCCGTCGCCGAGCGAAATCGTGCGGGTCGTGGTGAAGCCATGAAGCTCACGTCGAGCGATGTGCGACGACACACTCGCCCGCGGCTGCCGCTCGCTGCCGACGACATGACCGATCGGTCGGATCGGTCGGATCGGTCCGATCGGTCCGATCGACGTTCCTGGCGCATGGCGCCCGGGGATGCGAGGCGCGCGACGAAGGGTGGCGACTCGCACCGGCATCGCGTTCGGCTCATCGCTCGGCTGTGTGCGTTCGCCGTCCTCGCGCTCGCCGCTTGCACGCACCACGCGCCCGCGCGTCAGGTCCATCTCGGGCCGAAGGTGCCCGCCCGCGTGCGCCGGGTGGTGACGCTCGCGCCGAGCTTGACCGAACTGGTCTTGGCCCTCGGCGCCGGTGCCGACCTCGTCGGCGTCTCGCGCTACGACGATGCCGCTGCGGTGGCCAACCTCCCGCGGGTCGGCGGATACAGCGATCCCTCGGCGGAGACCATCGTGCGGCTGCATCCGGACCTGGTGCTCGCGCAGCCGTCGCCGGGAAACCACGGCGCGGTCGAGATGGTGGCCGCGAGCGGCATCGCGGTGGAGGCGTTCCGGCTGGAGTCGATTGCCGACATCGAATTCGCGAGCGTGCGCATCGGGAAGCTCCTCGGGCGCGCGCCGGCCGGGCAGACGCTGGTGCGAACGATCGAAGCGGCTCGCTCGCTCGCGCGGGCGGCGGCGAAGAAGCGCGGGAAGCGCGTTCGCGTCGCGCTGCTCTTCGACACGAACCCCCTCATCGCGGCGGGCCCCGGCTCGTTCGCGGACGAGCTGCTCGCCGACGCTGGCGGCACGAACGTCGTCGCGCGTTCGACGCAGCCGTTTCCCGAGGTGCCGCTCGACGCGCTGCTGGCGCGGAAGCCCGAGCTCATCCTGGTCGCGCCGATGGGCAAGAACGCGAACGCCCTCGCCGGCCTGCCGCCGGTCCTGCGCGCAAAGGCGGTCGCCCTTACCAGCCCGGGCATCCTCCATCCGGGACCGAAAATCATCGACGCTCTCGCTGAGCTCACCCGGGTGTTCGACCAATTCGCCGGAGTGGGGAAATGATGGCGCGGATCGCGCGGCTTCTCAAAACGTGGGCTCGCGCCGGCAACCTAATCTCAGGATCGATCGCCCACACCTCAGGATGCATCGCCCACACCTCCGGACGCATCGCCCACACCTCCGGACGCATCGCCCACACCTCCGGACGCATCGCCCACACCTCCGGACGCATCGCCCACACCTCCGGATGCATCGCCCACACCTCCGGTTGCATCGCCCACACCTCCGGTTGCATCGCCCACACCTCCGGACGCATCAACCACACCTCAGGATCGATCGTCCACACCTCGGGATCGATCGACCACACCTCAGGATGCATCGACCACACCTCAGGATCGATCGACCACACCTCGGGATCGATCGTCCACACCTCAGGATGCATCGCCCACACCTCCGGACGCATCGCCCACACCTCCGGATCGATCGAACGCAGGCAATCCCCCGCGCAACGGCTGACGGACCACGCGTGATGCGCCATCGTTTCGTGCTCCCACTCATCGCTTTGACGGTCGTGCTCGCGATGTCGCTGGTGCTGGCGGTCGCGCTGGGCGCGGAGCCGATCAGCGTCTCGGCGCTCCTGCGTGGCGACGCGACGACGCGGCTGATGCTCTCGATGCGCGCGCGTAACGTGGCACTGGCGGCGGTGGTCGGCGCGGCGCTCGGGCTGTCGGGGGCGGCGTTGCAGGCGCTGGTGGAAAACCCGCTCGCCGATCCGTTCGTGCTCGGGCTCTCCGGCGGCGCGGCGGTCGGCGCGACGGTCGCGATCGCCGCGGGCCTCGGGGCCATCGGGCTCTTCGGCGGCTCGCTGGTCGGCATCTTCGCGTTCCTCGGAGCGCTCGTCGCGACGGGCATCGTCTTCTCGCTCGGGCGGGTGCGCGGCCGGCTGGTGCCCGAACGGCTGCTGCTCGTCGGCGTCGTCTTCAACGCCTTCGCCTCGGCGATCATCCTCGCGATTCAGTCGCTCGCCTCGCCGGGAACGCTGCAATCGATCTTCGCGTGGCTCCTCGGGTCCATCGGCTACGTCTCGACGCGCACGCTCCTCGTCGCGGCCATCGCGGTCGCCCTCGGCTCCCTGGCGCTCTTGCGTCTCGCGCCGGCGTTGAACCTGCTCTCGCTCGGCGAGCTGGACGCGCACGGGCTCGGCCTCGACGTCGGACGCACGCGGCTGTTCGTCTTCGCGGCGAGCGCGCTCTTGGTCGCGGCGGCGGTGAGCCTGGCCGGCGTCATCGGTTTCGTCGGGCTCATCGTGCCGCACCTCGTGCGCCTCGCGTTCGGCGCCGATCACCGGATCGTCGTGCCCGGCAGCATCCTCGGCGGCGCGGCGTTCCTCGCGCTCTCCGACTGCGGCTCGCGTCTGTTCTTCCGCGTCGCGCACACGCTCCCGCCGGTCGGGATGGTCACCGCGATCATCGGCGCGCCGCTCTTCCTCTATCTCCTCGTCGGCCGGACGCGGCGGAGCGAGCGATGAGCCTGATCGAAGCGCTTTCGCTCAGCGCGGGCTACGGCGGCGCGGACGTGGTGCGCGACGTGTCGTTCTCCTTGGCGCCGGGCGAGACGCTGGCGGTGGTCGGTCCGAACGCGGCGGGGAAGTCGACGCTCCTGCGCGCGCTCGTGGGCGCATTACGCGCGGGCGCGGGCGAGGTGCGGCTCGCGGGCAAGGCGCTCGCCTCGATGCCGGCCAGGGAGCGGGCGCGGCTCGTCGCGGTGGTGCCGCAGAGCGCGCGCTACGATCTCGACTTCACGGTGCGGGAGATGGTGGCGTTCGGTCGGGCGCCGCACGCGGGCGCGTGGGGGCTGGCGCGTGCCGAGGATGCGGAGGCGGTCGAGCGCGCGCTGGACGAGGCGGACGTTCGTCCTTTGGCGGCGCGGCCCTTCGCGGAGCTGTCGGGCGGCGAGCGGCAGCGGGTCCTGATTGCGCGAGCGTTCGCACAGGGCACGCCGCTGGTTCTGTTCGATGAGCCCACGGCGCATCTGGACTTGGGGCATCAGCTCCTGATCATCGAACGGGTGCAGGAGCACGCGGCCCGAGGCGGCGCGGCGGTGGTCGTCCTGCATGAGCTGTCGCTCGCGGCGCGGCTCCAACGGGTCGCGGTGCTCGATCGCGGGCGCCTGGTCGCGCTGGGCACGCCGGACGCGGTTCTGACTCCGGCGCGGCTGGCCGAGACCTGGGGCATCGACGGCGAGCTGCGGGCGGACGGCGACGGGCCGACGCTCATCGTGCGCGGGCGCCGGCGGGCCGCGGCGTCGTAGCCTACTTCGGTGCTGGCAGCTCCCAGATGCCGGCGTCCGCGGCCGGATGATCCTTATCGGTCGCGACGAGCACCAGGACGCCGCCGTCGCGGGCGATGACCGCATCGATGACGTTGCTCTGCGCGTGCGGCATCACCTTCGCCGGGCCTTTCGAGGTCGAGCCCCAGAGGACGCCATCCGGGTACTGGCGGTCGATGAGGCTGGCTTTCGCCGCGTCGGGGGCGCCCACCGGGACCATCCAGATCATCGCATCGATCTCGGGAATCGTGTGCCACACCGCGAGCGAACCCGGGGACGCGTAGGTGCCGAGCTCGAGCGGCGGTGCCGCGCCCGGCTGCGTCACGAACGCGGTCCCGCCGGTGATTCCCGGCCCGTCACTGCCGATGTAGGCGACCTGGCCGTCGTCGAGCACTTGCACGTCCCAGGAACGAAGCCGAGTTGCCATCAGCGCCGGCTCGACACCCGGTGGTCCGATCAGCAGATTCCCGGCCCCGTTGTACAGCGGTCGGCCGTTCATGCTTGTGGCGTCGACCACGGCGACAAGCTCAGCGGTCTCTTGCGTCGGATCGGAAGGATAGAACCAGAGGCCCTCGACGTCGCTTCCGACGGGGATCGGGTCGGAGCTCCCTGAGGCGGCGACCTCCGTTGCCGTGTCATAGACGACGCCCCCGTTCAACGAGATGCCTTCGAACACCGCGAGCCATCGCCCGTCTGGCGAGAACACCGCCTGCCCGCAGCCGGTGCCCGGCATGCGCAACGTCGAGGTGCCGTTCGACCAGACGTGCGAGTCGTTGCCGCTGAAGTAGGCGGCCTCGGTACCGTCGAAGGACACGGCCGGGGCGCTGCTGGCTGGGGCGACCAGCGTTGGCGCGCCACCGCTGGTCGGCACCAGCATGACCTTTCCGTCCTGCGTCACGTACGCCGCGACCTTGCCGTTGGCCGAAAGCGCGAAGTCGAGAGACGTGCAAGGGTTGAAGAGTCGGACCTCGCTGGCAATCTTGGTTGCGAGGCCGGTCTTCATGTCGACGGCGACGAGCGGCCCGATCGGGCTCGGGACGCTCGCGTCGTGGGTGCAGCTTCCCTGGCTGTCGCAGGCGGTGCCATCGACCGCGCCGACGAGCGCCACCGACCGGTCCGCGCTGAAGAGGACCGCCCGCGGCGACACGCCGGGAACGACCTCGGACGAACGCGTTCCGTTCGACCAGTGCAGATCGCCCGTCTCGTGCGGCGCATCGAAGTTGCTTGCGAAGAGAATCTCGTCACCCTTGGCGCCATACCAGAACCCGTCGGCGACGACGCCGACTCCGCCCGGGACCGCGACGGGTTTCCAGCCACCCTTCGGGCTGAGGTCGACGAACTCGAGGGTGCCGGCGCGGTGCGTGTCGGGCTGGTCGAGGAAGAGCGCGGTCTCCGGCCAGGTCGTCGGGTCGGGCCGGTCGTCGATGTTGCGATCGCCGGGCGCGACCTCGACGGCCAAGGTCTCGGCCGCCCTGCTGAGCACAGCCGACTTCGAACCGAGAACCAGGTAGTCGAGCTCGACCGCGCCGGTGAGGACGTTGAGCGGTTCCTTCTCGGCGAGCACGCTGTCGGGCACGGGGCCGGCGTAGATGCGGCGGTAGGTGCCATCCTGCGTGAGCTGAATCGTGCCGCCCGGCGCGCGCCGGGCGCCGGTTCCACGACCGCAGCCGACGAGCAGGACCGTCCCCGCGAGAACGAATGCGAATCGAACCACCGACCACGCCTCGGTCCGCATGGGCGACTCCTCTTCGCGCAGCGTCGTTCGCGGCCGCGGCTTCAGAAGCAACCCGCATGCCGCTTCCTCGCGGCAGCGTAGCACTCCCGAAGACGGCCGCCGCGGCGCCCCTTGACAAGGCCGGCCCCGTTGGGCGAAACACGCGCGCTCTCTCAAGGAAGGAGCCGATGCACCTCACCCCATCGAACAGCGGCTGGATCGAGGTCATCTGCGGCTCGATGTTCTCCGGCAAGACCGAGGAGCTCATCCGCCGCTTGAAGCGCGCGCAGATCGCCCGGCAGCGGGTGCAGGTGTTCAAGCCGCGCCTCGACCGCCGCTACGACGAGGTCCACGTCGTCAGCCACTCGCTGCAGAAGCTCGTCTCCGAGCCCATCGACGGCGCCGACGAGCTGCTCGAGAAGGTGCTCCCGCAGACGCAGGTCGTCGGCATCGACGAGGTCCAGTTTCTCGGGCCCGGCATCGTGCCCGCGGCGCAGACCCTGGCGAACCGCGGGCTGCGGGTCATCTGCGCCGGCCTCGACCAGGACTACCGCGGCCATCCCTTCGAGCCGATGCCGAGCCTGCTCGCGGTCGCCGAGTTCATCGACAAGGAGCTGGCCATCTGCGTCGTCTGCGGGAACCCGGCGAACAAGAGCCAGCGCATCGTCGACGTGCCCGGGAGGGTGGTCGTCGGCGGTCTCGGAGAGTATGAGCCCCGCTGCCGCCGCTGCTTCGTCCCGGTCCCCGAGCCCACCGAAACCGAGGAGCAGCCCGCGCTGTTCAAGTAGCCCAACGAGCGCGAAACGGAGGCCCTGATGCGCGACCATTCCTACGAGCACCTGTCGTTCCACTCGAGCGAGCTGCCGCACAAGTACGGGCCGAACGTCCACCTGCTCCAGAACCCGTGGGCGCTGTCGATGCTCGCGACGCTCTGCGCGAAGGGCACCTTGCAGCCGCAGATCAACGAGTTGGTGGCGGCGCTGTACGGGGAGCTCTTGCGCCAGGTGGTGAACGCCGAGTTCCCGCGGCGGCAGGCGGCGATTCCCACCCGGATGGTCGACTCGACCCCGCGCGGCGTCTTCCACGGCGAGGTCATCGACCCGCAGACGCGCGTCGTCACGGTCAACATCGCCCGCGCGGGGACGCTGCCGTCGATGGTCTGCTACGATCACCTGAACGTGCTCCTGGACCCGCGGCTCGTCCGGCAGGACCACTTCGTGATGGCGCGGGTCACCGACCAGGACCAGCACGTGGTCGGCGCCGAGGTGTTCGGCTCGAAGATCGGCGGCGACGTCGACGACGCGATTCTGCTCTTCCCCGACCCGATGGGCGCGACCGGCAGCTCGTTGTGCCGGGCCATCGACGTCTACAAGCAGAGCGTCGAGGGAAAGCCGCGCAAGATCGTGAACCTCCACCTGATCATCACGCCCGAGTACATCGCGAGGATGCGCAAGGCCCATCCCGACGTCGTCGTCTACGCGCTCCGGCTCGACCGCGGGATGAGCCCCGACCACGTGTTCGACCTCATCCCCGGCGAGAAGTGGGCCGAGGAGAGCGGGCTCGACGAGAAGCAGTACATCGTGCCCGGCGGCGGCGGTTTCGGGGAGCTCATGAACAACGCCTACGTCTAGAGGAGACCGATGCCGCTTCTGCCTACCTTGACGAGAGACCTCGACACCCTCATCGACGAGGCGCGCCTGCGCGCGCGCGTCGCCGAGCTCGGCGCCAAAATCACCCGCGACTACCAGGGCAAGCCGCTGGTGCTGGTGAGCGTGCTCAAGGGCTCGTTCGTTTTCCTCGCGGACCTCGCCCGCACCATCGACCTGCCGCTCGCCATCGACTTCCTCGGCCTGTCGAGCTACGGCGACGACACCGAGTCGAGCGGCGTCGTGCGCATCACGAGCGACCTGTCGAAGCCGGTCGAGGGCAAGCACGTCGTCGTCGTCGAGGACATCATCGACACCGGCCTGACGATGCAGTTCCTCCTCGCGAACCTGGCGACCCGCGGCCCGGCGTCGGTGCGCATCTGCTCGCTCCTCCACAAGCCCGCCCGGACCCAGGTGAACGTGCCGCTCGACTACGTCGGCTTCACCATCGAGGATCGGTTCGTCGTCGGCTACGGCCTCGACCACGCCGAGCGCTACCGCAACGTGCCGTTCATCGCCGTCGTCCGCGGGTGACGCGGCTCCGGGGAGGCGCGCGGCCGCCGTCGAACGGCGGCGCTCTCACCTGGCTCGGCGCGCTCGTCGATCAGACCGATCGGACCGATCCGACCGATCGGTCTGATCGGTCTGAAGCGGTCGACCACTCAGCGTAGCGGCCGGCGCGCGACGCGGCGCTCGGGCCGCTGCCGAGCGACATTGGCCGCCGGCGTTGCGACGACTCGTTCAGGTCCTAGCTTTCTTCTCGTGGCTGCGCCGGTCCGCATCGGAACCAGCGGCTTCGCGTTCGCGGAGTGGGTCGGGTCGTTCTATCCGCACTCGACGCCGCCCGAGCAGATGCTCGGCCGCTACGCCGAACGGCTGCGGACCGTGGAGCTGTCGGCGACGTTCCACCGGCTCCCGGCGCTGCCGACGGTGCTCCAGTGGCGCGCGCAGATTCCGGGCGACTTCCGCCTCTGCCTGACCGCGCCGCGCCAGCTCACCCGCGACCTGCGCCTCGCGCGGAGCTCGAGCGCTCTCGCCCAGCTTCGGCGCCTCGTCCAGGCGCTGGGCGACGAGGCGGGGCCCGTGCTCTTCCAGATCGCGCCGAGCCTCGGAGCGGATCTTCCGGCGCTCGGCCATTTCCTCGACGCCATCGACGGCATCCGCGCCGCGCTCGACCTGCGGCACCCCTCCTGGAGATCGGACGCCTGCCTGCGGATCCTCTCGGCGCACGAGGCGGCGCTGGTGGCGACCGACGAGGCGATGGGAATGCCCCGGCTCGAGACGACCACCGACTTCGCCTACTGGCGCCTGCGCCGGTCGCACGCCGAGCCTGAGGGCTTCTCCTGGACAGAACGGGCGGCGCTACTCGCCAAGCGCGGCATCGAGGTCTTCGCCTTCGTCAAGCCGGACCGCCGCGCGCACGCGCCCGTGCGCGCGATGGCGCTCGACGCGCGCGTGCACGAGCTTCTCGGCCGGCGCGAGCGGCCGGCGCCGACGAGGAGCGAAGTCGTCTACCACTGACAAAGGTGAAGCCTGGCGATGCGTGCGAACGACGGGCGCGGCGCGCGCGATCAGACCGATCGGTCGGATCGGTCGGATCGGTCCGATCGACGAGCGCGCCTTGGGCCAGCCAGGGAGCCCGGGAGCTCAGCCTCTCGCGCCGCGCCGCCGCCGCACCAAGCCGACGAGACCGAAGAAGGCGAGCAACAGCGCTGCCGGGCTACCGGTGGCGCAACCGCACGGCTGAACGGGCGAGCCGCCTCCGCCGCCGGAGCCGCCCGTGTTCCCGGAACCCGAGCGAACCTCGCAAACCAGGGCCTTGCCGATGAGCGTGCACATCTCGTTCGCCGAGCAGTCGGACGAGGTGATGCAGGGCGTTCGGCACGCGCCCGGGGTGGCGGTCCCGTCGGCGATGCACGTCAGGCCGCTCGCGCACTCGCCGGCCGACGAGCACGTGGCGCCAACGGCCCCGGTGCCGGTCGAGACGCCGCCGCAGGTGCAGACGCCGGAGTAGCCGGACACGCCGCTCATCGCCTGGCATTGCGAGCCCTGCGCGCAATCGGCCTGGCTCGCGCAGCCGCGCTGGCAGTACTTCCCTGCCGCGCTCTGGACGCACAACAGCCCCGTCGCGCAGGTCGTCCCGTTGCCGCAGGCATGGCACTCGGCGGCACCGCTCCCGCCCCCTCCGCCGGGAACGCAGGCGCCGCCGCCGCCCTGGAGCGGAGTGCAGTCGTCGCCCGCCGGGCAGCCCGCGCTGGAGGCGCACGTCTGCCGGCATTTCGCGTCAGCCTGCGTGTCGCCGACGCAGACGAGCCCGCTCGCGCACTGCGCGTTGGCGCAGGATTGGCCCTCTTGGGCCGAGCCGCCGGCAACGCAAGCGCCGTCGCCCGTCGGCTTTCCCTCTTGATCGACGAGCTGGGCGCAGGACTGGCCGGAAGGGCAAGTGTCGGCGCCGTTCGGGTTGCAGCTCTCTTGGCAGGTCGCGCCGCTCGGGGTCCCGACGCAGACGAGGCCGCTCTGGCAGGCCGCGTTCTGGCACGCGCCGCCGAGGCCGACACCGGTGCCGCTCTGGTTCGGCGGCGGCAGGCACGCCTTGCCGCTCGACGCTGTCTGGCAGGTGGTCCCGGTCGGGCACACGCTGACGCTCGAACAGCTCGTCGTGCAGATGGTCGAGCCGCCGGACAGACCGAGGCAGCTCAAGCCGCTGACGCAATCGTCTCCGCTCGCGCACGGACCGCCTTGCTGCACCGAATGCTGCGCCGGCGAGGGGTAGAGCGCCTGGACGCCGGCGATGTCGTCGGAGCCGAGGTTCGGCTTCGGGGTGCCGTCGTAGACCGCGTTCATCACCGCCTGGTCCGCGGCCGAGCCGGGCTGGCACGCCGGGGTTTCGCTGTCGCCGCACGAGTGCCCCATGCCGAGGAAGTGGCCCTCCTCGTGCGTCGCTATCGAAGCGGCGTCGATGCAGCCGTTGCAGGGCTGGTAGTCGGCACCGCTGCCGACCTCCCACTGCCAGTCGGTGGAGTTGAACTGGGTGTCCGCGTCCATGATGGCATCGCTGCCCTGCTCCCAAGCCGGGCTGGTCAGGCCCAGGACCTCCGAGCCGCTGCTCGTCGCCTGCTCCCATCCGCTGTCGATCCAGAAGATCTCGTTGTGACCGTCGTTCTGGCTGGCCTGCCCGCTGCCGTGCGGGAGGTTTCCCGGGGCGTCCACCCGAAAGCTCGGCGCGGCCTCGTGCCACTTCTCGAAGCCGTTGATCGCCTCTTGCCGGACCTCGGCCGAGGTGGTGCCCGAGGCCACGTTGGACGGACCGGTGCTGTCGAGCAACCAGGGAACCGGGGAAATCGGATTGACCCCCGGCTGCCAGCGCAGGGCCTGCGTGGGGCTCGTCGTCACGCCGCCCGAGTTGCTCTCGAAGTAGTAGGCGCGCGCCGGGAGGGCGCCAGCGCTACAGGCGAGCAGCACCGCCACAGCCAATCGCATCGAAGCTCCGTCGGTTCGCGTCGTGGAATCGCCCATCGGCTACGGTCCCGCTGGTCTCGAGCCCTGCCGCACGGCTCGGAGCAGCTCGGCCAGAGGCATCGTGCTCGGTGCCATCGGCGGATGCGCGCTCGGACGAATGACCCCGCGCGCGTCCGGGCGCGCGAGCGCGAGACCCGCGAGCGTGCGCGTGACCACCGGCCCCGTCTTCGTCGCCACCACCGTGAACTTGGTCGCGCTCATCCCCTCGAGCACGAACTCGTCCTTGACGCCCGGGAACGGTTGCAGGAAGAGCACCACCTCCTCGCCGAGCCGGAAACGCGCCTCGCCCTCGACCGCCGCTCGCCACTTGCCGATCGCCCCGCCGGGCTGCCGGACGACCACCGTCGGCCCGGCGCTCCCCTTGAGCGCTTTCGTGGTGCGGACGAACGTACGGGTGATGATCTGCCGGTGGTGCTCGTCCCACTGCGCCCGCTGCGCGTAGACGACGCCCCGCACGACCAGGGTCGCGTGGCGCGCCATCTCCGGAATCGTCTGGTCGACCACCACCGTCGCCCGCGCCGGCAGCGCCCGCGAGGCGACCACGAACGCGGCGAGAGCCACCCAGCCCGCGGCCCGATTCATGCGCTTTTCTCCTTCCTTTGCGCGCGTCGCCGCGCGGCGGACCGAAATCGTAGGGGCGGGCCCGACGAGCGGTCAAGCGAGCCGGGCCGACAGAAGGGGGGGACCCGTCGCCGCTCGACCCGACGAACGCCGCGCGAGGAGCTGTCGGGCTGGGGAAGCGCTTTCGTCGTCAGAGAGCGTAAGCGCTATCCGAATCCGCCATCGGTGACCGTCAGCGCTTCCGTGGCCGGCCGGGCGAGGTAGCCCGGCTCCACCTGATACGCCGTGTCGCCGACCAGGCAGGAATCGGTCATCACCTCGCCGCCGATCTCCCGCACCCTCTCTTCGCCCTTCACCTTGCCGACAAGCTGGTGCGTGTCTTCTCCATCGATCAGAGCGATGAACCGCACCGCTGACGACAACCGGAAAGCCAGCCGCTCGACTTTCAAGCGCAGCAGGCTGCCCTCGAGCACCACGTCGTCGCGGTCGGCCCAATCGTCGAGCAACGCCTGCGGGACGAATTTCATCATGCAACCTTCCGCTGCCCGCCGGCCTCGCGGACTGGGGAACCGACGGTAGCACGCGCTTCGGCATCCAGGCCTTTCGGGGCTTGCGACGAACGCCGGGACCGGCTATCTCGCCGGTGGCCCGCGCCGGAAGGCGAGAGCGCCGTCCTTATTCCTGGACTTCTGGCGAGTCGACAACTCGCCGGCGTCGCCTCTCGGCGGCGAAGCACCGCAAGCGAACGGAGGCACCGGATGGCGGAAGGCATCGTCGAACTGACCGACTCCAACTTCGAAACCGAGGTCCTCAAGAGCCCACTCCCTGTGCTCATCGACTTCTGGGCCGCCTGGTGCGCGCCCTGCCGGGCCATCGCTCCGGCCGTCGAGCAGATCGCGCAGGAGTACCAGGGCAAGGTCAAGGTGGCGAAGATGAACGTCGACGACCAGGAGAAGGTGCCGCAGACCTACCAGATCATGAGCATCCCGACGCTCTTGTTCTTCAAGAACGGCAAGCTCGCCGGGCAGATCATCGGCGCGGTCCCCAAGTTCAAGATCGAAGGCGAGCTCAAGCGCCATCTCTAGGTAGAGGCGCTTCCGGGCTCCTAGAACGCTGCCGTGGCCCCGCGGCCCCCGACGGCGGCCACCCACTCGATGAATTCGTCGACCACCTGGCCGAGGGCGGAGTCGATCACCTCGTCCAGCGGCCAGCGCTGGCGTCGTTCCAGGAAATCGTCGAGCGCCCGGTCGCGTCCGAAGAGGGTCTGCGCGGTCGTCATCGCCTGGGCAAGGAGGTCGCGCGCGCGCGGCGGCTCGGCGGTGAGGTGCGTCCTCGCCTGCTCGACGAGCACGCCGCAGGCGGCCACCGCCTCCTGGTCGTGATTGACCAGGATTTCACGGCGGTTGATCGCCGCCAGGGAGTCCAGGAACTTCGCGAAGCCCTCGACCAGCCGCCGCGTCGCGGGTCCGAGCCGATCCGCCGTGGCACACGCCCGCAGGTCCCGGACGAACACCACCGCCGACCGCTTGTCCGCCGCGCGCATCGCGAGATAACCCCGCGTCGAGCAGAACTGCTTCAGCTCTTCGTCGATCGCGCCGACGAGCGCGCGTTCCTCCTCGGGAGGCGCCGCTTGCAGCCGGGCGTTGAGCGGGCCCACGATCCGAGACAGGCCCGCCCACGCCCGCCGCACCGCCAGCGCGTCCGCCAAATCCACCGCGTGGTCGGGAATGATGCTCGGCCGGCTGACCTCGGCGAAGATCGCGCACGATTGGTAGACCAGCTCCCCCATCGCCGAGCGGCAGCGCCCCCGGAGCTCCTGGAGGTCGACCAGCAGGTTCCACCGGTCCGCCACCACCGAGGGCTTGCGCACCCGGGCACCGAACCGGCTCACCTCCCGCTTCAAGCCCTCCGCGACCGCCTGCACGAGCCCCTCGGCGGCCCTCATCTTCTCCGCGGGCGTCGCCAGCACGTCCACGGTCGGCGCGGCCGTCGAACCATCGGCGGGCCCGAACGCGAGGTCCAAGTCATCCTCGAGCGCCGCCGCCTGGCTCGAGGGGAACTGCTCCTCGACGGCGCGCAAGAGTCCGTTCACGTCCGCGAGAAAGGCGGCCACCGCCGGCGCCATCTCTTCCCACAGCACGAGGTCCGACGTGTCTTCCGCCCCCGCGAGCTCCTCGGCGTGGGAGAAATCGATCAGCCGCAGCCGGGCGATCGCGCTGGCCGACGCCGCTAACACCCGGCGCAAGCGCTCCCGGAAGGCACGGTCGGGAATCGCCGCCAGCACCTCCGTCACGGCGGCCGAAAGGCCGGCGGGCCCGGGAGCGCCAGACGCTGAGGTTGTTTCGGCGGGCATCGGTCTCGCGGGTTCCTCAGCCGCGTCGGCGCTCCAAGCTAGCACGGCGATCGCCTCACCGCCGTCGGTCGCGGCCGCCGGCGAGCCGTCCTGGGTCAGCGCGGATCGCTCGGCGACGACAGGTCCGCGCCCCCGTCGAGCGCATCGCCCGGCGAGCTGGCGAGGCGCCGAGCGGGGCGCAGCTTCGTGAGGCCGAGGTAGGTGACGAAGGCGATGCCGAAGCCGACGAACCACGCGTAGCCGTAGAGCGATTGCCAGAAGTCGTGGGGCAGCAGCGCTGTCGGAGTCGTCGCCGCGCGCACGAACCCCGGCAGGCACGGCACCACGCCCAGGACCAGCGCGGCGATCGCCCGCCAGTTGAAGCCGCCCAGGTACTCGTAGCGCCCGCCCCGCCGGTAGAGGTCGCCGACGTCGAGCTCGCGGCGGCGCACGACCCAGTAGTCGGCGATGAGGATCGCCGCGATGGGACCCAAGAGCGCCGCGTAGCCGTTCAGCCAGGTGAAGAGGTAGGCGGAAGCACTTCCGAGGAGCTTCCAGGGCATCATCACCACCCCCACCACCCCGGTGACGAGGCCGCCAGTCCGAAAGCTCACGAGCCTCGGCGCCATGTTGGCGAAGTCGTTCGCCGGGCTCACCACGTTCGCCGCGATGTTGACGCTCACCGTCGCGAGCCCGATGCCGGCCACCGCGACCAGCGCCACGACGAGGCGGGTCGACGCCGAGGCGATGAGCGGCGCCGCGAGACCGGCCGGGGCGTGCGGGCTCGTGAGCTGGCCGAGGATGTACTCCGGCTGCCAGAGCTTCGTCACCGGCGAGCTCTTCAGCACCGCTGCCGCCGCGCTCGTGATCACCACCCCCATCGCGGAGAAGGCGATCATCGTCGTCGGCAGGCCGAGGGTCTGCCCCAGCGCTTGCTCCTTCTGCCCGCGCCCGAAGCGGGTGAAGTCCGGGATGTTCAACGAGAGGGTCGCCCAGAAGCCGATCATCGCGGTCAGCGAGGGGACGAAGACCGGCCAGAACGTCGCCAGGGTCGGGTACTTCGAACGGTGCGCCAGCATCGGCCCCAGGCCGTGCGCGTGGTCGACCATCCACACGAGCAGCACCGCCGCCAAGGCGAGCACAATCGGTGCCGCCCAGTTCTCGAACACCCGCACCGCGTTCATGCCGCGGTAGATGATGTAGAGCTGGAGCGCCCAGAAGAGGAAGAAGGTGAGCAGGCTCGGCAGGGGCAGGCCGAAGAAGCGGAAGTCTCCTCCCAGCCCGTGAAAACCAGGCCACAGCGCCTCGACGAAGGTGCGCACCGCCTCGCCGCCGATGTACGTCTGGATGCCGAACCACCCGCAGGCGACGATAGCCCGCAGCGCTGCCGGGATGTTCGCCCCCAGGGTGCCGAACGAGGCCCGCGCCAGCACCGGGAACGGCACGCCGTACTTCGTCCCCGGGTGCGCGTTGAGGAGGATCGGCACCAGCACGATCAGGTTCCCCAGGCCGATGGTCAGCAGCGCTTGTGACCAGCTCATCCCCACCGCGATGAGCCCGCCCGCCAGGGCGTAGGTCGGGATGCAGTGCGCCATCGAAATCCAGAGCGCGGCGAAGTTGTAGGTGGTCCAGTTGCGACGCGCCGGCGGCACCGGCGCCAGGTCGGCGTTGAACAGGGGGCTAGCGGCGATGTCGGGGGGCGGCGGCGCTAACGCTTCCCTCGCGAGGCTCGGCTCGTGCATCGGTCCTCCGCTTCGGCGAACGAGCTCGCTCGAGGATACCCGCCGGCTCCTCGGGAAGCGCCACAGGCAGGCCCGTGCTCTCCCCGGCTCGACCCCGACCGGCTGCGCACGCCCCGGAAATGTGCAGACCTTTCGCGGGCTTACAGCAAAACGACCGGGCCCGGAGAAAAGGCGCTTGACAGGGATTTAGGGGACGTGTAAAAGCCGCGCCCCCTTGGTCGAGGCGGGCCGTGGGAGCTTTCGGCCGCCTTGGGAGAGGGGACGCGCGAGGGAGGCGGGCAGCGGTCCGCCTGGGCGGAGTCGGGACGAGGGTCTT
>JAJYLH010000099.1 GCA_021787845.1 Myxococcales bacterium | reverse complement strand
GGCTGCCATCTTCGGAATCGAGCAGTGGACTTCCGCTTTTTCAGCTACCGGCCCAGACCGCGAAAAGCCTCGCCGCATGCGGCCCAACGCCTGACGCCTCGCCTCTCATGCGAAACTAGGGCTAGACCTCGGTTGAAGCCCGGGGCGACGCCAGACAGGCGAAGTTGTGCAGATGCTTCATCGCATGGTCATGGCAGCTCGTCGCGATGGTACCCGAGCAGCCGCCGGGCGATGATCAGCCGATTGATCTGCCCCGTGCCCTCGAAGATGTCAAAGACCTTCGAGTCGCGCAGCCACATCTCCAGCGGGTGCTTGCGCGTGAGCCCTTCGGGTCCCATCAGCTCCACCGCCTTGGCGCAGACCTGGACCACGACCTTGCCCGCCTTGGCCTTGGCCATCGCCGCTTCCTGCGCGTTCGGCTCCTTATGGTCGAGCAGGAACGCCGCCCGCCGGGCCAACATCCGCGCCGCGTCGATCTGCGCCTCCATCTCCAGAAGCGCGTCGTCGACCGCCGAAAGGTTCGCGCGCGACCGTCCGTAGTCGGGACCGTTCAAACCCTCCACCGCGAGGCGGTCCTTCAGGTATTCGAGCGCCGCCCGCGCGATGCCCACCGCCATCGCCGCCACGCTCGGCCGGGTCGCGTCGAAGGTCGCCATCACCCCCTTGAAGCCTTTGGTCTTGTGATCCTCCTCGTTGCCGATGAGGTTCTCGAGCGGGATGCGGCAGTCCTCCAGGACCAGCTCCGCCGTCTCGCTCCCCCGAATGCCGAGCTTCTTCTCCAGATGCCCGACGCGAAAGCCCGGCGTTCCCTGCTCGACCACGAAGCTGCGGATGCCGTCGCGCCCCTTCGACGGATCGGTCTGCGCCCAGACCACGACCAGGTCCGCGCTCTGGCCGTTGGTGCAAAAGATCTTGGTGCCGTTGAGCACCCACTCGTCGCCGTCGCGCACCGCGGTCGTGCGCAGGCCAGCGACATCGCTGCCGCAGCCCGGCTCGGTCACCGCCATCGCGCCGAAGTGCACCTTCCCGTCGGAGTAGCGCTTGAGCCATCTCTCCCGTTGCGCGGCCGTCCCCGCCGCCGCGATCGCCGCGCCCGCGAGGCCCGGCCCCGGAAACGACAGCAGAATCGACGCCGCGCCCCAGGCCAGCTCCTCGCCGAAGAGCACGTTCGAGAGCGCCTTGCTCCTCGTGCCACCCATCCCCTCGACGGGCAGGTCCTTGTCGTCCGCCGCGCGGTGTCGCATGAAGCCGGCCGCCATCGGCCCCGACAACAACGCCTGCACCTGCTCGATGACCTCCCACGGCCTCTCATGCTCGTGCTGGTCCGCCAGGATCGCCGCCGGCCGGAGCATGTCCTCGGCGAAGGCGTGGAGGAAGCCCACCACGTTCCCCTGCATCTCGCTCGGTTCGAAGTCCAGCATCTCGCTCACCCCAAAGCCCTGTCGAAGGGCGCTAGACGATGAAGGCACCAGCGCTGCCGGCTAGCGCCCGGGCGTTACGGAAGAACAGCTCCGCCAGATGGTCGCGGATGACGCCGTGGCCGCCGAGGATCTGCACGCCGTTGTCGGCGTGGGCGAAGGAAGCGTCCGTGGCGAAGCGGAAGGCGAGGCTCGCTTCCTTGAGCGCGTCGCCGCCCTGGTCGATGCGCCAGGCGGCCTTCCAGGTCATCCACCGGGCGGCCTCGGCGTCGGTGAAGGCGTCGGCGATCATGAAGGCGATGCTCTGGTTGCGGGCGATCGCCCGGCCGAAGGCGACGCGCTCCTTCGCGTAGTCGGCCGCATACTCCGCGGCGGCGCGGATGACGCCCGTCGCGACCGCGGCGCTCGCGACCAGGGCGCGCGAGGCGAGCTGCCGATAGTCGACGCCCTTCTCGCCGCCGAGCTGGAGCGCTGGCGCGCCCTCGAACCGGATCCGGTGCCCGCCGGCCGCGCGCGGGCCGATGACCTCCTCGGCCACGACCTTCTCGACGCCGCTCGCGCCCGCCTCGACGACGAACGCATGGACTCCCGCGAAGCCCGATGCCTCGCCGCTGCCGGCGTAGACGACGATCTTCTCCGCGCTCGCTCCCGCCGGGACGAGGGCCTTCTCGCCGCTGACGCGCGACGCGTCGATGCGCGCGCGCACGCCCGCGAGGTCGAACGTCCGGACCGGCTCGATCCAGGCGCCGGTCGCGCGCGGCAGGTTCTCCGTGGCGATGAACGATTCCAGCTCGCGCTTTTCGCCTGCGCTGCCGAAGAGCGAGAGCGGAACCGCCAGGTGAGCCGGCGCGAACAGCCGCGCCGCGAAGCCCACGTCGGCCCAGGCGAGTTCCTCGAGAGCGATGGCGTTCGTCAGCGCGCTCGGCGCCTCCTCGCCGTCGGCGAAGAGCCCGAGCCCCCAGCCCTCGTCGAGGGCCGCGTCATCGACCTGCGCCGCCTCGTCCCACGCTCGGCTCCGCGGCCGCACGCGCTCCTTCGCGAACGCGCGCACCGTGTCGCGCACCAGCTTCCGTTCGTCATCGAGAGAGAGGTTCATGCCACCGCTCCTGTCCAAGGGAAGCCTTCCGGCTGGTCGGGGAACCGCTCACCCCGAGCGCAGTCGAGGGGCAAGCGGATCTCGTGATCGACCTGACTTCGGGCGGGCAACGCCTAGTAGATCGATTCCGAAATGTCGTGGCAGGTCCCGCTCATCCCGAGCGCGGTCGAGGGATGAGTGCGGTCTGCGGGGGACTGCTCGCCCCTCGACTGCGCTCGGGGTGAGCGGTTCCGGTCTCGTTGCACCGGTACTCTGGAATCGCACTACTAGCAAACCGGCTCCTCGACCGGCGACTCCAGCAGCCGGCGCGCCACGACCTCGTTCATCATCTCCGGCGAGCCCTGGGCGTAGGACCAGATCTTCGCGTCGCGGTAATACCGCTCCACCGGATACTCCTGGGTGCCGCCGAAGCCGCCGAAGACCGTGAACGCCACCTCCGTCGCCTGGAGCATCGCGCGCGTCGCCGCGAGCTTCGCCTGAGCGGTCTCCGCCGTGTGCCGCCGGCCTTCGTCGTCGAGCTTCGCCGCCCGCCAGGTCAGGAGCCTGGCGGCCTCGATGTCGACCTGCACTTGCGCCATCGGGAAGCGGTGGGCCTGATACTCCCCGAGAGGCCTGCCGAAGCTCTCGCGATGCTGCGCGTACCAGACGGCGGCGTCGAGCGCGGCCCGCGCCAGGCCGACGAACCCGCCGCAGAGCGTGGTCCGGGTCTTCTCCAGGGTCGCGAGCGCGATGCGCAGGCCCTTGCCCTCCTCGCCCAGGCGGTTGTGCACCGGAACGCGCACGTCCTCGAGCCCCAGCTCCTCGTCCTGGTGTCCGCGCAGGCCGATGCAGGGAATGCGGTCGGAGATGCGAAAGCCGGGTCGGTCGGTCTCGACCACGATCGCCGACACGCCGTCCGCGCCGCTCGATAGCCTGGTGCGGGCGAAGACCACCACCAGGTCCGAGCAGGACGTGAAGCTCGCGTAGCGCTTGCGCCCGTTGAGGACGTACTCGTCGCCGTCCCGGACCGCGCGGGTGGAGAGGTTCGCCGGGTCGCTGCCGGTGCCCGGCTCGGTGAGGGCGAAGGCCGCGTGCGACCGGCCGGCCGCGACGTTTGGTAGCCAGCGGGCCTTCTGCTCCTCGGTTCCGGCGAGGCTCACCGCCTGGGTGAACAGCGCCGCCGACTCCAAGAGCGCGATGCACACCGGGCTCTTCCCGCCCGCGGTCACCTCCTCCATCATCAGCGTCTGCTCGAGCAGGCCGTCACCGCTGCCGCCCCACTCCTTGGCGATGGCCATCGCCGGGTAGCCCTGGGCGGCGAAGAGCTGCCAGACCCGCGCCGGCATCGCGTCCGTGCGGTCGATCTGCCGCGCCAGGGGAGCGATCTCTCGCGACGCGAACTCGTGAACCCGACGCCGCAACGCCTCCTGCTCGTCGGTCAGCCAGAAGCCCAGACTCATCGTCGTCCTCCTCGAAAGCGCTAGGCTCGAGCGCGCTTACGCTTCTCTCGCGGCGGCGGGAGCCATCCGGCGTCGCGATACCAGCGCACCACCTCGCCGACCGCCAGCCGGAAGTCCGGGTGGGCGGGAGCGAAGCCGAGGGCCTTGATGCGGCGCGTGTCGAAGATGAACCGGCCGGTGAAGTAGCCGAGCCAGTCGCGGTCGAACCTGCCCTTCAGGACCGGTGTCCATCCCCGGCGGCGCAGGGCCTCGTAGCCGTCGTCGAACCAGCGGTTCAACCGGTCGATGGCCATCCCGGGGACCCACGGGAGCGCTCGGAGCGCCACCGGCCACAGAACCGACGCGCCGCGGACTGGACGCACCCGCAGGCCGACCGCTTCGGCGATGCTCGCGAGCGCGTCGCCCAGGGCGATCGGCGTGTCGTCGGCGATGTTGAACGCCTGGCCGGCGGCGCCGGGCGCGGTCAGGAGGAGCTCGGCGGCGCGGGCGACGTCCTCGACGTGGACGTGGTGGCCCGTCGGGCCGCCCAGCGGCAGCGGCAGCGCTTCCCATCCGAGGGCGCGCCCCATCGCGGTGAGGGAGATGAACAGCGCGTGGCCGTAGCGGGAGCGGGGGCCGTAGACGAGCGTCGGGCGCAGGACGGCGACCTCGATGCCCTGGCCGTTATGGGCGAGGACCGCGGCCTCGCCCTCCTGCTTGGTCACGTCGTAGGCGCTGCGGGGGCGCTGCGGTCCGTCCTCCGGCATCGGGGTCACCCGCACCGGCCCGTAGACCGCGACGCTCGACAGGTGAACGACGCGCTCGAGGCCCGCCTCCTTCGCCGCGCGCACGAAACGATCTGCCGCGTCCACGTTGCCCGCGCGCAACGCGACCATCGGCGCGCCCAGGTCGAAGAGCCCGGTGGCGTTGACCGCGCGTTCGCACCCGCGCAGGAGGCTCGTCAACGCGCCTTCGACCGCCACGTCGGCGGCGACGGCCTCGGCCCCGCAAGAGCGCGCCACCTGGAGGTCCGCTTGGGGCCGGTCGATCGCCAGGACCTCGTGCCCGGCCGCCCGCAGCTTCTCCACCACGTGCGAGCCGATGAACCCTCCCGCTCCCGCCACCGCGACGCGCATGATGCTCCTCGTCGTTCGACGCAAGAAAAATCAGTACGACCGCGGCAGGCCCATCCAGTGCTCGGCGACGTAGTTCAGGATCATCTCCTTGGTGATCGGCGCGGTCCTCAGGAGCCGTACCGCTTCCCAGTAGTAGATGAGCCCCACGTCCTCGGAGAAGCCGCTCCCGCCGTGGGTCTGAATCGCGCGATCGACTGCTCCGATGGCCAGCTCCGCCGCCTTGTACTTCGCGCAGTTCGCGTAGAAGCCGACGACGCCCGGCTCCTCCTGCCGGTCGAAGGCGCTCGCCGCCCGGTAGGTGAGGAGCCGCGACGCCTCGAGCTCGATCTGCAGCTCCGCGAGCGGGTGCGAAATCGCCTGGTGCGTCGCGATCGGCTTGTCGCCGAAGACCTTCCGGTCCTGCGCATACTCGACGCTCCTCGCGAGGAGGTAGCCGGTCAAGCCGCACGCGAGCGCCGCCGCGAGGATGCGCTCCGGGTTGAGCGAGGTGAACAGGGCGATAGCGCCGCCGTCCTTCTCGCCGACGAGCGCCTCCGCCGGCACCTCGACGTCGTCGAAGCGCACGGTGAACTGCGTGAAGCCTTCGATGCCCCGCGTCGGCAGCGGCGTCAGCGACACGCCCTTCGACTTCGGGTCGATGAGCATGAGCGACAGGCCGAACGCCTTCGGCATCCCCATCGCCTTGCACTCCTCGGCGGTGGTCGTGCGCACGACGAGAAGAATCCGGTCGGCCACGTCGGCCCCGGTGATGAAGGTCTTCTCGCCATTCAGGAGGTAGTGCGAGCCGTCGGCCGAGAGTTTCGCGTGCGTGCGGACGCGAAAGGTGTTCGACCCGGCGTCCGGCTCGGTGAGCGCGAAGGCGAGCTTGAGGCGCCCGGCCGCGACCTCCGGCAGCACCGCCTTCTTCATCGCCTCGCTGCCGTTCCTCACGATGCAGGCGGTGTCCATCGCGGTGAGGATGAGTAGAGCGCTGCCGTACCCCTCGCCGCCGAACTGCTCGACCGCCAGCGCCAAGGTCAAGAGGCCGGCACCGTTCCCGCCGTATTCCTCGGGAACCATCGCCCCGAGGAAGCCCGCGTCGGCGAACGCCTCCCACAGCTCCGGCGGAAACTTCCGCTCTTTCAGAATCAGCCGCTTGAGCTCCTCGCGCCGCGGCCCGAACTTGGCGAGCATCTTCTTCGCCGCCGCCTGGACCTGCTTCTCCTCGTCGCCCAGCTCGAATTGGAGCGGCATCGCTTCAGCTCCCCTTCCCGGCCGCCAGCACCTTCCCGAGCTTCATCGCGAGCCCGACGTTCATCGGCTTGATCTTCAGCTTCCCGGTCATCACCGCCATCTGCCCGTTGAGCTTGCCGCTGACGATGTCGAGGAAGTCGGAAGCGGTGGCGGAGAGCGTCATCGCCGAGGTCCCGACGAAGCCCGGCTTGACGTAGTCGGTCGGCAGGGTCAGGTCGAGCGTCCACTGGCCGCCGCCGTCGCCGGTGATGTCGAAGTGGATGATCGCGTTGACCTCCTTTGCGAGCTCCGGGTTCTTCCCCAAGCCGCTCGCGAAACCTTTCTCGAACACGTCCTGGATCGTCATCGGTGACTCCGTGTGGCGGGCGCTTCGGAAAGCGCCGGTGAAGGTGAGCGAGCGTTCGAAAGCGTCGCATAGCACACGCGCGCGGAAAGATCGAACGGGCCGTGGCCGTGGCCGACGGCCGCTAAGCTTTCGCCGGCGCGTCGAGCACCCAGGTCAACGACACGATGGCGTTCCACTCCCAGCCGCCGTAGCGATAGGACGCTTCGGTCGCGTCGGCCTTGTGCGCGTCTTGCCAGAAGAGCCAGGCGCCGGTGAGCGCCGCTTCCAGCCGCACGCCGCCGGCCGCGATGCGCAAGGGGTCGTCGAAGCGGTAGCCGCCGCCGAGCGAGACCGCCAGCGTGTCGTTGTCGAGGTAGTTCGTCTCCCCCGACTGGGCCGTCAGCGGTGTCGGCCGGTAGCGGCCTCCCAGGATGACGCGACCCCTCTCGCCGACCGGCAGCTCCGCCGCCAGGCGTGCCACCCAGGTGTCACGGAACCCGGGATTGATGTCGGTGCCGGAGATCGACTTGCCGAGAATCTCGGCCATCAGGCCCGGGGAGCGGACGGTCACGTCGTACTGCTGCGGCGGCGCCAGGTGCCAGAGCTGGTAGTCGAATTCGCCGTCCAGCTTCAGCCGGTGCCAGCCGAAATCGTAGCTCCCGCCGAGCCCGAAGCGCGGCGGCGAGTAGTCGGCGACGCCCTGCGCGTCGATGGCCAGCGGGTCGGTCTTGCTGACGGAGGGAACCCACGCCACGATCGGCAGGTGGAAGGGTAGCTCCATCGTGTGGTGGTAGTAGGCGCCGAGCTCGAGCGGTCCCGAGACCCATGCGGCGCCGAAGATCGGGCTGAAGGTGACGTGCAGGTCGTTCGAGTAGTTCCGGCCGTCGACGGTGTTCTGGCTCTGGTCTTGGAAGCTCTGCTCGACGGTGAGCTCTGCGTCGCCGATGAACCGCGACAGGATGTCGCCCCCGAGGCCGAGCGACAGCCCGCGCCACACGCGCACGGCGAGCGCGGGGGCGAGCACCAGCCGTCCGGCGTCCTCGTCCCACCGGACCCATTGCGGTCGGCTCTGGTCGTAGAGCCGGATTTCGCTCTCGGCGGCCCGCGGGAAATACGCGGCGAGGCCGAAGGTGACCCGCCGTTTCAAGAGCCCGCCCAGCGGCGCCACCAGGCCGACCGTGGTCCCGTCGAACTCGGCCGGAAAGACCGCCGACCCGAGCCGCCCGGGACTCGTCCGGTCCACGAACGCGCGCGGTTCGCCTCCCGCGTAGCCGAGCGAGAACGCTGCCGGTTGGCCCGAGAGCCGAGCCGGATTGTAGTAGGCGGCGGAGAAGTCGTCGGCAGCCGCCGCTTGCGCGCCCGCGCGCGCGGCCGCTCGCGGGGTCAAGCCGATTTCATCGGCGGGGTCGGCTTCGGCGGGGCCGGCGGCGATCACCACGCCCGCCGAGAGGGCAATCGCGACCCAGAAGCGCTGTCGAAGCCATGCCGAGCACCGAATGTCGAGCATGCCCATCCCGTCCGCCGCCGTCGCCGGATCCGATTCGTCTTGGAACGGCGCGGCTCGCCTTCTGTCCAGGCCCTGGCGCACTCGCGAAGCCAAGGCCGATGGCGCTGGGCAAGTCGGCCCCACCGTCGAGCGAACGTGCACCGAACCGGACGCCGTGAAGTGCGGCTTTTCGCGCGCCGCGCGCAAGAAGAGACCCTTCCTAGCACGCGGAGAGAGCGGCCGTCAACCTGGCGCGAGGCGAGAGCGAACGTCGCCCGAGGGAAATCTCCAGGTCGACGCGATCGACGCGCCTGGCCTCAGTGTCCGGAACAGAATGACCCTGACAATTCGTGGTGTCCTGGACCGCTCACCCTGAGCGCAGTCGAAGGGCGAGCCACCCAGGGCATTCCCGCCCATCCTTCGACTGCGCTCAGGATGAGCGGATCGTGCGGAGCGCACCGATGTCTTGGCCACACCCGCTCAGCTCGTCCGCGGTCGGAACTTCGGAACCGTGAGCTCCGCCGAGATCTCGACGAAGCCGAGCTCCATCTCCATCCCGAGACGCAGCGACTCGAAGGGCGCGTCGATGTGAGCGAACAGCCGGCCCGCGCCCTCGACCTCGACGAGGCCGATGACTTCCGGCGCGGCGAACCGCAGGACGCGCTCCTGGGTGGTGAAGGCGAAGAGCGTTCCGGTCTTCGGCAGGTCGACCCACGACACCGCTTTCGCCCAGCACTTCGGGCAGAAGTCCCGCGGCGGGAAGGCGACGTGACCGCAGGCGTCGCACCGCGTGGCGCAGAGGCGATTCTCTTTCAGCCGCCGGTAGTACTCCTCGGTCGCCGCGCCGCCATAGTGCCGCACCGCTTCCCAGGTCTTGCGATCGATGAGGTCCTTCACGCGCCCTCCAGGATGGCGACGAAGCTGCCGTCGAGCATGCCGTGCTCCGCGTGGACGAGGCCGACCTTCGCGCCGGCGACCTGGCGCGGCCCGCAGGCGCCGCGCAGTTGCTGAACGACCTCGACCGCCGCGTAGAGCGGGGTCGCGCCGGCCGGATGGCCGAGGGAGAGCCGGCCGCCGCTGGGGTTCATCATCGTGCGCCCGCGCCCGCTCGTCAGACCCTCGCGCACCGCCCGGGCCGCCTCGCCCTTGGGAAAGAAGCCGAGGTCCTCGTAGAGGATGAGCTCGGTGGCGGTGAAGACCCCGTAGAGCTCGGCGAGGTCGACGTCGCCCGGCGTCCGGCCGGCCTCGCTGAACGCTTGCCGCGCGGCGCTCTCGGCGGATTCGAACCGCGTCCACGACGCTCGCCGGTCGCCGAAGTGCGCGGGGACGTGATGCTCGCCGATTCCGGTGACGGCCACCGGGGGCCCTTTCGATCGGCGGCTCAACGGCTCGGCGGTCACCACCACCGCGGCGGCGCCGGAGGAGAAGGTGGAGCAGTCGAGCCGCTTGAGCGGCGGCGACACGGGCCGCGAGGCGAGCACGTCCGCGACGGTGATGGGCTTTCGGTGCTCGGCGAGCGGGTTGTCGACGGCGTTGGCGCGTAAGGTCACCGCCACCCGCGCCAGGTCTTCCTCGGTCGCCTGGTGCTCGAAGAGGTAGCGCTGGGCGCACATCGCGTAGTAGGGAATCGGCGCGCCGACGCCGAAGAGCGCGTCGTAGGGTCCGTAGAGGCCGACGAGCCCGACCACCGCGTTCTCGACGAACCCCATCACGTCCTCGGGGTTCTCCGGCACGTCGACCACCCGCGCGTCCAGGGCCACGACGAGCGCGGCTCTCGAGCGCCCGAGCGTCACCGCGTCCAGCGCCGACCGCAGGGCGAGCGCCGCGGTCATCCCTCCGCACTCGACGAGCGCCTGGGCCTTCGTGGTCAACCCGAGGTGGTGGGCGAACGCGCAGCTCCACATGAACCCGGGAGGCCCCGAGAGCCCCGGCGGCGTGACGAAGAGGCCGTCGATTTCCCCCGGCTCGAGGCCCGCGTCGCCGATCGCTTGCAGCGCGACGGCGGTCGCGGTGTCCCGCGCCGACCGCTCGAGCTGGCGCCGCACCGGCACCGCCCCCACTCCGGTAATCAATGGCTTCATCGCCCGTGCCCTCCAGCACGCCGTTCCGCCTGCCTCCGGGATGTCCCCGGGTTACGCGCCGGCGGACGCTCTAGTTCAGCGTGAAAGCGAAATTCTCCGAGGCGGTGGAGCCGCCGGCGATCACCACCGGCGTCGAGGCGACCCCGACGTGGCCGGCCTGGGCGTCCTGCGCGAAGTTGCCGTTGTTCAGCACGTCCACGACCGCCGCGACGGTGTACGTGCCATCCGGCAACCCGAAGAGAGTGAACGTTCCGGATTCCACCCCGGATGGATCCGGCGCGCCGAGAGTGATCGTGTCGGTCGCCTTCGGCGTCGTCTCGCCCACTGGGCTCGCCAGCACCAGCGTCTTCCCCGCGCCCGAGGGCACGTTCGAGATACCCACGGTTCCGTCGATGCGTCCGACCGACGCGGTCAGGTCGCTCGTGGCCGCCTGCGTGCCGGTGACCGTGACCGCTGTCGGACCCGGGAAATAGGCGGAGATCCCATCGGCGGTCTTCGCTTGGACCAACAGGTAGTAGGTGCCCGGTTGCAGGTTCTGCAGCGCGTAGGCGTAGTCGGTGGCGTCGGTCATCGTCGCATCGGCCGCCGCGACGACGTTCGGCGTTGGGATCCAGGCCGTCGTCGAGGCGAGGACGCTCACCGTGCCGCCCGTGAGCGGACCGCTCAGCTTCACGGTGCCGCCGATCGAGCCGAGCGTCGGGTCTTGCTCCCCGAGATAGATCTTGGCGTGAACGACATGGGTCGGGTCCACGGGATTGCCCGGGTACTCGGAGATCGCCGCGGGCGACTGCGACCCTGTGGCCGCGGCTTCCGCGAGGACGTACAACGGAGCCGCCGGGACGCCGCACATTCCGAACGGACGCTCGGCGCCGTCGCCGATGGCGCCCGCATACCCGACCGCGTTGGACGCCGAGCTCCCCGCCGAGATCGGCGCGTCGAGGCCGACCACCATCACGGAGTCCGCTTGCAACTGGGGCGCCACCTCGACGACGCCGTCGATGCCCGTGCCAGAGGGATCGCACTCGCCGATGTACACGTCGACGAAGTCCGCCCGAGAGGAGGTCGACGAGGCCGGGTCGAGAGTGATCGGATTCCTCACCGCGGTCCCGAACGCGGACGGGTTCCCGGTGGCCGGCCCCAGCCCCAACGCGCCGGCGATCCAGTAGGTGCCGGCCGCGAGCCCCTGGAACACGTACTGCCCGTTCGCCGGCGGCTTGGGCGAGACGTTGACCACCTGGATGGGGCTCGGCGTGGGCGTCACGCTGGGATCCTGGGCATACAGCGCGACCACCCCGTTGAGAACGGGTTGGCCGGAGACCAGGCTGTCGGGAACGATCAACCGGCCGGAGATGGACGCGGGAGACAGCGGGGCGAGCAGCGTGTACCGCTCGGAGTGCGGCTTCTCGGCTCCCGCCGCGTCATGCGCGTAGAACGTGAGCTGCACCTTGGCCGGCGAAGTCAGCGTGACGACCACGGGGCTCGGCCCGGATTGCGCGGTCTGGCTGGTCGTCGGATCGCTCCCGTCGACGGTATAGGTGATGGTCGCCGCCGGGACGGAGGTGAGCAGCACCGAAAGCGCGGTGCCCACGAACGTCTCTCCCGCGGGAGAGGCCGTGGTCGCCGGCGCCGTCCCCGCGTCAGCTTGGGTGTGCGCGCCCGGGGCGGTTCCCCCGGCGCAGCCGAAGAGCACCGACGCCATTGCCACTGGAATCAGCTTGCGCATCTGCCTCTCCTTCGAACGGTGTGTTCCATGCCCATCCGGTTCACACACTCTTGCCGCAAGAACTGTAGGGCGCGGGCTTGTCCCCGCCGCAGCCCTCCGCGGAAACGGCGGAGGACAAGCCCCACCCTACGAAGATCGACCGGATGCAAGCGCATCAACCGGACAAGCATGGTGTGTTCGAACGCTCCTCGGCCGGCCGAGGTCGGCCTTCTGCTTCAGGGCGTCGCCTCGTGCCACTCGACCGGCTGGTTCGACGACGCGTCGTAGGCCACGATTGCGACGTTCCCGCTCGGCAGCACCTGGAAGATCGTGTAGCCGTAGTAGTTCGGCGGATACCCCGGCTGGTCCGGCGACAGGGGCGCGCCGCCGTTGCCGACGATGATCTCGCGCGAGTGCCCGTTCGCGTCGGTCCACTTGCGCTTGGTCGTGCCGAAGAAGTGGCTGTGCCCCTCGATGACCAGCGTCGGATTGCCCGCCGTGATCACCGCCAGGATCTCGTCCTGTGCGGTCGCGTACTGCGAGTCCACGGCCGGCATCGCCTGAAAGTGCGACGACGAGCCGGCGCTGATCACCGACGGATGATGCCGGAACACGAACGTGTACTTCGTCGGCTTCGCCAGCGCGGCCTGGATGTACGCCTTCTGGGTCGCGTCCCAGGCGTCGTCCGCGATGACGACGTACTTCGCGTTCTGCGCCGTGTCCTGGATCGCGTAGTACATCTTCCCGTTCATCAGACCCTCGGCCATCTGCGACTGGTACGCCGAGAGGTAGGCGGCCTCGTGGTTTCCGACGACGAAGTGGACCGGTCCCGATGCCTTGTAGTTCTTGTGCATGAGGTTCAGGAAGTCGGTGAACTGCGAGGTGTTGTGCTCGATGTAGTCGCCGACGACGAACACGTGGTGCGGGTTGTGTCCGCTGATCTCGCCGAAGATCGTCCCGGTGACCGCCGGGTAGGAGGCCCCCGAGGAGGCGGGCCGCGTGTCACCGAACGCGGCGAAGTAGATGTCGTTCGGGGTCGCCGGCGGCAGGACGATCTTGCACCATCCCGTCGCCGTGTTGCAGCTTTCGTCGCCGGTGCAGAAGTTGTAGACCGTGCACCCGTCGTCGCAGACCTTGTACTTGTAGCTGCAGATGCTGTTCGGCGGCGCGCAGTCCGCGTCGGTCGAGCACGACTTGGGGACGGTGCACGAGGTGTAGGGCGAGGCGCAATACTGCGGCGCGACGCAGGTCTTCGGACAGGTGCCTCCGCAGCCGTCAGGCCCGCCGCACTTGCCGGCGCAAGCCGGCGTACACGACGACGTGCAGCTCGTGTAGGCCGGGCCCTGGCAGCCCTGTCCCGCCGTGCAGGTCGAGGGGCACGAGCCCCCGCAGCCGTCGGGTCCGCCGCACTTGCCGGCGCAGGCCGGCGTGCACCCCGCCGCGCAGCTCGTGTAACCCGGCCCCTGGCAGCTCTTTCCCGACGGGCAGGTGGAGGGGCACGAACCCCCGCAGCCGTCGGGTCCGCCGCACTTGCCGGTGCAGGCTGGCGTGCACCCGGCGCAGGTGGTGTAGCCCGGACCCTGGCACGACAGGCCGGGCGAACAGGTGAACGGGCAGGTGTTCCCGCAGCCGTCCGGGCCGCCGCACTTGCCGGCACACGAAGGCGTGCACGCGACGCACGAGTCGAAGTTCTGGCCCTTGCACGCGTAACCCTCGTTGCAGCGGTTCGCACACTGGTTGCCGCACCCGTCGGGTCCGCCGCACTTGCCGGCGCACTGGGATTGGCAGACGCCGCACTTCGTGTAGTCCGGCGGAAGGCAGGATAGGTCCTGTTCCTCGTCGCACTGGTTCGAGCACGTTCCGCCGCAGCCGTTCGGCCCACCGCACTTTCCGGTGCAGCTCGGCACGCAGTGCCCGCCCTGGATGGGACCGCCCTTGCTGCACGCCGTTCCAACCGCCCAGAGAACGGCGAAACCGATCACAGCGAGCACCGTGCGTCGTCGTCCGGTCGTCATGTCGAAGGCTCCTCGTGGCCGGGAAAAGTCCAGCGCGTGCAACGCTAGACACGTTTCGCGCCAGCGGTCAAGCGGAGGCATCCCTGCCCGGGATTGGTGGCCGAAACCCTCTCCCGCACTGTCGCGAGACGGTCGGGGAGGGGGGCGCGGCGCGACGCATGGACGCCCGGCATCGGGCGATAGGCGGAGGCCAGGGTCACCCAGGCGGTTGCCTATCGGGCGATAGGCGGTGGCCAGGGTCACCCAGGCGGTTGCCTATCGGGCGATAGGCGGTGGCCAGGGTCACCCAGGCGGTTGCCTATCGGGGGATAGGCGGAGGCCAGGAGGTAGGATGGGTGGAGCGTAAGCGGAGCCCATCGTTCTCAGCGATCGTCGTACGACGATGGGCTACGCTCCGCTCCACCCATCCTATGCCAGGGGACGGGCTGGGGAGGGGCGTTCCGCCCGCCCATCAACCTGATCTACCAAGCCTCGAAAGGCTCGCGCGGCGCGCAGATTCTCGGTGCCACGTAGCACGACTTCGTGGCACGGGCGTCCCCGCCCGTGAGCGCTTGGGGACCTGCCATGCCAGCGGGCTCGACTGGGCTTTCACGGGCGAGGACGCCCGTGCCACGATTCCGATCGTCTCCAA
>JAJYLH010000032.1 GCA_021787845.1 Myxococcales bacterium | reverse complement strand
GCCGAGCCCTCGCGGCCCTTCGAGGGCCGGGCACGAGGGCGGTGGCAACGAGCGAGGTCCGTGGGCCCGGCCGCCTCAGGGCGAGCGGGAACGACAACCTGAGATGTCTGGATACCCAGCCTCTATTAATCGTTGCGAAAGTAGTCGCAGTCGGAGTCTCGTGGCACAGGCGTCCTCGCCTGCGAAAGCCACAACGAAGGCTACACGGGCGGGGACGCCCGTGCCACGACTATGATGCGAGGTGCAGATACTTTCGTAACGATTAATACTGCCAAGCCACGCGGCAAGTCAGTAGTGCCGGCCCTCTGGCCCGGCATGATCGCGATCGTTGGCGTGCTGGGCCAGAGAGCCGCCACTACCATTCCGAGCCCGTCCGCTCATCGGGTCGACGCCGGCAAAGTCGGAGCCCGATCGTTTGGGATGCGGGCGCTGGCCCGACGCCAGGCCGGCGGCCCGGCACCGTTCTCCTCCGGGCACGTTGATGCCCGGCAGGCCATGGGGTCTTACCCGTCGTCCCGCTGCCGTGTCGGAGGCCGAGATGCGCTCGAAGGCTCGCGCTCCGACTCGACGACTGGACCGCCTCGGATGAATCGGCGCGCGCGACGCCCGTCGAAGTGTTACAGATCGTCCGGCGGGGAGAACCGGGGAAGGAGCGGACCATGGTGGCGTGGAAACAGGCAGGCTGGCTCGCCGTCGCGGCGGTGGTCGCTTTCGGTCAGGTCGCGCACGCGCAGGACTACGGCGACGACTACGGCGACGAGAGCATCGGTCAGTGGGAATCCAACAGCGGAGGCTACCAGCCGCCCGCGCCGGTCGCGCCCAGCGCCATCGCCGAGAGCCCGGGCGCGCAGGTCGATTTCGACAGCTTCTACAACAGCCTCGCGCCCTACGGCGAGTGGCTCGACCTGCCGGCGTTCGGCTGGGTCTTCCGACCCTACGCCTCGGTCGTCGGCCCCGATTTCAGGCCCTACGTCAGCTACGGCCGCTGGGTCTACACCCCGTACGGCTGGTCCTTCGTCAGCGGCCTGCCCTTCGGCTGGGCCTGTTTCCACTACGGCCGGTGGGCGCTCGACGCGACCTACGGGTGGGTCTGGGTGCCGGGCTTCGTCTGGGCGCCCGCCTGGGTCGACTGGCGCTGGGGCGGCGGCTACGTGGGGTGGGCACCGCTGCCGCCCCCCGGCTGGACTGCCGCTTGGTACGGCCCCTACTGGGCCTTCGTCCAGGTCAACGTCTTCGACGAGCCCGACGTCGGCGTCTACGTCGTCCCGCGCGAGCGCGTCCGGTACGTCTACACGGACACCCGGCCGGTCGAGACCTACGTGCGCTATCGCGGCTACGCCTACAACCCGGGTCCCCAGCCCGTGCGGGTCGAGCGGTACACCCATCGGGTGATCCGGCCGGTGCCGGTCGCGACCGGGCGCGCGCGTCCGGTGCCCGTCGTTCCGCAGCGCTTCGTCCCGGTCTGGCACGGAGAGGCGCGACCGGTCCCGACCCGGCCGCCGAACTTCCCGCGCAACCGCGGCGTCGAGCGCTACCACCCGGGCTACCCTCGGCCGGTGCCCTCTCGCCGGCCGGGAGCCGTCGAACGCGTCCCCGCGCCGGCCTTCCCCGCGCCCGAGCGCCGGCCGGGGCCGCGCCCCGCTTACCAGCCGCCGCCTCGCCGCGCCGCTCCTGCTCCCCAGTTCCGCCGCTACAACCCGCCACCGCGGTTCAGCCAGCCGATCCGGGTCGCGCCACAGCAACGGCGCAACGACCGGCGCAACGAGCACGGCAACGCCCCGCCGCCCCGGCGTCGGGCCCCACGGCCGAGGCCCGAGCGGCGATAGACCGGCGAGCCGATCGGCGCGCGTCGGAGAGCTCGAGCGAGCTCTCGTGCTAGAACGGTCGGCCTGATGGCGCCCTTGCGAAAGCCGCGGCAGCGCGGCGACTTCCACCTCTCGTTCGTGCTCGACGGGTTGCAGGCGGCGGGGCTCTTGACGCCGGCGCTGAGGGAGGAGGCGGAAGCGCGCGCGCCGGCGGCGCGGGTGCGGCTCGCGAGGGAGCGGGGAGGCCCCAAGGGGTACGAGGTTTCGCCGGTGGAGCTGGCGGCGGCGCTTTCGATTCCGGCGCGCGGCCAGCCGGGGCAGAGCCTCGACGAGGACCAGGTGACCGAGGCGGCGGCGCGCGCGGCCGGCCTCGAGTACCGCAAGATCGACCCGCTCAAGCTCGACATGCAGCTCATCACCCGGACGCTCTCGCGGCCGTACGCGGAGAAGCACGGCGCGCTGCCGCTCGAGTGGAAGGACGGGCAGCTCGTCGTCGCGGTGGTCAACCCGTTCGACCGGGAGCTGTTCGAGTCGCTCCGGCAGCTCGCGAACGCGGCCATCCAGCCGGTGCTCTCCGCCAAGGCCGACGTGCTGCGCTCGATCGAGCACGTCTACGGCTTCAAGCGGTCGCTCGCGGCGATGACCGACTCGGGCTTCGCGGGCGCGCAGCTCGCCGACTTCGAGCAGCTCGTGCGCATCTCCGGCGGCAAGGAGCTGGACGCGAACGACCGGCCGGTGGTCGCCGCGGTCGACTACCTCCTGCGCTACGCCTTCGAGCAGCGGGCGAGCGACATCCACCTGGAGCCGCGCCGGGCGACGAGCGACGTCAGGCTGCGCATCGACGGCGTGTTGCACCGGGTCTACTCGCTGCCGCACGGCGTCCACGGGCCGGTGGTGTCGCGGCTGAAGATGCTCGCGCGGATGGACATCGCCGAGAAGCGGCGGCCGCAGGACGGGCGCATCAAGACCGAACGCCCGGCGGCAGCGCTGGGGTTGAGCGGCAGGGAAGTCGAGCTGCGCGTCTCGACGGTGCCGACCGCGTTCGGCGAGAAGATGGTGCTGCGCATCTTCGACCCGGACGCGCTCGCGCAGGACCTCGCGTCGCTCGGCTTCTTCCCGGAGGAGCAGGCGGTCTTCGAGAGCTGGATCGCGCGCCCGCACGGGATGCTCCTGGTCACCGGCCCCACCGGGAGCGGAAAGACGACCACGCTCTACTCGGCGCTGCGCGTCGTCGCCGGACCGGAGATCAACGTCACCACCATCGAGGACCCGATCGAGATGGTCTTCGAGGGCCTGAACCAAATCCAGGTGCAGCCGAAGATCGACCTCGACTTCGCGGCGGCCATCCGGCACATCCTCCGGCAGGACCCCGACGTGATCATGGTCGGCGAAATCCGCGACCGCGAGACCGCGTCCGCCGCCGTCCAGGCCGCGCTCACCGGCCACCTCGTGCTCTCGACCTTGCACACGAACTCCGCGGTCGAGGCGGTGGTGCGCTTGCGGGACCTGGGTGTGGAGCCGTTTCTCATCGCGTCGAGCCTGGTGGGCGTGATGGCGCAGCGGCTCGTGCGGACCGTCTGCCCCCACTGCGGCGCCGACGCGACGCTGACCGCCGACGAGGTGCAGGCGCTGGGCGTCGAGCTTTCAGACGACGTGCGTGCGCGCCGCGGCGCCGGCTGCCCGAAGTGCCGGATGACCGGGTTTCTCGGCCGTTCCGCGGTCTTCGAGCTGCTCACCCTGACGAACGACCTGCGCGAGCTCGTCGCCAACGGCGCCACCCTCGCCTCGGTCCAGGAGAGCGCGCGGCGGGCGCAAGGGATGCACACGCTACGCGAGAGCGGCGCCCGCAAGGTCGCGCTCGGACACACGACGGTCGACGAGGTCCTGCGCGCGACGACGATTTGAGCGCGTGATCGGACCGATCGGTCGGATCGGACCGATCGGTCTGATCGTCGCCCGCGTTTCCTACGCCGGATGGACCGGCCGCCGGCGCATCGGGAGGTCGGCGCTGGCGCCGATGAGCGACACGACGAACATCGCGATGGCGACGAGCGCGTTGTTCCAGACGGTGCCGACGTTGACCGTCGCCAGCGCGAACGCCGAGATGAACAGCCAGATGGAGAGCAGCGTGTTCAGGTAGCGGACCGCCGGGACGCTCATCGCGATGAGGGCGAAGATGGCGCCCAAGACGCCGCAGATCCAGGTGTTCGTCTGCTGCGCCATCGTGTGGGTCCAGACGAACGCCGAGATGAAGAGCCACACGCTCAAGACGAGGTTCACGTACCGGGCGCCGGTCGCCTCCGCCGGCGGGCCGGTGCGCACGACCGGGCTCGTTTCGTTCATGGTCGCCATGCTCCCCTCCTCCGAAGCCGCCTGTTCACGCAAGGAACTTGGGGCCAGCGGGCCCGTTGGGGAAGTCGCGCCCCAGGCGGCGGACCGCCGGCCGCGTGGTCGCCATCCGGCCGGCGCGCAAGCGGCCTCGCCTCTGGCGCGTTAGAAGAGAGCATGCCTGTCCGCTCGACACCAGTAGGATGGACAGTCCCGTCGAGCGTGGCTCTTCGCGCTCGGCGGGCTGTCCGTCCGAGAGCGATCGTTACCGGATCCTCCAGACGGATCGAGCGGCGTCGGCCTGTCCCTGCACTCGGACGCTCTGGAAGGACGGGCAGCCGGGAATCGCGCTGCGATTCCGCGGACTGCCCATCCTACTGGCTGGCTGTCGCTACATCGATGTTGCGTCAAGGGGAAGACCAGCCCCTGCCCTACGACGATCGACCGGGTGTAAGTATGTCAACCGGATAGGCACGGAGCAGAGGGCAAGCGGATCGTTGTTCCGGGGACCCCAGAGGGAGCGATGAGCGGTCTGGACCTGCTCGATGATGCGCGGCGCACGGTGCCGGAGATCTCCGTCGAGGAGCTGCGGCGATTGCTCGACGCGGGCGTAGGGCTCGAGCTGCTGGACGTGCGCGACCACAGCGAGCTCGACGCGGGAAGCCTTCCGGGAGCGGTGTCGATACCTCGCGGCCATCTCGAGCTCGAGGTCGAGGCGCGGATCCCGAGGCACCGGCCGGTGGTGGTCTACTGCGCGGAGGGCATCCGGTCGCTCCTCGCGGCAAAGACGCTTCAGGCGCTCGGCTACACGAAGGTCTGGTCCCTGGCCGGCGGGTTCGATCAGTGGAAGCGGTCGGGCGGCCCATCGGCGACACCGCGACAGCTCACCGGCCAAGAGCGGTCTCGCTATCGCCGGCAGGTCTCGATACCGGAGGTGGGCGAGGAAGGGCAGCTCGAGCTGCTCGCGTCGAAGGTGCTCTGCATCGGCGCCGGGGCACTCGGGAGCCCGAGCGCGCTCTACCTCGCCGCCGCCGGCGTCGGCACTCTCGGCATCATCGACGACGACGTGGTCGACGAGTCGAACCTCCAGCGACAGATCCTCCACGCGACCGATCGCGTCGGGATGCCGAAGACCGCGAGCGCCGCGAAGACCATCCAGGCGTTGAACCCGGGCGTCCGCGTCATCGAGCATCGCGCGCGGCTGACCCGCGAGAACGCGCTCGAGATCCTTGCCGGCTACGATCTCGTCGTCGACGGCTGCGACAACTTCTCCACCCGCTATCTCGTCAACGACGCCTGCGTGATGCTGCGCAAGCCGAGCGTACACGGCTCGGTTTTCCGGTTCGAGGGGCAGGTGACGACCTTCGTGCCGGGCGATGGCCCCTGCTACCGCTGCCTCTTCCCGGAGCCGCCGCCAGCGGACTTCGCGCCGACCTGTCAGGAGGCGGGCGTCCTCGGGGTGGTGCCCGGCATCATCGGGTCGCTCCAGGCGGTGGAAGCGCTCAAGCTCCTCTTGCGCCGGGGGCGGCCGCTCGTCGGACGGCTCGTCGTCTACGACGCGCTCGAGCAGACGTTCCGCGAGCTCAGGTACAAGAGAGACCCGAGCTGCATCGCCTGCGGACCGGTGAAGATGACCGAGCTGCCCGAGTACGGCGAAGTCGCCTGTGCCCTCTTGAGACAGTAGGTTGGACAGTCCGGCCGTGCGCCAGCAGGCGCGACGGACGGCTGTCCGACGCTCCCGAGCGCGCTGATCCGCCGCTCCTTGTGCGAGCGCTCTGGAACGACGGACAGCCGGTCGCGCGATCGTTGCTACAACTTCTCGCGCTCAACACGCGACCGGACTGTCCATCCTACTGGCTTTGCCCGCTTACTGCGCTCAGACCGTCACGCCGGGAATCTTCGCGCCGCGCCGGTGGGCGACCTGGATAGCTTCTTCGTAGCCGGCGTCGACGTGTCGGAACACGCCGGTCAGCGGGTCGCCGGTGAGGACGCGTTCGAGCCGGCGCGCTGCTTCCCCCGTGCCATCGGCGACGATCACTTGCCCGGCGTGAAGGGCGTAGCCCATCCCGACGCCGCCGCCGTGATGGAAGCTCACCCACGAGGCGCCGTTGACCGCGTTCAAGAGCGCGTTGAGGACCGGCCAGTCGGCGACCGCGTCGGTGCCATCCTTCATCGCTTCCGTTTCGCGGTTGGGGCTCGCGACGCTCCCCGCGTCGAGGTGGTCGCGGCCGATGACGATGGGCGCTTTGACGCGCCCGCTCGCGACAAGGTCGTTGAACAGTAGCCCCGCCTTGTCGCGCTCGCCCAGGCCGAGCCAGCAGATGCGCGCGGGCAAGCCTTGGAACTGGACCCGCTCCTCGGCCGTGCGCAGCCAGCGGATCATGTCGTGCTTCTCGGGAAAGAGTCTGATCAGCTCCTCGTCGGTCGTGCGGATGTCGTTCGGATCTCCCGACAGCGCGACCCACCGGAACGGCCCCTCGCCGCGGCAGAACATCGGCCGGATGTACGCCGGGACGAAGCCCGGGAAGTCGAACGCGTTCTCGCACCCGGCCTCTTTCGCGAAGGCCCGGATGTTGTTGCCATAGTCGAAGACGTGCGCGCCCTTCTTCTGGAAATCGAGCATCGCGCTGACGTGCTCGGCCATCGTCTCCTTCGCGCGGCGGATGTACTCCTCGGGGTGGGTGCGACGAAGCTCCAGCGCTTCCGCCAGGCTCATCCGGTTGGGCACGTAACCGTTGAGCGGGTCGTGCGCGCTCGTCTGATCGGTCACCAGCTCCGGCGTCACGCCGCGCTTGACGAGCTCAGCGAACACGTCCGCGGCGTTCCCGACGAGGCCGATCGACACGGCTCTCCTCTCGTAGCGCGCGTTGCCGATGCGCCGGAGCGCGTCGTCGAGGCTCGTCGCCTGCTCGTCGAGGTAGCGGGTTTCGAGCCGCCGCCGGACGCGCGCGGGATCGACCTCGACGCCCAGGAAAATCGCGCCGGCCATCGTCGCGGCGAGCGGCTGCGCGCCTCCCATGCCGCCCAGGCCGCCCGAGAGGATGAGCTTGCCCGACAGGTCGCCGCCGAAGTGCTGCCGCCCGGCCGCCGCGAAGGTCTCGTAGGTGCCTTGCAGAATCCCTTGCGTGCCGATGTAGATCCACGACCCGGCGGTCATCTGCCCGAACATCATCAGACCCTTGCGTTCGAGCTCCCAGAAGTGCTCCCAGGTCGCCCACTTGCCGACCAGGTTCGAGTTCGCAATCAGCACCCGCGGCGCGTCGGGATGCGTCCTGGCGATGCCGACCGGCTTGCCGCTTTGAACGAGGAGCGTCTCGTCGTTCTCCAGCGCCTCGAGCGACGCGACGATGCGGTGGTACGATGGCCAATCGCGCGCCGCCTTCCCACGACCGCCGTAGACGACCAGCTCTTCCGGCCGCTCGGCGACCTCGGGGTCCAAGTTGTTCATCAGCATCCGCATCGCGGCTTCCTGCACCCAGCCCTTGCAGGAAAGCTCGGTGCCGCGCGGCGCGCGGATGGTCGGGACGGAGCTGCCCATGACGACCTCCTTCAACCCGCGCGCAGTCTGCTGCTTCGCCACGGCGGCCGCAACGGCTTTCACGCTGGCCTGTGCACCGCCCACGTCGCCGGCGATGGAGGCGATGCCGGAGCATCGGTCGCCGACGCAGCCGCGTCGCTGACGCCGGCCCGTGCGGACCCTGGCCGGGCACGCGGAGCGACGTCGAGTGCGAAGATGGTTGCTTTTCTGCTTCCGTTGGGAACGCACGCATGAGCGGGCCCGCGCCCGGGTGGGGCGTCGTGACCTGCTGGTGCTGCGACTCGAAGACCCGTTCGTGGGTCGAGAACGGATGCGCCTGCGAAGGGGTAGTCCCTGATGCAGGTTGGCCACCCGAGGCGGACTGCTCCCCCTGGTGATGGCGGCCGAAGAGAACCCGCACCGGTCACCCGGAAGGGCTCCCGCTTAGCATCAGCTCTCCCGCCGGGTATCCCTGCGCGGCCGCGTGCCGCTCGCCCAGGGACCAGGCCGGCCACCGCCCGGGCGGCAGGCTGCGTTTCCCGCTGGCCCCAGCGCGAAACGGCATCGACTTGCGCGGCGCGGATCAGTTGTCTACTCTCCGCCTGTGTCCATCCGGACCCGGGCTTGAAAACGCCGATGCCAACAAGCGCAGAATCCGTCGTGGCGAGCGAAGAGCAGACGTGCGCGGGGGCGAGCGAGCCTCCATCGTCGCCCGAGGCCGAAGGCGAACCCCCATCGTCCGACGCGGAGGGCGAGCCTCCGTCGCTTCCCGTCCATCCCGCGCCCGCCGACCTCGCTCGGGATGAACCTCGTCGAGCGACGCGCGCCGCCCGGCCGCCCCACTACAAGATCGTCGAGACCTCGACCGTCACCGACGAGTCGCTGGAAGAGATCGTCAACGGCTGGGTCGCCGAGGGGTGGACCTTCGACGGCTTCCACTTCGCGATGCGCGAGTCGTCGAAGCGCCCGGCGATGGCGTTCGTCGTCTTCACCCGGTCGCCGCAAGCGGTGTCAACCGGCAAGAACGGTAATGCAGAGCGAGAGCGCTCCCAAGGGCACTTCTCGCCACGGGGATGACAGCCACCATGTGCAACACGTTCGAGAGCAGCACGAAAAGCGACCCTCCGAAGAGGGCGGCACCGCTCAAGGTAGGCTTCGCCTACAACGTCAAGCGGGTGAAGCCCCACGTCGACGGGACCGGCGACGACGAGGCCGAGTACGACGCGCCCGCGACCCTGCAGGCGATCCGCGAGGCGATCGCCTCCTTCGGCCATCAGGTGATCGACCTGGAGGCGACGAACGAGCTGCCGAGCACCCTCGCCTCGACGCCGGTCGACGTGGTCTTCAACATCGCAGAGGGCCTGCGCGGGCGCACCCGCGAGAGCCAAGTACCAGCGCTCCTGGAGCTCATGGACATTCCCTACTCCGGCTCGGACCCCGCGACGCTCGCCATCGCGCTCGACAAGACGCTCGCCAAGCGGATGGTGCGCCAGCACGGCATCCTGACCCCGAACTTCCTCCTGATGGCGAGCGGCAAGGAGAAGCTGCCCAAGGAGCTCTCGACCTTCCCGCTCATCGTCAAGCCGAACGCCGAGGGCTCTTCGAAGGGCGTGCACCCGGCGAGCGTCGTGCGCAGTGAAGCCGAGCTGCGGGAGACCGCGCGCAAGCTCCTCGAAAAGTACAAGCAGCCCGTGCTCGTCGAGCAGTACATCGCCGGCCGCGAGTTCACGGTCGGCCTCCTGGGCGAGCGCCGCGTGCGCGTCTTGCCGGTGATGGAGGTCGTGTTCCTCGACCAGGCCGAGAAGACGCCGGTCTACTCGTTCGAGCACAAGCAGGACTGGAGCTCGAAGATCCGCTACGACGTGCCCGCGAAGATCGAGCCCGGCGAGCAGCGGGCGCTGGAGCGGGCGGCGCGCGAATGCTTCGCCGCGCTCGCCTGCCGCGACGTCGCCCGCATCGACTTCCGGATGGACGCGCAGGGCCGCGTCTATTTCCTCGAGTGCAACCCGCTGCCGGGGCTGACGCCGGGCTGGTCGGACCTCGTGCTCATCGCCAAGGGCGCGGGGATGGACTACCGCACGCTCATCGGCGAGATTCTCGCGCCGGCGATCCGGCGCCACCAGGAGCGCGCGCGGGAGAAGCGGCGCGAGGAGCGCGAGGAGCGGACGGAGCAGCGGCTGCCGGGCGATCGGCCGCGGGTGGTCCAGGCCGCGCGGTCGCCCGCGTGATTCTCGATGTGTACGCTCGTCGCCTGGCTCTCGGTCTTCCCGGAAGCGCCGCTGGTCGTCGCGGCCAATCGTGATGAGCGACTGGGCCGCCCCTCTTCGGGACCCCAGCGGCACAGCGGCGGCGTTCCGTTCGTCGCGCCGGTCGACCGGGTCGCTGGCGGCTCGTGGTGGGCGGTCAACGCGCGCCAGATTTTCATCGGCCTCACCAACCGCGCGGGAGCGATGCGCTCGGCCGACCGCCGGTCGCGCGGGCTCATCGTCACCGCTCTCGCTCAGCTCGCGCCCATCGCCGAGGTCGAGTCGCGCCTCGGCACGCTCGATCCGCTCGACTTCAACGGCTTCCATCTCTTCGCGACCGATGGCGCCCAGGGCCTCATCGCGGTCAGCGACGGCGAGACGATGCGCGTCGAACGCCTCGGCCCCGGCAGGCACGTCGTCACCGAGCGCGGCTTCGGCGCCGAGCCGCCCCCGCGCGAGGCGCACGTGCGCGAGCTGATGGCGCCGCTCTCCTCGAGACCGCTCGACCTCGACGCCATCGCTTCCGCCCTGCGCACGCACGTCGACCCGCCCTTCGAGTCGCTCTGCGTCCACGTGCCCGAATTCGACTACGCCACCCGCTCCTCGACCGTCTACGCGCGGATGGCCGACGGCTCCGAGGCGCTCCGGTTCGCTCCGGGTCCTCCCTGCACGACGCCGTTCGCCGACCTCTCCGCGCTCCTGCGTTGGTGACGGGCGTTCGACCGCGCCATCGCGATCGGCGGTAGATCGCGTCACTCTCGCGATGGAGGTCATAGCGATGCCCAGGCCGATTCCCACGCTTCACGTCGACCTCTACGGCGTGGTCCGCGACAACGTGCATCGCGAGGTCATCGACTGCCGGAAGGCGGAGGCGCTCGTCGATGCGGAGACGACCGCCTACGTCGCCAGATGGCAGACGCACGGCGAGGACACCTGGCTCGGCTACGCCTACGCGGTCGATGGCGTCGAATACGGTTTCATGTGGACGACCCCTTACGACGAGACTCATCGGGTCTACGCCCACGACCGGCGCCGCTGGTACGACGCCCTGGAGAAGGGCTCCAGCTTCCCGGTGCAATACGTGCGGGCGAACCCCAAGCTCCACAAGGCTCCATCGATGACCTTCGTCGTCTTTCTCGGCGCCTTCCGCAAGAAGAGCGTCGACGGCGTCTCCCGGTGGGTCGCGGTGGATTCGGGAGTCCTGCCCGAATAGTCCACCGGTCCGGTTCGCGCACTTCGTGCCCCTTGGGCGGTGGTGGGCCGCCGGCCCGCCATCGCCGGCCAGCGGCTGGCGACGACTGGGATGCCGCAAGTGCGTCGACCGGATCGGCATGGACCCTACCTCCCGACTCCGCTGCCGGAGGGCGTTTTCGCCGCCGCCCGCCGCGTCGCCGTGGTAGAACGCCCCTCGCGATGACCGACTGGAACCTCCCCGACCAGGCCATCCCGCGCGTGCGCGCCCGCGCGCTGGGCTTCCCGCTCGGGAAATACCGGCCCGGCCACTACAACGCCATCACCGACGTCACCGGGGTCAAGGTCGGCCACTCCACCATCATTCGGGGGGGGGGAGCGCTGCAGCGCGGCATCGGACCGGTGCGCACCGGAGTGACCGCCATCCTTCCCGCCAGCGGGAACGCGTTCACCGACCGCTGCGTCGGCGGCGGCTTCATCTTGAACGGCGCCGGCGAGATGAGCGGCCTCACCCAGGTGATGGAATGGGGTCTCTTGGAAACGCCCATTCTCCTGACCAACACCCTCGCGGTGGGCGCGGTCAGCGACGCCACCGTTCGCTACCTCGTCCGCCAGTATCCCGGCATCGGCGACGAGGAGGACGTCATCATCCCCGTGGTCGGCGAGTGCGACGACTCCTGGCTCAACGACGTCGCCGGCCGCCACGTCAAGGAAGAGCACGTGGTCGAGGCCATCCAGACCGCCGCCGACGGGCCGGTCGCGGAGGGCTCGGTCGGCGGCGGCACCGGGATGATCACCTGCGACTTCAAGTCGGGGATCGGCACCGCTTCCCGGAAGCTCCCGCCGGTCCTCGGCGGCTACACGCTGGGCGTCCTCGTGATGTCCAACTTCGGCTACCTCAACGCCCTGCGCTTCACCGGCTATCCCGTCGGCGAGCACCTGGCGCCCTTGTTCGCCCACGTCCCCAAACGCAAGAAGCGCTACGGGTCGATCATCGCGGTGGTCGCCACCGACACCCCGCTGATGCCGCACCAGCTCAACCGCCTCGCCAAGCGTGCGGCCCTCGGCATCGGCCGGGTGGGCAGCTTCGCCGAGCACGGGTCGGGGGAAATCATCCTCGCCTTCTCCACCACCAACCAGGTTCCCCGCAACTCGCCGAAGATCATCTATCGGGCGAAGTTCCTCCTCGACCACCGGATGGACCCGCTCTACGAGGCGGTCATCGAATGCACCGAGGAGGCGATCCTCAACTCGATGTGCATGGCGCGGCCGATGGACGGCGTCAACGACAACCACGCGGCAGCGCTGCCGCTCACCTGGGTGCGCGACTACCTCCGCCACGTCCGCCGCCCGCTCCACGCCCCCGAGCCGCTCGATGAGCCCTAGAGCGGTGCCGGTTCCCTAGAGGCGGCCCGCCCGGCCGAAGCGGCCCTCGCCCCGACCGGTCCGAACGGAACGTGACCTTTGGACACTGGGCGTCTCTTCCCGAGATCGATCGGCGCCAAGGTGCGTCTCTGCACACCGAGGCGTCGGACACGATTGTCGTGATCCCCGCCGCGATCGTGGAAATCTTTGCGTGATTCTCCGCACACGACGAACCGAAGGCGGTGCTCGTACGTCGAGATCCTCGGGTTTCACGCGCGAGGCCGAACGCTGGCGCGGCGGATGCAACACGAAAGAGGTGGGCGCCGGGAAGCCAGCGCCCGGCGGAGGCTCCGATGCAGACCGCGACGCAAAAGACCGCCCGCCGGCTCGAGGGACTGCGCCGGTCGACGCGGGAGCTCTACACGCTCTTGGGCCAGCTCGGCGAGCGGCTCTACCTCGAGGCGTGCTGCTTGTACGACGACGAGGAAGAAGCCGCACGCTGGGCGAGCGCCAATCTGGTGCACGCCCTGGAGGAACGGCGGCTGCTCGAACGAATCGCCCGAACTCCCTGAAGTGTTAGCGTGTGGCGCATGCTCCTGCGCCGCGTGCAGGCGGGTAGCCCCGTCGAAATCGTCGCCCCCGCCGGTCCCTTCGATGTTGAGAGATTTCGCCAGGGCGTTTCGCTCCTCCAATCGCGCGGCCTCAAGCCCCGGTTCCAGGACGACCTGTTCGCCCACGACCGGTTCTTCGCCGGCTCCGACAAACGGCGCGCCGCCGAGCTCAATCATGCCTTCCGCTCCCCGGACGCTGACCTCGTTTGGGCTGCCCGCGGCGGCTACGGCACTTCCCGCCTGCTCGCGTCGATTCAACTGGAGGACCTGCGTCGGGCGAGGAAGGTCTTCGTCGGCTTCTCCGACCTGACGGCCCTCCACCTGCGCCTGTTCCAGGCGGGCGTCCCCTCGATTCACGGCAGCATGGTCGCCAGGCTCGCGAGCGAACCAGCAGCGGTCCTGGACCGCCTCTTCACGCTCCTGACCTCGGATGCGCCCGCGCCCGCGCTCCAAGGACGCCCCCTCGTCGGCGGACGCGCCGAAGGCTTGCTCGTCGGCGGCAACCTCGCGGTGATCGCCTCGCTCTGCGGCACTCCGTACCTGCCCTCGTTCGAGGGCGCGGTGCTCTTCCTGGAAGACGTGGGGGAGCGTCCCTACCGGCTGGATCGCCTGCTGACCCAGTGCCGGCAGGCGGGCGTCTTCCGCGGCGTGCGGGCGCTCGTCTTCGGCGAGCTCACCGACTGCGACGAGCCTGAGCCGAGCGGGAGCGGCGTCGCCTACCAGAGGGCGGATCCGGAGCGCCGGCACGCGCCGGCCGGCGGCCCGACCGCGCGCGAGGTGATCGTCGACCATGCCTTTGCGCTCGGCCTGCCCTGCCTCACCGACCTGCCGTGTGGCCACGGCACGACGAACCACGCGCTTACGTTCGGGGTCCGGGTGCGGGTCGACGCCGAAGAGAGCACCCTCGTCTTTCTCGAATCGTTCGTCCACGACGAACCGCACGCTCACCCTCCGGCCGCCGGGCGGACCACCGGGGGCGACATCGTCCGGACGCTGGAGACCGGCCGCGACACGGGCCTCTACACCCACGCGAGCCTCTGCGTCGTGCAAGACGGCGAGGTGGCGATGGACCTGAACGTCCCCGACGGGCGGCCGGTCTTCGACCTCGCGAGCCTGACGAAGGTCGCCACCGCCGTCGCTGCGCTGCAGCGCTTCCCTCTGGATAGGCCGGTCGAGTGGCTCGACGGCCGTCCTTCGGTGGGACAGCTCTTGAGCCACACGGCAGGGCTGCCGGCCTGGAGGCCTCTCTTCGCCCACGCTGCCACGCGCCTGAACCTTCCGCTCTCCCGGCTGATTCACGACGATTCGTGGCGCGAGCAGGTCAAGCGCATCTACCGGGAGGTCCTCGCCGCGACCAAGGCGGCCGAGCCGCGGCCGACCTACTCCGACCTCGGGTTTCTCGCGTTGTGGCTGGAGCTGGGCGACGAGGCGGTTCCCGTTCCCCGTCACCTGGCGCCGGTGCGGACCGGCCAGGGGCGACCACGACCCGGAAACCCCGCGGTCGAAAGGGACCTGGTCGACCGCCTGGGTTTCGACGCGCAGGCGCAAGACCGTGCGCCCGACGACGACAACGCCGCCTGTCTGGGCGTTGCGTGCGGGCACGCGGGGCTCTTCCTCGACGCGCTCGCGCTCGCCCAGTACGGCGACCGGCTGCGGCGGGACGCGGAAGACGACTCGGGCGGCCTCTTGCCGCGGGAGAAGGCGGAGCTGCTCTTCACCCGGGCGGCCGGCTCGCGCACCTACGGCCTCGACACGCCCTCCGGCGACGCTCCTGCCCTGGGCAGCATTCTCGGGCGGGGCCCCAAGGGGGCGGCAGGGCACCTGGGCTTCACCGGCGGCTCGCTGTGGATCGACCGGGACGCCAAGCTCTCCATCGCCTTTCTCACCAACGCGGTCGTCCACGAACGGCCGAGCGAGAAGATTCGCCTCTTCCGGCCGATCGTCCACGACCTCGTCGCTCGCTCCCTCGGCTTCGAGTGACGAACGTTCGTCGCCAGATGGGCCCGCGGGCGGTAAGGTGCCCGCCGGTCCGTCGCGCGGAGGCTCGATGCCAGCGTTCGACTTGAGCGTCCCCAACCCGGGTCCGGTCCCGTTCCCCGACATCGCTCTCGCTCACCTGAAGCGCGTCCACGTCATCGCCGTCGCCGGGACCGGGATGGGGTCGTTCGCGGGGCTCCTTAAGCAAGCCGGCTACCAGGTCACCGGCTCGGACGAGAACATCTACCCGCCGATGAGCGAGAAGCTGCCGGAGTGGGGCATCCGGGTGATGCCGGGCTTCTCGCCCGCGAACTTGACGGCAGCGCAGCCGGACCTCGTCGTCGTCGGCAACGTCGTGCGAAAGGGGAACCCCGAGGCCACCGCGATGCGCGAGCGGGGCCTCGTCCACGCCTCGTTTCCCGCGGCGCTCGGCAAGCTCTTCCTCGAAACGAAGACCAGCGTCGTCGTCGCCGGCACCCACGGGAAGACGACCACCACCAGCCTTCTCGCCCACCTCTTGACGAGCGCCGGCCAAGACCCGTCGTTCCTCGTCGGCGGCGTGCCGAAGAATTTCGCGGAATCGTTCCATCTCGGGTCGGGCGGCGCGTTCGTCGTCGAGGGCGACGAGTACGACACCGCCTATTTCGACAAGGGGCCGAAGTTCCTGCACTACCGGCCGAAGCTCGTGCAGTTCACCGGCGCCGAGCTCGACCACGCGGACATCTACCGCGACCTGGCGCACTACGAGTCGGCGTTCACGCGGCTGTTCGACCTCGTGGCGGCGGACGGCTTCGTGGCGGCGTGCGCGTCGTTCGAGAATACGCCGCGGCTCGTCCGAAGCGCCCGCTGCCAGGTCGCGACCTACAGCGTCCGCGAGCCTGCCGACGTCGAGGCGCGCGAGGTCCGGATGGGCCCCGACGGCGCGTCGTTCCGGGTGACCTGGCGCGGGCGCGACGTCGGGCCCTTTCGGCTCCCGCTGCACGGGTTGCACAACGTGGAGAACGCCACCGGCGCCATCGCGCTCGCGCTGAGCCTCGGTTTGTCGCCCGACGAGATCGCCCGGGGCCTATCGACCTTCGCCGGTGTTCGGCGACGCCAGGAGCTCGTCGCTACCGCGCGGGACGTCGCGCTCGTCGACGACTTCGCCCACCACCCGACCGCGGTCCGGGAGACGATCGCCGCGGTGCGCGCGCGCTTTCCCGGCCGTCGCCTCTGGGCCCTGTTCGAGCCACGCTCCAACACCGCGAGCCGCGCGATTCACCAGCACGACTACGAGCGCGCGTTCGACGGCGCGGCCGAGGTGATCCTCGCGAGCCCCAAGAAAGTCGCGGGCCTACGGCCGAACGAGGTGCTCGACGTGAGCGCGCTGGCGCAGGCCATCGGCCATCGCGGCGCGCGCGCGCGAACGTTCCAGGAGGCGGACGACATCGCGCGCACGGTGCTCGAAGAAGCGCAAGGGGGCGACGTGATCCTCGCGATGAGCAACGGCGCTTTCGGGGGGCTCGTCGCCAAGCTCCGGGCCGGGCTCGAAGGAGGCGCCGCGTGAGCCGGCGGGCCCTGATTCCGGGCGTCCTCTTCCTTTTCGCGTGCGCGACCACGCCCCTCGCGGTGCGGACCGGCTCGGCGTTCGACCTGGCCCTTCCCGTGCTGGGCACGACCGCAACCGATGGGCACGCGAAGAGCCTCGCCCTCTCCAGCCTTCGCGGGAACGTGGTGCTGGTCGACGTGTGGGCGAGCTGGTGCGAACCCTGTGTGGAAGCGCTGCCCTTCTACGACGATCTCCAGCGCGCCTACGGCGCGAAAGGCTTTCGTTTCATCGGCGTCGACGTCGACGAAGACGCGCGCGCCGGCCGGGCCTTCCTGCGCCAGCATCAGCTCGACGACCTGACGGTTCTCCGGGACCCGGGCGCCGAGGTGGTCGCACCCCGCCTCGGTCTCTCACGCCTCCCGACGGCGCTACTGCTCGACCGCACCGGTCACGTCAAGTTCGTACGCCAAGGATTCGAGGATGCGGAACGCGCCACCCTGCGGCAGGAAATCCAAACCTTGCTCTCGGTGGGCGATGCCGTACCCGTGAGAGCTGCTGCCCGCCGGTAGCGTTCCTGCACCCACGTTCACCGCTGTCCAAGACTTGCCGCATCGGCGATTTCCGCTCATCCCGAGCGAATTCGAGGGATGGGCGCCGCGAGGAAACCGCTCGTCCGTTCGACTGCGCTCGGGATGAGCGATTCTTCGCTTGGGCACGAATTCTGTCCTCGACGGGAGTGACACGCGCGTTCTAATCTCCGGGGGACGCCCTCGAGCCTACGCTGATCGGGACCGCTTCCGGTGAGCGAGGCGCCGTCCGTTCGATCAACCGCGCGAGCGCCTCCACCCAGCTCGGCCGTGCGTTGAGCGACGGGACGAGCTCGAGCGCTTCCCCGCCCGCCGCGCGGAACTGATCCCGACCGCGCAGCGCTACCTCTTCGAGGGTCTCCACGCAATCGGCGACGAACGCCGGACAGAAGACCAGCACCCGCTTGGTGCCACGCCGGCCGAGCGTCGCCAGCGTCGCGTCGGTGTGCGGCTGAATCCACGGCGTGCGGCCCAGGCGCGACTGGAACGAGAGGCTCCAAGCGTCCTCAGAGAGCCCCAGCCGTTCGGCGAGTTGCCGTCCGGTGAAGAAGCAGTGCGCGCGATAGCAGTCGCGGTTCTCTCCATCGAGAGCGGCACAGCAGGCCGACGTCGCGAGGCAGCGCGCGCCCGACTCGTCGCTCTTGCGCACCTGGCGCTCGGGCAGACCGTGAAAGCTGAACAGGACGTGGTCCGGCTGGAACGAGGCCATCGCATCGCGACCGGCCTGCGCGAAAGCGTCGAGGAAGCCCACGTCGTCGAAGAACGGCGGCACCACCGCGACCGACGGCACGTTCACGAGAGAAGCGACCCGGCGATAGACCGCCTCCAGCGCGGTGCCGGTCGTGGCCGAAGCGAGTTGCGGGAAGAGCGGCACCAGGATCAGCCGCTCCGCTCGCGCCTGGCTCAAGCGCCCCAGAGCACCGTCGATCGACGGCTGGCCGTAGCGCATCCCCAGGTCGACGGCGTAGCCGTTCCCTAGACGGGCCCGCAAGCCCTCCAGGAGCGCTCTCGAGTGGACGAGCAGCGGCGAACCCTCGTCCGTCCAAATCTTCCGGTAGGCCTCGGCGCTCGTCCGCGGCCGGGTCGGCAGGATGACGAGGTGCACGAGCGGCCAGCGCAGAAGCGCCGGTAGGTCGACCACCCGCGGGTCGCTCAAGAATTCGCGCAGGTAGCGGCGAACTGCGCGCGCCTCGGGCGCGTCGGGCGTGCCGACGTTGAGGAGCAGGACACCCAACGGTCCATGGGCCCGGACGCTCACGAGGCCGGCCCTGTAGCGGCTCGCGCCGGCCCGGTCAATGGGCGCTCCTGGCCGCGATGCGCGTCCCGTGGGCCGGCAAGCGTTCCATCGGCCGACCCGAGAGAAGCGACCAGGGCGCCGCCCGCCGAGGTCGAAGCGTCCCCGGTCGCCTGGCACGCCGAGCGCTCGCGGAGAGCGTGAAGGAAAGCCATCGGTCACGGCACTCTGCGGCCGTCACCCTGCTGCGTGACGGGCGGGCCCGTGCTAGAAGCCCGCGTCCTTTTGCGAAGAGGTTGGTCCCGTGGCTCATTCCCTGCTCGACAAGCTCGAACGCCGCGACGCGACCGTCGGCGTCGTCGGCTTGGGTTACGTCGGTCTGCCGCTCGTGCTCGCCTTCGCCAAAGCCGGCTTTCGGCTGGTCGGCTTCGACATCGATGAGCGCAAGCCGAAAGCGCTCAAGGAAGGCAGGAGCTACATCCACCACATCCCCGCGAGCGAGGTGGAGGAGCTGGTGGCCACCCGGCGCTTCGACGCCACCACCGACTACTCGCGCATCGCCGACTGCGACGCCATCGTCGTCTGCGTCCCGACCCCGCTGACCAAGGCGCGCGAGCCGGACATGTCCTTCATCGTCGACACCTGCGAGGCCATCGCTCCGCACTTGAAGCCTGACCGCCTGGTGGTGCTGGAGTCGACCACCTATCCGGGGACCACCCTCGAGGTGATGAACCCGATTCTCGAGAAGAGCGGCCTGAAGGTCGGACACGACCTGTTCACCGCCTTCAGCCCCGAGCGCGAAGACCCGGGGAACCAGCGCTTTCGCACGGTGCAGGTGCCGAAGGTGGTCGGCGCCGATGACGAGGTGGCCCGCAGCGCTGCCGAGGCCCTGTACCGGAGCGCTTTCGAGAGAGTGGTTCCGGTCTCCTCCACCCGTGCCGCTGAGCTCACGAAGCTGACCGAGAACATCTTCCGCTCGGTCAACATCGCCCTGGCCAACGAGATGAAGATGCTCTGCGACCGGATGGGCATCGACGTCTGGGAGGTGATCGACGCGGCGGCGACCAAGCCGTTCGGGTTCATGCCCTTCTATCCCGGCCCCGGCCTGGGCGGGCACTGCATTCCCATCGACCCGTTCTACCTGACCTGGAAGGCGCGCGAGTACCAGTTCTCGACGCGGTTCATCGAGCTGGCCGGCGAAATCAACACCGGGATGCCGCACTACGTCGTGATGCGGCTTATCGACGCGCTCAACGACCGCGGGCAGGCGTTGAAGGGGGCGAGAGTGCTGGTGCTCGGCCTCGCCTACAAACGCGACATCGACGACGTTCGCGAGAGCCCGGCGTTCGAAGTGATCGAGCTCTTGGAGAGCAAGGGCGCTATCGTCGACTACCACGACCCGTACGTGCCCCGGACGCACAAGATGCGCCGGCACGACCTCGGCCTGGAGAGCGTCGCGCTGACGCCGGAGACGCTCGCCCGCTACGAGGCGGTGGTGATCGTCACCGACCATTCGAACGTCGACTACGCCGAGGTGGTGCGGCACGCGAAGCTGGTGATCGACTCGCGCAACGCGACGCGCCAGGTCACCGTGGGGCGGGAAAGAATCGTCAAGGCGTGAAGCCGGGAGGCGGTCGTCCCCCGGGCGCGCCGCCCGTCCTGCCGGGCATCCTCGTCTCTTGATCCGCGTCGCTTTCGGAGTAGCATTTCGACTGGACGCCCCCGCACGGGGCCGGTCGTCTCGGGGACCGCTGCGACGAGCGTTCTTCCGGAGACTCGGGGCGCGGGCGCGACACGCTCTGAGCGCGGCTCGACCTCGCGGCGCATCCCGACCGGTGCTGCGAGTGGCGGATCCGGTCCTGCCGGGCAGAAGCGATTCAGGTTCCCTCAAACGGGCGACCTGGGGCGCTATCGAGCTACGGCAGGGCCTCTGGTGGGCAGAACAAGATGCCGAACGGATTCACGGCCGAAGAGGTGCTCGGAACGATGCCCGACGAGGAGAGCGGGAACACGGTGGTCCGCGCCCGGCTCTCCTGCGGCTGCATCATCGAGAAGATGGTCCCCAACGATCGGCTCGTCTCCACCCGCGAAGGCAAGCGCATGCTCACCGGCAAGTACCCTTGCGCCTCGCACCGCGGCCGCCGTTAGCTCTCCCACGAGCTTCGCCACCCGAGAACGGCGCGTTTCCCCCAGGCGACGCTTCGGGGGTTCCCCCGCCGTTTCCCCCGGGCTGCTGTGGTAGGACACGCCCGCCGTTCTTCGGCGCTCTCTTCTCCCTGGAGGCAAGATGGCCAACCCGACCGCCACGTTCGACACCAGCCTGGGCACCTTCAAAGCCGAGATCTATCTCGACCGGATGCCGGTAACCTCGAAGAACTTCCTCGACCTCGCGAAAGGCGGCTTCTACGACGGCCTGCATTTCCATCGCGTGATCAAGGGCTTCATGGTCCAGTTCGGTTGCCCCTATTCGAAGGACCCGAACGACCGCCGCGCCGGCACGGGCGGGCCGCCCCACGGCACCATTCCCGACGAGCACCCGGCCGACGCCAAGCTCTCCAACGAGCCGATGACGCTGGCGATGGCGAACACCGGCCGCCCCAACTCCGGCGGGTCGCAGTTCTTCATCAACACCGTCCACAACAGCTACCTCGACTGGTTCACCCCCGGCCAGTCCAAGCACCCGGTCTTCGGCAAGGTGACCGACGGCCAAGACGTGGTGCGGAAGATCGAATCGACTCCGACCGGCCCGGGCGATCGCCCGCGGACCCCGGTGAGGGTGAACAAGATCACCGTCCAGGAGTAGGGCAGCCGCTCCCCGACACCACGAGAATTTACCGCCAAGGCGCAGGGAACGCAGAGAGTCTCGAGCCCTCTGCGCTCTCCGTGTCCCTGCGCGTCTCGCGGTGGACTTGTTCCTCCCGACCTAGCTCGCGTAGCCGCTGGGTGCCGGCGCCGTTTCGCTCGCGGTCACCCGCGCCTGGCCGCGCAGCCGCTGGTTGAAGTCGCGCCGCAGCTCCTCGCCCTTCTTCGGCGCGAAGAGCAGCCCAAGGGCGAAACCGATGCCGCACCCCACCGTCACCAGCCCCAGCGCGCCCAGGACGTCCGCGGTGACGTTGCGCTTCTCCAGCCCGATGGCCGCGAGCCAGTCGTCCGAGTCCATCTTGCGGATCTGCCGGTAGGTCGGGCGGACGTTCTTCTTCGCTGCCTTGTACCAATCCTTCCACCCCATCGCCATCGTGTCGCTCCCCCTTGTCCGACGCGGATGAACGCCGCCGTCGTGCGCCGCGCACGCGTTCACGATGGTGCCCGAGTCTCGCTCTGCCAATGCACGACCGATGAGGCGAGCTCTCGCGCGCTTCTCGCTTTTCCGCCGCCCGAGGGTCCACCTTCTGGCGTGACGCACGGGCTCGACGAGGAGCTGGACCGGTACCGCTCGGCGTACCAAGCGCCGTCCCGGCGGGTCCGGCGTCTTCGTCGACCGGGGAACGAGCGCCTCCGGCTCCTTTATCTGCAACCGGCGGTCGCGATGGGCGGCGCCGAACGGCAGGCGAGCCTCCTGATTCCGCACCTGTCGTCCGTGGGCATCGACACCACCGCTGTCACGGGCCCCGGCACCGCGGTCGTGGATTGGTTTCGCTCCGCCGGAGTGGAAGCGTTCCTCTGGTCCCGCCATTTTCCGAAAAGCAACGCCTTCTCTCTCGCGCGACTCCCCGGTTACCTGTCCGACCTGACGCAGCTCATCGGCGAGCTGGACGCGCTCCACCGGCGCCGGCCCTTCGACGTGGTCCTCGGGAGCCTGGGCTACGGCTGGGCCGCTGCCGGCCTGGTGGGCCGCCGCTGGTCCATTCCCAGCGTGTGGCGCGCCGGCGGCCTCACCTTCGGCCAGTCGGCCGACCCCCGCTCCGTCGAGGCGAGAGGCCTGCGGTGGCTTCTGCGCCTGGCGCAGCCGGCGTTGGTCGTTTGCAACGCGGAGGCGGTTCGCCGCCACTGGGAGCCATTGCTGAAGGTCCCCGCGCGGGTCGTGCCCAACGGCGTCGCCCTCCCCGAGCGGCAGCGGCGCCGCTCTCGTCATGCTGGCGATCCGTTCACGGTCGGCTTCGCCGGCCGGCTCGCGCCGGAAAAAGGGCTGCCGGTTCTCTTCGAAGCGTGTGTGCGCGCGCGGTCGCGCGGGCTCGCTGTGCGGCTCCTGCTCGCCGGGCCGGGCGACAGCGCTCCCGTTGGGCGGCTTCTCTCGAGCCTTGGGCTCGACCAGCACGCGCTGCTCCTCGGACCCCTCGCGGACCTCGAACCGTTCTGGGACCGGTGCGACGCGCTGGTGCTCTCCTCGCATTCCGAGGGCTGCGCGAACGTCCTCCTGGAGGCGATGGCCCGCGGCGTTCCGGTCATCGCGACCCGGGTCGGGGGGACGCCGGAAATCGTCCGCCATGGCGTCGACGGCTGGCTCGTCCCGCCCGGCTCGCCAGCGCTCCTGGCGGGCGCGATCGAGCTCTTCGCGCGGCTTCCGGCGCTCGCCGGCCGCCTCGGCGACGCGGGTCGCGAAAAGGCCCGCGCCTTCTCCCCCGGGTCGTGCGCACGAGCGCTCGCGGCGGCGCTCGAAGAAGCGGCCGGGCGCGCCCCGCCGCGGTGGCCGCCGGCACAGCGAAAGCCCTACCGACCACCGGCAACGCTACCGGCTAGCGTGTCGGTGCCGCTCACTTGAACAAGGGAACGACCCGCACGACCCGCGCCGGACCGAATTCGCCGACCGCGGTCGCCGACTCGACCCGGACCGCGACGTGGCTGCCGTCGCTCGAGACCGCCAGAATTCGCGCCTTCCCCGGGCGGACATTCGGTAGGCTCGGAAAGGCGACGAACGGATGCGTCACCGGCTGCCCCGCTAGGGTCACGGTCACCTTCGCGCCCTGAATCTCGGTCGAGAATCCGGGCGGCAGGCGTGCTGGCGCCCCGGGGCGGGGGAACCCGTCGGCGGCGAGATCCGCCGCGGCACGCTGCCGGGCGGCAGCGCTGTCGAGGACCATCCGCTTCTCCACCGTTCCGGTCGGCACCGCGTAGAACGTGAGGACCTCGATCCCGGCACCCGGGCTCGTCTCCGCGTCGGCGAAAGCGTAGCCGTCGTTCGAGAACGCCGCGTACCGGTCGAGCGCCTGCATCTCGGCGGCCGTCAACGGAGGCGCCGGCGCAATGCCTGCGTCCGGTCGGGGAACGGCGGCGGTCCTGGAGACCGACGGCGCTGGCGAGGGAGCGATCGGCTCTTGGCGGGCGTTCGCGGTCTGGGCAGGAGGGCGCGCAGGCGCCGGCCGGTGATGGCAGCCGTCGATCGCCAGAACAAACGCCAGCAGGAGGAAGGCGCGCACGGTCGCACGATGCTCCGGCCGTCCGCGATCTGGCAAGCCCACCGAGCGACACGAGGGAAAGCACGTCCGGCAAGCGCTCGCCGCCGCTGTCGCCCCGACCGAGGCGGAAGCACCTTCGCGGACGGGAGGCGGTTTCATGCCGGTCATCGAAGGCGAGCTGGGCGAGCTGACTCCGGAAGAAGCGGAGGCGCGCGAGCAGGGCGTCAAGAACCCGAAGGAAGAAGCGCGCGAGGGGGTGGTGGCGGAGGAGACGATCGTCATCGACATCGCCGGCCGCTCCCCGCCGAAGACGAAACACCGACCGAAACCGAAACCGGTGAGCTGAAGCGGCACCACCCCCTTCATCCCGGATGGCGCCGGCAGCCTCTCTGGGGACCGCTGGGCTCGACGTCAGCGGTAACGGTCACCATGAGCGGCGCCGCCCAGCCGACGACCATGCTGAACCTCGAACGCGCGGTGCGGAGCGTGGCGGAAATCAGGCGGCGTCGTCTCGCGGGTGATCTCACGAATGCTCAGGTCTTCGGCGCCGGAGAACGCGAGCCGGAATCGGCGATCGTTGGTAGAGAAGAAAAGCCGGCCCCCCGGCGCGAGGCGGGCGAGCGCGAGCTGGAGCAACCTCGGGTGCGCGGATTGGAGATCGAACGAGTGCCCGCCGCTCGAGCGCGACGCGGTCGGGGCGTCGAGCACGATGGTCTCCCAGGTCGCGTCCGAGGCGCGCAGAAAGTCGACGACGTCGGCACGCACCAGGGGATGGCGACGCGGCTCGACGCCATTGACCTCGAAGTTGCGTCTCGCCCAGGCGAGATAGGTGCCCGAGAGATCGACGCTCGTCACCTCGCGAGCTCCGCCCGTCGCTGCGTAGACCGAGAACGCTCCCGTATACGAGAAGAGGTTCAGGACCCTTTGGCCAGGAGCGATCTCGGCGAGGCGCTCTCGCGCCACCCGCTGGTCGAGGAAGAGCCCGGTGTCCAGGTAGTCGACCAGATTCACGAGAAAGCGGCGGCCGTGCTCTTCGACGGGAAACTCGTGCGACGCATCACCCCGCGCGCGCCGTTCCGTCGACCGGTGACGCGTGCGCGTCTTGCGCAGGATCGCCTCGCGGGACACGCCTAGAACTGCTTCGATGGCGCGTCCGGTCTCCTCGATCTCGCCTGCCCGCTCCGAGCGGCTCTGTCGCCGACCGACAGCGCTCTCATACTCCGTGACGAGGACGCGATCGCCGTAGCGGTCGACCGCGTACGGCGCTTCCGGCAGGTCGCGATCGTAGACGCGCCACGCGCCGATGCCTTCCCGCTTCGCCCACGGTGCCAGGCGCGCGAGATTCTTGCGCAGTCGGTTCTCGAACGCCTCCATCGCGCCCGCTTGTAGCACGCGCTACGCTTTCGCTTTTCGCCGAGGCCGCCGTTGATCCCCTCGAACGTCGACACGCTCACCGCCGAGGAACGCGAAGCACTCGCACCCTACTTTACCGCTCTCGAGGGGCCGGTCTTCGCGCTGACCGGCCTGCCGGAAGTGGTCAAGGGCGCCCTCTTCGCCCGCTACTCGCGCTCGCCGAAGAGCCTGCGCCGCCTCTTCGCGGACGAATTCCTCCCCGGCGGGCGCGCCTCGGTGCCGACCGGCAGCGCTGGCGCTGAGCGTGCCGAATCGCTTTATGAAAAGGTCTTCGTGGAGTTCGGTGACGACTCGGTCGCGCAGCTCGGCGGCGTGCATCTTGCGGTGGAGGGCGCGTCGAACGTGCTGACGAAGGTCCTCGAGCGCGGCCGGCTGATGGCCTACCTCGAGCAGTCGACGCGCTACATCCCGTACACCGACCGGCCGGGCGGCAGGTGGCGCTACGTGACGCCGCCGGAGATCGAATCGTCTTCGCTCCACGGCGAATTCGATGCGGCGATGGACCGCGCGTTCGCCACCTACGCGCGATTCCTCGACGGGATGCAGTCGTTCTTCGAGCGCAAGTTCCCGCGCGACGCGACGACCGCCGAGGGCGCGTGGCGGCGAGCGGTACGGGCGAAGGCCCTGGACACCGTGCGCGGCCTCCTCCCGGCGGCGACCAAGTCGAGCGTCGGGCTCTACGGCAGCGGTCAAGCTTTCGAAGCGCTCCTCTTGCGCCTGCGGGCGTCGCCGCTCGCGGAAGCGCGCGGGTGCGCGGACCGGATGCTGGTCGAGCTACGCAAGGTGATCCCGGCGTTCGTCGCCCGCGTCGATCAGCCCGACCGCGGCGTGCGCTGGAGCCAATACCTCGCGGACACGCGCGCGCACGCGCAGGCGACCGCCCACGCGCGCCTCGCGAGCGTGACGCCGGAAGAGCGTTCCGAGGTGACCCTCGCGGATTTCGATCCCGATGGTGAAGCGAAGGTTGTCGCGGCGGCGCTCTATCCGCACGCGACGCTGCCGGACGAACAACTCCTCGCGGTTGCCCGCTCGATGAGCGACGCCGAGCGCGGCGAGATTCTGCGGGCCTACGTGGGCGAGCGCGTGAACCGCCGGCACAAGCCCGGCCGCGCCTTCGAGCGCACGAGCTACCGTTTCGACATCCTCTCCGACTACGGCGCCTTTCGCGACCTGCAGCGCCACCGGATGCTGACCATCGACTGGCAGCCGCTCTCGCCGGCGCACGGCTTCACGATGCCCGAAGAGATCGCGGAAGCGGGCTTCGCGGCCGACTGGTCGCGCGCGATGGACGAGAGCGCACGCCTCTTCGATGCGCTGTGTGGCGGCGGTCTCGGTGAGCTCGGGCCCTATGCCATCTCGATGGCGTACCGGCTGCGCTACGCGATGCAGATGAACGCGCGGGAGGCGATGCACGTGATCGAGCTGCGCACGGCGCCGCAGGGGCACCCGTCCTACCGCCGCGTGTGCCAGACGATGCACGACCTCATCGCCCAGAAGCATCCGGCGGTCGCGGCGGCGATGGTCTTCGCCGACCATTCGGCGGTGGGGTTGGAACGGCTCCAGGCCGAGCAGAAGGCCAGGCGGCCGGGGGCAGCCCACTGAACCACCGGCATCGCTTCCGGTCAGGCAGAGCGGCGCCGGGAAGCATCAGCTCACGACCGTCGGTGAGGCGGCCGGTCGTCCCGAACGCTGTCGCCCGGGGCGACCGGTCCCGATCTCCGTGAGCCCTCTTGCCAGACGTCACCGCTACTGCACGTTGACCTTGATCTGCTTCGGCTTGGTCTCCTCCCGCTTGGGCAGGAACACCGAGAGGATGCCGTTCTTGGTCTCGGCCCGGACCTTCTCGGTGTCCACCGTCGGCGGGAGCGTGAAGCTGCGGCTGAAGGCGCCGTACCAGCGCTCGATGCGATGGTAGTTGTCCTTCTTTTCGTCGTGCTCGAGCTTGCGCTCGCCCTTCAGCGTCAGGGTGCCGTTCTCGATGCGCAGGTCGACGTCGTTCGCCGCAAGGCCCGGAACCTCGGCGCGCAGGGTGATGCCTTCGGTGTCCTCGTAGATGTCCACCGGCGGGGAGAAGCCGCTGGCGAGGCTTTCCGTGTCGAAGGCGAAGGGCCGCATCTCGAAGAAGTGCGGGTCGAACGCCCGGCTGAGCTCCTCGTGGAGGCGCAGCGCGTCGCGCAGGGGTGCGAAGCGAGCCAGAGTGGTCATCGCCAATCTCCTTGGATCGAAGTGGTTGATGCCGCCTTCCAGCGGCGTGGTTTCGGGGTCGTTTCTCCGCGGCCGACCCGACCCGCGCACCAACGTAACCGCGCCCGGAAGGGCGTCAAGGGCACCGGCCGCGGGGCCAGCGGCGACCCGCTGTCGAGCCATCCGATCAGACCGATCGGTCCGATCGGTCCGATCGGTCTGATCGGTCTGATCCGACGTCACGTCGCCGCCGACGAACCGGAAAGGGGCACAGGACCCCTTACGTTCGGTCGATGCGCAGCCGCTCGACGGGTTCGCCGCCGATCAGATGGCGCTCGACGATCTCGTCGACGTCGTCCACCGTGACGTGGCCGTACCAGACCGCGTCGGGGTAGACGACGACGGTGCAGCCGTTGGCGCACTGGTCGAGGCAGCCGGAGGCGTTCGCCCGCACGCCCTTGACCCCGCGGGCCCCGAGCGTTTCCTTGAAGCGGTCTCTGACCGCGTCGCTCCCTTTCGCGGCGCAACAGCCGCGGGGGTCGTCTTCGGGGCGCCGATTGGTGCAGATGAACACGTGCCTGCGATACGGCTTCATTCCTCGAATCCCGAAAGCGCTCTCGCCATGCGGCGGCGCTGCCTCATCCCAGCAGCGCTTCCAAAGCCGCAGCGCGCATCACCGGCACCAGGCGAGAAGCGTCGACCGGCCGCCCCAGCCAGAGCTGGAGCGTCGCCAGCCCTTCGTGCACCAGCACCTCGAGGCCGTCGACGACCTGCGCCCCCTGCTCCTGCGCCTGGCGGATGAACCGCGTCTTCAAGGGCCGCTGGACCAGCTCGAGGACCAAGGCGTCCGGATGGAACCCGGCACTCGGCGGCAGCGGCGATTCGTCGGGCGCGCCTTCGCCCACCGTCGTCGCGTTCACCACCACCTGCGCCATCGGGAGCAGCTCCCGGATAGCGGCAGCGGAAGCGGGTGCCGCGAGCGCTTCCGCTCCGAGCCCCGACAGCCTCTCGCACAGGTCCCGCGCCCGCTGGAAGGTGCGGTTCGCGATGATCACCTCGCTGGCGCCGGCCCGGGCCAAGCTGTACGCCACCCCTCTCGCTCCCTTGCCGGCTCCGAAGACCAGAGCGCGCTTGCCATGGCAGTCGAACCGGGCTTGGTCGAGAAGCATCGTCAACCCGACCGTCGCGCCGAAGTGCCCGACCAGCCGCCCCTCGTTCTGCACGACGACGGTCGCCTCTCCCATCGCGGCAGCGTCGCCCTCGAGCGCATCCACCAGCTTCGCCGCTCCCTGCGCGAGCGGCCGAGCGACGGCCAGTCCTGCCAGACCGAGGGCGCGCGTTCCCGCGAACGCGGCTTCGAGCCGCCCGTCGGCCACGCGAAAAGGCACGCACGCCGAGGTGCGCGACACGAGCGAGAGCGCGGCCGCGAGCATTTCCGGCGACAGCGGGGGCTCCTCGCCAAGAACTCCAAAGAGCGTGCGCACGAGGGTGGTCGGCATCCGAACCTCGAAAGAGTTTGCGAGTCTAACCGACACGAGAGCAGGGCGCTCGCCACCGAATTCCCGCGCGCGCCGCCCCGGGATCGCGTCGCGCCAGATCGCATGGCCGGCCTCGCTGCGGGCCACGTCTCACCGGGCTTCAAAGCCGAGCGCCGTCGAGCGGGGGCCAAGGACCGTCGCTGTGGCGGCGACTGCCGAAGGCCGGTCATCGCGCACCCACCAGGTCGACCGCGATCTTGACGACGAGTGCCGTGCAGACGACGAGGACCACCGTGCGCACCAGCCTGTCGCCCACCTTCACCGCGAGATGCGCCCCCAGGGAACCCCCGCCGAGCTGCGCCAGCGCCATCGGCAAGGCGTACGGCCACACGATGACGCCCCGGCTCCAGAAGAGCAGCAGCGCTGCCAGGTTCGACCCGAAGTTCGCGACCTTGGCGTTGGCGCTCGCCCGCTGCATCGTTTCGCCGAGAAGGCCGACGAAGACGACGATGAGAAACGTTCCGGTGCCCGGGCCGAAGAAGCCGTCGTAGCCGCCGATGACCAGGGTCAACGCCAAGGCGGAAAGTCGGCGCGCCCGGGTCACCGGCCGGGACGCGCTCGATTTCGGCGGCTTTCGCACCGCGATGAACACCGCCGCCGCGACGAGGAGCCCCAGCACCAGCGGACGCAGGATGGCGGGGCTGAGGCTCAGTAGGAGCGTTGCTCCTCCCAGGGAGCCGCCGAAGGCGAGCGCGAAGACTTGGAGCACGCGCTTCCGGTCGACGAGACCGCTCCTCCAGTAGCGCACCAGTGCCGCCCCCGATCCGAACGCGCTCTGGCCCTTGTTCGTTCCGAGCGCGAGCCGTGGCGGAAGGTGGACCGCGAGGAGCGCCGGCACCGTGACGAGCCCGCCGCCCCCGGCGATGGCGTCGATGGTGCCGGCGACGAAGGTGGTGCCCGCGAGGAGGCAGGCGTCGAGGAGCGACGGGGTCACGCTCACGCGCCGTGGGCGCCCGGCGGCGGCACCACGAAGCGGTCCCCCGGCCGGAGCCGATGGCCGGCGAGGAACTCGCGCGCGCTCATTCGCCGCCGCCCCTCGGGTTGGACCTCCGCCAGCTCGAGAACGCCCTCGCCCGTCTCCACCCCGAGCGTGTCGCCCGCGTGGGTGACGGTCCCCGGCGGCGCTCCCGTGCCAGACGAGGTACGGCAGCGAAACACCTTCACGGGATGGCTACCGATGAACAGCACCGCTCCCGGCCAGGGCTGAAAGCCGCGCACCCGCCAGGTCAACTCCCGCGCGCTCAGACGCAGGTCGAGATAGCCGTCCTCCTTCTCGAGCGGCGGCGCCAGCGTCGCCTCGGCGGCATTCTGCGGCGTTCGGGTGAGCCGGCCCGCGGCGAGCCGTTCCAGCGCCTCCCGTAGCGCCTGTCCCGTCAGGACCGACAAGCGGTCGGCGAGCTGGACGGCGTCTTCCTCCGCGCCGATCGGCTGCGGGCGCGCGAGCAGCACGTCACCGGTGTCGAGCCCCTCGTCCATCTGCATCACGGTCACGCCAGTGACGGTTTCGCCCCGCGCGATGGCCCACTGAACCGGTGCCGCTCCCCGGTACTTCGGCAGGAGCGACGCGTGCCCGTTGAGCACCCCGAGCGGCGGGAGCGACAGCACCTCCGGCGGGAGGATGCGGCCGTAGGCGGTCACCACCAGCACGTCCGGCGCGTAAGGCTCGAGCAGGTCCCGCAGCTTTCCCTGGCGCACTTTTTCGGGCTGGTGCACCGGCAGGCCACGTGCGAGCGCCCATTCCTTGACCGGCGGGCGGGCGACGCCGAGCCCCCGGCCCTTGCGGCGGTCCGGCTGGCAGACGACCGCACGGAGCTCGGCACCGCTCTCGAGTATTCCATCGAGGCTCGGCAGCGCGTAGACGGGGGTGCCGAGGAAGACGACCCGCAACGGACGATTCGCCGGCATGATGGCCTCCAGGAGCGCAAGCGTTGGACGGCAACGATCCCGCTCTCGAGCGCGCTCGCCTCGCGCCCGCAAACAGTTCCGCGGGGCTCTTCGCGGACTATCGCGCATGGCGCGGCGGCCGTGCGAGGATCGGTCGCGTGACGCTGCCTGAAGGACGCGGCGCTCCTGGCGGTCGAAAGGCCCGCGGGTGTCGGTTCCCGCGCGCGGGCGAGCCGCCCGAGCCGTCACCTCTCCACCCGCTCGAGCCGGGAACGGCAGGAGAAGCCGTGCCCGCATCACCTCGATCGTGACACCTCCGGTCGATCCGGTTCGCGCGCCGCCGAGGCGAGCCGGCGGCGGACCGATCGGTCCGATGGAGGCCGGGCGATCCCGCCGCTCGGCCGATCACGCGGCCGGTCGGCCGAGCCTCGCGGCCCTTCGGGACCGTTGGCGGGCAGCGGCTCGACCCGGGTGGGGAAAGCGCTTCCCCCGGCATCGACGCTTTCGCGACCGCGCGCGGCGCGGCTTCGGCACGGACCGTGAAGGTGCTGCTCGCCGGGATGGACGCACGTGAGCTGGAGATCCTTCTCGAAGCGACGCTCGCGGTGAACCGTCCGAGCGCACGCGACCTGCGCGACGCGCTCGTCGATTACTTCGTGCTCGTCGGCCGGCCGTTCGTCGAGAAGGGGCTCGCCTACACGCACCCGAACGCCGACGAGGGTCTGGTCCGCCGGATCTTGTTGACGCGCCTGGGGCTGCTCTGGTCCGGGCGATGCTCGCCGTGCTCGCCGTGGGAAGACCCGGCGGTGCAGGACCTCGTCGTCTTACGCCGCCGCATCGAGCAGTACGCCTGCGTGTGCCCGGCCGGACACACCCCGCGGCTGAAGAAGCTTCTCGACGACCTGGTGCTCGCGGCGACCATCTCCGAGCGCGCACAGGCGCTCGCGCGGCTGCCTCGGCGCCGGCGCCTGAAGCTCCTCGCCGGCGGCGGCGAGGTGAGCGCCCCGCGCGGAAGGCTGGCTCTCGTCAGGCCTCCCGCTCTGCCGGAGGCGAACCGATTTTCACCGCTGCGAAAGTAGCTAGAGCCTAGCCGAAAAGGGATCGCGGTTGCGGCCTGCGTTCTTGGTCTCCATTCGAGGCACTTGCGGACCGTGGACGGCTTGCGCCGCAGGCGTGAGCCCGCGGTTCTCGGCAACCACCCGCGTCGCAGACAGGTACCGCGGGCCAACGCTCGCGGCTCGAGCCCTCGCGAAATAGGCGATCGGCCTTTTTAGGCGAGGGTCTAGCTACACCCCTGACGGGGCTCAGCAGCGCCGGCCCTCCGGCCGGAGCGCTGGCACGACGAATGCGAAGCTCGACGACTGGGATTGCGGGGGCGAGCCCGCGCTGACAGGCGAGCCGCCCCATCCGACTGCTCGGACCGATCGGGCGAGGAGCAGGTGTGAGTCACGCGCGGTGGGACCGGCCGCGGCTCAGCCGAACGGATCCAGCTCCGGCGGGTAGAACACTTGCTCCAGCACCAACCCGTCGGCGGGAGCGCGCAAGCCGCGATACGGCGGGGCGCCGACGGCGAGGTCGACGAGCGACCCGAGCGGCCGGTCGCCGCGCGCGCAGGACACCGCGGCGCCGATCAGGTGCCGTAACGCGTAGCGGCGAAACGCGGGCCCCTCCAGCGTGACCGCGAGCGCGTCGCCGTCCTCGCGCCACTCGAGCCGGTCGAGCGGCGGCGCCGGTTTCATCGGCGCCCCCGCCGCGGTCAGCCCGCACAGGCGCGGCGCCCGCGCGAGCACCGACAGCGCTTGCATGAAGCGAGCGCGGTCCAGCCCCGGCAGAGACCAGGCGCGGGGCGAGGGCGCCGCCGAAATCCGGTAGCGGTACCGCTTACCGACCGCGGTCCAGCGCGGATGAAACTTCCGCGGGGTCGGGCACACCAACCGGACGCGCACGTCCGGGGGAAGCCGGGAGCGAAGGGTTCGACCGAGCACCTGGCCGTCGAGGTCGGGGGGCGTGCGCACCACGATCACCTGGCCCTCCGCGTGCACACCCGCGTCGGTCCGGGAGGCGAACGACAGCGCTGTCGGCAGGCGGCAGTCCGTCAGCGCCTGGAGGATCTCGCCCTCGACCGTGCGCTGGCCCGGCTGACGCTGGAAGCCGCGAAAGCCCGCGCCGTCGTAGGCGAGCAAGAGGGCGACGCGCGCGGTCGACTTTCTCCGGCGCCGCGGCACGGGGGAGAACGAAGCTTCGTCGCAGAGGGAAACGTCGGCGCGCATCGTCGAAAGAGCGGAGGGCGGGGAGCGCCTCGGCTTTGGCGACCCGCGGACCCGGCGACTATATTCGAACCGGTCGCGGCACGTTCTTCGGGTTGGACGGCGGGAGCGGTTGCACGTACCATCGCGCGAGGACGAAGAGCGCGGGGAGCTGCATGAGCCGGAAAGAGCACCACGGGAACCTCTCCTGCTCGTTCTGCGGCAAGGGTCAGCGCGAGGTTCGCAAGCTCATCGCCGGCCCGACGGTCTACATCTGCGACGAGTGCATCAAGCTCTGCAACGACATCATCGCCGAGGAGAACGAGCGGGAGAGCGCCAAGCCAGCGGTTCCGCTGCCGACCCCCCTGGAGATCAAGAGCTTCCTCGACGACTACGTCGTCGGCCAGGAGAAAGCGAAGAAGACCCTCGCGGTCGCGGTCTACAACCACTACAAGCGCGTCTACCAGCGCAAGGCCGCCCGCCGGCCGGGCCCGGCGCGGGACGCCGACGTCGAGCTGTCGAAGTCGAACATCCTCCTCGTCGGGCCCACCGGAAGCGGGAAGACGCTCCTCGCGCAGAGCCTCGCGAAGTTTCTCAACGTGCCGTTCACCATCGCCGACGCGACCAGCCTCACCGAGGCCGGCTACGTCGGGGAGGACGTGGAGAACATCGTTCAGAACCTCCTCCACGCGGCCGACTACGACGTCGACAAGGCGAGCCGGGGCATCGTCTACATCGACGAGATCGACAAGATCGCGCGCAAGGGCGACACGCCGAGCCCGACGAGGGACGTCGGGGGTGAAGGAGTGCAGCAGGCGCTCCTGAAGATCATCGAAGGCACGCGCGCCAACGTCACCCCGCGGGGCGGCAAGAAGTTCAACCAGCAGGAGTACGTCCAGGTCGACACGACCAACGTCCTCTTCCTCTGCGGCGGCGCGTTCACCGGGCTCGAGAACGCCATCCGCCGGCGGCTGGGCGGCAAGGGCCTGGGCTTCGGCGCGCAGATCGTGAAGCCGGACGACCAGAGCATCGGCGAGCTCCTGCAGCACTTGGAGCCGGGCGACCTCGTCAAGTACGGGATGATCCCCGAGTTCGTCGGCCGCCTCCCGGTGATCGCCGCGCTGACCGACCTGACCGAGGACGACCTCGTCACCATCCTGACGCAGCCCAAGAACGCTCTCGTCAAGCAGTACCAGAAGCTGTTCGACTTGGAGCGGGTGAAGCTGTCGTTCTCGCCGGAGGCGCTGCGGGCGGTGGCGAAAGAAGCGATGCGGCGCAAGGGCGGTGCCCGGGGCTTGAGAGCGATTCTCGAGCAGGTGATGTTGGACATCATGTACGACGTGCCCTTCCGCGACGGCATCAAGGAGTGCCACATCACGCCCGAGGTGGTCACCCTCGGCGGCGAGCCCGCCCTCCAGTTCGAGAAGGAGAAGCGGTCCGCCTAGCGGAACCGGTTCTGCCCGGCGCGATTCCGACCCGCGACGGCTCGTGAGGCTGGAACGCCGTGCGTCACCGGGCGCGTTCCTCCAGCGACGGGGAGCCCTTTCTGCGGTGGCGGCGGGGCGCCGTTCGGACCGGCGCTAGGAGGCGTGGGGCGAGCGGCTGTGAGCCCGGCCGGCGCCTGTACGGGAGCGAAACGTCGGCGGAACGAGGCCGCTCGCGCCGTCTGCGCGGCATCGTCGACGGCCGATAGGCGCTTGCCTTCGGCGGTCTGGAATGCGCGCCGCGAGGGCTTCGTTTCCCGTGGGGCGTTCGAGCGCGCGACACCCTCGTCTCGCCGTCCGGGATCTTTCGAGCGCGCTCGCAAGGTGATACTCGTCATCGCGCGCGGTCCCCTCGGGGCCTCCCGCGCGTGTTCGCGGAAGACGGGGTTGAGCGCATCCGACGCAAGGTGACGCCGGTGCGCGTCGTGTCCATCTCGTGGGGGCAGGGAAGGGGGCACAAGGCCATGGCAGGACCAGGAGCTTTGAAGCGGATCAAGGAAATCCGGCGGCAGGAGAAGAACCAGCAGAAGGCGGAAGACCGGGAGAAGCGGCGGCGGGAGAAAGCCGAGCGCGGCCGCCAGCGCGACGGCGCCGAGGACCCGGACATCGCGGGCATCATTCCGGGTCCGCAGCCGCCGCTGGAAATCTGAAGGCCCGGAACGCTGGGCGGCGACGGTGCCGCGTGAGCATCTTCGCGCCGGCGCTCGAAGCTCGCGCGCGCTGGTCGCGTCCGCCCGTGAAGTGCGTCGGCGGCGGCGATTTCTCCCTGCTGTGCTAAGAGAAAGGCCTCGCCTGCAGGAGGCCTTGTGGACACGCTGCGCCTCACCGTCAACGACGAGCTCGTCGAAACCCGGGACCTGCCGCCGAGCACCACGCTGCTCAAGTTCCTGCGCGAACGGCTGGGGCTGTGCGGCGCCAAGGAAGGGTGCGCCGAGGGCGATTGCGGCGCGTGCACGGTGGTGGTGCAGGATCGGCGGCTCGACGGCACGCCCTGCTTTCGCGCGGTGAATTCCTGTCTCGTGCTCCTGCCGATGATGCAGGGCCGGCGCGTCTACACGGTAGAAGCGCTCCAGCAGAACGGCAGCCCTCACGTCATCCAGGAGGCGATGGCGAAGCATCAGGGCTCCCAGTGCGGCTATTGCACTCCGGGAGTGGTGATGTCCCTCGTCGAGGCGACCTACCGCGACGACCTGCGCGAGGGCTGGCAGCTCGACGATCAGCTCGCGGGAAACATCTGCCGTTGCACCGGGTACCGAGCGATCCGCGAGGTCGCCCAAGAGCTCGCGTCGAGCCGGCCGGCCGACGCCTTCGCCGAACGGCTCCACCGCGAGCTGGAGCCGCGGCGCTTGTCGTACGAGCGCGCCGGGAAGCGCTATTTCAGCCCGGGGAGCCTGAAGGAGCTGTTCGCGATCCTCGCAGCGCATCCGAACGCGCGCATCGTCGCGGGCGGGACCGACCTCGCCCTCGAGGTGACGAAGCGCTTTCGGGAACCGGAAGCGCTGGTGTCGGTCGAAGCCGTTCCCGAGCTCCGGCGCGTCGAGCGGACGGCGGCCGGGTGGGACGTCGGCGCGGCGGTGACGCTGACCGAGCTGCAGGAAACGCTCGAGGCGAGCGTCACCCCTCTCGAGAAGATGCTGCGGGTCTTCGCCTCCCGGCAGATCCGAAACCGCGCGACGGTGGGCGGGAACCTCTGCAACGCCTCGCCGATCGGGGACCTCGCGCCGGTGATGCTCGCGCTGGGCGCCGAGCTGTCGCTCGCCTCGGCCGGCGGAACGCGGCGCATTCCGATCGAGCGGTTCTTCCTCGGCTACCGCAAGACCGCGCTCGAGCCTGGCGAGATTCTCTCGACCGTCCACCTGCCGCGGGTTCCCGAGGGCGTCCGGGCGAGCTCGTACAAGGTCAGCAAGCGACGCGAGCTCGACATCAGCACGGTGGCGATGGGCGCTTTCGTCCGGCTGTCGGGGGACGGCACCGCTTCCGATGTCCGGCTGGGCTACGGCGGGATGGCGGCGACGCCGGCCCGGGCGCATGGAACAGAAGCGGCGCTGGCCGGCAAACCGTGGACCGAGGCCTCGGTGCGCGCCGCGACCGAGGCGCTCGAGCACGACTTCCAGCCGATTTCGGACGCGCGCGGGTCGGCCTGGTATCGGATGGCCGTCGCGAAGAACCTGCTGGTCGGTTTCTACTTCGAGACCGGCGAGGGACCGGTCGCGCTCGATCCGCGGCCGACGTCGACGATTCACCTCCGGGCGAGGGGCGCCTGACCATGCCGGAGCCGGTTCGAACGCCGCTGCACCAGCCGCTGCCTCACGAGAGCGCCCTGGGGCACGCGACGGGGGAAGCGCTCTACGTCGACGACTTTCCGCCGCCCCGGGGCTTGCTGCACGGGTTTGTGGTGTGCTCGCCACACGCGCGCGCGCGCATCCGGCGCAAGGACGCCACGAGAGCGCTCAAGCTACCCGGCATCGGTGCCGTTCTCTTCGCTGCCGACGTTCCTGGCGCGAACCAGGTCGGCGCGACGCGCCACGACGAGCCGCTCCTCGCCGAGGACGAGGTGTTCGCGGAAGGGCAGGTGGTCGCGCTGGTGCTCGGCGAATCCGTCGAGCTCTGCCGGAAGGCGGCAGCGCTGCTGGAGATCGAATACGAGAAGCTGCCGGCCTTGTTGGATCTGCGCGAGGCGATTGCCCGGGGCTCGTTTCACACCGACCCGCACGTGATGGCCCGCGGCGACGTCGCCCGGGCGCTCGCGTCGGCCCCGTTGCGTCTTGCCGGCGAGGTCGAGACCGGCGCGCAGGATCATTTCTACCTGGAGACCCAGGCGGCGCTCGCGCTGTGCGAGGAGGGCGGCGCGTTGCGCGTCGTCACGAGCTCGCAGAACCCGAGCGAAGTGCAGGCGAAGATCGCCGAGGTCCTCGGGCTGACGCGGCAGCTCGTCGTCTGCGAAGTGCCGCGGATGGGTGGTGGCTTCGGCGGCAAGGAGACGCAAGCGGCGACCTGGGCGGCGCTCGCGGCGCTCGGCGCGCACCGTACCCGGCGGCCGGTGAAGGTCCGGCTCGACCGCGACCAGGACATGGTCCAGACCGGCAAGCGCCACCCGTTCCTGACGCGCTACGACGCCGGGTTCGACCACGACGGCCGGCTCCTCGCCCTCGACGCGAAGGTGTACGCGAACGGTGGCTGGAGCCTCGATCTTTCGCGCTCGATCCTCGACCGCGCCCTCTTCCACCTGTCGAGCGGCTATTGGGTGCCGGCGCTGCGCTTCGAAGGGCGGGTGGCGAAGACGAACCTCGCCTCGAACACCGCGTTTCGCGGGTTCGGGGGGCCCCAGGGGATGGTCGCGGGCGAAATCATCCTCGACCGGGCCGCCGAGAGGCTCGGCATCGATCCCGCTCTGCTCCGGCGCCGCAACTACCTAGATGCGCCGCCGCACGACCGCACCCCTTATGACCAGCAGGTCCGTGACTCGCGGGCCGAGCGCATCTTCGACGAGCTGATGGTGAGCTCGAGCTACGTCCGCCGGCGCGGCGAAATCGAGACGTTCAACACCCGCAGCCCGTTCTCGAAGCGCGGCCTCGGCTTCCAGCCGCTCCAGTTCGGCATCTCCTTCACCCACGCGCCGCTCAACCAGGCGGGAGCGCTGGTGCTCCTCTACCAGGACGGCTCGGCGCAGGTGAGCCACGGCGGCACGGAGATGGGGCAGGGCCTGCACACCAAGATGCAGGCCATCGCCGCGCACGAGCTGGGCGTGCCGCTCGCGCGCGTCCGGGTGATGACCACCTCGACCGAGAAGGTGCCGAACACGTCGGCCACCGCCGCCTCGAGCGGCGCCGACTTGAACGGCCAGGCGGTGGCGGACGCCTGTCGTGCCATCCGGGAGCGCATTCGCCCCGTGGCGGCGTTGCTGCTCGGCATCGAGGAAGCGGAATCGGCGCGGCTCGTGTTCGAGGACGGCTTCGTGCGGGCGCCGGACGGGCGTCGCCTCGAGCTCCGGAAGGTCGCGCAGGAGGCGTGGTCCCGGCAGATTGCGCTTTCCGCGACCGGCTTCTATCGCACGCCCGGCATCGGCTACGACCAGAGTCGGGGGAAGGGAAACCCGTTCCACTACTTCGCCTTCGGCGGCGCGGTGGTGGAAATCGAGCTGTCGGCCCTGACCGGCGAGACGCGCCTGGTCCGGGTCGACATCCTCCACGACGCCGGCGACTCGCTCGCGCCGACCATCGACCGCGGGCAGGTCGAGGGCGCTTTCGTCCAGGGGTACGGCTGGCTTACCTCGGAAGAGGTCCTGTGGGACGCCGAAGGGCACCTGCTCACGCTCTCGCCGAGCACCTACAAGGTTCCCGCCATCGGCGACGCGCCGGCCGACTTCCGGGTGAAGCTGCTCGAGCACGCGCCGCAGGAGGGCGTCATCGGCGGGAGCAAGGCGGTGGGCGAGCCGCCGCTGATGCTCGCCATCGCCGCGGTGACCGCGCTGCGCCACGCGATTTCGTCCTTCGCCGCGCCGGGGCAGGAGGTCGAGCTTTCGATGCCCTGCACGCCAGAAGCGGTCTTGCGCTCCATCGAGGCGACGAAGGAACGGGCGGCGGCAGCGCTCTCGGAGCGCGCGTCGGCGAACGCGTGAAGCAGGCGATCGTCAGCGCTTCTGAGCGGTGTTAGCGGTCTCGAGGGGCTTTCGTTGTGCGGCGATCACCGCGCGGGCGGCGTCGGGGGGGATGCCGAGGCCGAAGCGGTAGACGAGCACGCCGCCCAGGGTCGCGCTGATGATGATGAGCGCCGAGGTGGTGAAGGCCGCCGCGAGATAGAGGGTCCGGGTCTTCGGGCGGATGCGGCCGCGCATGGCGAGGCGTGCGGTGGCGAGAGCGAGCGCCAGAATCAGCGCCGCGTAGGCGGTCGCGCGATGCAGCGCGAGAAGAGCGTCGCCCAGCCCGTTGTGGGCGCCGAGGTTCGCCTCCGCCAGGGCGCCGGTGGCGACCGCCACCGCCAGCGCTGCCGCGCCGAGGAGCGTGTTCCAGTAGCCCGCGAAGAGGAGCCGTTCGCTCGCGCGCCAGAGGGCGACGACGTCGAGCAGGACGCCGGCGAGGACCAACGCGACCGCGAAGTGCACGACGCCCGGATGGAGCCACAGCGACATCGGCCGCAACGAAAGGCGTCGCCGGCGACGAAAGTCAAGCTTCGCGCTGGCTAGACGCCGTCGCGCAGCGCTCTTCCGGACCGGCGGCCGAAGGCGAACCGCGCGAGCCGCCCGAGGGCGAAGCCCGCTGCGAGCGCGATGCCGAGCGACAGCGCGGGCTTCTGGCGACACTGGTCCGCCACGGTCAGCCGCCAGCCGGCAATCCGCATCCGCAGCGTCGGCCGGGTCGAGTGTTCCGCCGGCGGGAGTGCCCGCGGCGCGGTCGTCGGGGCCGGACCGGGCGTCGCTTCCGTCGAGGGCATCGGCAGGCTCCTAGCGCAGGCCGACGAGCAGCCCGAGGCCGAACGCGCCGGCGAGGAACGCGAGCGGCCGGCGGCGGACGTAGGTCTTCCAGTCGGTCGCCTCGGTGACGCTCGTGCGCAGGCTCGCGAGGCGGGTCGCGATCTCGTCCCGCGTTCGCTCGATTTCAGCCCGGATCTGGTCGGGTTCACGCACCATCGACGGCACCCAGGTCCTTGTTCATCGCTCCCGCGCGGCCACGTCGCCCCGAACGATCTGTCCGATTTCGCCGAGGAAGTCGCGGTCCTCCCGCAGCGCCGACGTGGTCTGCGGGAGCCCTGGCCTATCTCTGCTGCGCAGCCGCTGGACGAAAGCGCCAGCGAGCCCGAATCCAACGACCAGGTGGAAGCCCCCGACGATCAAGAGCGCCCAGCCGAGGCCCAGCGCGAGACCGATGAACCAGGCGACCGCGAGCATCCAGAGAACGTAACCGAGCGCCGCCAGGGCAGCTCCGGCGGCGGCGAGCCCCAGGTCTCTTCCGGCCGTCCGCGCCGTCGACTTCAGCTCGCTCTTCGCGAGCTCGACGTGGTCCTGGACGAGGCGCCCGACCGCGTCGCTCAGGTCCTTGAGCCGGTCGCGAACCAGCTCCTCGTGCTCGCCCGATACGCGTTCCATCCGCCCAAGCCTCCTCGGGGAGGCGAACCCGGCGCTCACGATGGCCACCGTTTCCTCGCCCCACAACCGTGCCCGCGCCGCCGGACGAAGGCGCGAACCGGCGGGGCGCGGTCTGGCGGTCGGTTGGCGGATGCGCTAAATGCACGCGCCGCGCCACGGGGCTGGCGTCAAAGGAACGAGCGTCGATGCCGAAAATCCACGAAGGCTCGCTCGAAGGTTCGGGGTTGAAGTTCGCGCTGTGCGTCAGCCGCTTCAACGCGTTCATCACCGACCGGCTGGTCGAGGGCGCCCTCGACGCGCTGGTTCGCCACGGCGTCCCGGACGACGCGATCGAGGTGTTCAAGGTCCCCGGCACCTGGGAGCTGCCGCTCGTCGCGCAGGCGGTCGCCCACGCCCGCCAGTTCGACGGCATCGTCGCGCTCGGCGCGCTGATTCGAGGCTCGACCACCCACTACGACGTGCTCGCGGCCGAGGTGACCAAGGGGCTCGCCCAGGTGGCGCTGAGCTCGGCGGCACCGCTGTCGTTCGGCGTCTTGACCTGCGACACCTTGGAGCAGGCGATCGAGCGCGCGGGCACCAAGGGCGGCAACAAGGGGTTCGACGCGGCGGTCGCGTGCATCGAGCTGGTCCGCGTCGTCCAAGGTCTGTCGAGGCCGGCGTGACGCACTCGGCACGCGCCCGAATCGGGGCTCGCAGGCAAGCGCGCGAAGTCGCGGTGCAGGTCCTCTATCAGATGGACATCACCGGGTCCGCCGACGCCGAGGAGGCGCTCCTGCTCTACCGGGCGGGCGGCTTCGTCGAGCCGAGTAAGAGCGGTACCGAGGAGCTAGCGCTCGAGGACTTCGCGGCGACGCTGGTGCGCGGCACCTCGGCCCATCTCGCCGAGATCGACGACACGTTGCGCAAGTCGACCCAGCACTGGCGGCTGGACCGGATGGCTCTGGTCGACCGCAACGTCCTGCGCCTCGCGGTGTACGAAATAGTCTATCGCAAGGATGTGCCGGTGCGGGTGATCCTGAACGAGGCGATCGAGATCGCGAAACGGTTCGGAACGGAGGAGTCGGCGTCGTTCGTCAACGGCATCCTCGACCGCATCGCGCACGAGACGGGGAAGCGGTAGATGGCGCTGCGCCTGGCGCCGCTGGAGCTCGCGAGCCTGGGCGAGCTCCTGGTGGACGCATTCGTCGTCTTCGTCGCCGAGGACGAGCGGCCGCTGGTCGGTCTCGCCGGACTGCTCGACTGGCGCTTGGCGGGAGCGCTCACGAGACTCTTGGAGGCGGAGGCGCTGACGGGGCGGCTCACGGAAGCGCTGCTGACGGTGACCAACGGGCGTCTGGCCGCGCCGCGGATTCTGGCGTTCGGGGTCGGGCCGCTCGAGGGCGCGGCCACGTGCTTTGCCGAGGTGGCGCCGCGCGCCGTGTCGGCGATCGAGGCGGCGGGGCTTGGGTCGGTCGCGGTCGGGCTGCCGGAAGTGCCGCGCCCGAACGTGAGCGCGCGGATGGTCGTGGATTCTTTCGCGCGCTTCACCGGCGAGGTGCTCCTGCTCGGCGACCTCAAGGAGCTGGGGCTCGCGCTCCCGCAAGCCGCCAAGCGAGGCTGAAGGCGTGAGGCGGCACCGCCGCTACCAGCCGGCAGCGCTGCCGGTCGGATGCGCCGCCGCCGCAAGCATCTGCTCGGATGCCATGTGAGCGAGAGTTCCGGGTGAGAGAGCGAAAGCACAAGAAGAGTCGCGGCGACGGGCGGACGATCGACCGGGCGGGGCCGGTCGCGACCACCGACGTCGTCGGCTGCCGATCGCGCGTTGCTCGACCAGGGGTCGATTCACTAAGATGCGCGGAGTCTGACCGCCTTTGGGCGACGAGGTCAACGAGTCCGGTTCATGTCCCCTTTCGGTTCGGCGACGCTCCTGCTCCAAGGCCCGAGCGGCAAGGTCAAGTTCGAAATCACCGACGAGCGCACCACCATCGGGCGCACGCGCGACAACGAGATCGTCCTGCAGGATCCGGCCGTCTCCGCGCACCACTGCGAGCTCGTCGCCGACGGACGCGGGCTCTTGCTGCGCGACCTGAAGAGCTCGAACGGCTCCTACGTCAACGGCCGGCGGGTCGAGTCGGGACCGGTCTTCGACGGCGATGTCCTCAAGCTCGGGCAGTTCCAGGGACGCATCGCGGTGCGCAATCTCGCCGGCAAACCGCTGAAGCCTCCCAGCCGCTTGAGCCCGGCGGTCATCGTCGTGGTGACGGTCGTCCTGGTGCTCGGCGCGGGCGCGGCGGTCGCCCTGCGGGTGGTTCGTCAACGCCAGAGGGCGGCGGCGGCTTTCGGCGCGTATCAGACGAAGGTGACGACCTACCTGGGGCAAGAGCCTTGCAGCGTGGCGCGCGAAGGCGCCGCGCGGCTGCGCGCGCTCGCGGCGCTCGCGGGCACCCCCCGCTTGGGCCGCCACGGGCGGCTCTCCCGCTACGAGAAGAGGGTGGACCGCCGGGTTCTCGCGACCTCGCGCAAGCGGGAGAAGGTCGTCGCCGATGTCGTCGAGAGGGTCACGGCCCGGGTGAAGGAGGAGCAGGCCGGCCTCGACCAGCTCAAGAAGATGGGAGCCGCCTTGCCGGACCCCAACCTCCGGGCGGCTTCGGTGCCGCTGACCAGCCTCTTCGCCACCCGTATCGGCGCCACCGAGTCGTACGCCGACCAGTGGCGGGCCCTGGGCACCGAGATCGCTCAGTACGACGGGCTGCTCCAGCGGTTGGCCCGCGGCGGGGACCAGGACGCGGCCGACCAGCTCGACGGCTGGAAGCTCAAGGGCGATCCGAGGCGGCTCCTCGACGACTGCCAGACGCACTTCGACGCGACCCAGCAGGACGGCCTCATCCGGCTCGAGCAGATGCGGCCCTGACGCCATGCGGCAGCGCTTCCCCTGACCCCTTGAAGCTCCCTCGCGAATTCTACGCGCGGCCGACCGTCCAGGTCGCGCGGGACCTGCTCGGTTGCGCCCTCGTCCACCGGGACCCGGACGACGGTCGCGAACGGCGCTGCCGCGTCGTCGAGACGGAAGCCTATTGCGGGGCGAAGGACCTCGCCTGCCACGCGGCGAAGGGGCGGACCGCCCGGACCGAAGTGATGTTCGGCGAGCCCGGTCACGCCTACCTCTACTTGATCTACGGGATGTACTGGTGCTTCAACGTGGTCGCCCGGCCGCCGGGCCTAGCGGAAGCGGTGCTGGTCCGGGCCGCGGTGCCGCTGGCCCATTGCGACGGGCACCTGTCCGGACCGGGCGCCCTCTGCCGCGGGCTGCACCTCGACGGCCGCCGGTACGGCGCGGACCTCTGCGGGGACGCGCTCTACCTCGAGGCGCGGGAAGGTCCGCGGCCACGCATCGTGACCGGCGAACGGGTGAACGTCGACTACGCCGGCGTCTGGGCGCGAAAGCGGTGGCGCTTCGCCATCGACCAGGAGCCCGCCGTCTCCCGCCCCCGGCCCTTCCCGATGGCGCGCCGGCGGCAGATTCCCCCGGACCGCTAGCCCTGCGCGAGGTCCCGGAGGAACCCCTGTGCCCACTCGTGGACGTCGTTGCCGACGACCTCTTCGCGCAGGTGCGCCATCCGACGCTCGCGCTCCATCCGGTCGTCGGTCAGCGCCTGCTCCAGCGCGTCCGCGATGGAGTCGGGGCCGAAGGGGTTCGCGAAGTAGGCCCCCGTGAGCTCCTCGGCCGCGCCGCAGAACTCCGAGAGGACCAGCGCGCCCCCGCCGTCGACGCGGCAGGCGACGTACTCCTTGGCGACCAGGTTGAGCCCGTCGCGCAGCGGGGTGACCAGGCAGATGTCCGCCGCGCGGTACCACGCGGCGAGGTCGTCGGGCTGGAAGCTGCGGGTGATGTAGCGCACCGGCGACCAGGCCGCGTCGCCGTAGCGGCCTTCGAGCCGGCCGACCGCGCCGTCGACGTCCCGTTTGAGCCGCTGGTAGTCGCTGATGCGTTCGCGGGAGGGCACCGCGATCTGGACCAGCGTGACGTGGCCGCGGTAGCGCGGCTGGCGCTCCAGGAGCCGCTCGAAGCCGGCCAGCCGCTCGAGGATGCCCTTCGAGTAGTCGAGCCGGTCGATGCCGAGGACGATCTGGTCACCGGGAACGCTCCGGCGAAGCCGCTGCGCTTTCGAGGTGGTGCGTGGGTCCTGCCCGAGGGCGGAGAGCCGCTCGACGTCGACTCCGATCGGCGAAAAGAGGGTGCGCGTGCGGTGGCCTCGGTATTCGACGGCGCCCCGGCGGTCGCTCCGCGCGCCCACGAGCTTCTGGACCGCCTCCAGGAAAGCGTCCCGATAGCTGCGGGTGTGGAAGCCGACGAGGTCCGCGCCGAGGAGCCCTTCGAGGAGCTGCTGGCGGGTGGGCAAAATGCGAAACACCTCGAAAGCCGGGAACGGCGTGTGGAGGAAGAAGCCGACGCGCGCGTGCGGCCGCAGCTTGCGGATCATCATCGGCGCGAGCGTCAGGTGATAGTCGTGGACCCAGGCGACGGCGCCGTCGCTCTCCTCCAGGCCCCGCGCGACCGCCGCCGCGAAACGCGCGTTCACCCGCTCGTACTCGCGCCACTCACGGGCGTCGAAGTTCACCCTCCCCAGGAAGTAGTGGAAGAGCGGCCAGAGGACGCCGTTCGAGAAGCCAGAGTAGTACCCGTCCATCTCCCGGGTCGTCAGGCCGAGTTGCTCGACCTCGTAGGTCGCGCCGTCTTCGTCCTCCGGGGCGCGGCTCCTGCGGGGCTCGCTCCCGGTCGCGATCCAGCGGCCCCCGAGGCGGCGCAGCGCCGCGTCGAGGGCGGTCACCAGCCCGCCGGTCGTCCGCACGGTCAGCTCGGCGTGACCGACGCGCCGCTGGGTCCAGGGCTCGCGGTGAGACGCGCAGATGAGCAGCGGCAGCCCCGGCTCGACGGGCGCTGGCGCGGCCTGTGCCCGGCCGGCCGGCCGCGGTTGCTCCGCGCGATCCGTCGCAAAAGGGCTCAGCGGGTTGGTCATCGGCTCTCCAGGCATGTCGGTTCATCTTGGACGCTCCGAGAGCGGTCGGCAAGCCGAATCGGACCGCTTTCGCCACCGGAATCCAGGGCGATTGGCCGCATATCGGTATGATGCGAACGCCGACCGGGAACTGGCACGTCTGGCGACCGGTCGAAGGTCCTGACAGACGTTGAGAGGGCGCGCGGCCAGGAGGTCCGTGGATGACCATCGACACGCCGAGCCCGTTTCCGGCCCCCACCGGGCTCGACCGGGCCGCGGAGCCGGACGGACAGAGCGAAAGCGCTCCTGGTGAGCGTCCGGACGGCCGCGAGCACGTTCCGATACTCGAGCGCCTGCTGCTCCGGCGGCTGAAGCAAGGAGACGCTCGCGCGTTTCGGGACCTGGTCCGGCGGCACCAGGACCGGGTCTACTCGATGACCCTGCGGATGCTCGGCGACCCGCACGAGGCGGAAGATGTGGCGCAGGAGGTGTTTCTGGCGGTGCACCGGAACCTGCCGCGGTTTCGGGGCGACTGTCGGCTGTCGACCTGGATCTTCCGGGTCGCGCGCAACCACTGCTTGAACCGCATCGAGTACCTGGAGCGGCGGGCCCCCGCGGCGGCGGATGTCGAGCAGGCGGCCGAGAGCGATGCCGAGGGGTTCGGCTCCTCGCTTGAACGGCCAGACCGGGCCTACTTGAGCGAGGAGACGCGCAGCGGCGTCCAGCGGGCGCTCCGGAGCCTGTCGCCGGAGCACCGGCTGCTGGTCGTCTTGCGCGACATCGAGGGGCTGTCGTACGAAGAAGTCGGGCGCATCGCGGAGCTGCCGGCAGGAACGGTCAAGAGCCGGCTCCACCGGGCGCGCTCGGCGCTCGCCGAGGTGCTCTTGAAGGCGGGCCTGGCGCCCGACGGGGTGGAGGACCGGTGATGCTGGAGAGCAGCGCTCAAGGCTGGCATCCGGTCGGAGAGCTCACCGCGCTGGTCGACGGTGAGCTGTCCGCCGCCGAGGCCGAGGCGTTGCGGGCGCATCTGGCGGGCTGCCCCCCCTGCGCCGCCGAGCACGCCAAGGCGAAGGCCGCCTCGCGCGCCCTGCACGGCTTGGGCAAGGCGCGGGCGCCGCTCGGGTTCGGGGCCCGGGTGCTCAAGCGCGTCCGCCGCGAACGGCACAGCTTGCTGCGCCACGACGGGCTCGACCAGAAGGTGCCGTTCGAGGGCGCGATCATCCTCTTCTTGGTCGCGGCAGCGGCAGCGGTGCTGGTCGGCTATGAAATCCACGCCCGCGGCGGCCTCTTCGCGAGCAACGCTCCGCGACCGGCGGTCCACCAGAAGCTGTCCCCGAAGCGCTGACCCGACGCGACGCTCGTGTGTCGAGCCGGCTGGCCGTCGACGCCGACGCCGCCCCCGAGGGCGTGGCCATGACCAGGGCGCGCTCCGAAGCGATCCGCTGGTCCCTCGACCGCGCTCGGGTTCTAGAAGCTCGGGCCTTCGCTTGCGTGGGCCTGGCGGCCACGACCTCCTAGCCGGGCGCGCCGTGGCACTTCTTGAACTTCTTGCCGCTCCCGCAGGAGCAGGGGTCGTTGCGGCCGGGCGTCTTGGACAGGACGGTGGGCTGCTCCGCTCCCGCCAGGTGCCGGTCGATCGCCCGCAGGGTGCCGAGCGCGAGCGCGACCACGCCGGCGCGTTCGTCGGGATTGAGCGAGGCGGGGAGGGCGCCCTCCGCGAGGAGCGCCTGGTCGAGGAAGCCGCCGAGGACCGGCTGCCGTTCCCGGGTGGGAGAGGGCTTCTGCCCCTTGTCGGCGGCGACGTTCTTCGCTTCGCCCGAGACCGCGGCGATGGAGGTGACGAACCCCTTCGAGCGGATGGGCGAGCGCATCTCCTCCGGGAAGGCGCGGTTCGCCGCCTCGAGGAGGGTGAAGACGAGCGGCGTCGCCCGGGTCAGGTGCTTGCTCTTCGCGGTCTTCAGGAGCATCTCGACCGCGCTCGTCACCTCGTCCTGGCCGATGCTCAACCGCTCGTTCAGGGCGGTGGGGCTCGTCGGCGCCTGCTTGGCGTCCAGCCCCAGCACCGCGTCGCGCGCGGCGTCCAGATGCTCCTGAGCGATGTGCTTGTCGGGGGTCATTCGTCATCCTTCGATGAGAGCTTCTCGCCTTGGAATTGGTCGGCCTTGTCGCGGAAGAGCACGTTGAAGGTGGTGAGGCTGCCGTAGCACCGCGTGATGTACGACTCCAGCTCGACCTTCTCGGCGTCGGCGAGCTTCGGGTGCGCGTTGATCTTCTGCTCCAGGACGCGCAAGCGGTCGCGAATCATCACGACCTTGTGCAAGAGCGCGTCGACGGGGACCTCCTTCGACTGCGCTTCCGCCTGGCCCGGGCGGAGGACCACGGTCCCGCCCTGCCACTTGTTGGCGAGGGGGACGAAAGCGCCGCCGCGCTCCTCGTCCATCGCCTCGCGGATGAGGCTCTTCAGCTCTTCGCGGGTCATCTGAAGCTCTCCCACCGGGCCGTCCGGTACGTGCTCGCGCGGGCGGACGACCGGCGCGACCGCGCGGACCGACCGCTCCTTCTTCGCCACCGGCGGCAGCGGGATCAGCCGGTCGCGCTCGCTCGCCACCTCGCCCTTCGCGTTGGGCGCGCCGCTGCGTGGGATGTACGACGCGCAGATCGGCGCGGTGCAGGGAAACGTTCCGCGCTCCGGGCGCAGGCGGCAGGTGCCGGCGAGCAACCCTCGCTCCTTTGCGACGGCCCGGTAGACGACGCAGGTGCCGCACAGCGGGCCGAAGGTGCAGATGTGCCCGATTTCGGTGGCGTCCTGGAAGCAGTCCTCGACGTCGGGACAGCTCTCTTTGGGCGCGAGGGGGCGTTGAACGAGCTCGGTCAAACGCTTCGGTCTCCGGCTGGGAAAGGCATGGGAGCAAGAACCTTCGGGCGCGCGACGTTCTTCGTCGTGCGAAGGGCGCGGGAACCTAGCACGCGAGGAGGTCGATCGGGGAGGGGCCCCAAGGGGGGCTCGAACGAACGGACCGTCGCCGCGTGTTACGTTCCGCGAGCGATGGCGAAGAGCGACCCACCGCCGATGTCCACCCGCGCGCTCCTCGTCTCCATCGCGCTCGCGGCGGTCATCAGCGTGTTCTTCTGGCACACGCTGCCCGTCTATCCATTTCGCCTCCTCGTCACACTCCTGCACGAGTCGAGCCACGCCCTGATGGCGAAGCTGCTCGGCGGGAAGGTGGTGAGCGTCACCATCAGCCCCACCGAGGGCGGCCTGACGCAGAGCCTCTTCCCCGCGAGCCGGCTCGACGGGATGCTGGTCGCTTCCGCTGGGTATGTGGGCTCCTCCCTCTGGGGAGCGCTGCTGCTCGTCGCGGCGGGCCGGATGCGCTCGGGCCGGGCGATTCTGTGGACGCTCGTCGTCTGGATGTGGCTGGTGGTGCTGCTCTGGGTGCCGTTCAAGCCGCCCGCGAACACCGGCAGCGCCATCCAGCACGCGACCGGCTATGCCCAGACCGACGGCCTGTTCACGATGGCGTTCGCGATTCCGCTGGGGCTCGTCCTGGGGCTCGTCGCGTGGAAGGCGCCCTTGTGGCTCCGGCGCGCGACGGTGGTGTGGATCGCGACGATGTCGTGCCTCGCCGCGCTCGAAGGCATCAAGGGGCTCTTCGGCTACGGGCTCGCGGGCTCCTCGTCGGACGCCGACGCGATGCAGCACCTGACGCACATCCCGGCGGCGTTCTGGGCGGGCCTGTGGATGCTCCTCTCGCTCGCGGCGATGATCCTGGGCGTCCGGTCGATCGTGAGGCGGCGGCGCGGCGCGACCACCGGTGGGTGATCGCCGATCAGACCGATCCGTCGGATCCGACCGATCGGTCTGATCGACGTGGCGGCGCGGGTCCGTCACTCGGGCTCGGTTTCTTCCCACGCGCTCCGGTAGGCGCCGGTCTCCTGGACGTGCCGGACGTACGCCTCATAGAAGGGGTGCCCTCCTACGGTTGCGGAGTCGCCCACCAGGAAGAGCCGCTTGCGCGCGCGGGTGAGGGCGACGTTCATCCGCCGCACGTCCGCGCAGAAGCCGAGGTCGCCCGCCTCGTTCGACCGCGTCAGCGAGACCAGAATCGCTTCCTTCTCCCGGCCCTGGAAGGCGTCGACCGTGTCGATTTCCAACTCGTCGTCGGGGAGGAGCGAGCGGAGGAGCTGCACCTGCGCCGCGTAGGGCGCGATGACGCCGATCTCCCTGGCCGGCACCCCGCGGCCGACGAGCGCGCGGACCTCGCAGACGACCCGCTCCGCCTCGCCCGGATTGCGCCGGCTCTCGCTGCCCTCCGGGACCTCTTCCGTCCACCCTTTCCCGGCGCTGTCGAGGAACAGAAGCGGTGCTACCCCCTCGAAGGCGTGCGCCGCCACCGAAGGATGGGCCACGAGACGGCCGCCGTAGAGCGTCTCGCTCGGGAAACGCATGATCGCCTGGTGCATCCGGTGCTGCACCTCGAGCATGGTCGAGGGCGCGCCGCCGTGCGCGTCGAGAAGCCGCTCGTACAAGGTGCGCGACAGCCCCTCGCGCGCCGCCTCGACGCTGAGGACGGTCGGCGGAAGCTGCCGCGGATCGCCCGCCAGCACCGCGCGGTCGGCGAGGAGCAGGGCGAGAACGGTCGCGGGGAGCGTCGCCTGCGTCGCCTCGTCGATGACCGCGAGAGAGAACCGCGACGACGAAATCCGCTCGAGCCCGGTCAGCGTCGCGCACACCACTCGCGCGCGAGAGAGCACCTCGCTCTCCGCCTCGGTCGCGAGCCGTCGCGCCTCGGCGAAGAGCCGCCGGCCTTCGATCCGCGCCTGGCGCGCCTCGGCGAACCGATCGGAAGCCCTCCCCTGCCGCGACGCCCGATCCGCCCGGCGGAAGAGCTCCCGGGCCTCGCGCTGGAGATCGACGGCGATGCCAGCCTTCTCGTGGGCGCGCGACTTCGCTTCGAGCGTGTGTGCCACCAGGTCCGGATGCACCCGGGCCGGATTGCCGAGCCGCGTCGGATCGAGCCCACGCGCCACGAGCCGCGCGACGAGGTTGTCGACCGCCGCGTTCGAGGCGGCGCACGCGAGCACCGTGCCGCCACGCGCGAGCTCGCCTTGCGCGATGGCCGCCAGCACTTCGGTCTTCCCGGTTCCCGGCGGGCCGTGTACCAGGGCGACGTCCTCGGCGGCCAGCGCTTGCGCTACCGCCTGCCGCTGCGCCTCGTTCAGGCTCGCGTCCTCGAACGCTTCCGGCCGCCGCCACCGCGCCGCGCGCTCGCCCAGCAAGAGCGCTCGCCATTCCCCGGAGCGCCCTCGGGCGCCTTCCAGCGCGCTCAGGCCGCCGGCGAGACGCCGCTCGCTCGTCTCGTCGTACTCGCGCTCGACCACCAGGTCCGCCTCGTCCAGGTCCGGCGGCTCGTCGAACTGCACCGTCACCGCCCGGCGCGTACGCCGCGAGATGAGACCGCGAGCGCTCCTGCCTGGCTCGCGGCGGCGATAGACCCGCACCGGATCCCCGACCGCCAGCACCGGCGCGAGCTCGCCAGCCTTCGGCGTCAGGTCCCAGGCCGTACGGCCGAGCGCACCGGCCGAAGTGTCCTGGACCACGAGCCCGCCGACCGCGAGCCCGCGCGCGATGCGCCCCGCCGGGTCGAGCTGTGCGCGCGCCGCCTCGAACTGGGCCCGCCCTGCCGCCCGCTCGAGGTCCAAGAGCCGCCGCCACTGCTGGAAAAAGGTCGCCGCGTCCATCGGAGGCCGATGCTTCTAGCGGGCAGAACCGCGCCAACGCCAGCGTTCTCGAAGGGGGCGCGCGAGCCGGTTCTCTTTTTTCTTGCGCCTCGGACGGTCTTTCGGGCATAAGGCCACCCGCGTTTGGGCGGGTAGCTCAGCGGTAGAGCATCGGTCTTACACACCGAGGGTCGCAGGTTCGAAGCCTGTCCCGCCTACCAAGAGCGACCCGGAGAGGTGAACGGGCAGTTAGTTAAGTCGGTTATAACGCCGGCCTGTCACGCCGGAGGCCACGGGTTCGAGTCCCGTACTGCCCGCCAAAAAAGGCCGGGAATCCTAGGGGTTCCCGGCCTTTGTGGTCTGTGTTGCCGTCAGGTTGCCGTAAACCTGCTCCGTCGCGCCGTTGAGGAGAGCAATAGCGCTCTCCTTCGCCGCCGGGGACAGGTGCATGTACTTCTGCGTCGTCGAAATGTCCTGGTGACCGGCCAGCTCCTTGATCGCCATCGTCGGCGCGCCGAGCAGAGCGAGGCGGGAGCAGAACGTGTGGCGCAGGATGTGGAGCGCCCCGGTCTCTTTCAAGTTCGCCCGGCGCTGCGCCGTCGCCATCCAGCCGGAGAGCACCTGGCGCGTGACTTGGTCGCCACCGTCGCGGCTGAGCACCCGAACCCGGAGGTTCCGGTGCGCCCGGAGCTTCTCGAGCAGCCGGTCGGTCAGTTTCACCTGCCGGCTCCGTCCGCCCTTCGGCACGGTCACTTGGCCCCGCCACTCCGAGCGCTGCACCTTGAGGAGGCCGCGCTTGAAGTCGATGTCGCTCCACTCGACGGCGATGATCTCGCCCGAACGGAGTCCGGCATCGCCGCCGAGGAGCACCATGATCTCGAGGCGCGGGTCGATGGCTCCCGCCGCTTCCACGAGCCGCTCGTACTCTTCGGGCTCGTAGAAGGCGACCTCAGTCTTCGGCACCTTGAGGAGCTTCACCGTCGGCCGGTTCTCGACGACGCCCCACTCGACAGCGGTCTTGAAGAGCGTCAGGAGGCACGAGAGCACGTTGTTCACGGTCTTCGGCTTGAGCTTCTGGAGGCTCCCTTTCAGGCGCTGCACGTCCACCGTTTCGATCTGGTCGAGGCGCTTGCCGCCGAACCGCGGCACGAGGTAGGTCCTGATGATGGCTTCTTTCGAGTGGATGGTGGAGGGCTTCTCCTGGTTCGCCTTCGCGTACCCCTCGATGAACTCCGGCGCGAACTCCCCGAGGGTGGGCACGTTCTCCTTCGCTTTCACCTCGGGCTGGCGCTGGCCCCCGAGGATCGCCTGACGCAGGTCACGCTCGTACTGCTCCGCTCCTCTCTTCGTCTGCACGGGCGACACTTTCCGCACGCGCTCGGTCCGTCCGTCCGGATGCTCGAAGACGACGTCGACCATCAGGAAGGTCCTCACCTCGCCGGTCTTCCGGTCCCGGCGCTTCACGTGTCTCACGCTCATGGATCTCTCCGTGAGCGAAGGCGCGCCCCTTGGCAGGGCGACCCGATGGTAGCGCCCGACGCGAGCCACCGCACCAGCGTTTCGCGGTGGATCCGGAGGGCCGCTCCGACTCGCCTGACTCCCGGAAGTTCGCCCCGGCGGATGGCCTCGTACACGCTCTTCCGGTTGAGGCGCAGGAGCCCGGCGGCTTCGTCCACGGTGAGGACGAGCGGCTCCCCCGAGGGGCAGCCCTCCGGCTCTTCTCCCGTAGGCGGTTGTCGGTCGTCCGTCACGGCCTCTCCACCCCCCCCCACCCGAGAGCCCCACCGTTCGACCCACCCACGACCGTCGGGCCTTCGGTGTGAAAACACCGAGAATCACCTTCGATCGTGAACAGCCGTGTTCGCGGGATTAGGGCCTGACGGCCCATCCTCCTCCTGCCCGCGCCCCGGCAGCTCCCGGACCGGTCTTTGCCGGAGGTGATCGACAGGCAAGACCCGCACCCACTCGTCGAGTTCCGCCCGCTCGGCAACGCCGGCGAGCGTCAGGAGCCGGCCGGCACCGCTATCGACGACCAGCCAGAGAGCGTCGAGTCGGCCGTCTTCGGCCGCCGGCCGGTAGCGCTCGAGCTTGCGTTCGAGCACCTTCAGCGTCTCGGTGCCGCGATCCACCTCCACGGCGATGACGACGCTGCCGTCCGGCGTCTTGAACTCCGCCAGCCCGTCGGGACGAAGGCCGAGGGCGTCGAGCCCGAGCTCCGCCCCGAGGCTCCCGCCCGGACCCGACCAGGAGAGGAGCGGTGCTCCGCGTTTCTGTCCGAGCCCTTTCGCGTACAGGTGGGCGTCGGTCACGGCCAGCCGGTGGGCCACGCCGGCAAGCCGCAGGGGTCCCGGTAAGCGGAGCTTGCCTTCCAGCTCCGGCTCTTTCCGAACAAGGAGAGCGAGACCCCTACGGGTCAGCGACAGGAGACGCGGCTCGGTCGAGGAGGTCACGGTGACGCTGACAAGCTTCGCCGCCGTGAGTCCTTTCACCCGCCGACGAAGCCGGTCGTGGCTCGGGAAGAGTTCACGGCTGGCCTGCGGCGTGGACACGTACCCGACCTCCCCAATGAGTCGGAGGAGCTTCCGGTCGCGGTCGGTCACGACGGGGAGGGCCATCAACGACTCCGGAAAGGTGAGGAGACCGAGAGCCCACACGTGGGGCAGTCCACGTAGGCTGCGACCGGCGCCTCGCACTCGGGGTTCGGGCACACCAAGGGCGACCCGCGGTAGCGGAAGCCGCACGAAGAGCACGAATGAACCACGTCGCCCGTGCCGATCGGGATGGCGTGACCGTCGGGGCAGTAGACGACCCCGGTCGCTGCCGCTCGCGCGCTCCGGCTGAGCTGCCGGCCGAAGCCGAAGAGGGACTTCACGCCGAGGAAGAGCCAGAGGGCCGCTTCCACGGTGAACGTCGCGAGGCGCCAGGCCAGGCCGAGGAGAAAGCGGCCGAGCTTGAAGGTCGCCTTGATGAGACCGACGAGAAACGAGAGCGGGTGGAACCGCTTTTTCTTTTTGCCCATGGTTCATCCCCACCGCGAGCGCGGCGGCTTGGAGGTGGAAGAGGGCGGTGAGCCGGACGGTGGGGCTGCCGCTTGGCGTCCACCATGACCGCGAGTTTTTTTCGGGAGCACGACCTCGGTCAGGGAGAAGCGGGGCGGCAGGTCTTTCGGTAGGCAGAGCCGCTCCTCTACAGCTTTGACGCGGTCGGCGTTTTCCGCGAGCGCTCTCTCCCAGCCGGGGATGTCGAGGGGGGCGGCAGTGAACCGCTGGTGCTGGCCGGCCTTGAGGAAGATGAACTCCCTGTCCTCCAGGCTCGTGATCGTGGACACGAGGCGCGACCGAACCAGGCTCGCGCTCTCGGCCACGCCCTTCCCCGGCGCACGCTCCCTGGCCAGGAGTTCGGCATCCGGGGCGCTGAGTCTCCCGATGAGCTTGCCGGCGGCGCTGTTGGTGAGAAGAACGCGAAGGAGCGTGTCCGAGGCGGCTTGGATCAGGACCGGACTCTGCGTCAGGGTGACGAAGCTGATGCCCTTGGAGCGGCCGACCGTGTAGGCCCGCTCCATGATGTCCCCGAGCGTCTCGGCCGTGACCTGCGCTTCGTCGAGGACGACGGAGGTACTCGATCCAGGCCAGGGACTTCGCCGGCTGAGAAGGTGCTCGCTCGCGAGACGCACCACGAGGTTGGCGTAGAAGCCCTGGAGCGCCAGCATTCCCCCCGGTGGATTCCCGAGGTTGACGAGCGTGATGCGACCCGGCGCGAGCAGCTCGTCGAACTGGACGCACGTGGGCGCGGAAATGAGCCGGCTCAGGCTGTCGGTTGCCGAAAGCGCTACCCTCAGGCGTGAAGCGCAACTCACCCGCAGCTCTTCGCCGAGTCTGGTCGAGAGGCAGAACTGACGCGCACGGCTCGAGGTCGTGGCAGCGGCCAGACGTTGGGGGCCGTCCGGCAGTTCCAAGGCGTCGAGGGCAAGCAAGAGGCTCGCGCGCGGATGCGGGACAGACAGCGCACCGAGGATCACGTGCTGGAGTACATCCCGTTGCCTGTGGCCACTGCCTCCCATCGGTGACTTGCCCGTGGACGTGGATACTTGGCCGACCAGATCGGCCAAGGCCAGGGCACGTAGGTCGCGGGGGGTGTCCCCGAGCGCCAGGTGATTCAGGTTGAACGGAAAACCACCCGCGGAAAACGAGTCCAGCCACCGAACGTCGTCGAGTCGTGCCGGTTGAGCCGCCATCGCGGCAAGCAGCAGCGCTACCGTATCTCCCTTCGGGTCGCAGACGAGAAATGACCGGCGCTGCTCGGGCGGAAGAGCGTTGTCTTCCGCAATCTCCGCGGCCAGGAACCCGGCGATGAGCGAGGTCTTGCCGCAGCCCGACGAGCCGAAGACCGTGAGGTGCCCGGCGTGTTCCAAGGATGGAGCTTCGAACCGTACCGGTTCACCGCTAGCGGTACTGCCAACCACGACGCCGGTCGTGGTGCTCGACGAAGAGGAACTGCTCCCGGTCAGCCGCCGCCGGCCGAGCGCGAGCGCGAGGCGTGTCAGGTCAAGGCCCATCGTCCGCTCGCTTTTTCAGGGAGGTCTTCCGGCTCGGCCGGAGCTTCCGGAGCGCCTGCCGGTGGCGGGTGAAATTCGCCCAGCCGGTGCCGAGAGCCGCTAGGGCGAGCACACCGAGAGCGAGGAAGGCGACAGCGGTCATGGTCGGCTGCCTCAAGGCACCCGCCGGTTGAGAACGGTGTCCTGGTACAGACCGCGGCAGGTCGGCAGGATGATCGGCGTTCCGCCCTGGCTACTCGCGATGAGTTCGCGCCAGAGTTCGGCACGAGCCTCAAGAGCGGAAGCGGTCAGCCCGGCGTTGGAGAACCCGCAGATGGTGAGGCGACCGGTGAAGAGGCTGAGGTCGAGCCGGATGTGTTTCTCGCGAAGCCGCGCCAGCACTTCCTGGGTAGAGGGCACGTGCCGCTCGGCGTTGAGGCCGAGCTCTCGGGAGACCAGCAGGCCGTCCGAGGCGATGAACAGCGAGTGACGATCCGCCGGGAAGGCGCTCGCGTCCTCACTCGCGATGACGAGCGCGGAGAGGAGGTCGCTCACGTTGTCTTTTCCGTCGGCCGGCAGGTTCGGCAGGGTCTCGGAACCGAGCGCCGTGACCGTCCGATCGATCCAGGCATCCCGGTCGGCCCGCGAGCGCGGCAACACCACGAGAGCCGGAGCGGTCACGGTCGCCGACAGACTCCTACCGGTGTAGATAATGGTGAACCGCGAATTGAGCGGCGGCCCCACCTGGATGAAGTGCTGGTACGCGAGAGAGAGGAGGAGCGGTGAGCACACGTCCTCCGGCGCTTTCCCGGACGGGTCGCAGATGAGCGTGACCGCTGCCGGAGGGCGATGGTCGGTACAGGCGAAGAAAGACGTTGCCCCGAGCACCAAGAGGAGCATCGTCAGGGTGCGCAGCACGCTGAGGATTCCGGTCTTCCCCCCGGTCTTCTCGTCCACCGGCACCAGCCGGAAGGCCGTGGCAGCAACCATTTCCAGCTCGGGAGCCGAGAGGTCTTTCAGGGTGCGCCAGGCGCTGACCGCCCGCGCCAACCGATCCGGCAGGATGGCGTTGTAGGCCCTCAGTTTCCCGGCGATGAGCTGGACAGCCGCTTCGAACGCCGTCTCAAGCTCGTCAACGATGCCGGACTCGCGGGTGGCGCCCGCTTCGCGTTCGGCCGCCTCATCGCGAGCGATTGTCAGCCGAGAGATTTCCCGACCGTGGGCGTCGCTCCGCTTCGTGACCTCGGAGAGCTCAGCTTCTACGAACAGAAGCTGGCGCCGGGTGATGAGGCAGGTCGTGAACACGACCGCCGAGCAGAGCGACACGATGATCGCGAGGCCGACCGAACCGGCCGCGGCGGCGCCCGAAGACAGGCGCGAGTCCGCGCCGGCGTACCGCACGAACCCGATCGCCGCCGCGAAGGCGAGACTGGCGGCCCCAAGTCCGAGGCCTGCGATGAGGCCGAGCCGCTTGGGCAAGGGGCCGGTGCCGAGGAGCTTGGCCCCGATCCAGGCCAAGCCCCAGCCCGAAAGAACGGCCGAGGCCGCGAGCGATGCGCCCGACAACCAAGCCGAGAGCGGTGCCGCTCCCCCGTAGTTGTCGGTCAGCCCGAGAAACGAGGCGATGGCCAGGGAGACGGCCACGGCTTCGGCCAAGACCAAGAGCTTTTCCCGCCAGAGGAGCTTCCGCTTCAGGCGGGTCAAGGTCTCGCTCGACTGGAACCGTGAAAGATCGTGGTCGCGCCGCGCCTGCCCATCGGCGAGGTTCTTACCCGCGTCGCCCAGGGCGGCGTGGAGAGTGCTGAGCCGGCCGGCCGCCGCCGCCGCCCGCTGGCCGGCCGCCCGGGCGAACTGCGGCAGGACAGCCTTCAGCGTCCGCGCCGGCTGGCCGAGGGCAACGCTCTCGGCTTCGCTGTGCGCGGCCGACAGGGCCGCGCGCGGGGAGCGCACGGGCGGCTTCAGAGCGCGCCAGCTTTTCGGCGCGCACCCGATCGCACTCGGCGCGGTAGCAGCGGAAGCAGACTTCGTGCGACCGGTCCGCCTTGACCTGACCGCGGCGAGTGCGAAAGAGCGCCCGATGCTGATGGCAGGCCGAGCAGAGATGACGACGGCGACGCTTCGTGTGTTTCATAACGCCCTCCCGGCAACGGACAGACGACTCGGCAGCCGCTGATGCGGCGTGACGTTCGCTCGTCTTGGACCTGGACTTCAGTCCGGGCGGCAGCGCTACTGCCTACCACCCTCCGTGCCGTTCGGGCTGCTACCGATGCAGCCGTCGTGCCGTCACTCGCGAGCGGGTTTCTTCTGCCAGTTCGCGAAGGTCATGGCGTTCGCAAAGCCCAATAATTTAGCGGCCTTCGACTTTGTCCCGCCGGTCTCGGCCAGGGCGCGGCTGATGTAGTGCTCGCGAACCCGATCAAGAATCCTTTGGAGGCTGAAGCCCTCGCCGATCGGCAGGTCAAGAATGCGGTCGGGTGGCAATTCCTGGCCGGAATGCAGGACATCCCGAACGTCATCCGCCGAGATCTCCTTCCGGTCCGACCAGAGCCGGAGACGGTACAGCGTGTTCTCCAGCTCCCTGACATTGCCGGGCCAGGAGTGTTTGCGAAGGAGCTCGCGCGCTGAAGCCGAAAGCTTTTTTTCGGGCAGACCCTGGCCCTCCGCCCGCTTCATCAGGACGTCGAGGAGGAGGTCGATCTCGTCCCGTCGCTCCCGGAGGGAGGGCAGCCGGAAGCCGGCCCGAGCCAGGCGGTAGTAGAGGTCGCCCCGAAATCGCCCCGCCGCCACTTCGTCCACCAGGTTCCGGTTGGTGGCAGCGATGACGCGCACGTCCACCCGAGTCATGGACGAGACCGCGCCGATCCGGCGCACCTCTTTCTCTTGGAGTACGCGCAGGAGCTTGGCCTGCGCGAGGAGCGGCAGCTCCCCGATTTCGTCGAGGAAAAGCGTGCCGCCGTCGGCGGCCTCGAAGTATCCCGCGCGATCGGTGACGGCGCCGGTGAACGCACCCCTCACGTGGCCGAAGAACTCGGACTCAACGAGGGTGTCGGGGATGGCGCCGCAGTTCACGGCGATGAACGGCTCCTTGGCCCGCCCACTGGCCTGGTGGATGGCGCGGGCGAACAGCTCCTTGCCGGTGCCGGACTCGCCTTCGATGACGACCGACACGTCGGTCGGCGCCAGCCGCTCTGCGATTCCCACCACCCGGCGCATCGCCGGGCTCCGGTACACGATGTCGCCGAAGTGTGCCGTGGCCCCCGGCTTCGCTTCCGCTAACTGCAAGCGCTGCAGCTCTTCACGCCGCCAGACTTCGGGCATGAACTCCGCCACCAGGTCGAAGGGAAAGTCCACGTCTTCGACACCCTTCTCGTGCGACGAGGCGATGAGCTTCGGCTTCGCTGCAGAGAACCGCGATTTGGCCAGGATCATCCAGACCGCGGCCATGACCGGCGTGCCGGGGCTGAGGTGAAACGTCAGCTCGTTTGCGCCCTCGCCAAACTTCACCGCCTCCTCACACCCGGCCACCGCCGCGTTGTGCACCTCGGTGAAGTTCATCGGCGAGGTGAGCGACACCTGCCGGATGGACACCGACACCGGTCGCTCGATAGCGGAGCCGACCCACTGCTCGAAGGCCTGCACCTGCGCTTCCGGTGAATTCGTGACGAGCACCGCGGCGTCGAAGGCACGACCCCGGAGGGCGTTCAAGACCGGCCCGTAGCCGACCCGCGCCGACTCCGTCACCGCCCGAAGGTCCGTGTGCCCGATCCAGGAGACCAGGACATGAGCCATGCCGGCAGCCTACGCCCGCCGTCCGGCCGAAGGCAACCGTGGTGCCGAAGCGGAAGCGCTTGACGGCGGCGAGAGCGCGAGGGATGCTCGGATTCGGCGGGGAGCGTCAGGCGCGGGGTTGGGACGATGAGGGCGGTGAGCGGCAAGAGATTCCGCGACGAGCACAGCACAGGCACGTCGCCGCCAACCTTGTCGGTGGCACTTCTGTCTCCGTGGTTCCAGCCCCGTTGGAGATGGCTTGCTGCGACGGCCAGCATATGCTATTATTGGACTATATTCTTAACCTACTCTTCATATGGAAGGCGAATCACCTCGCAACCATGAGACGCTTGGTCTTAATCTTGACCGCAAGACCCAACTCAGGCTTGCGCGCGAGTTCATTGGTGTCTCTGAAACTGTTACGCTTGAAGCGTCGAAGCTCGTCGACAAGATCAAGACGCAAGGACTTTCCAGCGCCGAGGCCAACAATGAACTCATGGATCTCGAAAGCTGGCTGTTTAACAAGCTGTGTGACATCATGGGCTTTGACGACACTGTGTGGCGGGAGACTGTAGGTGGCTTCCCCAAGCAGAAGAAAAATCAAGAGCCGCAGTGAACTCCATGTAGATTTTGGATGGAAGGAAATCACCACTCTTTACCAACGCGCCAAGCCTACCGAGTACGCGGAAGTTGTGAATCGGGTCTTCTTTCACCTTCAGGCGCAGCTTGAACATGGTCGGTTTATTCGTCCACGAGAGTCTATTCACAAGGGACTTGAAGCTGTTGAGAAGGCCGGGCAACATGATCCAGGGCTCATGAATAGGCTGTTTCTCGCCAAGGACCTTAGGAACATGATGCCCCATCATGGGTTGCCTCTTCATCCTGTTCAGCTAAGATTGATCGTACGCACGGTCATGGAATTCTGCGCTGAGATCGATCCTGAAGCGGCATCCTGCCTGGAAGAGCTGTACAGACGTGAGCAGTTATCTGATTCACAGATGCAATACGAGGACGAAGTAGCCCGAGAGACGCGAGCACAATACAGCATGGGCACAAGGGCGCTTCCTGCTGATGGAATACGACACGTCTCCACGGAAATGGCTGAACTTGAGAATAGCGGTATTTCAGAGACTTCAGAGGATGTGAGTAATCATCTCTTACCCAACGAGGCCCGTCATCGAGTTGCGGAGAGTGAAGGAGCACTCGAGGCCGCGAAGAGCGTGATTTCACTAGAGCCGGGTGCGGTTGGCGGAGTGGAAAGTTCGGGTGGCCAACCGGAGCCGAGCGCGACCAGTGGAGGACGCCGTCGGGCCAGCGGGAAGAAGGCACCTGTGAAAGGTGCCACAGAGGCCACTCGGCCGGCGACTGAGACTTCCGAAGATCATCCAAGTAATCCACTCCAGAGGGGTCAAGTGCCTTCGCAGGCGTCGCCCAATGCCAGAAAACCTGCGTCCAGGAGAGGTGAGGTGATCGTCGCGCTCGACATCGGCACGACGAAGGTGGCCGTGGCAGTCGGTGAACAGTCGCCCAGCGGGGAGCTGACGATTCTCGGGACGGGGGAGGCGCATGTCCGAGGCTTACGCAACGGGATGGTCGTCGACATGGATCAAACCGTCGGTGCGATACGGCTAGCGATAGCGAACGCGGAGAAGTCCGCGAAATGCTATATCGACAGCGTCGTCGTCGGCGTCGGGGGATCTAGCGTCAAGGCTTTCCGCTCGCGCGGGATCACGGAAATCCACGGCAGCCACATTACGTCGGCAGACATCGCTAGGGTCCATGAGATCGCGCAGGCGGCGGCCATTCCCAACGATCGCGAGGTGGTCTACGTACTTCCTCAAGAGTTCGTGGTCGACGGGCTAGGCGGCATCAAGACCCCGTACGGCATCACTGGCAAGCGACTGGAAGCGGACGTGCTAATCGTTGTGGCGCTGCGCACGGCAGTACGGAGCATCAACAGGTCTGTGGAGCTTGCGGGCCTCAAAGTGAGCGGAACCCTGTTTCAGGCCCTCGCATCCGCGCAGAGCGTGCTGACCGAAGAGGAGCGGGCACTGGGAACCTGCATAGTCGACATCGGCGGCGGCACCACCGACCTCGCGGTGTTCGTGGACGGAGCCCTCATCCACGCTACGGCGATTCCCGTGGGCGGAGAACTCGTGACGAATGACGTCGTCATTGGGCTGCGCACGCCCCTGGCCGACGCCGAGCGGATCAAGCGGGAACATGGGTGCGCCCTGGCGGCGATGTGCGGGCCGGAGGAGCTGATCGACGTCCCCAGCATGGGCGACCGGCCGCCGCGGAAGATAGCCCGGCAGATCCTCGGGGAAATCATCGAGCCACGCATGGCGGAGATCTTCGAACTCGTCCTCCGGGAGATCCGGGCGTGTGGTGCCGAGGACGAGCTCAACAGCGGGCTAGTGGTCACCGGTGGCTCGTCGCTCTTGGTGGGCATCGAAGAGTTAGCTGAGCAAGTGTTGGCACTCCCTGTACGTCGAGGAGTGCCATGGCTTGGCGAAGAGGTTATTAGCGACCCACGCTTGGCGACGGCGGTGGGGCTGTTGCAATTGCGACCGTATCTGTCCGACGAGTCGCGTCCCTGGCGTGTGCCAAGAGCTTTCGTAAAGTGGATTAGTGACAGTTTTCGCTGAGGTGATCGGACTCCTTATCGCCGGCCTCATCATCGGCGGGATCGTGCTCGTTGCAAGAGCGGGGAAGCGCAGGATGGCGGCGATCAAAGACAATCTCCAAGATGCGATGATCGTGCGTTTTCGGTTTGACGCGCGGAAGGTAGCGCTAGCCGATCGTGCCGAAATTGGTTTCAGGGCCCTCCTGCGCCTACTACCGTTCGGGGTCGGTTCTGCCTTGGATCAACTCTATTGGGGAACGAAGGATAAGCGATGGCGGAAGAAAGTGGACGAGACGAAAGTGGACGAGACGATGGAGTATCTTAGCCAGCGCATGCAGGTTACTGAAGACGACCTGGAGAAGCTGAAGGATTACTATCAGTCCGACGAGTTCGCTACGCTTTTCGAAGCAACGTGGATGCGTATTAGAACGGCCGCGCAGGAACGGAAATTGGCGGCTCTTCGTGGAGCCTTGTTGAGTGTGCTAACAGCCGAGCCGAATATCGCCCAGGACCAAAAGGAATTGGGTGCGGCTATTCTGAAACCACATGGAGATGAGCCTTCTGGTGGGCTGGGGCGGAGCGTAGGATGACGTTGCGTGGGTTGCCGTCGGCGTAGCGGGAGAGGTGGTTACGCGCCTGTTCGCGGG
>JAJYLH010000098.1 GCA_021787845.1 Myxococcales bacterium | reverse complement strand
CGGTGCCCGGATCCGCCGGGCTATGTTGGTCTCCCACCGCATAGGTACACCGGAACCGCAGCTCGCACTTCTCCTTTCTCCCCAAAAATCACGGGAAACACTGTATTTTTTACGAAGCCGCACCCAAGCGATTTCTTTCATGGCACCATCGACATCAAGGTCGGGGAGGACGAGGTCGAGTTCAACGAGGGCGACGTGCCGCCGGTCGAGGACATCCTCGGAACGCTGGTGAACCGAATTCAGAAGCGGGCGCGGCTGCCGGGTGTCTTCGCGACCCTCTACCCGATGGTTCGTGCCTATGTTCGCGACCGCTGCTTCGGTGGCCGCGTCGAGCTGGAGGAAGTCGGCGTGCGGCGGGCGCTCAACGACGGCGCGCTCATCGAGTCCATCGCAGGGATCTTCTCCCGGCGCATCGGCGAGCTCACCGCGGAGAGGCAGCAGATTCGGGTGGGCGGCAAACCGTGGCGCCTCTCGGAGACCGAGGAGTTCATCTGGCGTCGGCATTGGGTGACGGCCGAGCGGACCGTTTTCAACGTCGTCGCCTGTTTCAACGACTTCGAGGCCGACTTCGCCAAGTTCCTCGACCAGGCCGAAGACGTGGACCGCTTCGCCAAGCTGTGCGAGCACTTCACCGGCTTCCACGTCCAGTATCTGAAGTCGACCGGCGCGCTCGCGACCTACTACCCTGATTTCGTCATGGTCGAGAAGACGCAGGACAGACCACGGAACTGGATCATCGAGACGAAGGGGCAGGAAGACGTGGAGGTCCAGACGAAAGACGCGCAGATGACGCGCTGGTGCGCCGAGGTCAGCGCGGAAAAGGGCGAACGCTGGAACTACGCGAAGGTGCCGTACCGGGTCTTTCATGGGCAAGGGTTCTCTCGCTTCGGCGATCTGCTCCGCGTGCTTGAGGGCGACACCGAGGACCTGGTCCGTCCTGATCGAATGTGAGCGCTCGATAAGCCGCCTGCGTAACTTCCGGCTCTCGGCCGCCGATCCGGGTGCGGGCGAAACGGTCGCGCGGACGCAGGAGCAAGGCCAAGCCTGTGCAAGCTCGCGGGGGCGGTGCATGAACCCGGAAACTGACGTGTCCGGCTCCGATTCTGGTCTTGTGATCCATCTAAGACAACGGACCGGCGTTCGTCTTTTTTCTATGGACACCGCCAACCTCTTGCGCGACAGCCTGAGCGACCCGGAAGCGCGGCGGCCTTCGTTCCGGCCGGGCGACGCGCTGGATTTTCCGTTCGCCGTCGCTGAGAAGACCGGCACCAGCCAGGGCCATCGCGACACCTGGGTCGCGGCGTTCAGCGACCGGCTGCTCGTCGGCGTGTGGATTGGCAACGCCGAAGGGCTCCCGATGGGCGAATTGACCGGCTCCAGCTCCGCGGCGGTGGTGATGCACGACATCATGAAAACGGCGATGCCGACGCTCGCGCCCTACCGCGCCATCGCCTCCACCTTCGGGGTCCCTCCGGGTTTTGTCACCCGCACCATCTGCCCGCTCTCGGGCCTGCTCGCCGGACCAGACTGTCCAGATCGGAAGGTAGAGATCTTTGCGCCCGGCACCCAGCCGACCGAGCATTGCTCTTGGCATCATCCGGTCGCCCTCGACCTCCGCAACGGCCTGCGCGCCGGGCCCGGCTGCCCGAAGCGGTTCCTCGTCCGCCGCCCGATGCTCGACCTGCCGCCGGTCTTCGACACGTGGGCCCGCCTGCACCACGTCGCCATCGCGCCCCATGCCTACAGCCCGCTTTGTCCGTCGTCCCCGCACGACCTCGAGGCGAGCGTGCGCATCACCTCGCCCGAGCCGCGCGCCCGCTACTTGTGGGACCCGGACACGCCCGCCGACGCCGACGGCATCCGCCTCGCCGCCCACGTCACCCCGGCCGGGGAAAGGGTCGTCTGGATTGTCGATGGCAACCCCGTCGGCGAATCGCGCTGGCCCGACGCGATGAGCTGGTCGCCGACGCCCGGCCGGCACACCATCGTCGCCGCCCTCGCCGACGGCCTCGGCATGTCCAGACCGGTCACCGTCACCGTCGACAACTGACGCCACTCCCCTCCAAGGCACTTTCGGGATGCGACAAACGATCCGCTCCTCCTGACGGGCGGAGGTCTCCCGTGGAGACCGACGGAGCGCTCTTTGCGAGCGGACTCGAAGGACGGGCCCTGCGATCATGGGTTTCGCTTCCGCTCCACCCATCCTCCGGCTGGGCTCATCGTCCGTGGCATCGGCGTCCTCGCCCGTGAGCGCTCGGGGACCTGCCACGCCAGCGGATCCGGCTCACCCTTCGCGGGCGAGAACTCCCGTGCCACGAAGCATCGTTGCCCGGCTTCGAGAAGCTGCGCCGCTCATTTGACGAGCCCCGCCCGGAAGCCATAGGCGATGATTTCCCCCGTCGTATGAACGCCGAGCTTCTGGCGAACGTGCGCGAGCAACGTCGAGACGGTGCTGGCGGTCACGTCGATCTCCGCGGCGATTTCCGTCACCGAGCGACCTTCGCACAGGAGCGTGAAGACCTCGCATTCTCGGGCCGTGAGGCTGAGGTGCCGCGCGTCGCCGTCCGCCGCCTCCATGCTCTGAGCCGCCACCGTCGTCGTCAGGTAGCGCTTCCCCTTGGCGAGGGCGCGAATGGCGTCGACGAGCTCGTCTTCCGAGCGGTCCTTGCACAAATACCCCGCCGCTCCGGAGCGCAAGAGCTGGAGCGCGTGCTGCTGCTCAGGGTACATCGAAAGGATCAGTATCGGCAGCTCCGGTCTCGTCTTCTTCACCCGCCGCAGAACCTCGATGCCACTGACGATGGGCAGCGACAGGTCGAGCAGCAGCACGTCGCAAGCGACCGCGTCCAACTGGTTGAGCGCCGCCCGTCCGTCCGCCGCCTCGGCGACGACCTCGATGTCGCCCGCGGTCGCGAGCAGCTGCTTGATGCCATCCCGCACCAGGGTGTGATCGTCCGCCATGAAGACCCGAATCACGGTGCGACCTCCGCCTTCCTCACCGGCAGCCACGCCCGCACGCGCGTGCCGCGCCCGGGCGCGCTGTCGATTTCGAGCCGTCCGCCGAGGTGACGAACGCGCTCGCGCATCCCCGTCAGCCCGACGCCGGAGCTCCGATGCTCCGGCTGGAACCCGGCCCCGTCGTCCGCCACCTCGACGACGAGGGCACCCGCCTCTTCTCTCATCGTCACCTTCACCCCCTGGGCGGCGGCGTGGCGCACGACATTCGTCAGCGACTCCTGGAGCACGCGATACGCGGCAGCGGCGGACTCCGGCGCCAGCTCGGTCTCGGCTGCCGCCAGGTCGAGACGACACTCGACGCCGGTGCGCTCCTGGACCTCGTGCGCGAGGAGCTTCACCGCCGGGAAGAGCCCGAGATCCAGCACCTTCGGACGCAGCTCCCCCACGATCGACCGGACCGTCTCGGTCGCGCGGTGGATGAGGCTTCCCATCTCGGCAAGCTCCCCAGGCGCCGCCTCGGGCCGCTGCGCAATCCGGATCCCCGCCACCTTCAGCTTGTAGCGCAAGGCCGTCAGCTCCTGGCCCAGCTCGTCGTGCAGCTCCCGCGCGATTCGCACCCGCTCGGCTTCCAGCTCCGTGTCCAAAGCGTTCGTCAGACGCCGCAGCTCCGAAGTCTGCTCGTCCACCCGCGCGTTCAGGAGGCGATTGAGCTCCGCGAGCGCCTCGGCGTCCCGAAGCGACTGGCGATGCAAGAAGGCGTTGCGCCGCCGCAGCCCGTCGAGCAGCACGCCGCCCCACACCCCCATGGTCGCGATGAAGAGGAGAAAGACGAGGCTCGACCAGGCGTACGGCTCCTGCAGCCAGACCGGGTGCGGCGCGAAGTAGCCGAGAATCAAGGTGGCCGCGAACGCTCCCGTCCAGCCGACCCGCTCGGGGAGCGAAACCGAGAGGGCCACCGGCACCAGCACCGCTACGTCGAGGAAATTGAACCAGAGCTTGTCGGGGCCGCCCAGGTCGCTCATCGCGTGGCTCGTGGCGGCGCAGACGACGAGCCAGACGAGTCCGAGGAACCAGAGGCCGTGCCGGCGCATGAACGCGACGCGCGGGAGCAACAAGCCGACCGCCAACCCGCTTCCAGCGCAGATCGCCCGGGCGACGCCCATGGCGTGCCGCACTTCCGCCGTCGAGCGAAAGAAGATGAAGTCCGTCGGCCAGGTCAGAACCACCGAGACGGCGAAGGCGATGAGGAGCACCCGCCAACTGTCGACGCTCTCCCGGCGTTCGTGGGCGCGAAGCCCGGCCGCCTCGCGCTCGACGGGCGGGGAGAGCTCCAGGTGAATCGGGGTCGGCCGCAGGGACTCGGAGACGGGGGCGACCCGCGTTCTGACACCAGCTTCCACGGCAGGAGCATACACCTCGCTCGCTCGCGGTCAAGGTCGCACCGGGCGCGAGACCTCGGACCACCCCTCCGGTCGACGCGCTTGCCCCGAGGTCGGAGCCGGCCCCGTCAGTGCCCGGGTTCGCCCGGGATGTCGTCCCGGCCGGGACACGTGCCCGGCTCCTGTGCGGCGACGGATTTCGCAGCGCAATGCACTGCAAGCCAGTAGGATGGACAGTCCCGTCGAACGCAGCTCTTCGCGCTCGGTGGGCTGTCCGTCCGAGAGCGATCGTTCCGGATCTTCGAGACGACTGGAGCGGCATCGGCCCGTCATCACACACATTCGCTCTGGTCTGCTTATCCGGTTGACGCCAGCAAAGTCGGAGCGGCGGCCGATGGCTGCCCCGGATCGTGGCCGACGGCCGCGAGGCATCGCTCGCGCCCGTACGTCTCGGCCATCGGCCGCCGCTTCAAGCGGACGCACTGGCGTGATTCGGATACGCAATTCGCTCTGAACAACGGGCAACCCGAAGCCCTGCCGGGTCCGGGACTGCCCGCCCTACTGACGGGCGACAGCCGCGCCCGACTGCCTCTACGGGCTCGGCGGCAGGCAGCAAACCTCGCTGATCGGAATCGCTCCCGGTCCGGCGCAGGTGTACTGATTGGAGACCGTCGACGGCGGTTGGCAGTTACCCGGGGGCACGCACGTCCCGCCGGCCGCCTGACACGACTGAGCGTTCGCCGACGGGAGGCAACAGACCTCGTATCCGCCGCTGCAGGAGTACTGGTTCGACACCGTCGACGGCCACCGGCACTGGTAGTAGCTCTCGCACGTGCCTCCCGCCTGCTGGCAGGTCTCCTGGTTCGCGGGAGGCAGGCAGCAGATGAGCTGGGTCGCGTCGCAGGAATCGCTCGAGACGGTCGAGGGCGGCCGGCACCCATCGAACTTCGGCACGCACTGGCCCCCCGCCTGTTGACAGGCGCTCGCCGCGGGTCCCGGCAGACAGCACTCGACCCCGAGGCCGCCGCCGCAGGAGCACTGGCTCGGGCCGCAGATCGTCGAGGGCCACGGGCAGCTTCCAGGTACGACCGCGACGCATTGGCCGCCGGCCGAGGCGCAGGAGACCACGCCCCCTCCGTCAGGCACGCCGCCATCGGATGTCCCGCCGTCCACCGTGCCGCCGTCGGGCGTCGAGCAGGGGCCGTTCGAGGCGACCCGTACGCCTGCCCGGAACGCCTCGCACTCGTTGCCGTAGGTGTTCCCATCGCACCCGCACACCGGCGCTACGATCAGAGGGCACCCTTGCGGTTTCGCTTGGCAGGAACCTGGCGTGTCGCATCCCTGACCCGCGCAGTACTGGTAGAGATCGCACTCGGCGTTGGTCAGGCAGCCGCTTCCTCCGTCCGGGGTCCCCCCGTCCGGCGCCGGGCAGGGACCGTCGGAGGCGACTCGCACGCCCGCCTCGGCCGCGTCGCACGGATTGCCGTAGGTCGTCCCGTCGCAGCCGCACACCGGCATCACGTAAAGAGGGCACGTTTGCGGTTTCGTCTGACAGTAACCCTGCCCCCCGCACCCATTCCCGGCGCAGTACTGGGTCGCCTCGCAGTCCGTGTTGCTCGCGCAGGTCCCGCCGGGCGACGGGCACGCGCCGTTCGACGCGACCCGCACCCCGGCCTCGGCCGCGTCGCACGCGTTGTCGTAGGTGGTTCCATCGCAGCCGCAGACGGGCGCGACGTTGCTCGAGCAGACCTGCGGTCGAGCTTCGCAGGTGCCCTCGACGTCGCACCCGGCGCCGGCGCAGTACTCGCTCGCCGTGCAGTCGGCGTTGGTCAGGCAGTTCGTCTGTGGCGACGAGCACGCCCCGTTCGACGCGATGCGCTCGCTCGCCTTCGCCGCCTCGCAGGCGTTGCCATAGGTGTTTCCGTCACAGCCGCAGACCGGCGCCAGGTTCCCGGAGCATTGTTGCGGGATGGTCTGGCAGTAGCCGACCGAATGGCACCCCTCGCCGGCGCAGTACTGCGACGAGACGCACTCCGCGTTGCTCTCGCAGCTCCCGCCAGGCGAGGAACAGGCGCCGTCATTCGCCACCCGCACGCCGGCCTCGTCCGCGTCGCAACTGTTGCCGTAGGTGATCCCGTCGCAGCCGCAGACCGGCATCACGTAGCCTGGGCACGTCTGCGGCCTCGCCTGGCAGGAGCCCTGTCCGTCGCACCCGGTCGCGGCGCAGTACTGCGACGAGTCGCAATCGGCGCTCGTCGAGCAGCCGCCGGCGTCGGGCGAGCCCGCGTCGCCGACGGATCCGTCCGGCACGCCCGCGTCGCCACCGCCCGCATCGGAGATGCCCGCGTCGGTGGAGCCCCCGCCATCCGACACCCCGGCGTCATGCCAGCCGCCATCGGGAGCCCGGCTGCCCCCATCGGCCGGCCCCCGCGCGCTCACGGGCGGCGTGCATGCGAAGACGAACATCGCGGCTGCCGCAAGGCTGACGCTCACCAGACATCGACGCATCGAGCACCTCGGTTCGGGGATCAACACCCGCGGACGACATCCTATCGCAAACGCGCGGCGATGAGGAGAGCGTGGCGCGCCGAGAGCCCGACTCGGGGTCGGGGTCGCCGAACGCCTCAGCCCGTTGCGGCGCAGTTCCATGATGGTCGGGCGCGGCTCGCGCCGCTCGCTCACGGGTTCGAGCATCAGGTGACGAGGACCGCCCGAGCGCGACCGAGCGGGTTCGCCTCAGCGCGGGCCGACGCCCGCAACCCAAGCTCGACCTTGGAGACATCGGAATCGTGGCACGGGCGTCCTCGCCCGTGAAAGCCCAGTCGAACCCGCTGGCATGGCAGGTCCCCAAGCGCTCACGGGCGGGGACGCCCGTGCCACGAAGTCGTGCTACGTGGCGCCGAGAATCTGCGCGCCGCGCGAGCCTTTCGAGGCTTAGTAGATCAGGACCCCGAGCGGTGTCAGTCGGTGACACCATCGAGGGACTCGAGACCCCCCGAGGCGTCAGTCGGTGGCTCTGGTTGGAGCCGGGCCCGTCAGCGTTCGGGTTCTCCCGGGCCCCGGCGTGCCCGGACACTGATGGGTCGGGCTCCGATCTAGCGCGGGCCGGCACCCGCAACCCAAACCGTAGGATGGGTGGAGCGGAGCCCATCGCCGAGCGCCGCAATGATGGGCTTCGCTGCGCTCTGCCCGTCCTACGAGTTGGCGCGCCGTGTCGAGAATCTGCGCGTGGCAACAAGATTCACGGGCTTTCCGCTTCGCTTAGCGCGGGCCGACGCCCGCAACCCAAGCTCGACCTTGGAGACATCGGAAACTGGGTATCCAGACACCTCAGGTGTCTTGGTCCCCGATCCGCTCACCCTGAGGTGCCCGCGCCCACGGAGCATGAATGGAGCACGGCAAGCATGCGCGGGCCTCGAAGGGCGAGCGCGAGGGTGGCACAGGCTGTGCCGAGCCCTCACGGCCCTTCGAGGGCCGGGCACGAGGGCGGTGGCAACGAGCGAGGTCCGTGGGCCCGGCCGCCTCAGGGCGAGCGGGAACGACAACCTGAGATGTCTGGATACCCAGCCATCGGAATCGTGGCACGGGCGTCCTCGCCTGTGAAAGCCACAACGAAGGCTACACGGGCGGGGACGCCCGTGCCACGACTGATGATGGGAGGTGCAGATACTTTCGCAACGAGTAATATCCGGGTCGGGCAGTGCCGTTCTGTTCGCCGCTCTCCGACCGCCCTGTCGCCCGACGCGAAGATCTCGACGTGCAGTTCTCGCGATCGACGAACGCGGTGCCTGCACCCGGACACTCACGTGTCCGGCTTCCTTGGCTCGCCCGCAATACGCACAGATTCTGTTGAGGGTCCGGGAGAAGAACCGGCGCTGCACTGAACGACGGCGATTACCGCATCCAACCCAAGGAGTGGAGACCCGGCATCCGGTGCTACCCTCGGCTCCAAGGGTCCGGCGCGGAGTGCCGGCGCTTGCCCGCGTGTTACCCTCGGTGGAGGCTCGATGTCGGAGAGTCGAGAGGCACGTGGCAACATCCTGCGGGAGTGGCTCGTGCGGCAGGGCTACTCCATCGTGGCGCGCGCCGACGGCTGGGTCGAGTGCCTCGTTTCCCTTGCCGACGAGCGCTGGCTCGGGCGCGGAACCGACGAGCTCGACGCGCTCGGCGACGCCCTGCGGCAGATGGTGCCCTCGCGGGCGGCGCGCGCGCTGTTGCCGGAAGCGGTCCTCGCCGCGATGGACGTCGCTCTCGGCAGCTCGCCACCAACCCGGCCCGAGCCGCCATCCGCCGAAGCCGCGGTCGCCGTGCCCGACGCGGTCGACGAATCCCCGGCTGCGGTGGAGCCCAACGGCTCCGCTTTCGAGGCACCTGCCGGCACCGCCGATCGCAGCGAGCCGACGGACGACGAGCTGCCTCCCGCGGTGGTCGAGGTCGCGCCACCTTCAGCCGAGCGCGAGCCGGAGTCTCCCGTCGAGCAGCTCGAGCTGGTCGTGCCCGCGCCCCAAACCCAGCCGAGCCTCGTCCCGGTCGTCCTCCCATCGCTGAGCGCCGCCGAGGCGCTCGCGGAGATCGAGCCGCTCGTCGACCGTATCGCCGCGGAACGACTCGAGTTGGGCCTCGCGTCGCCCGAGCGGCAGCGGCTCGTCATCGCCTCCTGGATCTGCCGTGCCCGCGCCATCGAAGAGGCGAACCGCGGCCGCGCGGTGGTGACCAAGGTGGCCGGCATCGCGCACGATCTCACCGCCCTCTGCAAGATCTGGTGGCCGGGCTCGGTCCTCGCGCTGCAGCTCTCGGCGACGCCGCGCACGACGATCCGGGACCTCGCGCTGCCGCTCGGCGAGGCGCCGGCGAAGACCTGGGCCGACGCGGCCGAGGTGGTGGAGCGCGCGTACGAACGCGTCGTCGAAGCGCAAGCCGCTGACGGGCGCGACGAGTACGGGTGGGCGGACTCGACCGCGCTTCGCCCGGCTCCAACGGACCCGGAAGCCGAGCTGGGCCAGGTGCGCGCGGCAATCGAAGAGCTCACCGGCCCGGTCGCGAACCCCCCGCCGAAAGCCGTTCCGCCAGCCATCCGGTTGCCGGCGCCGGCGGACCTCGAGCGCTTCTTCCGATGGGGGCGCACGGCGCGGTGGCTTCGCGGAGCGGTCGTCGACTTCGAAACCTGGAGCCAGATCATCGGCCGCCTGCGCTGGATGGCCGAGCGGCTGCCGCAGCCGGCGCGGGACGGACTCGCCGCGGCGCTCGACCCGGCGCAGAAGCCGGTGTCCACCTGGGCCGCGCTGCTCGGCCGCGACCCCGAGGAAAAGCGACGGCGCGCCGAAAGACGCGCGCTGCACGCGCGGCTCGCCGAGCTCGAGACGGCGCCCGACGCGGGAGCCGTCGGCGCTTGGCTTCTGGACGCCTTCGCGCTGATCGACAACGAGGAGCTGGGGCGACTCGTGCAGCCGATGCGCGAGGTGGTCGTCGGCCTCGTGCCCGAGGAGATGGCGCGGACGCGCGGCGAGCGAAGGCGCCTGCGCAAGCTCCAGGAGCTGCTCGCCGAGCCAGCCGCGGCGCGTTCGGAGGGCGAGACCGAAGCCGGCGAACAGGACGACGACTCGCCAGCGGCCATCGTCCCCGGCGCCGACCTCTTCTCGCTCGTGCGCCCTCGCACCGCGGGCCGCCGGATCATCTTCGTCAGCAACCGCAACGATCCGTCGCTGCAGGCGCTGCTCACGGAGTCGTTCGGATTCGCCGACGTCGATTGGTGCGAAGGCACGCCTCGGCGGATCGAGAGCCTGCCCGAGCGGATTGCCAACGGCTCGGTCGACTTCGTGCTCGCGGCGACAGGCTTCCAGTCGCACTGGGTCGACACGAAGCTCTATGGCGCCTGCAAGCGCGCGGGCATCCCCTACCTGCGCGTGAACAAGGGGCGCCCCCTCGCCTGCGCGGTCGCGCTCGCGCGCGAGCTGCATCTGCCACCGCCGGGAAAGGCATCGCCCGACGTCGTCGCTCGGCTGCCCTGAACGACAAGCCCCGAACCTTCGCGGCAGCGGGATGGGCAGTCCCAGAGCCCGTAGGGCGCCGGGCTGCCCGTCGTTCCAGAGCGAGTGCGCAGGGACAGGCCGATGCCGCTCGAGTCGTCTTTGAAGCTTCCGAGCGATCGCTCTCGGACGGACAGCGCGCCGAGCGCGGAGAGCTGCGCTCGACGTGACTGTCCATCCTACTGGCCTGCAGTGCACCTATCCGCTTCGCACACCGAGAGGTTCGTTGAAGCCAGACATCGAGCAAGTGCGTGCGACGATCGGATAGGCATGGAACGAACCGGAATTCTGGCTCTTCGGCGCGAAAAATGCGCAGCGGCACTTCCCGTGCGGCGCGAAGGCACTGCTCAACCCGGGCTCCCGTGCCCGGCTCCTTGTGCTTCCCTCATCGGATGCTGCGAGCTTCCATGCCCGGCTCCCTACGCGGCTCTCCCGGCTTTCGACGAAGAGCCGGAATTCTCTCATGTTGACGCGCAGCGCGGACCACGTTTAGGCTCGCTGCGGATGAAAGGCTGATCCCCTCGCGAACGTGGAGGAGGAGCAGAGCATGTCGACCGGACGATGGGTGGCGTTGGCGCTCGCGACGATGGAAATCGCCAGCGGCTGTTCCGCGAAGCAGGACCGGCCCGGCACGGCGCAGGCCGGCGCGGAGCCGGGCATCGGCATGCTGCAGCAGGGGCTCAGCGTCTGCGCCAATGGCGCGACGACCAACGGCATGGACGTTTCGTACTACGAAGGGACCATCGACTGGCACGCCATCGCCGCCTCGGGAATCAAGTTCGCTTTCATCCGCGTCTCCGACGGGACCGGCGTTCCCGACACCCAGTTCGACGCCAACTGGTCTGGGGCGCGCGCCGTTGGCATCATCCGCGGCGCGTACCAGTTCTTCCGCGCGAACGAGGACCCGACCGCGCAAGCCGACCTCCTGCTCAGCCACATGGGAACGCTCTCACCCGGCGACCTGCCGCCGGTGGTGGACGTCGAGGTCAGCGGCGGGGTCTCGACCAGCACGCTCGCCGCCAACCTCGGAACCTGGCTGCACGTCGTCGACAGCGCGGTCGGGCGCCCGTCGATCATCTACTCTTCGTCGAGAGTGTGGGGAACCCTCACCGGCGACGCGGACTACTCCGGCCACCCGCTGTGGGTCGCGAACTGGAGCGTGTCGTGCCCCGCCGTCCCGAGCCCGTGGACCGGCTGGGAATTCTGGCAGACCACCGACAGCGGCTCCGTCGGAACGATCAGCGGCAGCGTCGATCTCGACGTGTTCAACGGCGACCTCGGCGCGCTGTACACCTGGGCCGGCGCGACCTCCGTCTGCGGCGATGGCGTCTGCAGCGGCGGTGAGACGTCCGCCACCTGTCCCGCCGACTGCCCGAGTTGCGGCCCGATTCCCGCCGCCGGCCGCATCGTCGACCAGACCGACTCGTGCTTCGAGCCGCACGGGCCGCTGCAGTACTGGCGCATCGCGTCGGCCGGCTACGGGGGAACGCTCGACTGGACGCACACGACGAGCAACGCCGCCCCGGTGAACTACGCCGTCTGGAGCCTCGATTTCCTCGCCGCTGGCACCTACCACATCGACGCGTACACCGACAAGTCGTACGCCCAGTCCCGGAAGGCGCCCTACTCCATCGAACACGCCGGCTCGACCGATCGCGTGGTCCTCGATCAGACCGCCGTCGACGGCTGGAACCCGCTCGGCGATTTCCACTTCGCTCCCGGCGGCCGGCAGTCGGTGCGGGTCGATGACAACAGCGGCGAGGCATCGTCGACCTCGACGCAGCTCGTGGCGGACGCGCTGCGCATCGTGCCCGTGACGGCCGCCGATGGCGGAACGGACGCGGGGACCGACGCTGGCTCGGATGGCGGGACGGACGCCTCGACCTGCGATGCGACCTGCGGTGAGACGTGCCGGTCGATCGGCGCGGCGAGCGGGTCGTGCCTTGGCGGCAAGTGCCAGTGCACCGGAGGCGGAACCGGAACCGATGGCGGCGCGGACGGCGGCAGTCACAAGCCAGGCGGCGCCCGCAGCTCGCCGGGGTGCGGCTGCGACGGCGGAGGCAGCGCGAACGCCCTCTCGATGCTGCTACTCATCATGTTCGGAGCGCTGGTCTCCCGCGGCCGAAGACGCAGGCTCTGAAGCGCTGTCGCAACGAGTATTGGTCGTTGCATAAGTGCGTGCATCATCTCCAGGAGCGCCGGCCGTCTGGCCCGGCACCGAACGCCGGCGCAGTCATGCCGGGCCAGAGGGCCGGCACTAGTGAGTCCCGTCAGGCGTGTAGCTACTTTCGCAACGATTTATAGGATGGGTGAAGCGGAGCGTAGCCCATCGGCGAGCCCGCATCGATGGGCGATGAGGCGAATGGTCGCGGCTCTGTGCTCGGGCAGCGGCGGCAGCGAATCCTCAGGTGCTTTCGCCGACGGGCGGTGGCGACGGCCGCGCCCAGATGGTCAGCTCGACCTCTTCGCCCGGCATCTCATAAATCGGCTCGCGCCCGGACACCTCGCGGCTGCGCAAGAGGATGAGCGGGACTGCGACCTCTCGCGAATCACTCATGGGCCTCGCTACCCTCCGGCCGCACCTTTAGCACGTCCAGCAGCTCGGCGGGCACGATGGCTCGGGGGTCGGAGCGGTCAAGCACGACGCTGCGGTTTGGGCAAGCTGTTCCGAAAGGCTCTGGATGCGAAGGAGAGCTCAGCTCGATGAACGTTTCGATCCCGCCGCTCGCTTCAGGGCGGCCGCACGCCGCTGCGCATAGCGACGGATCTCGTCCGCGACGGTTCCGCCATGGGCCTTCGCGTCGGTCTCCAGGGCCGCCAGAAGCGGGCGGCGCAACCGCAACCGCACGAGCGTGCTCGGCTCCCGTTTAGCGCTCGCCTGGTGGACGAGCTGGGACCCGGCCGCGAAATCGGACACCAGGTCCTGGGAGCGCCAGTACTGGTCTTCGGCCTTCGCCGTCTTCAACGCCGGAACCTTGCGCCCTTTCGGTCGAGTGCTCATCGCTTCACAGTCTGCTGTCAAGCTTTTACGCTCGTGACAAAGCAGCCTTGAAACTGCGGAAGCTCGCGGAACGTCGGCTCAAGTCGTCGAGGTTCACGGTGTCGGCCCAGCGGCGGTAGGCGTCCACGGTCTTGGAGGCAAGGGGCTCCGCGATCCAGTCGCCTTCGAGCGATGGCTCAAACGGGATACACCGGAACGGGTATTGAGACATCTCGATGTTCGAGCCGCCTGTTCCGGTACCATGTGGAGAGATCGATTCAGTCAGGCGAGAGATCACGCGGAGCGTCGCACGGGTAGCCTCTTCACCCGTGGCATCCGCATCAAAGAACACTAGGACCTCTGGGTAGCCCTTTTCGAGAAGCGTGAGGACCGAATCGCTCGGATCGAGAACTCGTGGCGAAACCATCAGGCGCACGGTCGCCCAACCGTTCCGGTGGCGAAGAATTCGCTCTGCCAAGCGCTCGATGACCACCTTGTCGGTGTCGCCCTCAACCACGAAGGCCAGCTTCCGTTCGCGATGGCCGCTCATGTTTGCTCCTCGTCCTGCATCGTCTTGAAAGGTTTATAAGGCAGTCCACGCTCGGCCGCAACACGGAGCTTGCGCCGGAGCAGGTCGCGGAACCAAGTCTTGCCTCCGACGATGGCCTCCACATCGGCCTGATCGAACAGGATGATATTAGTCGTCTTGCCACGAACCAGAGCATCGATCGCATCGTTGGAGTAGCCCGACATGGAAATCAGGACGCCAAGCGTGCCTTCGAGCTTTCCTTCGACCTTGCCTCGGAACTCGTATAGAGTCGACGCTGGCAGTTTCTTCTGCTCCCACTTGAGCTCGATTAGATAGACGCGATCGCTGAGAACGAAGGAGCCGTCGATCTCCTCGCCTGAAGGACGGTAGCGCCGGCGCGGTGAAAGACGCTCTCTCTTCAGAATTCCGTCGAAGAACTCTTCGAAACGGCGCCCCCTCGTGCCAGCATCAAGGCTGGCGACCCTGCGGAACTGGCTCGTAAGGTCGTGGTCGGCTTGGCGCTTGTTGGTGTTCGGGCCCGTCATAACGGTCTCCAGATCGCCAGCGATTGAAGGTACTATTCTCTCGTTCTCGCCCCCCCAGCTTCAACTTAGGCTGGGTATCCAGACATCTCAGGTTGTCGTTCCCGCTCGCCCTGAGGCGGCCGGGCCCACGGACCTCGCTCGTTGCCACCGCCCTCGTGCCCGGCCCTCGAAGGGCCGTGAGGGCTCGGCACAGC
>JAJYLH010000146.1 GCA_021787845.1 Myxococcales bacterium | reverse complement strand
GGATTGATGTCCTCCCGAGATCCCGACTTTGACAAGCCTGGGCACATGAAGACGCCGGATCCTGTTGTGGAATCAGCGTGTTGGCCCGGATCTGAGGGGGAGTCGCGTGTTACTAGGCGGCGACCGGCTGAGAAGGCGGCGCTGCTTCGAGCGTGTGTAGTTTCGGTGGGTTGGCGACACCGAGCTGCTTGAGCAGGGCGGCTACCTCCGGACGCACTTCGGTCGTCTGCCTCACCCGCGCCTCGCCGCGCAGGTACTCGACGACCTTGATCGTGTCGAGCTTGGCGAGGATGTTCCGCCAGCTGTCGCCCGCTCGAATCTCGGCGATGCGCTCCAGGAGCAGCCCGAGCACGCACAACTTCACGTGCGCTTCGATCCGGTGCGGCATCCAGTGGTAGACCGGCCGCATTCTCAGGCCGCTCTTCATCGAGCGCCAGCACTCCTCCACCCGTAGCAGCTGCTTGTAGCCGAGTGCCAGGTCCTCGGCGGTGAGGGTGTCATCGTTGCTGGTGACGACCCACTTGCCGTCGTACTTCGCCTCCCGCGCCACCTGGCCCCGGTCGATCCGCAGCAGGCCGCCTTTCGTCTGCCGGAGGTAGCGTCCAAAGCGCTCGCTCGCGAGGAGCGCGCAGACCCGCTTGCTGTGCTCCTTGACCTTCGGCTCGCGCAAGCTGCGCAACTCCTCCTCCAAGAGCGCGAGCACTTCCGCGCGGTGCCGCCTCTGCCGTGCTGCCTCGACGGGATTGTGGCAGAGCACGTAGCGCTGCCGCCGTTCGCCCTCGCCGACCCAGACCTCCTTCACCCGCAGGTTCTCGACGACCGTCTGGTAGCGGCCCGCCCGCGTCAGCACCTCGGTCGTCACCTCGTCGCCGGCGCGGATCTTCGAGGCCAGGATGTACTTGCCGTTGCCCAGCGAGAGCTGCTGCCGGTTCTCCGCCGAGTTCATCCCCGCGTCGCCCACGAAGATACAACGCCCGAGCTTCCAGCCCCTGAGGTCGGCCTTCACCTTTGCCACCGTCGTCAGGTCCGCCGTGTTGCCGGGGAAGACCCAGGAGCGCACCGGCAGCCCCTCGCGGGTCACCGCGAGCCCCACGCAGACGAGCGGCGCGTCGTGGCGGCCGTTCTTGGCTCGGCCGCGCTTGCGCAAGGGCCCGCGCAGCTCGCGATCCGGGCCTTTGGACTTGCCCCGGTCCTCCTCGTCGATCTCGAAGTGTAGGTTCGTCGTGTCGTAGAAGAGCAGGTCCACGTCGGCGTTCATGAGATCGGCCATCTTGAAGAAGACCGCCTCCTCCACCTTCGCCTGGTGCACCAGCAAGAAGTCCATGGCCCGGTAGAGCTGGTGCAGCGCCAGTTCCTGTCCCTCGGGCAGGAAGACCTCCTCCTTCAGCCACTGGTCGTGGCAGTAGAGCTTCGAGTACGGCTGCAGCGCCCGGTTCGCGACCATCGAGAAGAGGGCCCGCTCGTGCCGGCCCTTCTTGCCCAGAACCTCGTCGATCTCGAGCTCGCGCCAGAGTTGCTCCAAGACGTAGACACCGCCGTAAGGCCAGGCATCCACCACCCGCACGTCCGGCTCGGCGGCGAGCGCCTCTTCGCCGTCGAACAGGCGGAGGATGCTCTTCGCCAGTCGCTTGAGCTTCTCACGGTCGAGTTGGTCTGCGCGCCCGAAGTTGTAGACCACCTTCGCGACCGCGCAGCCCTTCTCCCTGTCCCACTCGTTCTCCGCGAGCTGGTAGTAGCGGGCCACCGAACCGTCGCCGTTCTTGCGCTTGGTCTCGCGGAGGTACATGCCTAGCCATCCTCCCGGGAAATCCGCGATACTTCAAGCGCGAATCTGTCGGCGTGTGCCTATGCTTTTCCACCCCTCGCTGTCTCCACTGCCGCGATTTCACTCGAGATGGATGCCTTGGGTGACCCCAGACTTGTCAAAGTCGGGTTCCAGTTCCCCTAGGGATTAGCGCCGCCGGCCCTGATGGGTCTCGTCCGGCATGTGCACAGCAGTAGCCCTACTTCGATGGCGCTCCGAATGATTTCCTGCCGCCTCGCGAAGCCAGAATGGCGTTCTGCGAGACCAACGCGCCGCCATGAAGGGCTCGCGTGGCGCTCTGTGAGCGTTCGTCGCCGCCATGCTTCGCTCGAATGGCGGTCCTGCCGGCCTCGACGGTCAGCAGCACGGTCTGGTTCGCGAGGCCGGCCGAGGCCCAGTCGCAGCCCACGGTCTCGCAGGCCCCGGTCCCCAGGGAGGAGGCGGTCTGGCTCGTGCATACGGGCGGCCCGCCGTCGAGCGGACCGATGGCCACGGGATCTCGGCCGCCACGCCGCCGGCCCCGCGGTCGCAGACGCTGGCGGCGGGCGCGCCTAGACCAAAAAGACCTTCTTGCAGGACTTCGACGGGCACCGCGTGAACTTACCGATGCCAAGGTAGCCGACCGTGAAACCGATTATTGCACCGGGGATCGTTCCCGCAATCGCGCCAAGCGGACCGCCAGCCAGACCAATTCCAGTGCCGAGCCATGCACCAGCGGCAGCCCCAGCGACGGCAGATCCGCCTTTCACGTAGTAGTTGGACGGGTTGAACTTCCTGCCGCATCCCGGGCAATTCACCGTGGCCATTCGTTCTCCTCGTCGGAGTATGACCCTATACCAGCATGTTCGCCGCCAATCTACCGGAAAGCGCGCAGCACGGCTGAGGGCAGTGAAGTCGCGCCTGCTGCGCCGTCGAGACTGAGACCCGAAGTTCCGCGATGGCCGGCTTCCCACACGTCAGTGGACTTTCGAGGCAAGAGCGTCGTCGTGACGGGGGCCTCGTCGGGCATCGGCGAGGAGCTCGCCGTCCGGCTGGCGAGACAGGGCAGGCGGCTCGCGCGCACGGTGGAGGCGTTCGGCGGCGTCGACTGCCTCGTCAACGACGCCGGCATCTCCATGCTCGCCGGCTTCGAGGAGGTGACC
>JAJYLH010000005.1 GCA_021787845.1 Myxococcales bacterium | reverse complement strand
TCGGGCGCGCGCGGCACGCCCGCTCCCGCGCGCGCGGTGGCGCAGCTCGCCGCCCGGGTCCTGCCTCCCGCGCCCGGGCCGTCCGACGGTCCCGACGGCGGCACCCCGCCGAACCCGCGCCGGGCGGCCGCTCCCGCGCCGGCAGCCCCCGAGCGCCCGGACGGAGGAGCACCGCCGCCGCACACGGTGACCGCTCCCGCTAACCGCTGACGCCGCCGCTGGACGCGGCGCCGTTTCAGCGCCCCTTCCACTCCGGCTTGCGCTTCTCCCAGAACGCGGCGATGCCTTCCATCGCGTCCTCGGCGAGGCTGTTGACCGAAAGCTGCGCCGCCAGGAGCTCGAGGGCGGGTCCGAGGGCGAGGTCCCGCGTCTGGCGCAGGGCACGCTTCCCCAGACGGAGAATGGCAGGGCTCTTGCCCGCCAGCTCAGCCGCGAGCTCGGCGACGGCGCTGTCGAGCTCCGCCCGGGGCACGACCCGGTTGACAAGGCCGATTCGCTCGGCGTCGGCGGAGCTTAGTCGCTTGCCGGTGAGGCAGAGCTCCATCGCGTGCTTGGAGGCGATGGCGCGGAACAACAGCGCGGTCACCATGTAGGGGAAGAGGCCGATGTTGACCTCGGGCGTTCCGAACTGGGCGTGGTCGGCGGCGACGGCCAGGTCGCAGGCCAAGACGAGCCCGAGACCGCCCGCGAGCGCGAGGCCGTTCACCTGGGCGATGGTCGGCTTCTCGAGACCGGTGATCCTCTCCAGGAGCGCTCCATAGTGACGGCGGCCCTCATGGCCGGCGAGAAAGCCGTCGCCCGCTCCGCTTCCCAGATCGCCGCCGGCGCAAAACGCTTTCTCGCCCGCGCCGGTGAGGACGACGACCCGCGTCTCCGCGTCGGCCGCCGCCCGCTCGAACGCCTGGAGGAGCTCCTCGACCAGCCCAGGCGAGAGGGCGTTTCGCTGCGCCTCCCGCGACAGGGTCAAGGTCAGCACCGGACCAGCACGGGTCTCGACCAGCTCGCTCATCACTCGCCTCCGGTTCCGGTCGGGAGACTAGCCGTTCTGGCCCAGGCGTCGCGAGGGTGTCTCGCCAAACACGATCTTCGCCAGCGCCACCAGCCGCTCGACGTCGCGCCGGGTCAGGGCACGCCGTCGACAGTAGTCGACGAGCGGGCGATAAAGGTTCTCGATCCGCGACGGGTCGGCGTCGAAGCCGAACAGCTCCGCCAAGGGGACCTCCAGCGCTTCCGCCAGGCGTGCGAGCGTCGGAAGCTGCGGCGAGCGTTCGCCCCGTTCGAGCATCGACAGGAACGACACGCTGACCTCGGCCCGGCCAGCGAGCTCGGCTTGGGTCAGCGGCGGTCCTGGCCGGCTGGTGCGCAGCAGCCGAATTCGGCGGCCGACGTCCTTCACCACGTCGCCTGCGAGCTTGCGCGGGGCCATCGAGAAAAGGATGCGCGGCGCGAGGCTGACGCGTCAAGGCGCGCGGGTGGACGCGGAGGCGGACCCGAGCGCGCTCGCGAAGTCGCCCAAGTCGAAGCTCAAGGTCGCCGACGGCCAGCTCGTCGGCTCCCCGGGCGCGAGCGTCCACAAGAGCCCCGCGGAAAGCCGAGCACAACCGCTCGCGTCGTACGCGACCGCCGCCGAATAGCGCTGGGAATAGGTCGCCGCCGTGGTGCCCGCCGGCAGGGTGCGCGTGAGCCCCGCGCCCGCGTCGAGGTGGAGCGCGCCCGTCGCCTGCCAGCTCGCGGCCGCCACCCCGCTCACCACCGGCGTCGAGCTCTGGATGACGGTGCCGAGCGAGTGCGGCGTGAAGAGCAGGTCGAGGGGGCGGTCGTATTCGTCGCTCCCGTTCGCCGCGACGTAGGAGGCCCCGAGGGAGAGGACCGCGCTCTGAACGTGCGCGCTCAAGCTCGACGAGGCGCCGGCGAAGGTCTGGTCGCTCGCGTTCCACGCGGCGCTCAAACCGAGGTGAGCTTCCCAGAAGCGCTTCGGCAAGGTTCCGGAGAAACCGGCCTGGAGCTGGCCCGCCTCGAGCGGCCACAGCGCGAGATGGTGCTCGAGGTAGACGCTCACCGGCGTCGAGGTCTGGTGCGAGAGGCTGGTCGCGATGCGCGCAATCGCCTGCACCATCGGCTGCGGAAACAAAGCGAGGTCGAGCTCGCTCTGCGGCGCGCGCGAGGAGCTCGTCAGCGGCACCGCCGCCGAGCGCGGAAGGAAGGCGCTCTGGGCGAACGCGCCGGAGCCCCCGGACCAGAATCCGCGGATGCGAAACGACGGCTCGATGTCGTGGCGCCAGCCGTTCTGGAAGGCGCGTTCGAGGACGCTCTCGCCGTTCAGCTCGGCGAAGGCGCCGAGGCGGCCGTACGGCGCCGCTCCAGGAGAGGAGAAGCCCTGCAGCCGCTCGCCGGTCTCGACGGCGATCGTTCCGGCGATTCCGTGGAGGACCGGCAGCGTCTGTCCGAGCGAGAGATCGGTCGCGAGGCGCCGCGAGCGCCCGGGCGCGAGCGCGAGCCCGGGCGTGGGCGCTTCCCAGGCGATCGTCGCGGCTTCGTCGAGCGTCGCCCGGCCCAGCGCGGTCGTGTCGCCGAGGACGAGCCGGGCCGCCGGTGCGACGGTCGCGGGCGTGTCGGCGAGCGCGAACCGCTCCAAGGTGGGCGAGCGCGGTAGCGGGAACCGTCTGAGCGCCTGAATCACCGCGCTCTCGAAGGCGAGGCTCAGGCCGCCGAAGGCCCGCGAGTAGGTCGCCTCGTCGCGCAGGTACGGCGTCGCCGCGCGATCGATGTTCGTCACGGTGTCGACGAGGAGCGCGTTGTCGGTGACGACGTCCGCGTGGAGGCCGAGGTGGCCGCCGCCGAGCATCTGGTCGTGGGCGAAAGCGACTTCCGCGCGCGCGCCCTTCTCGCCTTCCTTCTTCATCGAGGTGTCGTCGAGGCCGGTGAGCGTGAGCGCTCCCGTGGAGTCGATGGCCGGGCGCCAGCGCAGCTCCGCCTCGCCGCCGAAACCGCGCACCCCGATGTTCGAATCGGCCCGCGAGTCGGCGGTGGGGTTGCCGCTGAACCAGCGGGCGCGAAGCGTCACGTCCCACGACCGCCCGAGCGTCAAGAACAGCGGCAGCTCGACGCCGTAACCGCCGAGCCCGTTGATCACCAGGTTCGGGAAGAGCAGCCCGCTCTTGCGCGGCACGATGGGAAACGACAGCGGTATCGGAAGGCTGAACGGGAGCCGGAAGCCGTGGAGGAGAAACGTCCAGCCGTAGAGCGTCGCCCGGTCGTTCGGAACGATGTGGACCTTCTCAGCGGCGACCGCGAGCAGCGGCGTCGCGCGCTCGGGGCAGTCGCAGGTGGTGAGCCAGGCGTCGTCGGCGCTGTAGGAGCGGTCCGGTCGCTGAGTGAGCTTCCTCGCGCGAACGATGAGCGCGTTGTGCCCGACCGCGCGCGCCGCCTCTGGACTCGCGCTCCTTTCGAGCATCGCCAGCTCGCGGGCAGAAACGCGGCGCTTGACGATCAGCCGCCCGTCGTCGAGCGAAAGCGTGCGGGTGTCGAGGTCGAGCGATAGCCGCTTGGCGGCGAAGACGAGAAGCCCCTCGACGCCGGTGACGCCCCCTTCGACGAGCGCGGTGCGCTTGTGGCGGTCGAACTCCAGCTTGGGCGCGCGCAGGAGCATCGCGCCCGAGCGCGCGCGCACGTGACCGGTGGCGACGACGCGCCCGACGTCGCCCTTCTCGGTCAGCCCGCTCGCCTCGACGTGGTCGGCCTGGATCCGCAAGGGAGGCGACCGCTCGGCGGCAGCCGCGGCGAGCGATGCCATCACCACGGCGAGCGGCAGGGCTCGGTGCACCTTCATCTCCCGCCGGGAATCGCTGCTCGCAAGGCCGCACCGCTTCCGAGGACCTCGACGCGCAACGAGCTTCCCGCGGCGCGCACGGCGCAGATGGCGGGATGGGAGAGATCGATTTCGATGCTCACGCGCCGATGGGCGCGATTCGCGTGCGGCGCCACCCGCGCGACCGCGGTGTCGAAGTAGCGCGTGTCGAGCGGCAGCCGATTGTTCGCGACGTCGATGACGGTGTCTTCCAGCTCGACGGAGCATTGGTCGCGCGCCTGGGTGTCGAGCGCGAACGGCACCGGCGCGCTCGTGCGGATGAGGATCTCGGCGTCGCCAGTCGCCATGCGCCGGAATCCCAGCGGGCGCAACCTCGCGAGCGTGCGACGCGGCTTGGCGGCGCGCCTCCCCGAGACCGCTTCTGCCTTGCGCGCCGCTCGTGCCGCCCGGCGCTTCGCGGCCTCGTCCGCTTTTCGCTTCGCCTCCGCGCGCGCCTCGGCTTCCGCTTGTTCTTTCGCCGCGAGCTGGGCCGCCTTTCGTGCCTTCTCACGCGCCGCGTGCTTTGCGGCTTCGTCCGCTCTTCGTTTCGCCTCCGCGCGCGCCTCGGCTTCCGCTTGCTCTTTCGCCGCGAGCCGGGCCGCCTTTCGCGCTTTCTCACGCGCCGCGCGCTTCGCGGCTTCGTCCGCTCTTCGTTTCGCCTCCGCGCGTGCCTCGGCTTCCGCCTTCTTCTTCGCCGCCAGCTTCGCTTCCTGACGAGCCTTCTGACGCGCCGCGCGCTTTGCGGCCTCGTCCGCTCTTCGTTTCGCCTCCGCGCGCGCCGCGGCCTCCGCTTTCTCGTTCGCCGCGAGCTTCGCCTCCTGGCGAGCCTTCTCCTGCGCCGCGCGCCTCGCGGCTTCATCCGCTCTTCGCTTCGCCTCCGCGCGCGCGGCCGCTTCCGCCGTTTTCTTCGCCGCGAGCTGAGCCGCCTTTCGTGCCTTCTCCTGCGCCGAGCGCCTCGCGGCTTCATCCGCTCTTCGTTTCGCCTCCGCATGCGCGGCCGCTTCCGCCTTTTTCTTCGCCGCGAGCTGGGCCGCCTCTCGGGCCTTCTCTTGCGCCGCGCGTCGCGCAGCTTGGTCCGCTTTTCGTTTCGCCTCGAGGCGCTTCGCGGCGGCCACATCCGCCGCCTCGGTCTTGGCCTTGGCGTCGAGCCGCGCCTCGATCGCCGCGCGCTTCTTTGTCGACCATCCGGTGGTGGCGGAGGGGGCTGGCGCGCTTGCCGGCTGCGCTCGTGCTCTCTCGGTCGCCAGCGCGACGAGTGGCCGCGCGGTCGCCGGTCGCAGCTTCAGCGTGATGGTCGAGCCGTGCGACGTGACGAGGTAGTCCGCGTCGCGGGCGAGCTGCACGGTCAGGCGCGCCGTCGGCGAGCGCGGATCGCCCAGGACCTCGATGCTCCAGCGCGTCACGGGGTCGTCGGACGCGACTTCGTAGCTCTGCGCGGTGGCGACCGTCTCCGGAAAGTCGAGAACGATTCGCGTCGGCTCGGAAAGCTTGAAGCTCGTCCAGTTCGCGGGGCCGTCGGTGGTGATGGCGAGCGCGGTGGCGATTCCGGTGCCGCTCAGCTCGACCTTTTCCAGGCGGCGCAAGTTGGCGGCGGAAGCGGAGAGCGGCAGCGCAAGCGCCACGCTCAGAGCGAGCCACCCTCTTCCCATCCGCTGAGCCGCTCCCGCAAAAAGACGCATGAAAGCGCCGATCGACGGTACCACACGCGATCTGGCGCGCAACTTTGCGGCGACTGAGGCGCAAGTTTGATCGCCTCGGCACTTCTCGGCAGGGCTATCCGATCGGACCGATCCGTCGGATCCGACCGATCGGTCTGATCGGACAGATCACCGCACGGGGGCATGCGCGTGCGATCGGGCGTCGGGGAAGCCGCGGTGATGTGTCGGTGGCGCCGGCGTTCACCGCAGGCTCTCGCTCGGGCCGCCGGCCTCCCCGCCGCGCAGGTGCGCGCGCACTTCGCCGACGAGGTAGAGGCTGCCGGCGACGAGAACGACCTCGTTCGGTCTCGCGCGAGCGATGGCGCGGTCGATGGCCTCCTTCGCGTCGGGCACCGTTTCCACGTCGCGATGCTTCTCGTGCGCGAGCGAGGCGAGCTTTTCGGCGGCGAGCGCGCGCGGCGACTTGGGCGCGGTGACGAGGATGCGGCTCGCGATGGGCGCGAGAAGCGCGACGACCTCGCGCGCGTCCTTGTCCGCGAGCATGCCCAGCACGAGCTGCACCGGGCGCGACGCGAAAAGCTCGCGCGCGGCCTTCTGGAGCGCCCGCGCGGCGTGGGGATTGTGCGCGCCGTCGAGCACGACTTCGGGCTCTTCGTGCACGGTCTCCAGCCGCCCGGGCCAATCTGCGAGGGCGATGCCGCGGCGTTGCTCCGGCGGCCGCACGCCCAACTCGGCCAGCTCGAGCGCGCGCAGCGCGACCGCCGCGTTCGATCTCTGGTGCGTTCCGCGCAATCCGACCCTCACGCCGTCGAGCCTCCCGTCGGGCGAACGAAACGTGTCGCCGTCGAGCGCGAAGTCTCGCCCTTCGACCGAAAGCGGCGCGCCCACGTCGCGCGCGATCGTTTCGAGCACCGCGAGCGCTTCCGCTTCCTGCCGCGCGCTCGCCGCGGGCACGCCGGGCTTGAGGATGCCGCCCTTCTCCCACGCGATCTGCGCGAGCGTGTCGCCGAGAAACTCCCGGTGATCGAAATCGATCGGCGTGACGCAGGCGACGCGCGGCACGACGACGTTGGTCGCGTCGAAGCGACCGCCGAGGCCGACCTCGATCACCGCGACGTCGATTTCGCGCGCGGCGATCGACGCGAAGCCGAGGAGCGTCACCAGCTCGAAGAACGTGAGCGCTTCTGGTCCCTCGGCGAACGCCCACGGGATGCGCTCCTGCAGTTCGTCGAAGCGGCGGACGATTTCGACCTCGCCGAGCGGCACGCCCCCGAAACGGAAGCGTTCGCCGAACCGCTCCAGATGCGGCGAGGTGTAGAGCGCGGTTTTCAGCCCGGCCTCGCGGCAGACGCGCTCGACGAAAGCGCAGACGCTTCCCTTGCCGTTGGTGCCCGCGACGTGGACGACCGGCGCGGCGCGCTCCGGATGATCGAGCTCGGCGAGCGCGCGTTCCATCCGCTCGAGCCCGAGCTTCATCCCCGCCCGCGCCCGCGCGAAGAGAAACCGCTCCAGCTCCGGATAGGTCACGGGTTTCGTGCTCCTCGCGGCAGAGTGCGAACGCAGGATGTTAGAGTCGCCGCCATGACTGAAGCTCTGAAGGAGTTCGTACGCTTTTTCAAAGAGGGCGGCTGGTGGATGTATCTCGTCCTGCTTGCCGGCCTCACCGCGGTGGTCGGCGGCCTCGTGCACGCGATCAGCGCGCGTCGCGCGACGCTCGGCTTGGCGCTGGCGCCGCTGGCGCTCGTTCTCGTCATCGGGGGCATCGGGACCTTCGCGGATCGGGCTGAAGTCGACTCGGCGCTCGCGCTCGTGTCTCCGAAGCAAAAGGACAAGATCCGCGTCGAAGGCTACAAGGAAGCATCGCGCCCCATCCAGCTCGCGGTCGCCCTCGCGGCCGTCGCTCTGCTGCCGTTCATCGCCGGAGAGGCGCGCCGCGGCCGCTCATCCTAGGCTGCGTGACCGCTGCCGCCCGACAAGAGCCCCACGAGCCGGGCGATCTCCTCCCGCTGCCGGTCGCGCGGCACGATGCGGTCGATGAGCCCGTGCTCGAAGAGGAATTCGGCGCGCTGGAAACCCGGCGCGAGCGGACGTCCGAGAAGTTGCTCGATGACGCGCGGCCCGGCGAAGCCGATGCGTGCGCGCGGTTCGGCGAGGAGCACGTCGGCGAGGGTGCCGAACGAAGCGGCGACGCCGCCCAGGGTCGGATGGCACAAGAGCGCGAGATAGGGCGTTCGCCCGCGCCGAAACCGCGCGATCGCCGCCGCGGTCTTCGTCATCTGGAACAAGGACAGCGTGCCCTCCTGCATCCTCGCGCCGCCGCTCGCGGTCGCGATCACCACCGCGCGTTTCTCGTTCGCCGCGCGTTCGAACACCCGCGCCACCCGCTCGCCGACCGCGGACGACATCGAGCCGCCCATGAAGGCGAAGTCCATCGCGCCGACGAGGACCGGCACCCCTCCCGAGGTCGCCGGCGCGGCGATGAACGCTTCGGTCTCGCCGGCGTCCGCTCGCGCTTCGAGAAGTCGCTCGGGGTACGGACGGCTGTCCACGAATTTGAGCGGATCGCCGCCGACGATCTCCTGGTCGACCGCGCCGAGCGAGCCCGGGTCGGCGAGGAGCTCGAGCCGCGCCCGTGCTGGCATCGGCCGGTGGTCGCCGCAGGCCGGACAGCGCCAGAGGTTCGCAGCGACGGCCGCGGGGTCGAGCGGCGACCCGCAGGCGCCGCAGCTCTTCGGCACGACCGGCATCCTGTTCTTAGAATTCGAGCTCGTCGTCGAGCTCGAGAATCTCGAGCCGCGGATTGTGCAGTTCCTCGACCTCGCGGCGGAGGACGTCGAGGAAGGCGGGCTTCAGGTGGTAGAGGAAGACCGGCATGTCGCCGCGCGCCTTGGCGAGCTCCTGGGCGAGCGTCCGCGGCGTCAGATGGCCGGAAATGTCGGCGAGCCACTGCAGCTCGTTCGGAAACGACAGCTCGACGAAGAGCGCCGCGACGTCGTTGCGCGCGTTGACCGCTTTCCAGAGCGCCTCGGTCGGGCCGGTGTCGCCGCTGAGCACGATCGAGCGCCCGCCGCTCGCGATGACGTAGCCGACCGAGTCGACCGGATGGGTGACCGGGACCGCGGTCCAAGAGAGGTGGCGGACCTGGACCGGCTCGCCGGCCGTGAGCGGCACGAGCTCGACGACGGGATGGCTCGCGTTCGGCAGCTTGGTGAAGTCGGGCCAGAGCCGGTCGTTCAAGAGCGAACCGCCGATGGTGTCGAGGCAGGCCTTGGTGCCGCGGATGCGCACCGGGGTTTCGCGCTGGCTGATGAGCAGGTCGGCGAGGAGCGCGACGTCCTTGACGTGATCGAGATGCGAGTGGGTGAGAAAGATGTCATCGACCTCCACCAGCTCGGGCAGCGCGAGCGTCGCCGTGAGCGCGCCGGCATCGAGCGCGGTCTTCTCGTCGATGAGCAGGCAGGTGGTGCGAAACCCCGGCAGCTCGCCGCCGTGACAGCCCAGAACTCGCAGCTTCATCCCGTTGCCTCGCTTCGACCGCCGCAAACCGCACGTAGAACGCTTGCTTGGTACCGCGCACGCTCGCCGGAGTCAAAAAAAGAAGATGCGACGCGGATCACATCGGCTGGCGGCGCCGCCGGAGAGCCGGTCGCGCGGGGTCGCCGGAATGGGGGCATCCAGACGCCTCGGGTTGTCGCCCGCGGCGCCCCCCCTCCCCAACCCCTTCCCCGCAAGAGCGCGGGAGAGGGAGGAAAAGCTGGCTCCGCGCTGTTTCGAGTGGGAATCGGAATTGGAGCGGGAGCCGGACACGTGAGTGTCCGGGTTCATGCTGGGCATCCGCCCGCTGGCAGCGGCCTGGCGCTGGCTTGGCCAACGCATGTGCGCGGTGCCTGTACCCGGACACTCACGTGTCCGGCTCCAATTCCGGCCGAGATGGAGCACGATCATGAACGCCATCTCGTTGCGCACTACCCACGCGGGACAGCGCGGAGCCGAAAAGATCGCCTATGCGAAGGCACAGTTAGCCCCTCTCCCGCGTACTTTGCGGGGGACGGGTTGGGGAGGGGGCGTCCCGCCCGGCTCATCCACCCGACGACGGCGATGCCCGCCGCCGGAAAGTGTCGTTTTCGGGAACCTCGTCGCGCAGGGTCGTCGAAAAGTGTCGTTTTCGGGGAGCTGGTGGCGCGGGGTCGTCGAAAAGTGTCGTTTTCGGGGACCTCGTCGCGCGAGGTCGTCGAAAAGCATCGTTTTCGAGGAGCCGGTGGCGCGAGGTCGCCGAAAAGTGTCGTTTTCGAGGAGCCGGTGGCGCGAGGTCGTCGGAAAGTGTCGTTTTCGGGGAACCCGTCGCGCACGGTCGGTAAAAGTTACGTCTTTCGAGGTCCTTGCAGCGCAGCCTGTGGATAAGTCGAGCTTTTCGGGGAGCCTGCGCCGCACAATCGGTAAAAGTTACGTCTTTCGACGACCTTGTACCGCGGCCTGTGGATAAGTCGAGCTTTTCGAGGACCGCGTGCCGGCCAAGCCCCCGCAGTGACGCCGGGGCGAGCCAGACGGCCGCGGGCCCGGGCCGCTTGAGCGCTCGCGATGCTTCCGCTATGTTCCCTCGCCTTTTTTTCGAGGGAACGCCATGGCCGCGCACGTCTACATCGCCGATATCGCCCACTACGAAGGCCAAGAGGTGACGCTCCGGGGCTGGCTCGCGAATCGCCGGTCGAGCGGCAAGCTGCACTTCCTCCAGCTCCGGGACGGGACCGGGAGCATCCAGTGCGTCCTGTTCAAGGGCGATTTCGACGAGGAGACGTTCAAGCGCGCCGACCATCTGAACCAGGAGAGCGCGCTCAGCCTCACCGGCGTCGTCAAGAAGGACCCGCGCAGCCCCATCGGCTTCGAGCTTTCCGCGAAGGCGATGGAGGTCGTCAGCGAGGCCGCGCCCGACTATCCGCTCGGCCACAAGGAGCACGGCGTCGCGTTCCTGATGGACAACCGCCACCTGTGGCTGCGCTCCAGCCGGCAGCGCGTCATCCTCGGCGTCCGGCACACGGTGGTCAAGGCCATCCGCGATTTCTTCGACGAGCGCGGGTTCACCCTGGTCGACGCGCCGATGTTCACGCCCGCCGCGTGCGAGGGGACGAGCACGCTCTTCGAAGTGCCTTATTTCGACCTGGGCAAGGCGTACCTGACGCAGTCGGGGCAGCTCTACGGCGAGGCCGCGGCGATGGCGGTCGGAAAAGCGTACGTTTTCGGGCCCACCTTCCGCGCCGAGAAGTCGAAGACCCGCCGCCACCTGACCGAATTCTGGATGGTCGAGCCGGAGGTCGCGTTCATGGACCTCGCGGGCGACATGGAGCTCGCGGAGCAGCTCATCGGGCACGTCGTCCGGACGGTGCTCGCGAAACACCGCCAGGAGCTGGTGAGCGTGCTCGAACGAGACGTGACCAAGCTGGAAAACGCGACCCCGCCGTTCCCGCGCATCACCTACGACGAGGCGATCGACCGGTTGAAGACGGCGCGGCCGGATACGCCCATCAAGTGGGGCGACGACATCGGCGGCGACGAGGAAACGCTCCTCGCGAACATGTTCGACCGGCCGGTGATCGTCCACCACTTCCCGGCGGAGATGAAGGCGTTCTACTTCAAGCGCGACGCGACCGGGAAGTACGCTCTGGGCCTCGACGTCCTCGCGCCCGAGGGTTACGGCGAAATCATCGGCGGCGGCCAGCGCGAAGAGGACTACGACACGCTCGTCCAGCGCATCCGCGACGCGAAACTGCCGGTCGAGGCGTTCGATTGGTACCTGGACCTGCGCCGGTACGGATCCGTGCCGCACGCCGGCTTCGGTCTCGGCGTCGAGCGGACCGTCGCGTACCTCTGCGGCATCCATCACGTGCGGGAGACGATTCCCTTCGCCCGGACGATGGAGCGGCTCAAGCCGTAGCGCGGGCAGGACTTCGCCGCGGGCCGGCTTTCCGGTTCAGGCCATCCGCGAGTCACCGGCGCCGGCGTGATCGCGGAACCCGCGCGCCGATCGGACCGATCGGTCGGATCGGACGGATCGGTCGGATCACGCGATGTGTGGGAATCGCGCGCGGGCGCGAGACGATAGATGCCGCCTACCCGCGTTCGGCCGCCTCGCGCACGACGCTCTGGAGCTTCGCGCACACGAGGTCGAGCGCAATCTGGTTGTTTCCGCCCTCGGGGATGATCAGGTCCGCCCATTTCTTCGACGGCTCGACGAACTGCTGGTGCATCGGCCGGACGGTCCGGTAGTACTGGTCGCGAATCGACTCGAAGGTCCGGCCGCGCTGCTCCAGGTCGCGGCGGATGCGACGGAACACCCGCAGGTCGGTGTCGGTGTCGACGAAAAGCCGGATGTCCAGGAGACGCCGCAGCCGCGAGTCGACGAAGACCAGGATGCCCTCGACGATGACCACCGGCGTCGGCTTCTGGTGCCGGTGCTCCGCCTGACGGCGGTGGTGGACGAAGTCGTAGCTGGGCACCTCCACCGGGACGCCCGAGCGCAGCTTCTCCAGGTGATCGACCAGCAGCTCGGTCTCCAGCGCGTCCGGATGATCGAAGTTGAGCTGCGCGCGCTCGTCGAACGAGAGGTCCGGCCGGTCACGGTAGTAGGCGTCGTATTCGATGATGCAGACGCTCTCCGGCGGCAGCGTCGCGGCGATGCGCTGCGCGACCGTGGTCTTCCCCGAGCCCGTGCCTCCCGCGATGCCGACGACGGTGCATGCCATGCTCAGGAAAGTAGCACGGGAGCCATCAGCTCTTGGCCAGCGCTTCCTTCATCTCCTGCACGAGCGCCTTGGCGCGCGCGATGGTGTCTGCGTTCTCGACGCCGATGGCCTGCATGTTCTGGGCGATGGTGTCCGGGGCGATTTCTTCGACCGCCTCGCGGTAGCGCGCCTGCGCGGCGGGGTCGAGACCGCTCGTGTCCAGCCCGGTCACGAGCTCCGCCACTTTCTGCACGTCGTCGATGTAGCCCTTCAGGATTTCCGCGTTCCGCCGCAGGACGCTGACGTCGCCGTTCACGTTTTCCAGCACCTCGGAAAAGAACGCACGCAACGGCTCCAGGCTCGAACCCTCGGCGCCGCTGCCACTCGGCTTCGACTTCAGCTCCTGGAGCTCCGCCTCGAGGGACCGCTGCCGCTCCTCGGCGGCCTGCGTGCGCGCCGCGAGCTGCGCCCGCTGCTCCGCGTCCTGGGCGGCCAGCTCCTCGCGCAGCCTCCACAGCGCGCGATCTTGCTCCTCGGCGGTCTCGCGCGCCGCCTGCTCGAGCCGAGCGACTTCCGCCTTCAACGTCGCGACCTGCGGGTCTTCGGCGCCGCTCCCGCGAGGCTTGAGCACGTCCGAGCTGAGGATCGCCGTCGCCGAGGGCGAAGGTCCCGGCTCATCCGCCGCGAGCGCGGGCGCGCTCGACAGGTCGTCGCGCACCTCGACGGAAGCTTCCTCCAGCCCCGGCGCCGAAAGCGCGAGCGCGAACGCGGCCTGCACGTTGCCGAAGGCGAGTTGGTCGCCGTCGTGGAGCGCGAACGCCTTCTGCGCCGTCAGCTCTTGCCCGTTGAGGAAGGTTCCGTTGGTCGAGCCCAGGTCCGCCACGTACCAGCGCTCCTGCTGAGTCCAGACGGTCGCATGGCGGGTGGAGACGCCGGCGTCGCCGAGCACGATGTTGCTGCGCGGCCCGCGCCCGATCAGGACCGGCTCCGCGCCCAGCTCGAACGTCTGGCCCGTCAGCGAACCCGTCAGTAGCTGCAGCGCCGGCATCGAAATCCTCGCGCGAAGAGAGACGAACACGCGAGGAAACCCGAAGACCGAGTGGATTTCAAGCCGCGAGCGCCAGCTCGGCGCGGGCCGTCGCCGCGCCGGCGCTTCGCGCGCGATGCCGGTCCGAGCGCCTAGGTTTTCGCGTGGACCTCCCGCTGCTCGACCGCGACGTCCAGTGGCTCGAGTTCAACCGCCGCGTCCTGCACGAGGCGATGGACGAGCGCACGCCTCTGCTCGAGCGCGTGCGCTTCCTCGGCATCTTCACCTCGAACCTCGACGAATTCTTCATGAAGCGCATCGGCGCCCTCGCCCGGCAGGCGGCGGCCGGCGTCGACAACTCCGAGCTGCGCCGGACCCTGCGCGCGAAGACGCTCTCGCTGCTCCTCGACCAGGCGAGCTGCTTCGCGCGATCGATCCGGCCAGCGCTCGCGCAAAGGGGCATCCACCTGCTCGCCTACGACGCGCTCGACGAACCCGAGCGCCAGGCCGCCGCGACGTTCTTCGCCCGTCAGGTCTTCCCGGTGCTGACGCCGCTCGCGGTCGATCCCGGCCACCCGTTTCCGCTGGTCTCGAACCTCTCGATTTCGCTCGGCGTGCTCCTCGACCATCCCGACCGCGCCGACGAGCCGCTCTTCGCCCGGGTGAAAGTTCCGCGCTCGCTCCCGCACTGGGTGGCGGTCGAATCGCGCGGCGACGAAGTCCATTTCGTCAACCTGGTCGAGCTCGTCGCCCGCCATCTCGACCGCCTTTTTCCCGGGATGCGCGTTGTCGCGACGATGCCGTTTCGCGTGACGCGTTCGTCCGACATCGAGCGCGACGACGCCGACGACGTGGCGGACGTGCTGGAAGAGGTCGCGGGCGAACTGCGCGAGCGCCGGTTCGCGCCGGTGGTGCGGCTGGAGCACGCGCGCGCGCCACCTCCGCGGATTCTCGATTTTCTGCAGACCGAGCTGGAGCTCGGCGCCGACGACGTCTACGAGCTGGAAGGCGAGCTCGACTACTCGACGCTGCGGCCGATCGTGGAGCTCGCGCGGCCGAAGCTGAAGTACGAGCCGTGGACGCCGACGATTCCGCCGGCGTTCGCGAGGCCCGAGTCGTCGATCTTCGCGACCCTGCGCGCGAGCGACGTCCTCGTCCACCATCCGTACGAGAGCTTCACCGAGACCGTCGAGCGCTTCGTCGCGACGGCGGCGGACGACCCGAAGGTGCGCGCGCTGAAGATGACCCTCTACCGCACGGGGGACGGCAGCCCTTTCCTTACCCATCTGCAGCGCGCGGCCGAGAGCGGCAAGCAGGTGGTCTGCGTCGTCGAGCTCAAGGCGCGCTTCGACGAGGAGCGCAACATCGCCGTCGCGCGGACCTTGGAGAAGGCGGGCGTCCACGTCGTCTACGGCGTCGTCGGGTTGAAGACGCACTGCAAGCTCGTGCTCGTCGTGCGCGAGGAGCCGGAGGGCATCCGGAGCTACGCGCACATCGGGACCGGCAACTACAACCCCAAGACAGCGCTCCTCTACACCGACTTCGGCCTCTTCACCGCGCGTTCCGACCTCACCCAGGACGCCATCGATCTGTTCAACCACCTCACCGGCCGGTCGCTGCACCGCGACTACCGGCGGCTCCTCGTCGCGCCCGAGCGCATGCGCGACGCGTTTCTCGAGCGCATCGCCCGCGAGGCGGACAACGCGCGCGCCGGACGGCCCGCGCGGATCGTCGCCAAGATGAACAGCCTCGAGGATCGCGAGATCGAGGAGGCGCTGGTCGCCGCCTCGCGGGCGGGCGTCCCCATCGACCTCATCGTTCGCGGGTTCGCCACGCTCCCGCCGGGCGTCGGCGGGTTGACCGAGAACCTGCGCGTCACCAGCATCGTCGGGCGCCTCCTCGAGCACGGGCGCATTTTTCACTTCGCCGCGGGCGCGCCGGATCCGCTCGACGGCGAGTTCTTCATCGGCAGCGCCGACTGGATGCATCGCAACCTGCATACGCGCGTCGAGGCGTGCGTGCCGGTCGACGACCGCGCCTTGCGCGAGCGGTTGTGGGAGGTTCTATCGCTGCAGCTCGGCGACCGGCGGCAGGCGTGGGACATGCGCGCGGACGGGTCGTACGTTCAGCGCCAGCCGAGCGCTGCCAGCCGCGACGTCGGCAGCCAGGCGAAGCTGATGGCGCTCGCGAAGCAACGCGCCTGAGCGTTCCGACCCTGTGACCTGGCTGTCGCGATCCCGCGGTGTGATACGGATCGCGTGGACTTCGAAAGCTCGCGGCTAACGTCATTTGGGGCGTGCGGGCCGTCGCTTTCAAGCTGGCACGGTTGGCGCAAAGGCCGGTTGAAGGTCCGACGGCGATGCGCCGTCAGAGGCAGAGTGGTGGCGCCGATGGTGACCCGACGCGCGGCAGGACGATGCGTTATGGCGGCGCTGCTGCTCGGCGTCGCGACGATGGCGGGGCGCGCGCGGGCGCTTCCGTTCGAGCCGGGCGAAGACTTCGTGATGAAGGTGCATCTGCTCGGCTTGCCCGCGGGCGACCTGCGCGTCGCGGTCGGCCAGGGGCAGCTCGACGGCGTCTCGACCTGGCCGCTCGAGATGCATCTGAAGACCACCGGGCTCGTCGGCTGGATGTACGCCCTCGACGAATCGTTCGTGTCGCACTTCGATCCGGCGGCGAACGACTCGCTCGGATACGACTTGAAAGACACGGTCCACGGCCGTCCGCACGAGGAGCACGCGCGCTACTTCGGCCAGGCCGCGTTCATGCGCACGGTGCTGGCGGGACGCGCGAAGATCGCGATCCGGCCGATTCTTCCGGGCGCGATGGACATGCTGGCGGCGATTTTCCGGCTGCGGTCGGAGCCGCTGGGCGGGAGCGCTGTCCGTATCCCCATCTTCACCGGAACGAAGTCGTGGTTTCTCGACGCGCGCGTCATCGGACACGAGCGGGTCTCGACCGACGCCGGTTCGTTCCCGACCGTGGTTCTGCGCTGCCGCACGTTCTTCAAGGGCAAGTTCGCGTCCGACCGGGAAATCACCGTGTGGCTCTCGGACGACGCCCGCCGGATTCCCGTGAAGATCGAAGCGGACTTCGCCATCGGGTCGCTCGACGCCGTCCTCGAGAAGTTCCACGGCGGCGCTCTCGCCGAGGCGGAGCGGACCCGGTAGCACCGGAAGCTGGACGCGCCTCCGGCTCCAAGCTTTCTCCTGGCTCTAGTCCAACGCCGTGCGAATGGCCTGCGCGACGCGCAGCGCTTCGATGGTGGCGCGCACGTCGTGGACCCGCAGCAGGTGCGCGCCGCCGAGGTAGGCGGCCACCGCGGCGCCGACGCTCGCGAAGAGGCGCTCGCCAAGCGGCAGCGCTTCACCTGTCCCGCTGCCCGCGCGGGCGATCGACGACTTGCGGCTCGCGCCGACCAGAACCGGCAGGCCCAGCGCGGCGATCGCCTCGAGGTGGTGCAAGAGCAGCAGATTTCCCGCGACGGTCTTGCCGAAGCCAATCCCGGGATCGACGATCAACCGCGCGCGTTCGACGCCCGCCGCCGTCGCGGCATCGATCGATCGCGTGAGCCCGTTCAGCACCTCGCCCAGAACGTCCTCGCTCGGCGCCTCGTGCGCGAGGCTCTCGACGTCCGCCGGCGTGTGCATCAAGCAGAGCGGCACCCCTGCCGTGGAGACGACCTGCGCCAGGGCCGGGTCGTGCAAGAGGCCGGTGATGTCGTTGACCATCGTGGCGCCGGCGTCGAGCGCCGCCTGGGCGACGATGCTCTTGCGGGTGTCGACGGAGAGCGGCACGTCCGTTCGCGCCTCGAGGCCGCGCAGGACCGGCACCACGCGGGCGATCTCCTCGTCCGCCGGCACTTCGCTCGCGCCCGCGCCGTAGGTCTGGCCGCGTGGCCGCGTCGACTCCCCGCCGACGTCGAGGATGTCCGCGCCCTCGGCGGCGAGCTCGAGGCCGTGCGCGATCGCCGCGTCGGGCGTGAGAAAACGCCCGCCGTCGCTGAAAGAATCCGGCGTGACGTTGACGATGCCCATCACCACCGGCCGCGTCCAGTCGAGCCGGCGTCCGCCGAGCGGGAGCGGTGCCGGAGGCCCGTCGATCGCGGCCGCGGCGTGCTCGATCCATTCTCCCAGCTCGGCGGCGACGCGCTCCTCGCGTTCCTTCAGCTCGCGTCCGGCCGCGAAGAGCGAGAACAGGTCGCCCACGAGCGCCACCCCCCGCGCGCCCGCGACCACGCGCACCGGCGCGCGCGCGAGCGACGAGCGCAGGAGATGCAGCGTGGCCTCGGATGGCAGCGGCGCCATCGCCGCGAAACCGCGGAAGTTGTCGTCCTCGACCGGACGAGCGAGGCGACGCGAGAGGGTGCGCGAATCTTCCGCCGAGCGCAGGTGCACGAGGCGGCGCTGCATCGAGGGCGACCCAGGTCAGGAGTTGCTGCTGAGGGTCAGGAACTTGAAGTACTTGAGGCCCGAGAGCCCGGCCGTTCCCAGGACGCTGAAGAGTATCTTGTAGGGCATCCGCTTGTCCCCGACGATGATCAGCATCTTCGTCGGGTCCTTGTCGGTGCCTTCTTTCGCTCGCATCGCCGGGTTGTACTTGGCGATGTTGTTCAGCTTCTTCACTTCCCCGTCGAGCGCGCTCTTCACCGGCGCGATGACGAGCCCTTTCATGTACTGGGGCGGAATCGACTGCCCGTCATCGGCGAGCTGAACGACACCCCTCTCGCCTACCGCGATGTCCTTGCGGGTGATGGTCACCGTCACCGCCGGCAAGGCCATCAGGGTCGAGGTCGAGGTGGGCGGCATCAGGTCGTTGTTCATCGAGACGTTGATGCCGCTCGCGCCGTAGCTCTTCAGGAGGAAGACGAGGAGGATGGTCATCATGTCCATCATCGCCGTCAGGTTCAGCTCGGCGTGGTCGGCCTCGGCCTCGCGGCGGTACTTGCGCACGTCGGAGCGGTACCGGCGCTTGGCTTTGCGCTCGAAATACTCCTGCCGCGCGTCGTCGTCGGCGAAGGAGACCGGGCGGGCGTTGGGGTTCGTGTCGGCCATCGGCGCTCTTGGACCTCGAGAGGGCTACTGCATGGCCGCGAAGGCCACGTCCTGGAACAGGGGTTCTTTCGCGGTGCCGCGGGTGGCGTCCATCGTCTTCACCACGGTCTCGTAGGCCACCTCCTGGTCCGCCGCGAGGAAGAACTGCGTCGTCTGCGGGTACTGTTTCTTGATCCGCATCATCTCCATCGTCAGCGCGTCGTAGTCGTAGCGCGCGGGCTTGCACGGGCTCTGCATCGTCGCTGGGTCCTTGCACGGGATGGTGGGCGGAGCGGACTTCGGGTCCTTGGGCGCGTTGGGGTCTGCCGTGATCCCCGGCAGCACCCCGCCCTGGGCCGCGATGTAGAAGCCCCGGGCGGAGATGGAGACGTTCAGCTCCTTGAGCTGCTTCGAGTCGGCCCGGGGCGGAGGGGTGCTCTTGATCGCCGTCGGACCATTGGCGAGGTCCGGCATGTTGACGTTGATCACCTGGAAGGTGATGAACCCCGTCATGCTCAGGAGCATGAACATCACCAGGTTCACCATGATGTCGAGGTAGGGGATGATGTTGAGCTCGGCCTCGTGCTCGTGCGGATGCGCCCTGCGCTTCATGGTGCTCCCTTGTAGAGCCTCTCTTCGTCGGCCCGTCGCATCCCAAGGGCGCGGCTTCCCGTTCACCCGCAAAGCCCGCCACCGTCCCTCGGTCGAGGACCGGCCGCGGCCGAGGAAAGTTCCCGGCCCTTGCGAAGGCGAAGGCTACGCGGCCTTGTCGCCCTCCAGCTCCCCTGCCGCCCGCCGCGCGAGCAGGTTCTCCAGCCGCGCCGCGTTGAACTCCACCTCCTCGATCATCGACTTCGCCTTGCTCTGGAGATAGAGCATGGTGATCAGGCAGAGCACCGCGATGATGAGGCCGAAGGCGGTGTTGTACATGGCCTCGGCGATGCCGGTGGAGAGGATCTGTCCCTTCTGGTCGGGGCTCGCCAGGGCGAGAGCGCCGAAGGACTTGATGAGGCCGGAGATGGTGCCGATGAGGCCGAAGAGGGTGGCGATGTTCGCGAGCGGGAAGAGCCAGGGGATGCGGCGGGAGACCTGTGGGCTGACCTCCAGCATCGCCTCTTCCATCGAGGCCGAGATTTCCGCCTCGCCCCGGTTGGCGCGGTCGAGGCCGGCCTTCATCACCTTCGCGAGGACCGAGTTCGGGGCCGCCTGGCACAGCTTGCGGGCGCGGTCGATCTGCCCCTCGCGCACCAGCCGGATGAGCTGCTTCATGAACGGTTCCCCGCTGATGTTGTAGCGGGTCAGGGAGATGAACCGTTCGACGATGGTGGCGAGCGAGACTGCCAGGACGAACATGTTCATGTACGGGAACGGCCCGCCATGGGTGAGGAGAATCTTCACCGCGTCGAGGATGCCACTCATCGGGTCCAGGACCTTTCTCTTGGGCCCTTCCTTCTCGGGGCCCGCCACTGGGGTCGAGCGCGACCTATCTCTTCTTAGTCGCGCGGGGACGAAAAAAGCTCGCGGTTTCTACCGCGCGCTCGCGCGCAGTGTCAAGGCGCGCGCAGGAAAACGCCGCCTCGTTCACGGCCTTTCGGGCGAGCGCCAGCGCGCCGGTCCGGCCTTCGGCCCGCTCGCTTTGCAGGAGCCCAGCCGCCTTGCAGCTCCGGTCCTGCCGATTGCGGGCGCCGGAGGGAAACGAGAACGCCGCCCGCGGCCGAGGGACATCGACCCGCGAGCGGCGTTCAATTGCAAAGCCAGGGGCGATCGACCGGACGGACGCTTTCGCCCCGGGCGGCTACGGCTAGAGCTTGGTCTCGGCGACGGTGTTCCTCACCGAGGCGATGCTCTTTTCCAGCATCGCCCGCTCCTCGGCGGTCAGCGAAAGCTCGATCACCTTCTCCACGCCTTCCTTCCCGATGCGCGCCGGAACGCCGAGGAAGAGGCCCTTCACGCCGTACTCGCCGTTCAGGTAGGCGGCGCAGGGGAAGACGTGCTTCTGGTCCCTGAGGTAGCTCTTCGCCATCTCCACCGCGGCGCTCGCCGGCGCGTAGTAGGCGCTCGTCCCCATCAGCTTCAAGACCTCGCCGCCGCCGCCGCGGGTCCGCTTGACGATGGCGTCGAGCCGGTCCTTCTCCAGGAACTTCTCCAGCGGGACGCCGGAGACCGACGAGTAGCGAAGGAGCGGCACCATGTCGTCGCCGTGGCCGCCGAGCACCATCGCGTGCACGTCCTTGACCGAGACGCCCGCCGCCTCGGCGACGAACGCCCGCAGCCGCGCGGAATCGAGGATGCCGGCCATCCCGACCACCCGGTTCGTCGCCAGGCCGGAGAGCTTCTGGAAGGCGTAGACCATCGCGTCGAGCGGGTTCGAGATGATGATGACGAAGGCGTCGGGGGCGTTCGCCTTCACGCCCGCCGCCACGTCGGTGATGATCTTCAGGTTGACGCTCAGGAGGTCTTCCCGGCTCATTCCCGGCTTACGCGGGAGGCCGGCGGTGATGATGATGACGTCGCTTCCCGCGATGTCGGCCCAGTCGCCGGTGCCGGTGATCCGGGCGTCGTAGCCCAAGACGGCGCCGTTCTGCATCAGGTCCAGCGCCTTGCCCCGGGCGAAGTCCGCTTTCTCCGGGATGTCCTTCAAGACGACGTCCCCGAGCTCGTTGCGCGCGACGAGGGACGCGAGCTCTCCGCCGATGTTGCCTGCCCCGATGAGGGCGATCTTCCTGCGAGCCATGACGCTTCTCCTTGGCGGTGCACGGGGGCGTGAAAGGCGCCTCCCGGCAGAAAACCGAGCGGCTCTATACACCCGCCGGCGGCAAGCGGCGGGCAAGAAAATCCGCCGTCCGGCCGCCCGCGGGAGGAAGCGGCGTTTCTTCCCGTTGACCGGGCTCTTCAGCGCCTAGTATGCGGCCCGCATGGCCAAGACCCCGCCCGGCTTTCCCGACGACGAGCTCCTGGCGCTCCTCTGCGATGCGAGCGTGTCCGTCACGGCCATCGCCGCCGAGATGGAGGACGCCGGGGCCCCGCCCTTTTCGGTCGAGAAGCTCGCCGCGGCACGGGTAGCGCTCGAAGGCCTACGCGAGGCCGACGCCGACCGGGTGGCGGCGCTCCCGGCGCCTCTGCGGGCGTTGGTGCTGGACCAGGTGGTCGCCCGCGAGGCGGTAGCGCTGGCGCTCACCTTGAGCGCTTCTGCCGACAAGGCGGTGGCGAAGGAGGGCAAGCGCGCCGTCCACCGGCTGCGGGCGAAGGGCCTGGCGGTCGAGACGCCCAAGCCCCCGCCGGCGCCGGCCCGAGGGCCAGCCGCCGCCCCGGCCAGCGCGTCCGCCGGGGAGCCGGGAGCGCTCCTGTCCAACGTTGACGGCTTCGGGGAGCGCATCGTGCTCCTGACCCGGCCCGCGCGGCAGGGCGTCGACCTCGCCCATCTCGCGATCAGCGAAACCGAGGGCGTCCTCCAGGCGCGGCTGCTCGCGCTCGCCCGGCGGGAGTTTCGCCGATTCCTCAAGGGCCTGTCGGAGGCCGAAGGGGTGCTCGTCGGCGCGGTGCCGCGCTCGTACGCGCGCGGGCTCGTCACCCAGGCGCTCGACCAGAACGCCCGCGCCCGGCGCGCGGTTCCGGCGGGTTACCAGGAGGTCGCGTTCGTCCTGGGGCCGCCCGAGCCGCCGACGCCCTCCCCCGGCCGGACGCTTTCGCTGCCGGAAGACGAGAGCGCCCTCGCTCGCCGTGCGGCCGAGCTGATCGCGATCCGGGAGATGCGAACCTGGCTGCCGGAGGAGGAGCCTCTGCAGCACCTCGCCCTGAAGATCGAGGAGATCCAGGTTTCGGCGCTCTACCTGGACGAGGCGCAGCGCCAGAAGGGGCTCAGGAGCGCGGTCGATGACGCGGTGCGGGACTACTGGACCCGGGAGCGCCGCCGGCGGGCCGCCGAGCGGCTCTTCGACCTGGGCTACCTGTTGAACGGCGCGAAGCGGCTCGAACACGCGGCGCTCGCGCTCGCCTGCGCGCTGGACCTCGATTCGGACCGACCGGTGGAGAGCGTGACCTTCTGTTATGCGCTCTTCGAGAGGATCCTGTCGGCCGTCGGTGCGAAGGGAGCGGGACCGGTGGAGAAGACCTCGCCGGGCGGTCTCATCCTCCCGTGAGCTGCGTATCGCTCGCCCGTTCCCAGAGCGCGCGTTCGGCGAGCGCGACCTGCCGGGTGAGGGCGGACGCCTTCTCGAAGCGCGGGTGAGCGGCTTCGCTCTCGCCTTTCAGCTCCGCTGCCAGCCTCGACCAGCAATCCGCCGCGTCCGAGGCGAGGCGCGAAAGCGCGGGGAGGCCGGCCTGGTCGAGGAAGCGGGCGTACATCCGGCGGAAGAGCCCGCCGCCGCAGCCGCGCTTCTCGATCACCTGATAGGCAAAACGCGCGCACCAGGCCGCGTCCGGCGCCTCGGCCCAGGCCGGCAGGCTCGCGCCGAGCGCCTCGATGCCGGAAACCCCCGTCGTCTCGGACGTCACCAGCATCTCGGCGGCGTTCGCGCGAATGGCCTCTCGCGCGAGCCCGGGGACGAGCGGCGGGCGTTCGAGCGGGTCGAGCACGCCGAAGATGCAGTCGCTCGTCATGACCGGCGCCACGTCGGAGGTCATCGCGCGCTCCAAGTCCGCGAGCGGGACCTCGACGAGCCCCGGGAAATGCGAGTCCGCGAGGAGCGCGTGGCCGCCGTCGTAGCCGGCGATCACGATGCGATGGCCGTTGAAGTGCGTGTTCGACGCGTAGTGGGGCAGCCACCGCACGTCGGTCAGCGCGAGCACCGGGCGGTCGGCGTCGAGCCAGTCGCGGATCTGGCGCCAAGCGGCAGCGAAGCCGCTCACCGACCGTTCGTCGAAGTGGACGCCGACCAGAGCGCACAGGTCGTGCTCGAAGGAGACGCTCCGGCCGAGGAAGAAGCGCGTCGGGGAGAGGCCGGGCGATCGAAAGTAGTGAAACGAAAGCCCCGCCCCCAGGCCCAGCGCGAGCTCTTCGGTCAAGTCGAGCCCAGCGGGCCGGAGCGCGTCGGCCATCGCGGTCGAGGCGCAGTGCATGCCTGGTCGATGGGCGAAGCCGGCGACGACGTGGCGCATGGGCTTGGAACCTCAAGACCTCGGCCGGTGACTAACATGCGCCCGAAGGGAGGCGCGATGAAGGTCTACACCAAGGTCGGCGACGACGGCTCGACCGGGCTCTTCGGCGCGCCGCGAGTGCGCAAGGACCATCCGCGGGTGGCGGCGTACGGCGACGTCGACGAGCTGAGCGCGTTCCTCGGCCTGGCGCGCGCGGAATGCGCGGACGCGCCGGTCGCCGCCATCCTCGAACGGCTGCAGAGCGAGCTGTTCACGCTGGGCGCGATGCTCGCGACGCCGGTGCCGGAGCACGCGCCGAAGAACGTTCCGGCGCTCTGCGACGAGGACGTGACGCGGCTCGAGCGGGAGATCGATCGCGCCGAGGAGGAGCTCGAGCCCTTGCGGGCGTTCGTCCTGCCGGCGGGCACACGCCTGGCGGCAGCGCTCCACGTTGCCAGGACCGTTTGCCGCCGAGCGGAACGGGCGCTGGTCACCCTCGCGGCGACCGAGGCGGTGCCGCCGGTCGCGGTCGCCTACCTGAATCGGCTCAGCGACCACCTCTTCACCCTCGCGCGCCTCGCGAACCATCGGGCGCGGGTGCCCGAGACGAAGTGGGAGCCGAACCGGAAGTAGGGCGCGCGGGCCGAAGAGCCGGACCGATCGGTTGGCCCGACGGATCGGTCTCGCCGCCCCGCCGGCCTATTCCCGAGAGACCCGCCGGAGCACCGCGGTGAAGAAGCCGTCGGTCCGGTGGCGATGCGGCAGGAGCTTCAGGCAGCCCGCCGCGTCGAGCGCCGCTTCCGGCACGGGGGCGCGTTCCAGGGCGAAATCGCCGCGGGCGAGAAAACGGCCGACCACCTCTTCGTTCTCCGCCCGCAGGAGCGAGCAGGTCGCGTAGACGAGCCGCCCGCCGGGCGCGACGAGGCGCGCGTAGCGCTCGAGGATGGAAAGCTGGCGCGCCGGATACTCCTCGGCAGCGCTTTCGGTGAGCCGCCAGCGCGCGTCGGGGTTTCGCCGCCAGGCGCCGGTCCCGGAGCACGGTGCGTCGACCAGCACCGCATCCGCTCGGCCGACGTGCTTCCGCAGGACGTGCTCGCCGTCCGGACCCGGGTCGACCACCAACGGCTGCACGTTGAAGACGCCGGCGCGCGACGCGCGCGGCCCCAGGTCCTTCATCCGTTCCCCGGCGATGTCGCAGGCGACGAGCCGGCCCTTGTTCCTCATCATCGCGGCGAGGGCGAGGGTCTTCCCGCCGGCGCCGGCGCAGGCGTCGACGACGGTCTCGCCCGGGCTGGCGCCCGTCGCGGCGGCGACGAGCTGCGAGCCTTCGTCCTGCAGCTCGAACCGGCCCGCCCGAAACGACGGGAGGGCGAAGGCGTTCGGACGTTTCTCGAGCTCGAGCGCCCAAGGCGAGAGCGCTCCTGCCGTCACCGGAACGCCGTCCGCGGCGAGCTCCCGCGCGAGCGCCGCGCGGGTGGTCTTCAGGAGGTTGGCGCGAACGAACGCCGGGCCGCGCACGTTCAGCGCCGCGAGGAGCGGGTCCGCTTCCGCCCCGTATTCGGCGAGAAGCCGCCGCGCGAGCCATGCGGGAAGCGAGCGTTCGGCGGCGAGACGGGCGACCGGGTCCGCCGGCCAGGCGGGCTGACGCGTCGCCGCGAGCTCGACGGCGGGCGCGAGAGGCGGGCCGACGTCCGCGTCCTGGACCGCTTGCGCGAGGGGCACGCCGAGCTCGGTCGCCAGCGCCAGCGCGAAGCGCAAGCGGTTCTGCTCCGGGGTGGGGATCGAATCGAACCGGAGGTCACCGGCGTCCTTCAGCGCGGCGTCGAGCAGGTAGTCGAGGCGGGCGCGCAGCCGGACGACGGCGAAGACCGAGTCGGTGAGGTGGTGGCGCGTGCGGCTGTTGAGGTGGGAGTTGGCCCGGACCGCGCGATCGACGGCGCGGGCGGCCAGCTCGCCGCGCTCGAAGACGCGGGAGACGACGTCGAGGACCAGGGCGCGCTCGCGGGGGTGCATCGGACGAAAGCCATCAAAGCCGAGCGGATGGGCTCCCGCCATCCGGATGCGCATCGGGTCGCCGGGAGCGACGAGCCTCGCGTGAACGTGCCTAGAGTCCGCCGCGCAGCTTGTTGAAGTACCAGAGCGCCACGTAGTAGGCGATGGACCCGACGATGAGCGAAACGATGAGGTCCGTCGCGAGGCTCATCTTGAAGAGCATCTCGGGGATGTAGGCGACGATCGAGGCGACGATGAGAGCGAGAAGCTTCGGCACGGTTCGCCTCCGTCGGCGAGGATACCGGCGCTCAGGGCGCGCGCTGACCGCGGCCCAGCCGCGCCTTCAGGAACAGCTCGCCGGCGCGATAGCTCGAGCGCACGAGCGGCCCGCTCGCGACGAAGAGAAAACCGAGCGCCTCGGCTTCTTCTTTCCACCGAGCGAATTCTTCCGGCGGCACGAACGCGCGAACCGGCAGGTGTTTCGGGCTGGGGCGCAGGTACTGGCCCAGGGTGACGATGTCGACGCCGCTGGCGCGCAAGTCGCCGAGGCAGGCGCGGACCTCGTCGTCCGTTTCGCCGAGGCCGAGTTGGAGCGAGCTCTTGGTGAAGCGCGCGCCCAGGGCTTTGAGCTCGGCCAGCACCTCGAGCGACCGCGGGTAGCTCGCCCGCACGTCGCGCACCGTGCGCGACAGCCGGCGGACGGTCTCGACGTTGTGGCCGATGACCTCGGGCGCCGCGCCGACGATGGCCTCGAGCGACGAGCGCAGGCCCTGGAAATCGGGAATCAGCACCTCGACCAGGGTCTTCGGGCTCTCGCGGCGCAGGGCGCGGATCGACTCGGCGAAGTGGGCGGCACCGCCGTCCGGGAGGTCGTCGCGGTCGACGCTGGTGACGACGATGTAGTCGAGCCGGAGCTGCCGCACGGCTTGGGCGAGGTGCGGGGGCTCGTCGGGGTCGAGAGGCGCCGGCTGGCCGCTGTGCACGTCGCAGAACCGGCAGCCGCGGGTGCAGACGTCGCCCATGAGCATGACGGTAGCGGTGCCGCTCCCCCAGCACTCGCCGACGTTCGGGCACTGCGCCTCCGCGCAGACGGTGTGGAGCTTCAGGCTCCGGAGGGTCTCTTTGACGAAGGCGTAGCGCTCGCCGCCCGGAAGGCGCACCCGGAGCCAGCCGGGCTTCGGCTCGCGGCGGACGGTGCCCAGAGGGACGAGGCTCATGCGCCTTCTTGTAGAGACGAAACGCGCGAGGCGCAAACAGCACGCGAGAATCAGACCGATCGGTCGGATCGGTCGGATCGGTCCGATCGGTCGGATCGACGCGGCGCCCCGGTGCCTGACGAAGGGTGCTCGGGAGCCGGAGTCCGAGCGAGACCTCACGCCCCGAGCGCCTTGCCCCCGACGGCGTGCGCGGCCTCCATCACGCCTTCCGACAGCGTCGGGTGGGCATGGATGGTGCGCCACAGCTCCTCGCTGGTCGACTCGAGCCGGAGGGCCACGGCGGCCTCGTGGATCAGCTCGGTCGCCCTCTCGCCGATGATGTGGACCCCGAGCAGCTCGTCGTGCTCCTCGGCCGCGACGACCTTGATGAAGCCCTCGTGGCGCCCGGTCACCGCCGCCTTGCCGATGGCCTGGTAGGGGAACTTCCCGACCCGGACCGCGCCGAACCTCTCCCGCGCCCGCGCCTCGGTGTAGCCGACGCTCGCGATTTCCGGGTCCGAGAAGGTCGCGTTGATGGTCTGGCGGTCGTAGTCGATGGGCTCGACGGGCTTGCCCGCGAGACGGTCGGCGACCAGCACCCCTTCCGCCGAGGCGATGTGCGCGAGCTGCGGGTGCGGCCGGCCGCCGACGCGGACGACGTCGCCGATGGCGGAGAGCCACGGCGCTCCCGTTCGGCAGAGGCCGTCCACCTGGACGTAACCGCTCTCGACCTGCACGCCGGCGATCTCCTCCAGCCCCAGGTTCTCGCTCACCGGCCGCCGGCCGACCGCGACGAGGAGCGCTTGCGCTCTCACCCTCTCGGAGGGCTTCCCTTCAGCCTGAAGGGTCAGCTCCACCTCGTCGGCGCCCACCTGGACGTCGGCGAGCGAGGTCGAGGTGCGGATCTCGACCTTCCGTCGCCGGAAACAGCGCTCGAGCTCGGCGGAGACCTCGTGATCCTCCAGCGGGGCGAGCCGCGGCAGCATCTCCACGAGGGTCACCTTCGCGCCGAACCGCTGGTAGATGGAGGCGAACTCGACGCCCACCGCCCCAGCCCCGACCACCACCAGGCTCCGGGGCACCTCGTCGATTTCCAGGAGCTCGTCCGAGGTGAAGACCCGCCGGCCGTCGGGCGGCGCCAGCCCCAAGAGGCGCGGCGCGGAGCCGGACGCGATGAGCACGTGCCTAGCCGAGAGGCGGCGCTTCTGTCCATCGGCAGCGGTGACCTCCACCTCACCCGCGCCGGCGAGGCGGGCGCTCCCGGCCACCTGCTCGATGTGGTTCTTGCGAAAGAGGAACCTGACGCCGTTCGAGTTCTTTTCCACCACCTTGGCCTTGCGCCGGTTGACCTGGGCCCAGTCGAAGCGGACCCTCTCGGCCATCACCCCGAACTCGGCGGCGCCCTGGACGGACTCGAAGAGCGAGGCGGCCTCCAGGAGCGCTTTCGTGGGGATGCAGCCGCGGAGGAGGCAGGTGCCGCCGGGGCGCTCGTCCTTGTCGACCACCACCGTCTTCAGCCCGTTCTGGGCCGCCCGGATCGCGGCGATGTACCCGCCCGGCCCGGCGCCGATGACGAGGAGATCGCAGGAATTGCCGATGATTGCGGACATTGGCGAACACTCCCTTCACGAGCCGACATGTACGGTTCGGTCGGATAGTCGCTTGCGCGTCAGGCGTCAACGGGCTTCGGAATTGGCTACACTGGCGAACACGGACGGCTCCGCTTCAAGGTGGCGACGAGGTGCCGAATCACCATCCAGCACAGACCCCGAAGGTCGGTTGTCCAGCGCGGTCGGGTGACGCGGGCAGAACGAGGGTGAGGCGGCTCGGGATGGCGGTCGGCGGGACGGCAAGTCGACGGACACGTCGGAGGAGGGAAGTGAGACCATGAGCAGCAGGCCGGAAGCAACGCGGAGTCATCCGACGAGCGCGCTGGTGGGCGTCGGTCTCGGACCGCAGGCGCGCGAGACCCTGCTCGCGGCCGAGGTCCCGGCGGAGCTGGTCGAAGTCGAGACGACCGAAGAGGCGCTGGCGCTGCTCGCCGAACGCGCCTTCCGCGCCATCGTGCTCGACGCCCAGCGGGTCCGGCACTCGGACCTGGACCGCTTGCGCGCGGCGGCGCCGGCCTCGCCGCTCGTGATCGTGGGTCCGGAGGAGGCGGCCGCCGAGCTCGCCGGTTTCGCGGAAGGCTACTCGTTCGAGTTCCTCCGGCAGTCGTTGTCGCGCGAGGCGCTCTCGCAGCGGCTGCGCAAGATTCTGCTGCCCCGGCAGTCGCCGCGGCTCGACCTGCGGGGGCGCGCGCTCGAGGTCCGCGGCGTCGTCGAGGGGAGCCGGTTCTCGCATCCCGCGGTCGACCTCTCCCATCGGGGCTTGTCGTTCGAGGTGCCGCTGGCGGACCGGCCGGAGCGCTTCTTCGCCGCGAACCCGGTGAGCGACATCGAGCTGGTCGACGGCGAGCGGGTGCTCCTGCGGCAGGCGGCGGCGAGCATCCGGCGCACGCGGGTGGTCGGTGAGGAGCCGGTCTTGCAGGTCGGGCTGGCGTTCGAGGCGCCCCCGCGGTCGCCGGCGCAGACGCTGAACGTGTTGCGCGAGCCGGTCCAGATCGTGGCGGCCCTGACCAAGGCCGAGCGGGCGGAGGCCAAGGTCTCGCTCGAACGGGCGGACGACCCGAATCCGGTGAAGCTGCACATCGCGGCCATCGACGCGAAGGAAGGGACGCTCGTGCTCCAGGGCCCGCTCGAGGCGCCGTTCGACCCCCCGGAAGCGCTGCGGCTCACCTTCGACATCACGGGTCGGAGCCACAGCGGGTTGTGCGTGCTCGTCTCGAAGTCGCCGCCCGTCGTCCGGCTCCCGCAGTCGCTCCGGGTCGAGCACCGGCGCGGCTCGTACCGGCAGGTGCCGCCTGCGGACCGGGTGGGGCTCGTCCATCTGCGCTCCAAGCTGACCGGCGTCGACGGGCGCTACGGGCTGGTCGACCTGAACGCCACCGGGCTGTCGGTGCACGTGGGGGATGCGGGAGCGCTCCTGCCTCCCGGGCTGGTGCTGGACGAATTGGAGATCGAGACACCCGAGGGGCCCGTCCGCCTGGTCGGAACCGTCCGCAGCTCGACCTTGATGTCACGTGGCGGTCGCCGTTACGGAATCGAGATTACGGCCGACGGCTTGGCGCGGCACGCTTTGGAGCGGTTGCTGGTCGGAGCAAGCCACGCGAACGTTGCGATCGCGGGACCCGAAGACGCCGGGACAATTCGAGCCTTGTTTGGGCAAGCGGGCCATCGCTTTCATCTTTATGCGGACGGCTCAGAGGCCAGTGAATCGGCGGTCGCTCAATCGTTCTCCGCGCTCCTCGGCCCGCGGTCCGAGGTCTCTACCAGCATCGTCTACGTCGAGGGCGGCGCGATTCTTGGTCACATCCAAGGATTGCGCACGTATGACCGCGCCTGGCTGGCGACCCACCTGGCGGCGATGACGCGACACGCAGGTGATTTGGAGCTCGTCAGCCGTGCGCTCTGCCGAGTCTTGGCTGGTTTGCTCGAGGGCAAGGCTACGGCGGACTTCGTCAAGTTCATATGGAAGAAGGATCAGAAGTCCGTCAATCGGCTCTTTGGTTGGACTGGCCGTGCGCTCGACCGTTCACCGCTTTCCGAGGCCGGGGAGCTCGGCCTGTTCCTCCGCCCCAACGGCCCCTTGCCCCCTCGCGACGACGCCATCGAAACTCGGGAGGCCGCGGACGACGAGCTGCCATGGGTTGCTGCGCAGCTTGCGCGTACTCACTCCATCTTGGCCATTCTCAGTGAAGACCTTACGGCCAAGGGGTTGCGCCTTACTCGACTTGGACGGGATTACGCGGCGGTCGGTCTCGAGCGAGGCAGGCGGGTTCGGCTCGCCATCGCCGGCGGACGCTTCTTGGGGGCGGCGCTCGTCGAAACCAGCACCAAGGCAGTTCAGATCAACGAGTTTCTCAACCATGCCTCTTTTCATCCGTTCGTGGACGGGCGTCTTGCCGACGAGGTTCGGTTCGCGCTGGCCCTCGATGCCGCGTCCAGTGCCTACGAAAGAGGACTGACGCACGCGGTGGCCCTTGGGGAACCGGCGGCGCGACCTGCGCTCGAGCGGGCTGGCTTCTCCTGGGTGGCTGACCTTCGCTTCCGCACGCTGCATCGAAGTCTGTTTCGTCCCCTCATGGATGCCTGGGAGGTGCTTTACCGACAACATGGCGACCTCTGCCGCAGAGGCGGCGATGAAGCGTGATGCGAGTCCTGTTCGTGAGCGCTTCGGCAAGGAAGGAGACGGCGAATGACGTTGCCGACGACGATCGCGCTTGACAATCCGGACACGGCACCGGAACATTCCTGCCGAGCACTCGCGACGGTCGCGCTTTACTTCGAGAAGATCTACGGACGCGATCGCCTCGAGGAAACCTACCGTCAGTTGGGCTCGGCGCTACCGCTTGAATACGTTCTTGACAAGAAGAACTTCGTCTCCTTTGACTTCGTCTGCCGCTTCGTTGACTTGCTGGCCGATGGTTCCGGAGATCCAGACTTCGCAAGAAAGTCGGGGCTCTTCATCGCGACCCCACAGGCGATGGGATTCGCGTACTACATGTTGAGAGCGCTTGGGACGCCCAAGCTTGCTTACCAGCAGGTGGTGAAGCTTGGGCCAAGCTACAACCGTACCGGGCGTTTCGAAATCGAGGAGCTCACCGACAGACGGCTCAAGCTCTCGTTCCAGTCGACTCGCCATGAGCCGAACAGGCGAATCTGCGATGTCCGAATCGGCCAGTTTGCGAGCTTTCCGACCATTTGGGGGTTGCCCCCGGCCCGGGTGCGGGAAACGTCCTGTCAAGTCATGGGTGCCGATAAGTGTCGGTACGAGATCGCATGGAACCTCCCCGCGCAACGACCATTGCTGGTCGCCGCGGTCGGCGCGATCATCGGTGCTAGTTTGGCCTGGTTCCTCTTCGCCCCGGCGGTAGGACACCTGGCGGGCTCGGCCCTCGGCCTTGCGATTGGCGGCTCCCTGGCGGCAGTGCTCGGCTATCGCGCGATCTCGCGCGCCCAGGGCGAGCTGCTCCGAACTCAGAACGAGGGACTCGTCGGCAGCATGTCTGACCTCGAGTCCCGCTACGAAGAAATCCGCGAGCTCAACGCCACCTTGGAGAAGCGGGTCGAGCAGCGCACCCAGGAGCTGTCTATCGCGAACGCGGCGCTTCAGACGGCTCTGGAGAAAGCGAAGGAAGCGGACCGTCTGAAGACCGAGTTCTTCCAGAACGTCTCCCACGAGTTTCGTACGCCCTTGAACCTGATCACCGTGCCGGTTGACAATCTGATCGTGGGGCACCACGGCTACCTGACGGACGAGCAGCGCAAGCATCTCGACATCGCCCGGGTGAACGCCAACCGCCTTCTCGCCCTGGTCAACTCGCTCTTGGACCTCGCCCGCTACGACGCCGGCGTGATGCGGCTGACCTTGGACGACGCGGACCCGGCCAACATCCTCGGCAACCTCGTCGACTCGGCGAAGGGGCTCGCCCAACGGCGCGGGGTGGAGCTCTCCCTCGACTGTCCGGAATCGCTCGGCCCGGTGCCGCTCGACCTGGACAAGTTCGAGCGCGCGGTGCTCAACCTCATCTCCAACGGCATCAAGTTCAGCGCCGAGGTCCGGGAGCGGCCGCCGCAGGTGAACGTCTTCGCCCGCATCGAGGAGGCGCGGCTCGTCGTGCGGGTGAAGGACAACGGCATCGGCATTCCGGCGTCGGAGCTGCCCCAGCTCTTCACCCGTTTCCACCAGGTCGACGGGTCGGAGCAACGCCAGTACGGCGGCACCGGCATCGGCCTCGCGCTCGTCAAGGAAATCGTGGAGTTCCAGGGGGGCGAGGTGAAGGTTTCGAGCACCCTCGACCAGGGTTCCACCTTCGAGTTTCGCCTCCCCACCGATCGCGCGGCGTACCCCCAGGAACGGCTCGACCGCCGGCGGGTGGACGAGAAGGTGGCGATCGACCGCCGGCAGGGCGCCGAGCTCAAGAAGCTCGCCACGGTCATCTCGAACCCGGCCGACCTGGTCCTCGCGGACTTGAGCCAAGCGGAAGTGCCGCCGGAGGACGAGACCGATCTCGTGCTGCATCCGGAGCGGGCGAAGGTCCTCATCGCCGACGACAACCGGGACATGCTCGCCTATCTGAAGACCATCCTCGGGCGCGAGTACCACATCATCACCGCCACCGACGGCGAGGAGGCCTTCCAGGTGGCGCAGAAGCGGCTGCCGCAGATCATCGTGGCGGACGTGATGATGCCTCGCAAGAGCGGCTTCTCGCTCGTCAGCGACCTGAAGAAGCACCCGCTGACCAAGGCGATTCCGATCATCCTGGTCACTGCCCGGGGCGACATCCACCAGAAGGTGCAGGGCATCGAGTTCGGGGCGGACGACTACCTGACCAAGCCGTTCAACTTCCTCGAGCTGCGCGCGCGCTTGAAGCACCTGTTGCACCTGCGCGCGCTCGAGCGCAGCCTCGCCGAGAAGAACGAGCACCTCGCCAAGGTGAACTTCGAGCTGGTGCTGGCGAAGAAGGAGGTGTTCCTCCAGACCATCGAGGCGATGGCGTTCGCGGTCGAGGCGAAGGACCTCTTCACCCACGGCCACTCGCGCCGGGTGTCGCTCCTGGCGACCGAGCTCGGCCGCAAGCTGGAGATGACCGAGCTGGAAATCGAGCGCGTCCGCATCTCGGCGGTGCTCCACGACGTCGGCAAGCTCGGGATTCCCGAGCAGCTTCTGCGCAAGGAAGGCCGCCTGACGCCCGAAGAAGAGGAGATCGTCCGGCAGCATCCGGAAATCGGGTACCGCATCCTCGAGAGCGTCGAGGAGCTCGCCGGCGTCAACCGGTGCATCCTCATGCACCACGAGCGCTTCGACGGCAGCGGCTACCCGACGCGGAGGGCCGGCTACGACATCCCCTTCGAGAGCCGCATCATCGCGGTGGCCGACGCCTACGACGCGATGACCAGCGACCGCCCCTACCGCCGTGGGGTCGGGCACGCCCGGGCGATCCAGGAGCTGCGCGACTTCGCCGGCACCCAGTTCGACCCGGACGTGGTGCGGGCGTTCCTCGACCTGTACGAAGAACGTCCGCCCGTGTTCCCGGTGTTCCCCAGCCTCTTTGCCAAGAGCTTTCCGGAGGGCCTCGGCCGGACCTGAATAGCGACAGGGCTCCCGGCTTGCGGCGGCGCTACCGCTTGGCGTCACCTCGGCCGGTCGCGAATCGCCTTCGCGAGCGCCTTGGCGCGGTCCTGGAGGTCCGGGTCGTCGCTCGAAAGCTCCAGCGACTTCAGCCGCTCGGGCAGCGACTTCGGCACCTTGAAGCCGCCCGCTTGGAGCAGCTCGCTGAGCTTGTCCAGGGTCTTCTGCACGACGCCTTCGTTCGGATGGCCGAGGAGCCGGTCGACGACATAAGGGTCGTCGGGCACCCCGTGCTCGTCGACGTAGGCCTTCGCGAGCGTCGCGAACTCCCGGAAATCCTCGACCTGGCGCAGCTTCGCCACCTGGTCCTTCTTCGCCCGCGACCCGCCGGTCGGGTCGACCTTCTCCGCGAGCGCCTCGGGCAGCAGCTCACCGGAGAAGAACTTGTCGGCCGCCGACTTGTACCGGCTGTAGCTCGCCGACCGCTCGAGCCGCGCCCTCTCCGCCGGCGGTGTCGCCGAGCGGGAGCGCTTCCCGTCCCGAAGCTGATCGATCTCCCGCCAGGTCTTCTTCGGCCGGTCGTCGTAACCGTCGTCGTCGCGCGGCATCGAAAGCCTCCCCAAAAGGAACGCCAGGCTACGACATAACGGTCGTAGCCGGCCTCGCCGCCTTCCATCGCGCAGGGCGGCGGGCGAGGCGACGCCGTTCACCCATCACCGGTGCGGCGGACGGTCCGAGCCTTCCGGGAACAGCTCGCCGCCGAGGTCGCCGGGCCTCGGACCCGGGCGCGGATGGCCGGGCGGCGGCGCCGGAGCCTCCCCGCCGCGGGTCTTGGCGGCCGGCGGCGCGGGCGCTTCGTCGCGCGACCCGAACACCCGGCGTGCCTGTCGCGTGGTGCCGCGATCCATCGGCATCGGAGCCTCCGATCCCGAAAGTGCGGCTAGCCGTGCTGCTTCGCAAACGCCTGGAGCAGCGCGACCAGGGCCTCGACCGCGTCGAGGGGGATGGCGTTGTAGAGCGAGACCCGCAGGCCGCCGACCGACCGGTGCCCCTTGATGCCGACCATCCCGCTCGCCTTCGCCCGCGCGACGAGGTCGGCTTCCAGCGCTTCGGTCGGCAGCCGGAAGACCACGTTCATCACGCTGCGGCTGTCCTTCGCGACCGGGCAGCGAAAGAACTCCGGGGAGCGGTCCAAACAGTCGTAGAGCAGCGCCGCTTTCTCCCGGTTCAAGCGCTCTATCTCCTCGAGACCGCCGACGGACTTCACCCAGGCGAGGACGTTGCGCACGAGGTAGATGGCGAAGGTCGGCGGCGTGTTGTAGAGCGAGCGCTCGGAAGCGTTGGTCCGGTACTGGAGGATCTTCGGCAGGTCTTCGCGCCCGCGCGCGACGAACGCCTTCGACGCGATGACCAGGGTGACCCCGCTCGGCCCCAGGTTCTTCTGCGCCCCCGCGTAGACGAGGTCGAACGCGCTCACGTCGAGCTTGCGCCACAAGAAGTCGCTCGACATGTCGACCACCAGCGGCGCTTTCGAGGAGGGAAAGGGCCGCCGGGGGTCGATGCCGAACTGGACGCCGTGAATCGTCTCGTTGGTCGTGAAGTGGAGGTAGGCGGCGTTCGGGTCCGCCTCGATCTCGCCCGGCCCGGCCGCGCGCGTGTAGCTGCGGGCCTTCCCCTCTCCGACACCGGTGTCGGCCGCCACGCGAACGCTCGCGCCGACGAACCGCGCCGTCCGCTCCCCCTCCTGGAACGCCTTCTGGCTCCAGGCGCCGGTGACGACGTAGTCGGCGCTCTCGCCGGGTTTCAGGAAGCTCAGCGGCACCTGCGCGAACTGTTGGGAGGCGCCGCCGGTCATGAACAGCACCTCGTGGCTGTCGGGCACCCCGTACAATTCGCGCATCAGCAGGATCGCCTCGGTGTGGACGGCGTCGTAATCCTTGCCACGGTGGCTGTGCTCCATCACGCTCATGCCGGTGCCGGCGAAATCGAGCAGCTCGTCGCGGGCGCGTTCCAAGGCGGGGAGCGGGAGCGCTGCCGGACCGGGGTTGAAATTCAGGACACGCATCGAAAACCTCCTCGAAGAAGGCGACGCTCCAAGGGCGTTCGCAAACCGGGGAGCTTCGCACATCTGACAGGCCGAAAGCGGCGGGGCGAAGGCGCCCGCCCCATCGGCTAGTCTCGGGCCCTCGCGCCGGGCCTGCCGCTCGCCGCGCCGGAGAACGCATGACCGCCGTCGACGAACCGAAGAAGCTGCGCGCCCTGCTCTTGGAAGGCATCTCCCCGGTCGCCCGGGACCTGTTGGCCGCCGAGGGGCTCGAAGTCGAGCTGCTCCCGAAAGCGCTCCAGGGGGACGAGTTGGCCGCGAAGCTCGAAGGGGTTCACCTCCTCGGCATCCGGTCGAAGACCCACGTCACCCGGGAGGTTCTCGCCCGGGCGGCGGACCTGGTGGTGCTCGGCTGCTTCTGCATCGGCACCAACCAGGTCGACCTGGAGGCGGCGAAGGCCGGCGGCGTCCCCGTCTTCAACGCGCCCTTCTCCAACACCCGGTCGGTGGCCGAGCTGATTCTCTCCGAGGTGATCGCGCTCTCCCGCCGCCTCGGCGATTTCTCCCGGGACGTGCACCTCGGCCGGTGGAAGAAGTCCGCCGCCGGCTCCCACGAGGTCCGCGGCAAGACCCTGGGGATCGTCGGCTACGGCCACATCGGCTCGCAGGTGGGCGTGCTCGCCGAGGCGGTGGGGATGCGCGTTCTGTTCTTCGACATCACGCCGAAGCTGCCGATGGGGAACAACCGGCCGGTCGCGTCGCTCCCGGAGCTGTTCGGGGAGTCGGATTTCGTCACCCTGCACGTGCCGGCGACACCGCAGACCAAGGAGATGATTGGCGAGCGGGAGCTCGCGGCGATGCGGCCGGGAGCGTGCCTACTCAACGCGAGCCGGGGGAACGTGGTGGTGATTCCGGCGCTTGCCCGGGCGCTCGCGGAGATGCGGCTCGCCGGCGCGGCCATCGACGTCTACCCCGAGGAGCCGGGCGGGAATTCGGACGGGTTCGAGTCGGAGCTCCGGGGTCTTTCGAACGTCATCCTCACCCCGCACGTCGGCGGGTCCACCGAGGAGGCGCAGGAGGCGATCGGCCGCGAGGTGGGCTCGAGCCTCGCCCGCTTCCTCGCCTCGGGCGCGACCACCCACGCGGTGAACTTCCCCCAGGTCGAGCTGCCCAAGACCCCTGCCGCCCACCGCATCCTCAACGTGCACCAGAACGTTCCGGGCGTCCTGCGGGACATCAACCGCATCGTCTCCGACGCCAACGCGAACATCGAGGCGCAGGTGCTCGCGACCGATCCCCAGGTCGGCTACCTCGTGATGGACCTCGCCCGGCACCTCTCGGCCGAGGTGCACGAGAAGGTGGCGGCGCTCCCCACCAGCATCCGGACCCGGATTCTCGACTAGCGCTGGGCCCGCTGGGGTCGATTCGACCGATCGGTCCGATCGACGCGAGGGCGAAGCAGCGCGGTCGCCGATTCGGTGGGCGGCAGGGCTTCCCCTCGCCGCGAGTGCGCGGCCGCCTAGAGCCGGTCGAGGCCGTCTTCGGCGCAGCGCTCGAAAGCGCGGGCGAGAGCCAGCTTGCGCGCAGCCTCGGTCGCCTCGATGTCGGCGCCCGGCCGGTAGTCCTCGCTCTCCGCCACCGTCGCGCGCGCCAGCACCCGGGCGCCGGCCGCGTCGCTCAGCACGAATCGCACCCGCACCGTCGCCCGCCAGAGCTGCACGTTCTGGTTCTGCACCGGCGCGCTCACCGCCACCGGAAAGCTCGCGACCGCCTCGACCTCGCCCGAGAGCGAGAGGCCACCCGGTCCGGCGAGCCCGCGCGCCGCCAGCGCCCGCCCGGTCGCGCGCGCGAGCGAAACCGCCGCGTCCGCGTCGCTGCTGTCGTTCTGGAAGGCGCCGACCCTCACCGGCCGCCCGCCGCTCACCGACGCGAGGCCGCGTCCCGCGACGAAGGCGTAACCGCAACCGGATACCAGCACCGCTCCTGCCACCAACGCCAGGGAGGGGCCAGCGAGCGCGCGAGGGTGGAAGAGCGGGCGCGTTTTACTCTTGGGCCTGGCCGCCGGACTTCGCGGCGTGAGCGGCGCGGGCGAGCCGGCCGATGCGCCGGGCCGCGTTGCGCTTGTGGAGCACGCCCTTCGAGGCAGCCTTCTCCAGCGAGGACATCGCGGCTTTCAGCTCGGCGTCGATGGCGGCAGCGTCCTTGGTCGCGATCGCCTCGCGGGTCTTGCGGACCTGACCCTTGACCCCCGACGAGATCGACTTGTTGCGGTCGTGCCGCTTCACCGATTGGCGGGCGCGCTTGGCTGCGGACTTGATGTTCGCCACGGACTCGTCACCTCTCGAAAAAAGGGCGCGACGTCGAAGATGAGCGATCGGCCGGCGCCCCGCCAGCAAGGGATGCGCCTTCTAGAGAGATGGCCCGCCCTTGTCAAGCGCCGCCTTGAGGAACGGCTCGCCCGAGGTCGCGGAACCGGCTCGACCCCCGCCGGGAGCCGCGAGACCTGGCGGAAGTTGTCCACAATCCGCAGAACTCGGCCGCCGGCCGTGTGCACGTCGTGAACGCCTGGGGACAACCGAGGCCTCCGAGCCCGCGACGCCCTCGAAAACCAGGGGCGGCCGCCGCGCCCGGATGGGGTGCACGCCCGACGCGGCGTCCGGATTCGCGTGTCGGCGATGGTTCGATTCCGGTCGATCCCCAGATTACCCACAGGGTGTGCTCCGCCACTCCGGGAGGGGCCGGGCGGAAGGGCGGGCGAGCCCGCGTTGATTCTTGTTATGGGATATTGCCGTCGAGGCGGAACGGAAGGCCACTGCCTACCGGCACCGGAGCCGCTACACGAAAGCGGTACCGGAAGTCGGCATCGCCAGGCGGGAGCGCTACCGGCGGCCGGCCCTCGTCCTCGCGTGACGGAGCCACCGAGACGAGTCCGCCCTCGAAGACCGACCCCGGAGCGCTCCCGCCCGGCTTCCCGAAATCCGCGGGGGGTGCGCGTGGCGTTCAGGCTTTCGCCACGCCTCTCGCCCAGGACGGCGGGGAAAAGCCCGCAGGCGGGCGGCCCGCGGGAAGAGCGGTGCGACGAAGGGCTCTTCTCGGGCGCTCTGCCGGAGAAACGCCGCCACCCCCGGAGGTCCGGTGAAAGACCATCACGGGGGGGCGGGGCGCGCGTTCTGGCAGGGGCTCCCAGGGGTCAGCTTCACCCACGAGAGCTCGCGCGCGAGCAGCCGATCGGGGAATGGCAGGAGCCCCGGGCTGCTCCGGACAAGGCCGCGGTGTCGGGCCCGTCCCGGAAAAAGTCTCGGCGGTCGACCCGCCGCTGCCTCCTTCGAGCGCTTCTCGTCTTCTCTCGCGCTCCGTTTCGGTTCGCCGGACGCCTTCGAACGACACCACCGTCCGCGTCGGCGAACATCACCCTTGAGAGTTCCGCGAGCGAGGTCCCGGTCGAAAGCCGTCGCCTTCGGCCCGCACGCCGGCAACACCCGACGGCCGGACAGGAATTCCAACCCCTCCTCGCCTTAGCGTCCTTGAGATGTCCCGAGGCCGTCATCGGCTTCATCGCGCCGCGGGTTTCCCGAACGCCCGATCAGCTTGCACGTTGCGTGCCGAGCTGGGCTCGCCAGCGCGGTCTGCGCTGGAAGTGCCTCTGTAGCGCCTCAAACGGGCCTCCAGCCGGATTCTGGCGCGCAGACGACCGGAAATTGCCGCAGTGCGTCTTGAAAACTCCGTCAAACCACCCGCCTCCACGCGATGCGCTGCGCCGGACCGACACGCGAGCGCGTCCAGCGTTACGACGAGGCGGCTCCATCTCGCGTTCAAACTTGAAATCGCGCACCTCACCATCGGAAGAGCAGGCGGCAGACACGCCGGCCGTCAAACCGGTGACGGTCCGCCTGGCGCCCGGCTCGACGGTTCAAGAGAATCCACATCCGGAGCGGTTGTTTCCGGCGCGCCCGCCCAAGCCCTGCGCGATGAGGACGTGTCTTGCGCGGGGAGGCGAAGGAAGGCCGTTCAACGTGCGATTTCGTTCATCCGGCTTGAACGAGACGATCAATTCCGTCGCTGTCGCCCCGGTCGGGACGAGCTCCGGCCCCGCAAGGTGGAGGAGGCCTGCACCTTGCGCCTCCCGGACGGCCGTGCCGGCGCGGAACGTTCAGTAGTAGAATCCAAACAGCGCTTTCACCTCGAGCGCTGGCACGAAGCTGATCTTCTGGTTGACCGGATCCTGAACGAACAGAGGCGTTTCCGCATCGAGCCCGGCGTAGAGCTTGTTCCGGTCGAACCGGAAGGCGCCGGCGAGGGAAGCGTAGGTCGCGAGGCCGAAGCCGCCCGGGGTGCCGTTTTCGCCGCCGGTGATCCGGTAGCCGAGGTCGATCGCCGGAATGAGCAGGAATCTCGGCCCGATGGGGATGTGGAACTGGGTCCCCCCGCCGAGCAGAAGCGCCACCCCGTCGCTCGGGACCGCGCGGCTGATGCCGATGAGGGTTCCCGCCGCGACGTACTTGCTCTGGAAGCCGCCCCAGTCGATGGCGATGCTGGTGCCCGGCCCGACCGCCGGGTTCTCCACCGCGTCCTGCGCCGGGTTCGGAGGGTGGGTGTTCTTCGTGTACGCCGACATCAGGCCCGCGTCGATGGCGACGTAGCTCGGCAGCGGCGGCGCGGCCGGAGCTTGCACGGTCGTGGTCACACAGCCCGTGAGCACGACAACGAGGGCGAGCGCGAAGGCGCCAGAGCGCGTCATGAAGCCGATGTTGCGTCCGGTCGGGCGAACGCACAAGCGCCCGCGGCGTCGAGGGGGAAAGGCCATCAGCGGTCAGTAGATGTTCGTCTCCCGCCGTGAGCCCGTGTAGTCGAAGAAGACCGTCTTCAGGTGGGTGAAGAAGTTCAAGCCCTCCTCGGCCATCTCCTTCTCCCCGACGCCGGTCTTCTTGACGCCGCCGAACGGAAGCTGCGCCTCGCCGCCCACGGTGGCCTGGTTCACGTGCACCATCCCCACCTCGGAGCCCTCGATGAACCGCATCGCGGCGTTGGCCGAGCGCGTGTAGATGCTGGAGGCGAGGCCGTAGCGGACGTTGTTGGCGAGGGCGAGCGCCTCGTCGAAGCTGCCGGCCTTCAGGACCGCCAGCACCGGGCCGAAGACCTCCTCCTGAGCGAGAGCGCTGCCGGGAGTCACCTGGGTGAAGACGGTCGGCTCGACGAAGAACCCTCGCTGGAGGGCACCCTCGGTCAAGCGCCGGCCGCCGGTCTCGAGCTTCGCCCCATCGCCCTGCGCTTGCTCGATCGCCGCGAGGTCCTGCGCGAGCTGCACCTGGTCGACCGCCGGGCCCATCTCGACGCCCGGCTCCAGGCCGTTGCCGACCTTGAGCGCTCTCGCCCGGCTCTTGAGCCGTTCGACCAGCGCGTCGTGGATGCCGCCGGTGACGATCAGGCGGCTGGTCGCGGTGCAGCGCTGGCCGGTCGACCCGAACGCGCCGGCGACGATGCCTTCCACCGCCAGGTCGAGGTCCGCGTCGTCGAGGACCACCACCGGGTTCTTCCCGCCCATCTCGCAGGTGACCCGGGCACCGCGCCGGGCGGCCCGGGTGTAGATGTCGATGCCGATTTCGTTCGAGCCGGTGAAGCTGACCGCCCGCGCCCGCTCGTCGTCGACCAAGAGCCGCCCGACGGTGCTGCCGCGACCGTAGACCAGGTTGAACACCCCCCGGGGGAGCCCCGCTTCCTGATAGGCGTCGGCCATCAGCTTCGCCGACAGCGGGGTGAGCTGTGCCGGCTTGAGGACGACAGGGCAGCCGGCGACCAGCGCCGGTGCCGACTTCCAGACGGGGATCGCGAACGGGAAGTTCCAGGGGCTGACCAGCGCCACCGGCCCCACCGGCTCCCGGAGGGTGTAGGTCAAGGTTCTCGCCATCTCCGACGGCAACGTCTTCCCGTGTAGGCGAAAACCCTCGCCCGCGTAGAACTCGAGCAGGTTCAGGCCCTTCTGCACCTCGCCCTTCGCCTCGGAAAGGACTTTCCCTTCCTCGCGGCACATCGCGCGGGCGACCTCGTCCAGGCGCGAGGTGAGGATGGTGAAGGCCCGGGCGATGTACCGCGCGCGCTTCGGCGGCGGTGTCGCCCTCCAGGAGGGGAACGCCCGCTCGGCAGCGTCGAAGGCTGCCTTCGCGTCGTCGGAGCCCGAGAGGGGCGCCTCGGCGAGCACGTCGTTCGTGTCGGCCGGGTTCACGTTCGGCGCGTACTCGCCGGTGGTCGGCGGCACCCAGGCGCCGTCGATGAAGTTGCCGATCCGCTCGATGGCCATCGAAGAGCTCCTTCCGACCGTGGGGCGGCGGACCCTAGCCCAGCGCGGGGCGGGGTCGCAAGGCGCCCAAAGCGGGGTCGCAGTAAACTGCGTGTCTTGGCGATGCCGCGCCGAAATATGCAGTATACTTCGACCCCCTGTTTTGGGAGGACCCCCGGGGTCGCCGTCGAGCGCCCGGCCGGCCGGTCCGCTCCCGCTTGACCGCGATTTCGAAAACGGCCGACCATCCGCGGGGTGGGGTCGCTATCGCCGCCGGTCGCCGAGCGTTCCGTGGTGGAGCGGCTACGCGCGCGGGAGACCCGCGTGCACGTCTCCATCGGCCCGACCTGCAACAACAACTGCCTCTTCTGCATGGAAGAGGACCGGGATTGGCGCTACCAGAGCAACTCGGGGATGACCTCCGAGCGGGTCCGCTGGATTCTCGAGGCGCACCGGGGCGCCGAGGAGGTCTGCTTCACCTCCGGCGAGCCGACCTTGCGTCCGGAGTTGCCGCGATTCGCGAGTTGGGCGCGTGAGCTCGGCTACCCCCGCGTCAGCGTGATGACCAACGCCCGCCGCCTGTCGTACCCGCCGTACGCGGGGGCGCTGGCGAAGGCGGGGATGAACCGGTTCTACGTGTCGATTCATGGCCACGAGAAGAAGCTCCACGAGGGCCTCACCCGCACGCCCGGCTCGTTCGAGCAGACGGTCGCCGGCATCGACTCGGTCGCGAGGCTCAAACCCTTGGGGATCGACCTGCACTCTTCGACGGTGCTGACCGGCCGCAACCTGCCGCATCTCGTCGAGCTGTTCCGCTTCCTCGTCGCGCACGGCGTCGACCAGGTCGTCGTCAACGTGATGCAGGTGAACGGCCGCGCGGACACCTACTTCGACCAGATCTTCCCGACGTACACCGATACCGCTGCCGCCTTCCGCGAGTTCCTGGAGAGGGTCGATGGCGAGCGGCCGAACGTGTTTCTCGTCGACATCCCTCTGTGCACGACCGAAAGCATCCCCGACTTCCACCGCGGCTACATCGAGAAGCACCTGCACTACGAGCGGGGGCTCGACGAGGCGCAGCTCGGTGCGGGCAGCGAGTTGCTCGAAGGCTTCGACCAGCGTCCGCGCGAAGGCGAGGGCGTGATGAAAGGGCTCGTGCGCCTGGAGCGCGCGGACCTCGATTTGGCGCGGCGGGTCAAGCGGGACGCTTGCCGGGGGTGTCGCTACGACGCGGTGTGCGAAGGCGTGTGGGCGAACTACGTCCGGCGGCGCGGTTGGGACGAAATGGCGCCGGTGCCGGCGGAGTCGCCCCAGCCACCCGGGAGCGCTGCCGCGCAGTGAGACCGGCGGCCGGGCCAGGTTCGAAAGCATCCGGATGATGGAAGGGCAGAATCGCCGCACGGGGAGCGGGTGTCCGCATGGTCTTCGAGCGAGCCCGGTCCCGCTGGCCCGGCACGAAAGAATCTTCTGGTGCCGGGCCAGAGGGCCGGCACTACTGGTCCGAGCCGGATCGATCGGGTTGCGGGCGCAAGCCCCCGCGCCAAGTTCGCAGACGGGACGAAGACGCTCCGACGGGTGAGAGCTCATTGCGAAAGCGGGCGCCGCGCATCGAGGGCCGCCAGACGCTTTACGCCGAGGCCGGCGCGCGGTACGAAAGAGCCTTCCCGTCCGGACCGGCGGCCCTCGCGCCCTCCCGATGCGGAATGAGACGATGCCGAGTCTGCCGGAGCTTACCGACTACGAGGTGCTGGGCCGGCTCGCGGTCGGCGGGATGGCGGAGATCTATCGGGCGCGGGCGCGGTCCGGTCCGGCGGCGGGGCAGGAGGTGGTGCTCAAGCGGCTCCTGCCGATGCACCGGACCCATTCGGCGTACGTCGACCTCTTCCTCGCCGAGGCGCGGCTGGGGGCGCTCGCCCAGCACCCGAACCTCGTGCGCACCTACGACCTCCTTCGCGTCGGGCGCGACTACTTCATCGTCCAGGAGCTGGTCGGCGGCGACACCCTGGGGGCGCTGGCGGCGCGCGCGCGCGAGCGCAGGAGCCGGCTCGACCTCGCCGCGGGGCTCGTCGCGGTGGCGGACCTGTTGGACGCGCTCGACTTCTTGCATTCGGGCGCCGGCGTCCCCGGCGAGCCGCCGATCATCCATCGCGACGTCAACCCGCTCAACCTGGTCGCGAGCCCCGGCGGCGTCGCCAAGCTCATCGACTTCGGGGTCGCCGAGCGGCAGGGCGAGACCCCCCGCCACCGGGCAGGAGCGCTGCGGGGAACCCCGGCGTACATGTCGCCCGAGCAGGTGAGGGGCCGGCCGGCGCTCGACCCGCGCAGCGACCTGTTCTCCGCCGGCATCCTCCTCTGGGAGCTCTTCGCCGACCGGCCCCTGTTCGAACGGGAGAACCAGTTCGAGACGCTGCGCCAGGTCGCGGAGGGCGCGGCACCGCCCTTGAGGTCGGTCGACCGGGCGATTCCCGTGGTCTTCGAGCGGATGTGCGTGCGCGCGCTCGCCTCGGACCGGGACCGGCGCTTCCAGACCGCGGGCGGCTTCCTCCACGCGCTGCGCCGGTCCTGCCAACGGGAAGGGCTGTCGCTCGACCGAAGCGCTCTCGCTCAAGAAGTGCGGCGGCTCTGGCCGGCACCGCCGCGGGTCCCCGCGCGGGCCGAGGCCGGCTAGAGCGTCTCGAGCTCGGGCTCGGTCTCGTCCAGGGGAAACGCTGCCGCAATCCGGTCGATCTCGGCGGCGGAGAGGTCGAGGTCGGCGGCCTTCGCGTTCTCGGCGACGTGCGCGGGCCGGGCGGCCTTCGGAATGAGGAACAGCTCCCGCCGGAGCAGGAAAGAGAGCGCGACCTGGCGCGCGGTCGCGCGATGGTGCTTCGCGATTCGCGCGAGCAGGCGCCCGCCCGGCGACGAGGGCGAGGGAAAGTCCCCGGAGCCGAAGGGGCTGTAGCCTACCACCGCCACCTTCTCTTTCGCGCACCAGGGCAGCACCGCCGCCTCGAGGTGCCGCGCGCCCAGGTGGTAGAGCACCTGGGCGCAGGCGATTCGCCCGGGGCCCGCGAGGTCGCGCGCTCGCGCGAGCAGCGGGACGTCGAAGTTGGACACGCCCCAGGCGCGGATCTTCCCGCTCGCGACCAGGTCCTCGAACGCGCGGATCGTCTCCTCGAGCGGATGCGAGCCCGGCCAGTGGAGCAGGTACAGGTCGAGCCGGTCGGTGCGAAGGCGCTCGAGGCTCGCCTCGCAGGCGCGCCGGGTGCCGGCCTCGGTCGCGTGCGACGGCATCACCTTCGAAACCAGGAACACCTGGTCCCGCCGCCCGGCGATCGCCTCCCCGACGATACGCTCTGCCTCACCGCTGCCGTAGAGCTCAGCGGTGTCGAGGTGCGTCAAGCCGAGGTCGAGCCCCTCCCGCAGGGCGCGAATCGCCTGGGACCGGTCGTCGAGCTCCAGGTGCCAGGTGCCTTGGCCGACGACCGGCACCGCCGTCGCCTCGGGTCCGAACGGTCGCGTGCGCATCGAAAGAGAACCTAGGGCGCCGAGGTGGTTCGGGTCGACGGGACCCGCTCGCTCGCTCGGTGCATCTGGACGACGGTCGGGTCCGGCGGGAGGGGCGAGTCGCCGAGGCTCTGCCAAAAGAGCAGGGCGAGGGTCGCGAGCCAGACGAAGAAGAGGAGGGTCGCGAGCCGGTTGAACGCCCAGGGCGAGACCGGAAGAGCCGGCAGCGAGGTCACGCGTTCGGCCTGCCGGCGCTCCTCCTCGTCGGGATGCAGCGGGGTGTCCCCGGTGTCGGCGCCGGGCGAGGTGAGGATCTTCGTGCGCCGGCGCTCCTCGACCGACGCGGGCGACCGCGAGACCGCGGCTGGCGCGGGCGGGGTGGGCGCCAGGGGAGCCGGCGCCGGCTCGTCGGCCCGAGCCATGGGTGCAGCCCCCTCCACGATCACGGCGGGCAGCTCCGCTTGCCTCGCCCCGAGGGGCGCCGGCCGCTCGGGCCGCTGCGCGAGCGCCGGAAGGGGAGCAGCGCCGGCGCTAGACGGCTCCGCTGCCGTACTGCGAGAGCGGAACAGGGCTCCGACGTAGGTGCCCGGCTGGGTGCCCGGACCGGTGTCCACGCCCGACGCGACCTGCCGGGCGTTCTCCCGGGTCGCGCGGCGCAGGGTCTGGCTGAAGGCGTCGACCGAGGGGAACCGCTCCGCCGGGTCGGCCGCCATCGCCCGCATGCAGGCCGCGCTCATCGCGGGGGTCACGCCCAGCCGGCGGGCGCGGGGGTTGCCCCTGGGTGGCGGGAGCGCTTCTATTTGCCGGCGCCGCGCCTGCCGCGCGTCGGTCGGGGTCGGGTCGGCCGGCAGGCTCTCGAAGGGGAGATGGTCGGTCCAGAGCGCGTAGAGAATGGCGGCGAGCGCGAGCTGGTCGACCCGGCGCCAGTCGACGGTGCCATCGGGATCGAAGGCTTCGGGTGCGCACCAGAGGGCCGCCGGCCCGCTCGGCCAGCTCCCGGGCGGCGCGAGCGTCCGCGTCAGGCCGAGGTCGAACAGCTTCGGGACCCACACTTTCTCCGGCTCCGAGCCGGGAATGATCGGGTTGACGAGCTCTTGCATGCCGAGCGATTCGGGCATCACCGAGCCGTGGGCGAAGCCGCGCCGGTGGAGCGCCGCGAGGGCCTCGGCGGCGGTGTCCAAGAGGTCCAGGATGCCGCTGAGCGGCAGCGCTTCCCCCTGGTTCTTCCACCAGGTCAAGAGCGGCACCGCTTCCAGCCATTCCTTGACGAGCAAGACCACCGGCACATCGTCGGCGACGGGAAGCTGGTGCAGCGGCGGCAAGAGCCCGGAGGGCTCGTCCGGCTGGATCGCGGTGAGGACGGCTGACGGGAGCGCGGCCGAGTGGACGAGCTGGATGCGGGGGTGGTCGATGAGCGTCGGTTCGAGCGCGCGGGCGACCTGCATCGGCGGCAGGCCGGGCGGCAGCGCGATCGCCTGGAGCATCACCTCGCCCGGCGCGCCCTGCTCGAGCAGCTCGTTGTCCACCACCGTCGCTTTCCAGGAGCAGACGTGCTCGCCGTCGCGAAGCCGCCGGTCCAGCTTGAAGAGCGGCAGTCGCCGGTCGTCGAGGACCACGCCCTGGCGCGGCGCGACGATGCTCTCGATCTGGGTGGCGAGCGAGCTGGACATCTTTCTCTCGCGAGGGGTTCGAGAGGCGGCGAGCAGGCCGTCCACAGCCGCTTCGGGCGCCGTCGGCGGACGTTATCAGCTCGGGCGTTTTGCCTCAACGCGCCGAAGGCTGAAGCGGACGGCCCGCGGGATGCAAGCGGCCCCGGGTGACGGTTAGCATCCGGCGGCCGATGCCCGAGAACGAGTTGGACCCTTCCGATGTGACGACCGACCCGGGCACGCCCGTGGAGGAGCTCTGGAGCGCTGCGTCAGGGCGGGAGGGCACGCGCCCTCCTCGGGCGCGGTGGCGGCGGGTGCTCTGGCAGGCGCTCCTCGCGGGCGGCCTCGTGCTCGTGCTCGGCGCGGGCGCGGTGGTCGGCCTCTTCTGGTACTACGGCCGCAGCCTTCCGTCGTTCGACACGATGGAGGACTACCGGCCGTTGCAGACGACCCACGTCTACGCGGCCGACGGGAAGACCCTGGTCGGCGAGTTCTTCGAAGAGCGGCGGACCGTCGTTCCCATCGACCAGATTCCGCCGGTGATGATTCAGGCCATCGTCAGCGCCGAAGACAAGAACTTCTTCCGCCACGCGGGCATCGACTACTTCGGCATCTTCAAGGCGTTCCTCCACGACCTGCGTCCGGGCGCCCACATCCGCGGCGCGTCCACCCTGACGCAGCAGATCGTGAAGACGATGCTCCTGAGCAACAAGCGCCGCCTGTCGCGCAAGATCAAGGAGGCGATCCTCGCGCACCGGCTGGAGCAGAAGCTCTCGAAGCAGCAGATCCTCTACCTCTACCTGAACCAGATCTACTTCGGGCACCTGCGCTACGGGATCGAGGAGGCCTCCCGCTACTACTTCGGCAAGAGCGCGAAAGACCTGACCGTGGGCGAGGCGGCGGCGCTCGCGGCGATACCCAAGGACCCGAACGGGCTCAACCCCAAGTCGAACCCGAAGCGCGCCAAGGCCCGGCAGATCTACGTCCTCGACGAGATGGTGAAGAACGGCTACTTGAGCCGCGCCGTCGCCGACCGGGAAATCGCGAGGCCCATCGTCACCGCTCCCGACCCCCCGAAGCCCGTGGGCGCCTACTACCTGGACGAGGTGCGGCGGCGGCTGGTCGCGAAGTTCGGCGAGAAAGCGGTGGACGACGACGGCCTCCAGGTGGTGACGATGATGGACCCCACCCTCCAGCGCGCCGCCGAGGCCGCGGTGCAGGCGGGCTTGAGGGCCGTCGACAAGCGGCAGGGCTACCGGGGGCCGTCGGGGCAGTTGGACGAGGATCTCTGGAGCGCGCTCCGGCCGCTCGTCGCCAAGCGGTTCCAGCAGGCGATCGCGCGCAAGGTGCGCCCGGTCGACCCGAGGTCGGTGCTGGATCTCTCGTCGCTCGACCTCACCGCTCTCAAGCACCAGGAGCGTAACCCCACGGCGACGGCGAAGCTGCTGGCCGCGCTCGCCCGGCAGGTCCGGTGGGCGCCGCTCGCGACGGGCACCGAGGTGGTGGCGCGGGTGGAGGAGGTCGCGCCGGCGCAGGCGACCGTCGACCTCGGTACCACGGAAGCGGTGCTGCCCCTCTCGACCTCCGGCTGGGCCCGCAAGTTCGACCCGGCGCTCTACACGCCGCGCCCGCGCTCGATGCGGGACCTCGTCGAGCCCGGCGACCTCGTCCGGGTGCGGATCGCCCGCATCACCCCCTGCGCGGGACGCGCACGCGCGCGAAAGCGCTGCCACCGCGACCGGGTGGAGGTCGCCCTGGAGCAGATTCCGAAAGTGCAGGGCGCCCTCGTCGCCATCGACCCCGCCACCCGCGGGGTGGTGGCGCTGGTGGGCGGCTACGACGAGGCGCTCTCCTCCTTCAACCGCGCGACCCAGGCGATGCGCCAGCCGGGAAGCTCGTTCAAGCCCTTCGTCTACGCGACCGCGCTCCGGGTCGGCCAAGCGAGAGCGCTTCTACCCACCAGCGCCCCCGAGGACGTTCGCAAACGCTGCATCGTCTTCCAGCCGCGGGCGACGGTCGACGACACCCCGGTGCCGATTCGCGACAAGTTCACCGGCAAGGTCTGGTCGCCCCAGGACTACGAGCGCGGCGTCTTCGAAGGTCCGATGTCGATGCGGCAGGCCCTCGCCGAGTCGAAGAACACCGTCGCGGTCAAGCTCATCGGCGACATCGGCTGCCTCCCGGCGACGCCCCTGTCCTTCGACGACATGGAGCAGCACGGCCTCGACCTCGTCAAACAGACCGCCTACCGCGCCGGCATCGACAGTCGCATCCCCGACAGCATCACCGCCGCCCTCGGCACCGGCGAGGTGACCCCGCTCGAGTTGACCAACGCCTACGCGACCTTCGCGATGGAGGGCCGCTACGCTCCCCCGGTGCTGATCAAGGAAGTGCTCTCCGCCTCCGGCCAAGTGCTCTATCAAAATAACACCCAATACCAGGAGCAGCCGCCGCTTTCGCCGCCGGGACAGACGCCGTTCCCGCCTTCGCCGCGGGGCCTGCGGCCGGACGTCGCCTTCGTCACGAGCCAGATGATGCGGGGCGTGGTGGAGGACTCCGACGGCACCGCGCACTTCCTCTTGCAGCTCGGGCGGCCCATCGCCGGCAAGACCGGCACCTCGAGCGGCCTCAGGGACGGCTGGTTCCTCGGCTTCACCCCGGAGATGATCGCCGGCGCCTGGGTCGGCTTCGACGACCACGGGATGCTCGGCCACGGCGAGACCGGCGCCCGGACGGCCGGGCCGATCTGGCTCGGCTTCATGAAGGTGGCGGAAGCGCAAGCGCCCCCCGCCGAGTGGATGGCGCCCGCCGGCGTCGTCACCGCGCAGATCGACCCGCGCACCGGGCTCCTCGCCGGCCCCCACTCGCCTTTCGTCGCCACCGAGTACTACCTCGCCGGCACCGAGCCGAACGAGGTCTCGCCTCCCGACAGCCAGGTGACCACCGAGGACTACTTCCGGAGCCAGGCGCCATGACCGCCGCCGCGCGTAGCGGCAGCGCTTCGCCCCGGCGCGGGTCGACGGTCGGCGCCCTGCTGCTCCTCTTCGTCCTGCCGCTCAGAAGCTCGGCGGCTCCGGTCAAGGAGGGCGTGGAAGCGCTGTGCGCGGCCGTCGCCACGGCGGCACGCCCGAGCCTGAGCGGTGCGAAAGCGGTCTCGCTCGACCTTTCGGCGGAAGGGGCGGCGCTGGAGCTTTCCGACGCCGCCGCCGGTCGGTGCGCAGCCCTCCTCGGCGCCGCGAGCCAAGCGCTCTCGCCGGCGGCCGACCGGACGGTGCGGGTGCGCCTGCGGGTCGCGGGGACGGTGCTCGCGGCGACGGTGGACGTGCTGGGGCCCCTGACGTCGGGCAAGAGCCCAGCCGTTCTCCTCTCGACCGCGGTGGAAGCGCCGCTCGGCAAGGTTCTCGCCACCTGGCTCTCGGGCGCCGGCGGTGGGCTCGAGACCTGGCTCCTCGGCGCGGTCGACGGCGAGGTCCTGGCCTTGTGCGGCGACGACGTGAAGGGCGACGGCGCGCCGGAGGTCGCGCTCGTCACCGCCGACACGCTCGTGGTCCTGCGCTGGTCGCTTTCCGGCCTGACGCCCCTCGCGCAGGCGCCGCTGCCGGCGGCCTTGCGCGCCCGCGCGCGCACGCCCGGCGCGACCGCGAGCTGCCGGGCCGAGAAGGGCGCGCTCGTCGTCGCCTTCGGCATCCACGATCGGAACCGCGGCGCGGTCGTCAGCGTCAAGAACGGCGTCGTCGGGCGCTTCCACCTCGTCGACGGCATTCCCCTCGCGCCGCCCGATCGGGGGGCGGCACCGGTCGCGCAGGGCGTTGCGGGGACCGACCTCCTGCGCTACGAGAACCGCGACCTGGCGGCGATCGCGTACGTGCCGGGCGCGACCAACGCGCCAGCGCGCTGGGCGGCGGTGACCGAGGATGGCGCGACGGTTGGCGGCGGCGCTACCGGAGAGCCGATGAGGGCGGGCGACGGGGTCGCGCTGGTGGACTTGAACCGCGACGGCGTGCCCGAGCTGGTGCGGACGCTGCCGCTCTGGCCGGGCTCGGCGCGGTCCGACCGGCTGGTCGTGTCGCCCTTGGGGAAGGCGCCCGGCGGCCAGGTCGAGTCCGCGCCGATTCATGGCGTTCTGGGCGCCATCGGCACGGTCACCGGGGCGGGCTTCGCGCGCGTCGTCGCGGTGCAGTTCGACGGCGTCCGGTCGCGCCTCTTCGCGTTCGGCCAGCGCCTGCCGCCGGAGACGCGATGAGGTCATGCCCAGCGACTGCGGTTTCGTGGACCGGAACTGGTGGCGGTCAGCTACCGGCGGCGACATCGAGCGGGATGGATTTCGCTATCGCTCCACCGAACCGACCGCGTTGGCGCTGTCATCAGGCCGCGCTGGCGATAGTTCTATTGCTAGCGCTGCCATCGATCGCCCGCGCGGGCTTGCGGCCGCAATACGGCGGCGAGTTGGTGGTGGAGGGGCCGGAATCGCCGGTCGCGCCGGAGCCGTGGCGGGCGTGGAATCCGCTCGAGCTGGTGCTCGCCGACGCGACCTCGCTCTCGCTCGCCGACCTCGGCTGGACGCCAGGCAGCAGCGCTGTCGAGATCCCGGCAGACGCGACGTGGCCCGATGGAACGCCTCTGACCGCGCAGGACCTGACGCAGGCGCTCGACCAGGCGGCGCGGAACGCGGTCGTGTCGCTTCCCGACCTCTCGTTTCGCGCCGACGGTCGCACCCTTCTAATCGACGGCGCCTCGCGCCTGACAAAGCTGCCGCTCTTCTCGCTCCCGTGGCTGGGGGTGTCGCGCGGCGGTCCCTTCGCGCCGTCGACGCTCGCGGCGCAGCCCGGATCGCCCGCGCGCCGCCCCTACCTGGACCAGCTTCGGGTCGAGGTCCGCTCCGGCCGCCGGCTCGACCCGCCGGCGGATGGGGTCCTGCTCACCCAGAGCGGTTCGGGTGGGCGTTATGTCTTCGCGCTCGTTCACCAGGGCTCGGACGCGGCGGCCTCCGTCGAATCCGCGTTGGCGCGCTTGAACCGCGAGTCGCTGGCGCGGCTGTTCCTGCGCGGTTTCGGCCGTCTCCCCTCGGGGTGGCCCCTGCCGAAGCTTGAGCGCGTGCGTCCGGCGCGGCAGACGTTGGTGATCGCGACCGATGACTCGGAACGGGACCTCCGGACCGTCGCCGAGCGGCTCCAGGTGCTCCTGCGCGACCGGGGGATGAGCGCGAGAATCGTGGCCGAGCCGCGCGATGCCTACTTTTCGCGGCTCTCGCACGGCGACTACGACCTCGCCCTGGTCGCGCTTCCGACCGCGCCGCCGTGGGTGGAAGCGGCGACGCTCGCCCGGCTCGCGGCGGGCGCGCCAGCCGCGGCGCGGGTCTGGGCCGAGGCGATGGCCGCGAACGGCGCGACGCCCGCGCGGGCCGACGCGCCCTTGCGCGAGGTCGCTCGCCAGGTCGGGGCGGTGCTGCTCTACCGGGAAGGAGGAGCGGTGTCGGTCGGCTCGCGGGTGATGATGCCGGCGCCGGCGGTTCCGTGGCGGGTGGACCTCGCCCGGGCGTGGCTCAAACCACCGGAAGCGCCGCCGTGATGCGGGAGCGGAGCCGGTGGGCGAATATGCGGCTGCAGACGCGCCTGGCGCTCGCGTTCGCGGCGGTGGCGGCGGTGCCGCTCCTGACCGTGCCGCTCGTGCTGCGGTCGGTGAACGGCTCCTTCGACCGCGCCTACGCCCGCGAGCTCGACGGGGCGGCGAAGGTCGTCGAGGCGGAGCTCGACCGGCTCGGGGCCGAGGTCGAATCGCGGACCCGCGCGCAAGCGGGCGGCCGGCTCGCGGATGAGGTCGCCCGGTCGCTCACCGACGGCGACACGGCTTCCCTCGTGGCCGAGTCGCGCGGCCTGCTCGCCGACAGCGGTCTCGATGTGCTGGAGGTGATCGACCGGGACGGGACCATCCTCTTCTCCGGGCAGGTGCCGGCGCGGTTGGGCGACGAGGACGCGGCGGCGCTGGCCCTCGCCCGTTCCAACCCCTCGAAAGCGGTCCTGGAGACCGTCGAGGTCGAGCGGGGCGGCGAGATCGGGCAGGCGTTGGCGCTGGTGCGGGTGGCTCCGGTGGCGCGCCGACCGGGAGCGTTCGTGCTCGGCGGGATGCTCGTCGGCTCGGCGGAGCTCGAGCGCCTGAGCAGCCTCGTCCGGGGCGAGGTGACGCTCTTGCCGGACGAGGGGGCGCGCGAGACGCGGCGGCGCCGGGTGTTGCCGCCGGTGCTCGGCCGGGTGCGGGCGCTCAGGCGCATCGAGGTGCCCGCCGAGACCGGGGAGCGGACTTTCGAAATCCGGCTCTCGGACTCGACGCTGGTCGAGTCGAAGAAGCACATCGCCTGGGGGGCGCTCGTCGCGTTCGCGCTGGCGCTGGCGGTGGGCGGGGTGCTGGCGGCGACCCTGGCGCGGCGGACGGTGTCGCCGGTGGAGGCGCTCTTGGCGGCGACACAGGAGCTCGCGAAGGGCGACCTCTCCCATCGGGTGGAGGTGCGGGCGCCGGCGGAGCTGGGGCAGCTCGTGGCGGCGTTCAACGAGATGACCGAGAAGCTCGCGCGGGCGCAGGACCGGCTGGCGCAGGCGGAGCGGACCGCGGCGTGGGAGCAGATCGCGCGGGCGCTCGCCCACGAGATCAAGAACCCGCTGACGCCGATCGCGATGGCCGTCGAGACCTTGCAGCGCACCCACGACCGGCAGCATCCGGAATTCGACCGCTTCTTTCGCGAGGGGACCCAGACCGTGCTCGAGGAGGTGGCGCGGCTCAAGCGGCTGGCGAGCGAGTTTTCCGAGCTGGCGCGGTGGCCGAAGCCGGTGTTGAGCCCGGCGACCCCGGCTGAGCTCATCAGGAGCGCTGCGGCTCTCTATTCGAGCCCGCCGGGGGGCGTCGCCCTCGAGCCAGAGATCGAACCGGACCTGCCGGGGGTGCGGGTCGACCGCGACCAGGTTCAGCGGGCCCTGGTGAACCTGGTGAAGAACGCCATCGAGGCGATGCCGGACGGCGGGCGCATCGAGCTGCGCGCGCGCCGGGCGCAGGAGGGGGTCGCGCTCGAGGTCGCCGATCACGGCCGCGGGCTTCCGCTCGCCTCGAGGCAGAAGGTCTTCGAGCCCTACTACACGACCAAGGTGGAAGGCACCGGCCTCGGTCTGGCGATCGTGCAGCGCATCGCGACGGAGCACGAGGGGCGCGTCGAGGTGGAGGAGACCGCAGGGGGCGGGGCGACCTTCCGGCTGTGGCTGCCGGCGCTGGCGGAGACCGGCACCGTAGCCGCTGCATAGGATCGCTGCCGATCAGGAGCAACGCCGATGTCGATCGTGGTGCAGAAGTACGGCGGGTCGTCGGTGGCGAACGCGGAGAAGATCAAGGTGGTCGCCCAGCGCATCGCCCGCACGCGCGCGGGCGGGCACGCGGTCTGCGTCGTCGTCAGCGCGATGGGCGACACGACCGACGAGCTTCTCGCGCTCGCTAAGGAGGTGACCGGGACCCCGGAGCGGCGCGAGCTGGACATGCTCCTCACCGCCGGCGAGCGGATTTCGATGGCGCTGTTGTCGCTCGCGCTCAACGACCTGGGCGTCCACGCCCTGAGCTTCACCGGGAGCCAGAGCGGCATCATCACCAACGACTCCCACGCCAACGCGCGTATCGTCGAGGTGCGGCCGTACCGGCTCCAGGACGAGCTCGAACGCGGGAACGTGGTGATCGTCGCCGGCTACCAGGGCGTGTCCTACAAAAAGGAGGTCACGACCCTCGGCCGTGGGGGAAGCGACACCACCGCCGTGGCCCTCGCCGCCGCGCTCGGGGCGGAGTACTGCGAAATCTGCTCCGACGTCGACGGCGTGTACTCGGCCGACCCGCGGGTGGTTCCGGCGGCGCAGAAGCTCGCGGACCTCTCCTACGAGGAGATGCAGACGCTAGCCGAGAGCGGTGCCAAGGTCCTCAACGCGCAGGCGGTGGAGTTCGCGCGGGAGAAGGGCATCGCGCTCTACGCGCGGGCGACCTTCGTCGACGGTCCGGGCACCCGGATTGCCGCCGAGCCGTTGAGGCGGCTCGATGCGCCGGCGGGGCCGGGCCGGGTGCGGGCGATCGCGAGCGAGGCGGAAGTGGTCCTGCTCACCGTCTGGGACGCGTCCCCCGAGGACTTCGCGGCCCTGGCGGAGCTGGCCGACCGGCAGGGGCTCGCCTCCGAGTCGGCGCGGCTCGACGCCCAGCGCGCGACCCTGGTGGTCGGGCTGGAGAATGCGCACCGGCTCCCGCGCGTGATCGAGGATGCGAAGAAGGCGTTCGCGGACCGGCTTCGGCTGGAGGACGGTTACGGCTGCGTCTCCTGCGTCGGCCACGGCATCAACGGAAGCCACGAAAACCTGCGCCGGGCGCTCGAGGCCCTGCGCGAGGCGAGGATTCAAGTCGCCCGGGCGGAAACGGCGCCCGAGCGCATCGGTCTCTTCGTCGAGCGCGAGAAGGTGCCCGACGCGGTCCAGGCGCTGCACCGGCGCCTCGTGGGCTCTTAGGCCATCGCCGGTCAGCAACTAGGCTGCGGCCCTCCCGGCGGGCGTAACCGCTCCGCCACCTCGGCGGCGGTCTGGACCCGCTCCTCCGGATTCTTCCGCAACAGGTCCCAGGCCAGGTCCGCCAGCGCCGGGTCGACCTCCGGATTGAGGGTCGCCGGCGCCGGGGGCGGCTCGTGCACGATCGCCTCGAGGAGCGCGGTCACCTGCCGCTGCGCGAACGGCGGCCGCCCGCAGAGCATCTCGAAGAGGACGCTGCCCAGCGCGTAGAGGTCGCTGCGGCCGTCGACGGGACCGCTCCTGGCCTGTTCGGGCGACATGTACCGGTAGGTCCCGACCAGGTGCCCGGCGGCAGTGGTGTCGCCCCCCGAGCGAGCGACCTTGACGAGCCCGAAATCGACGAGCTTCGCGCACCCGCCTGGCGCCACCAGGACGTTCGAGGGCTTGAGGTCGCGATGGACGAGCCCGTGGCCGTGGATGCAGGTCAGCCCTTCGGCGAGCTGGGTGACGACACGGCGGAGCTTCTGGACGCGCCGCGGTCGGTTGAGCGCCTCCCGCACGGATAGCGGGACCGGTTCCGGGTGGCTCGCGTCCGGGCGGGGGCTCGTCCAGGGGCGCCGGTGCGGCGGAAGGCTGTCGGGCTCCGCGGACTCGGGAGCGGTCGCCTCGTCGCGGGGAGGATGGAGCCCAGCACCGCTATCGTCCCCCAGCGGAGGGGAAGCCGAGCGGGTCACGGAGACGCTTTCGTCGTCCAGCGGCGCTCTCGGTCTCCAGCCGGGCTCGTCGAACCGCGCGTCGAGCCAGGCTCGCAGGGGGAGGCCGTCGACCAGCTCCATCACCAGGTAGGGCATCTCCTCGTGGGCGCCCGCGTCGAGAACCCGGACGATGTGGCGGTGCTGGATGCCGCTCAGGGCGCGAAACTCGCGGGCGAGCCGCCGCGCGGCAGTGGTGTCCTTCGCCGGCTGGGTCAAGAGCTTGAGCGCGACCTCCGCCTGGGTGCGGGTGTCGAGGGCGCGGTAGACGACGCCGAGACCGCCCCGGCCGATGATTCGCGTCAACCGGTAGGGGCCGATCCGCTGGAGCACAGAAAGACCTCCTTCGAGCGCCGAGCGCCAAACGGTAGCACGACGGTTCGAAGCGGGAGGGGAAGCGCCCAGCATCGGAGCGAGAGGCTGACGAACGATGGTATAGAAACGCCGCTGGAGGGACGCCGAAGTTGGTGGGAACGGCGAGAGCCCGACGCGAAGGGAGCGTCTCGTGGATCGCCAGGACGTTCCGGCCAACGTGACGAGAGCCGGCTCCCCGGACGACCGCGCGGCGAAGAACCGAAACCTGCTGGTCCGCGTCGCGACGGCGCTCGTGCTCTTGCCGGCGGTGTTGGCGCTGATGTGGTACGGCGGGCTCCCGTTCGCCGTGCTGGCGGCGCTGGCGGCGGCGGCGAACGCGTACGAGCTGTCGACGATGGCGCTCGGGCGAGACCGCTTGCGCGTCGTGGCGATCGCCGGCGCGGCGTCGATGCCGTTCTTCTTCCTCCCGTCGCTTCACGCCGAGCGGCAGCTCCACTGGCTCTGGGCAGCGGTCCTGGTCACCGTGCTCACCTGGCGGCTCTTCCGGAACCAAGCCCTGCAGAACGCCGCGAATCAGGTGGCGATGACGCTCTTCGCGGCGATCTACGGATCGCTCGTCGGCTACGTCGTGCCCCTGCGGGGCCTGGGAGGGCAGCCGCACTCCTGGACCGCCGCTGGCTGGGTGCTGCTCGCGTGCGCCATCACCTGGGGCGGCGACACCGGCGCCTACGCGGCGGGACGGCTCTTCGGGCGCCGCAAGCTCCTGCCCCGCGTCTCGCCCGCCAAGACCTGGGAAGGCTTCTTCGGCGGGATGGCGGCGAGCGTCGGTTTCGCCTTCGCCGTCCAGGCGTTCGCCGGGCTCGGGCTCCGGGCGCTCGACTGCGTCGCCATCGGCGTCCTGGGGGGCATCGCGGGGCCGCTGGGCGACCTCGGCGAGTCGATGCTCAAGCGCGCCTGGAACGCGAAGGACTCGGGATGGCTCCTGCCGGGCCACGGCGGGATGCTCGACCGGGTCGACGCGCTCCTCGTCAACGCGCCGCTCGTCTTCTTCTACGCGAAGCTGGTGGTCCTCCCCCGAATCCACTAGCGCTGCTGGAGAGCGATGGCGCCGCTGCCTCTGGCTCGCCGCGGCGGAGGCCGGGGCGACCGAGGCCGACGCCCTTCGAGCGCGGCTGAGGCTGGCCACAGGCTAGCGCCGCGCTTATGCTGCAAAGGATGTCGCACCTCGTCCAAGTGGCGGCCTTCATCGCCCTGCTCGGGGGCCTCATCTTCTTCCACGAGCTCGGACATTTCGCGGCCGCCAAGCTCTTCGGCGTCAAGGTGCTGCGCTTCTCCCTCGGTTTCGGGCCGAAGGTGTGGGGCGTCAAGCGCGGCGAGACCGAGTATGTGCTGGCGGCGCTGCCGCTCGGCGGTTTCGTGCGCATGGCGGGCGAGGACCCGTCGCAGCCGCTGCCGCCCGAGGACAAGGGACGCGGTTTCTCCGAGCAGAAGCCCTACCGCAGGGCGATCATCGCTCTCGCCGGGCCAGCGGTGAACCTGTTGCTGCCGCCGCTCGTCTACGCGCTCGTCAACCTGACGCCGCAGCCGCAGATTCCCCCGGTGGTGGGGCTCGTGCTGCCGGGCGAGGCCGCGCAGGCCGCCGGAGTGCGGGCGGGCGACCGGGTGCTGAGCGTCGACGGGGTGCGCACCCGCTCGTTCGACGAGATGAAAGAGCAGATCGTCAAGCGGGGTGGGGAGCCCGTCGTGCTGGTCGTCGACCGCGCCGGCCGGCGGCTGACGTTGCGCCTCACCCCTGGCTTCACCACCGAGAAGAATCCGGTCGAGACCGAGAAGCAGGGGTTCATCGGGATTCTCGCGGGGAAGGTGCCACCGTACATCGCGGTCCGTCCGGGCAGCCGTGCCGCGCTAGCCGGACTGAAGGATTTCGACCGGGTGACGTCGGTCGACGGGCAGCCGATCGCCACCGACTACCAGCTCGAGCGCGCGCTGGCCGGGCTGGGAGCAGAAGCGGTGACGCTGGGCGTCGTGCGGACGGCGGCGGTGAAGCTGCCGACGGCGCCGGTCGCGACCGCGAAGGCGCTCACCCTGCGCATCCCCGCGGGGGTAGGGCCGCTCGGCTTCGACGACCCGCAGATGTACGTGCGCGAGGTGAAGCGCGGCGGCGTCGCCTGGGCGGCGGGGCTCAGGCCCGACGACAAGGTCGTCGAGGTCGACGGCAAGCCGGTGGAGAACGAAATCCGCTACAGCGACGTGGTGGACGGCCAGCAGAAGCTCGACCTGGTCGTCGACCGCGGCGGCGCGCGGGTCCGGGTCGCCTTCACCGCGCCGATGAAAGAGACCATGGATTTCCTGGAGGGGCCGCAGACCGCGCCGGCCTACGGCTTCGCCTTCGACTACCGCGTCTTCCACCCGGTGCCCTACACGGACGCCGAGCTGGTCCGGATCAGCTATCCGCCACTGGCGGCGCTCGCCCGCGGTTTCGACGAGACCGTCAACCTGACCCGGATGATGGTCCTCGGCATCATCGGCATCGCCAGCGGGCACATCTCGAGCCGGAGCATCGGCGGGCCGATTCTGCTCTACCAGCTCACCAGCATCGCTGCCGAGGGGGGGCTGGCGACATTCCTCAAGATGTTCGCGTTGATCTCGATCAACCTGGGGCTGGTCAACCTCCTACCGGTACCGGTGCTGGATGGCTTCCACATCGTGGTCAGCGGCATCGAGGGGGTCAGCCGCCGGGCGGTACCGCTCCGGTTCCGCGAAATCGCGAGCTACGTCGGGATCGTGATGCTGGTCGCCCTGATGGTCCTCGCCTTCCGCAACGACATCATCCGCACCTGGTTCCAGTGATCGCATGACCGCGCTCGCCCTCGCCCTGGACACCTCGACACCGGTGCTGTCCTGCGCGCTGGTCGAGCGCGACGCGACCGGGATGCGCGTTCTCGCGACGCGCTCGGCCGGCCCTCCGGCAGTGGTCTCGACCGTCGTGCCGAGCCTGTTCGACGAGCTGCTCTCCGAGGCGCAGCGGTCGATGGACGAAGTGGCGGTGGCGCTCGCCGGTCTCGGGCCGGGTCTCTTCACCGGCGCGCGGGTGGCGCTGGCGACGATGAAGGCGGTCGCCTACGCGCGGCGGATTCCCCTCGTCGGCGCCGGGTCGCTGGAGGCGATGGCGCTCGCGGCCGCGCGTCGTGCGTCGCTTCGGGCCGGCGATGAGCTGCCTTTCGACGCGCCGCTCGAGTCCGACTGGCTCTGCCCCATCCTCGACGCGCGCAAGGGCGAGGTCTACTTCGCGGTCCACCGCTTTCGGACCGGCGCGCTGGAGACGCGGGTGGCGCCGACCGCGGCTTCGCCGAGCGAGGTGCTCCGCCTACTGGCGACCGACGAGGCGCGCCCGCAACCGGTCGGGGCTGGCACGAAGGTCGTCGGCAGCGGTTTCGGGGAGCGAGAGCCCAGCTACCCGGGCGCCGCGGAAATCGCCTTCCTCGCGTTGCACCAGGAGCGCGAGCCGGTCTTCGAGCTCGCGCGGGTCCTCTCCCTGGAGCCGCGCTACCTGCGGCCGCCGGAGGCCGAGGTCGCGCGCCAGAAGCGAGCTCAGTCGATCACGCAGCGGTGAAACATCGGTCGGCGTTCGGAGACCCCGCCGCATCGCTCGGCCCAGGCGCGGTCGAGGGATGGGCGCGGGCGCGCGGAACCACCCACCGTCGAGCGCTCGAGGTCGGCGGTTCCGGTGCCGTGGTGCCGGCAGCGAGCGACTACCGCAGCCACTCCCGGACGCGCTGGGCGATCTGCGCTGGGGTGAAGCCCAGCCGCTCGGCGATGACGCCCGCCGGCGCCGAATGCCCGAAGTCGTCGATGCCGATGACGAGCCCGTCCGGACCGGTGAACTGCCGCCAGCCCATCGTCGAGCCCGTCTCGACGGCGCCGGTCGGCACCCCGCGCGGCAGGAGCTTCTCGCGCTCGCTGGCCGGCCGGGCGAGGAAGCGGCTGACGCAGGGCATCGACACCACCCGCACCCGCCGGCCCTCGTCCGCCAGCGCCTTCGCCGCCTCGACGGTGATGGCGGTCTCGCTCCCGGTCGCGATGAGCACCGCGTCGGGCCGTCCGTCCGGCTCGTGCGCGAGGTACGCGGCGGCCTCGTCGGCGTTCGCCGGCAGGGTCGGCATCGTGCCGGTGAGCTGGCCGAGCTTCTGCCGGGTGAGAATCAGCAACGTGGGGCCGCTGCGCCGCCGCAGGGCGGCAGCCCAGGCGAGGGCCGTCTCGCGCGGGTCGGCCGGCCGCCACACCTCGAGGTTCGGAATCAGCCGCAGCGCCCAGAAATGCTCGATCGGCTGATGCGTCGGTCCGTCTTCGCCCAAGAACACCGAGTCGTGGGTGAAGACCAGAATCGTCGGCGCGTGCTCGAGGGCGGCGAGACGGATGCTCGGCCGCGCGTAGTCGGAGAAGACGAGGAACGTCGCCGTGAACCCGCGCAGGCCATCGAAGAGGCTCAGGCCGTTCATCGAGGCGACCATCGCGTGCTCGCGGATGCCGAAGTGCACGTTGCGGCCGCTGTAGCTTCCCGGCTGAATCGTCTCGTACGCCTTCAGGTGCGTGTACGTGGATTCATCGAGGTCAGCGGAACCGCCGACGAGGCCCGGCACCACTTCCGCCACCCGGTTGATCACCTTGCCGCCGATGGCGCGCGTCGCGGCCCCGGGCTCTCCGGCAGCGCTGATGAGCTGCGTCTCGAGGTCGTCGGGCAGCGGCGCGAAGAGCCGGTCCCATTCGGCCGCCTTGTCGGGATTCGCCGCCCGCCACGACTGGAAGAGCGCGGTCCACTCGGCGTGCGCGCGCTGGTTCTCCTCCACCCGTCGCGCGAAGACCGAGCGGACCGGGGCGGGCACGAAGAACGTCTCCTCCGGCCAACCCAGCGCCTCGCGCGTCTTCTTCGCCTCGTCGGGACCGAGAGGGGAGCCGTGGGCCGACGGCGTTCCTGCTTTGTTCGGCGACCCGAAGCCGATGGTGGTGCGGCAAACGACGAGCGCCGGCCGGTCCGCCTTCGACGCGGTGTCGAGCGCGGCCGCGACCTCGTTCGAGTCGAGCCCGTCCACCTCGTCGACGTGCCAGCCGTAGGCGAGAAAGCGCCCTTTGACGTTCTCGGTGAACGCGATCTCGGTCGACCCGTCGATGGTGATGTGGTTCGAATCGTAGAGGTAAACGAGGTTGTCGAGCTGGAGGTGTCCGGCGAGGGAGGCTGCTTCCGCGCTCACGCCCTCCATCAGGTCGCCGTCGGAGACGATGCCCCACACGCGCGAGGTGATGAGCGGGTGTTCGGGGGTGTTGAAGCGCGCCGCGAGGTGCTTGGCCGCAAGCGCGAGCCCGACGCCGTGTGCGAACCCCTGCCCGAGCGGGCCGGTCGTCACCTCGACCCCGGGCGTCAGCACGTTTTCCGGATGCCCGGGCGTGCGGCTCCCCCATTGCCGGAAGCGCCCGAGCTCCTCGAGCTTCAGGTCGTAGCCGTAGAGGTGGAGCAGGCCGTAGAGCAGCATCGAGCCGTGGCCGGCGGAGAGAACGAAGCGGTCGCGGTTCACCCAAGCGGGGTCGGCGGGGTCGAAGACGTGGAAGCGCGACCAGAGGGTGAACGCCATTTCGGCGGCGCCCATCGGAAGCCCAGGGTGACCGCTCCTAGCCTGCTCGACGGCGTCGATGGCCAGAAACCGGAGCGTGTTGACGCACAGCGCGTGCAGATCGTCCGGCAGCCGAGCGAGATCCATGAGGTGGCCTCCAGGGCGCGAAGGGACCGCGATGCTACCGGAAAGCGAGTGGGCGCGCGGGCCTCCCTGGCGCGGGTCGCGTGCGCGACGGTGGCGCGGACGATCGATCGCGGCGAGTCAAGCGAGGAGCGCCTGCGCGATGCGTGCGGCGATCTCGCGGCGTGCCTCGTCGCTCGGGTAGGCGTGGCGCGGCCAGAAGAAGCCCTTCAGCCCATCGCCTCTTCGCCGCGGCACGACGTGGACGTGAAGGTGCGGCACGCTCTGGCTGACGCGGTTGTTGAGGGCGACGAAGCTGCCGTCGGCGCCGAGCGCCGCCTCGATGGCGATCGCGAGCCGCCGGACCAGACCGAACAGCGGGTCGATTTCCCGCGGCGGAAGGTCGGCCAAGGTCTCGTGATGACCGCGCGGAAGGACGAGCACGTGACCGGGGAAGAGCGGCCGCCGGTCGAGGATGGCGACGACGTGGTCGTTCTCGAAGACGCGGTCGGCCTCGGCCTCGCCTCGGACGATGCGGCAGAACGTGCAGGCGTCCGGCATCGGGCGACCTTATCGAAAGCGGCGCGTTTGCGCGCTTGATATGACCTCTGGCGGATGCGGATAGCCACCCGACGGCTTTCGCTCGAGCCGTGCCCCGGGGACCTGCTGGCTGCGGCCTTGGCGCCTCGCGAGGCGACTCGTTCGCCGCTCGTGCGGCTGCCCTCGGACTGGCCGGAGGCAGAAGCGGTCTTGCTCTTCGCCGAGCAGGCGCGCCTCGGGCGGGAGGATCCGGCGCGGGCGCCGTGGGGACCGTGGGTCGTCTGGCTCGGCGATGAAATCGTGGGCGACGCCGGCTTCAAGGGACCGCCAGACGAGAGCGGTGCCGTGGAGCTTTCCTACTACGTGCGGCCAGCCCACCGCCGTCGTGGCTTCGCCTCCGAGGCGGTCGCGGCGGTCGTGAGCTGGTCGTTCGACCACGAGGCCCGGACCGTTCGCGCCGAATGCCACCCCGACAACGCCGCATCGATCCGCCTCTTGCGATCGCTCGGATTCGCGCTCGCGAGCGCGGACGAGGACTCGTGCTGGTTCGAGAAGTCGGCGCCGTAAGCGCCATCAAGGCGAGAGCTGATCGCGAAAGGCGAGGTCGGCGCACAGCGGCACGTGGTCGCTCGGCTCGACCTCGTTCGGCAGCTCGAGGCGCTGGCCGAGCGGCGGAATCGGCAGCGGGTCGACGACCTCGACCCCGCGAACCAGGATGTCGTCGAGCCGGCCGGCCCGACCGCCCGCCGCCCAGGTCGGAACGCCAGGCGGATGCGCTGCCGAGAAGCGTCGCGAAGCCACCTCGCTCCACACCGGCCAACGTCGGACGTCGAGGTTGAGGTCGCCGGCGGCGACGAAGGGAATCGCGTCGAACGGGTCGATGGTGCGAAGAAACGCGGTCAGTTGGTCGGTCTGCGAGCGGCCGTCGGCCGTCCAGCTCAGGTGCAGCGAGGCGACGAAGAGCGGTTGCCGATCGACCTCCAGGCGGGCGACCACGGCCACCTTGTTCGACTCGCCGGGGAGAGAGAAGTCGTGCCTCGAAAGCACGCGGACCCGGGGCGTGCGGGCGAGAAGGGCCACGGTGTCGACGCGGTCGGCCGGGCGGTCGCCGAGCAGCAGCGCATACCCCAAGCGCTCGAGCTTGTCCCCGAAGAGCCGGGAAACGTGCAACCGCGAAACTTCCTGGAGGCAGAGCACGTCGGCGTGGAGGTCTCGGATACGCTCGACGAGCCGCGGCATCCGCACGTTCCAGCGCAGGAGCTGCCGCACGTTCGCGTAGGCGTCAGGTCGGTCCGCGGGCGCCGACACATGCTCGGGGGCGAGCAGGTTGTAGGTCGCGAGGCGGAAGCGCGTTGGCATGGTCTATCCCGAGGAGCCCGAGAGCGCTGCCCATGAGCGAGCGATCGGCTGCACGAGCACGCGAACGTCGCGAGCGGCCGCGAGCATCGCAAAGATGGGATGGCGCACGCGTCGGGCGCGAGTCGCGCCGTCACTGCGCCACGTCGAACGCGGTGTCGATGAGGCTCGTTACCCAGCCTTCGTAGTCCTTGCTGAACCCGTCGACGCAGTCGTTGTCGACCGGCGCGTGCGTGTGGCTGACGCACGGCACCGTGTCGTGGTCGGCGCCGGGCACGAGCTCGAGCAGGTTCGGATTCGCGCTCGTCGCGAGCTCGTGCAGCTTCTCGCCGTTCGACGGCGGCACGTAGTGATCCGCGAGGCCGTGGAGGATCAGCAGCGCTCCCGTCACCTTCGAGATGTTCGCGCCGGCGTCCATCGTCGCGTCCACGTACCAGTGCGCTGGCGTGTCCAGAGCGAGCGACTGGTCGATGATGCTCTGAATCGAGAGTACCGGACTCTCGAGCACCAGCGCTTTCGGAGAGCGTTCCGCCGCGAGCGCGACCGCGAGCAGGGTCCCGAGCGAACGCCCGTAGATGCCGACGCGGTCGGGCGAGAGCCCGAGGTCCGTCCGGCCCTCGAAGTAGCGGCGCGCGGCCTCGACGTCGGCGAGCTGGCCACTCGCGGTCGCCGTGCCCTGGGTCTTGCCGTACCCGCGCGCGTCCACCGCGAGGACCGTGTAGCCGAGCTTCCACAGCTCGTCGAGGCGCGGCACCGTGGTCTCGATGTTCGTGCTCTGGCCGTGGAGGTACAAGAGGCCGACGGCGTGGCGCCAGGCAGGAGTGCCGTCACTGTCCTCGTGCTGCAAGAGGTAGGCGTCGACCACCGTGCCGTCGGCGCTCTTGATCGGCCCGTACACTTCTTCGCGCAGGCTTTTCGGGACCGTGCTCTTCGCCATCAGGTCGGCATCGGCCGGCGCCGGCTTCGATTCGAAAACGAAGACGTCGAGGTTCATGCAGCCGCCGAGCAGGACGGCTGCGAGAATCCAGGAGAGGTGCCGCATTACTTCGCCTCCGGGTAGAAGTTGAAGCCGAGCTGCACCGCTAATGCCCCGTAGTGACCGGGCCCGAGGAAGGAGACGATCGAGTCCTGCTGGTTCGTCAGAAACGCCATCTGCTCGAGCTGGAGCTGGAGCCCGAAGAGCCGCACCGGCCGCCATTCGACGCCCGCCAGCACCGAGGGGCGGAAAATCGCGTCCTGCACCTGGGCGAAGAGGTCGAGGCCGACGTAGCCGAGCGTCTTTCGCCCGAGCTTCCAAGAAGCGTAGCCGTACACCTCCTCGAACACCTCCGGGTCGAGCTTGAACGCGACGCCGTTCGAGTCCTTGGCGCCGGCGACGCCCTCGGGGTTGAACCACAGGTTGAGCCGCCCGCCGAGGTCGACCGCCGGAACGCCGCCCTTCTGCGCCAGGATTTCGTGCGAGGCGCCTGCGTCGATGGCCATCGCACGGGTGGTCGGTATCGTGAGCCCGGCGTCGACGTCGGTCCGGTCCGTGACGCCGTACCGAGCGTAACCGGTGACGAGGGGCGTCGGAATCGCGCCGCCCAGGTTGGTGAAGAGCGGTCCGCCCACCGAGAGGCCGGCGGCGAGCTTCCCCTGGCCGACCGGCCGGATGCCGCGCGCGGCGAAGCAGCCGGCGCTCGCGACCGCGGCGAGGACGACGAGCGGCAGTCCGAAGCGGATGCGCATGAGGCGCGCATCATCGCCGATGGGCGCGCCGTTCTACAATCGGCGGATGCGCGCGCGTTTCTTCCTTCTCCTCGTTTTCGCCGCCTGCGCCTCGCCGCCGAAGAAGCCGACCAACACCTGCGATTGCGGGAAACGGGTCTGCGGAAGCGTCTGCGGCAAGAGCTGCGGGGTCTGCGCGGACGATGGCGTCTGCTCGGCGGACGGCCTGACCTGCCGGGCCGCGCTCGCCGTCGGCGCGCCGTGCACGACCGACCTCGAGTGCGGGAACGGCCGCCTCTGCCTCACCGGCTCCCAGGTGCCGAACGGCTATTGCACGCGACGCTGCTCGGCAGCGGATCCGTGCCCCGGCAGCGCTCTGTGCGAGCTCGGCTCCAACGGGCAAGAGATGTGCTTCGCCGCCTGCGGCGCGAGCGAGTCGTGCCGGACGGCGGATGGCTACCAGTGCGACGCCGGCGGCTATTGCCCGGCCTGCGTCGGCTCCTGCGGCGGGCGGACCTGCGGCGACGACGGCTGCGGCAAGTCCTGCGGAACCTGCGACGGAACGGGCGTCGTGTGTGACGCGGGAACGTGCGCGGACGACTACCAGGCCGTGACGACGATGAAGAACGCGAACGGTCAGGACGACCTGCGCTGGGATTTCGCGGCGCTGCCGACCGACAACGGTTTCGTCTACCTCATCGGCGGCCGGCACCTCGTCGAGCCCGCTCCCCAAACGTATGCGTCGGCCGGAACCGATGAGGTGACGATCTACAACCCGCAGGACGAGACGTTCAGCTCGCCTCCCGGCATCCGTCTGCCGGCGCCCGTCGCCCACCCGAACGCGGCGCTCCTCGGCGGCGTGCCCTACGTCGTCGGCGGCGTCACGGACCACGGCGACCCGGCGACGGAATCGCCCGCGACCGGCGCATGGACGTACGCGGGCAGCTCGGGGAGCTGGACGGACCTCCCGCAAGCTTCCGCGCCGCAGCCCTCGATGTACGGCGCGCTCCTCGCGATGGGCGGGAAGCTGTGGCTCCTCTCCGGCGACCTCGGCGGGAACGTGCCGTCGAAACGAATGGACACCTACGACCCGACGACGCAGAGCTGGAGCCCTGCCCCTGACCGTCCGACGGCGCGGTCGCATTTCGCGGCGGTGACCGACGGCCAGCGGATCTACGTCTTGGGCGGCTGGGATGGCACGAAATCCGTGGCCACGGTGGAAATCTTCGACCCGGGCTCGGGCTGGTCAGCGGCACCGGATCTGCCCAACGCGCTGGCAGACATGACCGCCGTGGTCGCGGGCGGACGCATTTTTCTCTTCGCCGGGTTCGACGGCGAGGGCCCCAACCGCGGCGACCTGAGCGATGTGGTGCAAGCGGTCGACTTGGAGACCCACCGGACCTCCCTGGTCGGGACCACCTACGACGCGCTCTTCGATCAGTCGCCGGCGCTGGCGCGGGACGGGAGCGTGCTGCTCTTCGGCGGAACCGACCTGCCGAACGGCACCTTCGATCCACAGGGCGAAGTCGTCCAATTCCACCTCCCGGCGCCCTGAAGAAGCGGGTGCGAACGGCTCCCTCGGTTGCGCAGCCCGGCGGCGCTCCCGCCCACCGCGCCGCGGATGGTCGGGGAATATCGAGTACGGTATCGCTCCCGCTCAGCGATTGCGCTTCGGGGTCTCGTGCGCGGCACGCTTGCGGGCGTTGCGCGCGACCTTGGCGGCGCGCCGCGCCCGCTTCGCCGCCGACAACGGCCGGCCGGGCAGGGCGGCCTGCTCCCCGTGGTGCTCGGCGAACGCTCCGGGCGAGATGCCCAGCTCGAACACGGTCACCTCGCGCCGGCCGCGCTCGCCCAGACGCAGCGGCACCACGCTCGCGCCGATGCCCGCGCCGACGTACAGCGCGCCCTGGCGCTCGTGCTCCTGCCGAACGCCGTAGAGCCCGTGGATGTAGCGATGCCCGGCGAGCCGACCGAGCGCGAGCTCGTGCAGTCCCGCGAGCGTCACCTGACCGGCGTGGGTGTGGCCGCTCAAGACCAGCGGCACCTGCCTCGCCCAAAGGCCGTCCGCTTCCTCCGCGATGTGGCTCAGGCCCAAGGTCGGCAGGTCGCGGCGCAGCCCCTTCGTCGCCCGGTCGCGGTCGGCGTGCCCGGTGTAGGCGTCGTCGAGGCCGACGATTTGCAGCCGTTCGCCGCGAAGGGTGAGCACCGTGTGCGCGTTGTCGAGCACCTCGACACCGCTTCTCCTGAGCGCGCGGCGGACCTCCTGCGACCCGGACCAGTGGTCGTGATTGCCCAGGACGCCCACCGTCGGCGCGTCGAGGGAAACGAGCAGCTCTTCCAGCGCGTCGAGGTACTCCTGGCTGTGGCAGACGAAGTCGCCGGTGATCACCACCAGGTCCGGGCCCTGCGCGTTCACCAGCGCCATCGCCGCGCGCTCGACGCGCATCGGGGTCACCCGGCCGACGTGGAGGTCGGTCAGATGCGCGACCCGCAACGGATGCGCGAGCTGCCGGGCGTGTCGCTCGGTTCCGGCGAAACGCCGCAACCGGATGCCCGCGGGCCGTTCGACGGGCGTCTCCAGGTCGCTCAGCAGGCCGTCGGGTCCCCGCGCCGCCCCCGCTTGGAGCCAGCGCTCCGCCAGCTCCACCGAGCGACGCAAGAGCGGCGCGACCCAGCGAGCGGGTTTCCTCAAGCCCCGATGCTCGCGCTCGTCGCCCGGCGCGAGGCTCGATTCCGTCCCGCTTCGCTCGAGGTTTCGCAGCACGTCGAATGCTCCAACAGACGCGAAGGGGCCGCGCACTCCCGTCGGAAGCGCTAGCCGCTGGACGGCTCGATGGGCGGCCCAGCGGGAGCGCTCTCGTCTTCCTCGGCGGGCAGGCGATAGACGCCGCTCAGCCAACTGCCCAAGTCTATGAGCTTGCAGCGCGGGGAGCAGAACGGAAAGAAGCTCTCGTGCTGCGCCGACTCCGTCGAGCGGTGGCAGATGGGGCAGGTGGGTTCCGCCATGGCGCCTAGTTGTGCCTTTCCGCGACCAGCGATGCAAGCCAACCGAGCTTGCCGGCCGCCGCCGCTTCGAGGGGCGGGCCGAGCGTTCGGCGGGCGCAGGCCGCCAGCTCTCGCGCCCGGGCGCGGACCGCCGCGCCGGCCCCGCTCTCGACCAGGAGCGATGTCGCCTCTCGCGCCTCGGCGGGGTCGAGCGGACGGCCGATGAGCGCCAGGAGCCGTGCGCGCGCCTCGGCGGGCAATCGCCGGACCGCCTCCTCGACGACCGCGGTGTGCTTGCCCTCCTCCAGGTCGCGGCCGGCGGGCTTGCCGGTGTCGCGCGGGTCGCCGACCGCGCCCAAGAGGTCGTCGACGAGCTGATACGCCTCCCCGAGCGGCCCGGCGAATGCTCGCAGGGCGGCAACGACCTCTCCTTCCAGGTGCGCGCCCGCGAGCAAGGCTCCGAAGACGAGCGGGCCCTCGGTCGTGTAGACGCCGGTCTTCAGCCGCTCGATCTCCCGGACCTCGGCGCTCGACGCGCGCGCGGCGTCGGACGCGGTGACATCGAGAAGCTGGCCGATCACCACGTCGCGGGTGACCTGGTCGAAGTAGGCGCGAGCGGTCAAGCTCGCCTGCGCCCGTTCCAGGCAGCGAAAGGCCTCCTGGTGTGCCAGCATGCCCAGCAGAATCGCTATCGACGCGCCCCGGTGCGCAGCGTCGGCCGATCTCCGGCGCTTCGCCTCCGCTGCCGCCGCGACGTGCAGGGCCGGTCCGCCGCGCCGGAGCTCGTCGCGGTCCATCCAGTCGTCGCATGCGAGCAACGACGCGTGCAGCAGCTCGAACGCCAGCGAGGCCTCGAACGCCTTTCCCTCGCGCTCGGGGCCGTCTTCCCCGGCTGCCGCCTCGTAGCCGACGAGCACCAGCGCTCCCCGTAAGCGCTTGCCCCCCCGGAGAGCATAGTCGTGGAGCAGCGCGAGGTAGCGCGCGGTCTGGAACGGGAGCGCCTTCGCCGCCTCGACTTCGGCGTCGAGAATCTCGGCGAGCCGGGTGTCGGCGCGGGCGCGATAGGCCTCGAGCAGAGCGCGGGCGGCCTCGAGGTCAGCCTCGTTCGACAACGACGCCCTCCTTCGCGACGGCGAGCGGCACGGGTTCGAAGCCAGCCGCGGCCAGCGCCCTCGCGACGCGCGTAGCGGAATCGTCTCCGACCGCGAGCACCACCGCGCAGTCTCCGCCACCGCTCCCGCTCAGCTTGCCGGCCGCTCCCGCTCGCCAGGCGACGTCGGACGCGAGCGCCAGCCGTTCGGTCTCGATTTCGAGGCCCAGCGCTTCCTCCAGCCCCCGGAGCGCCGCCCGGGCCTGGCCGATCGCCGCCCGCATCAGCGTCAGATCGCCCGCCGCAAGCGCGGATTCGAGCGTCTGGACCGCGACTTCCGAGGTGGTCGCGAACAACCGCGCCTGCTCGGGCTCGGCGCGGGCGAAGGCGTCGAACCGTTCGACGCGCGGCACCGTGTTGGCGCTCTCGCCGGTGAAGACCGCGAACAGGCGAACCTCGGGGTCGACCGGGAGCACGCGCGCCCGACGCGGCTCGCGGCGGAAGGCGAGCACGCCGCCGTGGAAGGCCGCCGCGACGTCGGCGCCGCTGCCCCGTCCGCCCTGGACCCGCCGGTGCGCCTCGTCGGCGATCGCCCACAGAGCCGTCCGGCTGGCGCCGGAGCCGTCGGCGGCGGCGAAGGTGGCGGCAATGGTAGCGGCAGCGCTTGCGCCGAGCCCGAGCTTGCGCCCGTCGCGGGTCAGCCCATCGTGGGTCGACAAGGCGCGCGCCGTCCCGCCGAGTCTCGCCCGAACCGCTTCGATCGCCGCGACGACGAACCGTAGGCCGCCGGGCACCGGCTCCCCTTCCGACCAGCGAGCCTCGCCGGCGCGAGCGCTCCAGGCCGCGGCCGGGTGCGCTTCCACCTCGACGCGCCGATCGATGGCGGCGACGACGCAGGAATGCTCGGGCAGGAGCACCGAGTACTCGCCCGCCAAGAAGAGCTTACCGGGAGCGCTGGCGCGAATCACAACCGCTCCACCCCTCTGCCCGGACCGGCCACGATGATCGCGCGGACGCCGGGTATCGGCGCGAGCGCCTCGCGGACCCGCGGCGCGTCCACTCTCCGGCAGAGCACCGCGACATGGGGACCGGCATCGACCGTCGCCCAGGCGGACAGAGCTCGCCGCCGCAGCGAATGCACCGCATCGAGGAGCGACAGCGTCGCCGGTTTCCAGAAGAGCGCGGGCGGGTCGGAGGTCATGGCGACGGCGTGCATCTTCAAGAACGACCTTTCCGTCACCGCCCCGAGCCGTTCGAGAGCGCGGGCGTCGAGCGCCTCCTTCGCCTCTTCCAGATCGCGGGCCGTCGTGCGCGCCCATTCGGCGAAGAAGGGCGAGGTCCCGACGCTCGCCTTCATCGCGGAGCGGGAGCTGATGCCCTTCTGCCCAGCGTTGACCAGGCAGAGGCACATCGCGACCTCCCACGCGGCGGGCTCGACGAGCGTGCCGGCGTGGGAATCGGCGCCGTCGTCGCGCTCGCCCCGCGTCCACTCGACGAAGCCGCCGAAGACGCTCCGGCACGCGCTGCCGGACCCGCGCCGGGCGAGAATCGACAGCTCGCGCGGGGTCGGGTCGAGGCCGGCGGCCCAGGAAGCGGCGGCCGCCAGGGCGGCGAAAGCGGAAGCGCTCGACGCCAGCCCTGCCGCCTTGGGCACGGTGGCGCGGCTTTCGACGCGCGCCGCGCCCAGCGCCGGGTTGTCCGCTCGCACGAGGTCCAGCAGGGCTGTTACCCGGCTCAGCTCCTCGCCACCCGCCTTCTCGCCGTCGATCGACAGCTCGTCTTCGCCCGGCCGCCCGCAGAACTCGACCCGGGTGTCCGTCCAGAGCGCGTCGAGGGTCATCGACAGCGAGCCGGTGAACGGCAGCACCAGCCGCTCGTCGCGCTTTCCCCAGTACTTGACGAGGGCGATGTTGGTGCGCGCGCGGGCGGCGGCCTCCATCAGACGCTCTCGGCGCCGCGGCCGGCCGGCACCCGCCGCTCCTCGAGGATCTCGACCCATCGCGGCAGGTCGCCGGTCAAGACCCGCGGCTTGCGTCGCAGGTCGGCAATGCTCCTGCTCCCCGTCAGGAGCATCGCCGCGCGCAGGCCCAGCTCCACCTCGGCGAGCGCGGCTTCCGCTCCTTCGGGCCCGCCAACCGCTTGCGCACGCAGGAGCGGCAGCGCCATCCCGCCCAGGGTGGCGCCGAGCGCGAGCGCTTTGGCGAGGTCGAGCCCGGTGCGCAGCCCGCCCGAGGCGACGAGCGGCACCCCCAGGTCCGCGCACGAGGCGACCGCGGCGGCGGTCGGGATGCCCCAGCCGGAGAACGTCTCGCCGAGCACCCGCCGGGCGCCAGTCGCGCGCAGGGACTCGACGCGGGTGAAGCTCGTCCCACCGGCGCCGGAGATGTCGAGCCCTCCGACACCGGCGCCGATGAGCTTCCTCGCGACGGACGGGGAGAGGCCGCAGCCGGTTTCCTTGACCCACACCTTTTCGCCGAGCGCGCCGCACAGCCGGGCGATGGCCGAGAGGCAGCCGCGAAAATCGCGGTCGCCCTCCGGCTGCGCCAACTCCTGGGCCGCGTTCAGGTGGACGAAGATCGCGTCGGCGCCGAGGCGGTCGACAAGGTCGCGCACCCGGTCGACGCCGAGGGTCGCGAGCTGCTGGGCACCGATGTTGCCGAACAGGAGCGCATCCGGTGCCACGTCGCGGACGGCGAAGGTCGTCGCGAGCGACGGATCGTCCGCCATCGCCCGCTGCGAGCCGACGCCGAAGGCGACGCGCCGGCGTTGGGCGGCGAGGGCGAGGTCGCGGTTGATCTGGCGCGCGCGCTCGGTGCCGCCGGTCATGCCGAGGATGACGAGCGGGAAATCGAGAGCCTTGCCGAGCACCGTCGTCGACAGCTCGACCTCGTCGACCGACAGCTCGGGCAGCGCGTCGTGCACCAAGTGGACGTGCTCGAAGAGGGAGCTGACGGCGGGCGCTTCCACCGGAGCATCGAGGCAGATGTCGAGGTGCTCGTCCTTGCGCGCCTGCCCGAGCTTGGGCACCATGGCACTCCTTTCGCACCGAACTTATCGGCGAAACGCGCGCCGGCGCCAGCGGAGTCCGTTCGCCTCGCGCCTAGCGCGCGAGCGCCAGGAGCGCCTTCACCGCCAGCACCGCGGTCGCCCGGACGGCATCCATCGCGAGGACCATCTGGACGCCGTGCTCCCGGGATGGATCGGCGCGCACGCGGCCGACCAGGACCGCCCCGTCGCCGGTCGCGAGCGACGGCATCGGATAGACCGCCTCCGACGGATCGTCGAGGACCTTCACCTGCGGCGCCGACTCGAGCCTCTCCCGCACTCGGTCCGCGGTCGCTTCTCGCGAGAAGCCCACCGTCGCCGTCGCGAGGTGGCCGTAGAACCAGGGCCCGAACAGGACGGTGGAGGCGACGGCGAGCTCGCGTCCGACGAGCCGCGGCAGCTCCCACGCGAGATCGCGCTCGGCCTCGGCGTCCGGTCCCTCGAACGCGCCCGCCTGGGGGACCAGGTTGAACGCGAGCCGGTGCCCGAGCCGGGGGGCCGGCGGCTCCTCGCCGTTGAGCAGGAGCCCGGTCGCTTGCGCGAGCTCCGAGACGCCGGCTTCTCCGGCGGCCGAGGCGGGGCGCAGCACGGTCGCGTGGACGCTCGAGGGCTCCCATTCCAGGAGCGCGGCCAGAGGTCTGGCGAGCAGGTGCGCTTCCGCTGAGGGCGTCGCCACCAGCGGCGCGCCGGCGAGGGAGGGCGGCCGCGTGTCGAAGAAGAGCGGCGCGGTCTGCCGGTGGGCGCGGGAGGCGTCGACCGCGGCGACGCCGAGCTCGCGCAGCTTCTGGACGATGCCCGGAGCGGCGGCCGGCGGGACCGCGACGAGGGCGGCGGCAGCGCCCCGGACGGCAGCGGTGCTGAAGGGCTCGACGGCGAGCTCCTCGTCCTCCAGCCAGGGGAAGGTCTCCCCCGCGCTCTCGCCGGTGGCGCAGAGGACGGGTGGTGCCAGGTCGGCCTCGCCGTCGCGGGCGAGCTCGGCGAGCGCGGCGAGCAGCTCCTGGCCCAGGACACCGGTCGCCCCGACGATGGCGGTCTGCAACGGCATGGCGATTTCCACGAAGCGAAGAGGCGGACCGCCCCTTGGGAGAAGACGGCTCCGCCCTCTCGAGGGAGCCGCCCAATCAACCAGGCCTAGGGGGGGAGGCCAGAGGCAGAGCGGACGGCTCCCGCGAAAGGGCGGTCGCGACCCCTCCTGTTAGCAACGGCCGGCCGGGAAAGCAAGCGCGAGACCACCAACAACGACCGCTGCTGGACATTCGTCGCGGCCGTCGATAGAGCCCTGAAGGTGTTCTGGCCCTGGATCGATCGAGGTCGGTCTGCCGGACGGGACGAACCGGATGATCGGTCGGCACCGCTCGCCCGTGCTGGGCAAGAGGGCTACTGCATGCCTCGGCGAGCCCGCGGCTCTAGTCCGGATGGAGCAGGCGCATCTGGTCTTTGCGCGCGAGCTTCTCCCGCTTCAGGCGCTTGACCTCCGCCTCCTCGGCGGCCGACAGCCACCGGTGGCTCTCCAGCTCGCGAACCTTCTCATCGAGCTTGGCGTGCTCGCGGCGCAGCCGTTCGTATTCCTGGTCGGCTTGCGACGGCATCATGCGACCTCCACGGTGGATGGGCGAGCGTCGGGTCGGCCCGGTGGTGATTTTCCGGCCCGGCGGAGACGCGGCTGGCGAGTTTCAAGCATCTACGAGCGATGCTAGAAACCCGCGCGCCGGCCTGTCAATGCCCGAAGCGGTGCGCGGCGAGCGCGAGAGTCCGCCTTCGCCCAGCGAAAGGGAGGGGCGCGAGTCGAGCCGAGCGGGAGCGCTTCTAAGGGATGCAGACCAGGAGCTCGGCGCGCTCGGAATGAGCGGTCTCGCCGGACGGCACGTTGCTCCTGGCCACCCCCTCTTCAGGGGTTCATCGCGGTCTTCGCCGGTGCCGAGCTCCCTCCGGAGTGCTGGACGCCGGCGAAGTTGATGTTGCTAAAACCGGTGCTGGAGCAGGAGAACATCACCTTCTTGAGAATCTGGAACTTGATCTTCTGGTCGGCCTGGATGTCGATGACGCCGTGGAACTGCTCGCCCTGACCGAAGATGGCGTTGGTCTGCTCGATGTTCTGGCGCCGCTCCTGGAGCCGCTCCTGGAGGGCCGGGACGTTCAGCGTGTCGGTGTCGAGGAGGTCGGAGGTGTCCATCACCTTCGAGCCGTCGATGGAGATGCTCGCCTCGGAGATCGCGATCACCGGCGCGCGCTCCAGCTTCATCGTCGAGGTGATCATCGGGAGCTGGATGTCCTTGGTCATGAAGAGGATCTGGCCGTTGGCCGAGAAGTTCATGATCAGGTAGATGGTGATGATGGTGAACATGTCGACCATCGGCGTCAGGTTCAGCATCGCGAACCCGCTGTGCTTTCTGGCGTAGCCCTTCTTCCCGAAGACCTTGCTCTTCGAGAGGCGCAGGCCGGGCCGCTTGCCGGGAGTGACGATGGGCATCTGCTTCTTTTTTCTCCCTAGTTCACCGCGGGGGTCACGCTGACGTCGGGCAGCTTCGCCTGGTCGATGATCGTGTCGACGGTGCCGACCAGGTCGCTGTAGAGGACCTCGTCCTCGGCCGCGACGGTGATCGACTTCTGCTCCGGGTAGGCCTGCTTGACGACGGTCAGCTTGCTGACGAGGGTCTTCGAGTCGTAACCCATCGAGCCGTCCGGTTCGGCGACCTTGGCGATGTTGACGAGGTTGCCGGCGACCGAAAGGATGTAGCCCGAGCTCATGATCGTGACGCGCAGGTCGATGGTGTTCTTCGTCGGCGGCGGGGTCTTCTCGGTCAGCCCGCCGGTGGAGGCGACCTGGAGCGCGGTGATCTGCGTCCAGACGGCGGTGATGAGCAAGAACGCGATGAGGCAGCTCAACAGGTCGATGAACGGGACCAGGTTGAGCACCATGTCCAGGTCTTTCTTGCCCTTCTTTCCGCTTTCGACCGGTGCGGCGCCGCCCATGCTCGCTTCCTCGAAGGGCCGCCTCTCGTCGAGGTCGGCCGCTCATCGCTGTCCTGATCGACCGCCCACGCGCGGGACCGGTTCCGCCCTTCGTGGCCGACGGGACCGCATCCGCTCCACAAGAGCGCAGGCGGTGGGCAGAAGCCCTCTTAAGCCGCCTTCGCCTTGGTCGTGATCTTGTCGCGGTTGGCGACGATCAGGTTCAAGACGCCCACGCTCGTCTCGTTGATGTCGTCCATCATGTGCTGGGTCTTGCCTTGCAGCACCGAGAAGAACACCAGGGCGATGATGCCGGTGCCGAGCCCGAACGCGGTGCAGTTCATCGCTTCGGCGATGCCTTCGCTGAGCGCCGCGGACCGCTTGTCGGCCGCCAGGTGACCGACGGCGGCGAAGCAGATGATGAGGCCGGAGACGGTGCCCAAGAGGCCGCAGAGGGTGGCGACGTTGCCCAGCATCGACAGGTAGCCGGTGCGGGCCTCGATGCGGGGCATCTCCCGCAGGCTCGCCTCGTCCATCGCCGCCTGGACCTCGGCGTCGCCCTTGTCCACCTGCATCAGGCCGGCCTTGACGATGGTCGTCAGCGGGGTCGGCTTCTGGCTGGCGGTGTAGCTGATGGCCTGCTCCAGGTCGCCGGCGAAGACGTGCTTCTTCAGCCCGGCGAGGAAGGCCTCCTTGTCGATGTTGTAGGTCCCGAACAGCGCCCGGAGCCGATCGACCAGGATGGCGATCGTGAAGATGAAGCACAGGAGGATGGGGTACATGCCCCAGCCGCCCGCATTGAAGTGGTACGCGACCGCTTTGAAGAATTCCATGACCGCTTCGTGCCTCCGCGCTGGGAAACTCTGCCGTCCGGGTTTCGTGGCGCCGCTCCATGCGGCGGCCCCGGCCTATCCTCACGTCGAAAAGCTCGGGCCGGCCCTTCCACGCCGGACCCGGAGGGCGCACCCTAGGTGCTCGCCTCGGTCTTCGGCCATCGGTCGATGGGCGGACCCCGCAGGACCGGCCGCGACCAGCCCGCAGAGCCTGCCTTCGTCTCCTTTGGCTCGCCGGTCCTCACCCGCCTCGAAGGCCTTGGAACCTCACGCCTTCTCCGCCGCGGCGGATCGTGCCGAAAAAAAGCGGGCGAACCTTAGCAACCGGCTCGGACGAGTGTCAAGGCGAACCCCGTGCCGGCGCCGGTCTAGGGTGGCCGGCGGGACAGAGCCGGGTTCGATTTCGGCTTGGCGTTCGGCATCTCGGCGGGAGCGCCGGCGAGCGCTTCCGGCAGGGGGGTGCGCCGGGCGACCCGGACCGTCCGCTGGCGCAGGAGGTCCGGCCACGGCGGAGCGGTCGGGTCGACCAGGAGGTCTTCGAGGTCGCCGGTCGCCGCCGGGTCGACCACCAGCGTGCGCACGATCCAGCCGCCGGCGGCCGCGCCCGCGGCGAGGTGGAACCGGGGCCGGGAGAGGAAGGCGGTTTCGTCCTCGCGGGTCATCCGGCGCAGCAAGAGGTCGTTGCGGCCGACCTCGATGATGAGCGGCACCGGAAGCGTCCCCCTCAGCCGGGCCCGGGCGAGGGCGTCGGGAAAGAGCGGCTGGTAGAGCGGCACGAGCTGGGGCCAGCGCGGGTGGCGCCGGTCGAGCATCGAAGCGATGACCTCCGGCGTCTCAAGCACCGGCTCCAGGGTGTCGCCGGAGAACCTCTCCTCCGGGTCGAACCACTCGTACTCCAGGCCCATCCAGTGCATCCGCTCGCCGATCCGGCTTTGCAGGGAGCCGGGAGCGCACCTGAGCTCCTCCAAGCGCAGCCGCTCTCCTTCGAGGGTGCCTTCGATCCAGTCGCAGGGGCCGGTGGTCGGGTGGAAGCGGGCGACGCTGCCGGGGGTGAGCTGGACGAGGGTGCCGTTGAGCAGGAGCGCCCACGCCCAGCGGCTGCCCTGCGGGAGGACGACGAGGTGCCCCTGGCCTTCGATGGTGACGCCCCGCTGCTTCTCGTGGCCGTAGAGCCAGACGATGAAGAGCCCCGCGAGAAGGGCGAAGAGGGCGAGCACCCACGGCAGGCGCGAGCGCTTCAGGCCCGCCAGCGTCTCGTCGTCGAAGTCGTCGGGCATCGAGGGTCGGATCCTCGCCCAGCGCAGCCTCTCGTCGCCCTCGAAGCGGCGCCTCGGAAGGAGCAGAGAGCCGACTAGCACCGCCGGGGAGACCGGCGCAAGCGCTGGGCCGGCCGGCCGTCGGGCACCCACAGCGGCGATGAAGAGCCCACCTTGAACCCCTTCGGACTTTGCTTCTAACGTAGAGAATCGATGGCGCCGCGCCTGCTCATCGTCGACGACAACGCCGAGCTCTTGAAGCTGTTGTCGAGCTCGTTCGAGGAGGCGGGCTACCAGGTCCTGCAGGTCCAGCGGGCGCGGGCGGCGATGGAGAAGGCGAAGGCCGAGCGGCCCGACGCGGCGATCGTCGACGTGCTGCTCCCCGACGCGATGGGCTACGAGGTCGCGGCGGTCCTCAAGGCGCTGAAGATTCCCTTCGTCCTCGTCTCCGGCGTCTTCAAGGGCGGGCGGCACGGGCTCGAGGCGACCTCGTACCACGGGGCGGCGGACTACTTCGAGAAGCCGTTCGAGGTGGAGCGGCTCCTGGAGCGGATCGTCTCGCTGGTGCCGCCGGAGATGAAGCGGGCGCCGGCGGCCGAAGCGAAGGACGAGGTCGAGGTCGAGGTCGACATCGAGGACGAGAGCGAGCGGGAGCTGGAGCTGACCGGCCGGGTGAGCGTGACCGAGGCGCCGCACCGGGTGAGCGCGACCTTGTCGGGCGAGCGGCTCGTCTTCCAGGGCTCGCGGCCGCTGCCCAGAATCGAGCGTCGTCCGCCCGTGCCCCCGGAGGCACAGAGGGCGCTGCCGCCGGTCCTCGCGCCGGTCGAGAGCGCCGCCTCCTCCCGGGGGGGACCGCTCGCCGACAACCTGCCGCAGCTCATCGCGGCCTTCCATCTGGCGCGGGAGACGGGAGAGCTGCTGCTCACCCGGGGCCCGGTGCGCAAGATGGTCTTCTTCGAGCGCGGCGCGCCGGTCTTCGCGAGCTCGAACATCCTGAGCGACCGGTTCGGGCAGTTCCTGGTGCGCATCGGCAAGGTGCCGGCGGAGGACCTGAAGGCGGCCACGCTCGTGGCGCAGCGAACGAAGAAGCGCACCGGCGACGTGCTCATCGAGATGGGGCTCTTGAACGACTCGGAGCGGATGTACTACGTCGGCCAGCAGGTCAAGGCGATCATCTACAGCCTCTTCGCCTGGGAGGAGGGCGCCTTCCAGCTCACCTTCAAGAAGCGCGCGCGCGAGGAGACGCTCAAGCTCGACCTCCACCCGGCGAACCTGATCCTGCGCGGGGTGAAGAAGCTCTACTCGCTCGAGCGGCTCGTCCGCCTCTCGCCCGACGAGGCCCGGCCCGTCCCCTCGCCCGAGCCGAGCTTCCTCCTGTCGGACGTCGAGCTCGAGAGCTGGGAAGCGTCCCTCCTGGCGCGCGTCGACGGGACCAAGCCCGTCGCCGAGCTCATCCGGTGGGCGGGAAAGCGCGAGGGGCAGGTGCGCGGGCTCCTCGTCGGGCTCATCGGGTTGAGGATTCTCGACCTGCCGGGCGAGAGCGGTCCCGGCTAGCCTCGCCCGGGCCCGGGGCCGCCGCCGGAACCGGCGGCGCTAAGTAGCTGAATTAGAATAACCTTGACCAGTCGCGCTTTCCTGGACCGCTCACCCTGAGCGCAGTCGAAGGGCGAGCGGGCCCAAGGCAAGGGTTTCCTCCCGTCCCTCGGCTGCGCGCTTCGATGAGAGGGAACGAATTCGTCTCGATTCGTCCGGCCCTAACGATGGGCCGAATCGCTCTCGTCCTTCGCGCCGCGCCCCACCCGCGCCCGGGCGTGCCCGCGCCAGCGCCGGAGGCCGAGGACGACGACGATCCCGAGCCCGACCGCCCCGACGACCTCGAGCGAGGTCCGGTCGAACGCTTTGAGCCACGCGTCCAGGCGCGGGAGGTTCGCCCCCAAGGCGTAGCCCGCGCCGACGATGAGCCCGTTCCAGGCCATCGCCGACACGGCGCCGAGCGCCACCGTCTTCATGAGGCCCAGCTCGCTCATCCCCGCGAAGACGAAGAAGAGCGCCCGGGCCGCGGGGACGAACCGGTTGGCGAGGATCAGCCACGGTCCATAGCGGCGGTACTGCCCCTCGACGCGGGCGAGCCGGTCCGGCGGGAGCAACCGGCGCCAGCGGGCCGCGGACGGGCGCGCGAGGCGGCCGCCCAGCCACCCTCCGGCGAGGTAGTCGGCCACCGCGCCCGCCGCCGAGCCGGCGGTGCAGACCGCGAACACCGCCGCGACGGACACCTGCCCCCGCACGGCGAGAGCGGCGCCGACGAGGACGATGGTGTCTCCGGGGAACGGCGGGAAGACGTACTCGACGAGCGACGCCAAGGCGAGCAGCGGCAACAGCCCGGGCCCCGTGGCGCGGACCGTCCGGTCGAGGTCGGCGAGCGTCATCTCGGGTCTTCGACGTTAGCACTCGGCCTGTTTTCGCGCGGCGGGAGCGCCTCGAACCCGCCGGCCTCCCGGCGCCTCTTGCACGCTCGCCGTCCGTGCCTACCGTTGGGCGCGCTGCCGCGAGTCGGCATCGTTCCTCGGAGGATTCGTGATGTCGGAAACGCCCTTTTCGGTCGAGGAGCGCGCCCTCTCGGCGGCCCTCGCGCGACCGAGCCCGGTGCCCTACCGGGTGCTGCTGGTCGACGACGCGCCCGACGACCTGGAGCCGCTGGCGCTCATCTTGCGCGAGGAGGGCTACGAGGTGGAGACCGCCGCGACCGTCGATGAGGCGGTGGACCGGTTCGACCGGCGGCCCGCCCACGCGGTGATCACCGACCTCGTGATGCCGGGCCGCTCCGGCGCCGACCTCGCCAAGGCTGTCCATGACCGCTCCCCGATGACGGGAGTGGTGGTGGTCACCGGGCACCCGACGGCGAAGACCGCGGTCTCGAGCCTGAAGAACGGGGCCGCCGACTACCTGCAAAAGCCGGTGGAGCCGCGGCGTCTCAAGGCGATGGTCAGCGACCTCTGCCGCCAGGCGCCGCACGATCTGCCGCTGCGGGCGCGCGAAGGCGATTCGGAGGTGGTCCAGTTCGACGGCTTCGTCGCCCGGTCGAAGTCGATGAAGGAGGTGTTCCAGCAGATTCAGCTCGCCGCCGCGGCGGACACCACCGTCCTCGTCTACGGCGAGAGCGGGACCGGCAAGGAGCTGGTCGCCTCGAGCATCCACCGGCGCAGCGCCCGCGCGGCGGGGCCGTTCGTCGCGGTGCACACCGGGGCGATTCCGGCCGAGCTGGTGGCGAGCGAGCTGTTCGGCCACGAGAGGGGGGCCTTCACCGGTGCCGTGGAGCAGAAGCCCGGGCAGTTCGAGACGGCCGCGGGCGGGACGCTCTTCCTGGACGAAGTCAACACGATGGACGCTCGCACCCAGGTGAGCCTCTTGCGGGTCCTGGAAACGTTCCGCTTCACCCGGGTCGGCGCCCAGGAGGAGCGGGTTGCCAACGTGCGGGTGGTGGCGGCGACCAACCGCGACCTGTCGGAGCTGGTCGCGGCCCGCCAGTTTCGGGAGGACCTCTACTACCGGCTGAACGTCTTCCCCCTGCGGCTGCCGCCGCTTCGAGATCGCCGGGAGGACATCGCGGTCCTCACCCAGCGCTTCGCCGACACCTTCGCCCAGCGGTACCGCAAGCTGGACACGGTAGCGGTGCCGGAGACCTTGGATCTGCTCCAGCGCTACCCGTGGCCGGGAAACGTCCGGGAGCTGCGTAACGTGGTGGAGCACATGGTGATTCTCTCCACCGACGGGAAGCTGACGCCGGACCTCCTGCCGCGGCTGGTCGCGGGCAGCGCCGACGACTCCGACTACGTGCGGGTGCCGCTCGGGATGAAGATGAAGGAAGTCGAGCGGACGATGATCGCCCGCACGCTGGACGCGCACGGCTGGAACAAGCAGCAGGCGGCGAAGATCCTCGGCATCAGCCGGCGCAGCCTCTACAACAAGCTCGAGCGCTACAAGATCGCCCGCGGTCCCCGGTAGGGCTGCCTCTCTCCAGCAGGAGTCGGCGGGGCGGCGTCGGTCGGCAGGAGCGCGCAGTCCGCTCTCTCTCGGGCGCAGGCTCGATCCCGTTGCGGCGCGCCACGTCTCGGCCGGACCGTCACCGATCAGACCGGTCCGGCGGATCCGACCGATCGGTCTGATATCGAACCGGCCCCGGCGCCGCGGGCAGGCGAACGGAACCGGGTGAAACGCGCGCCCTTTCTTCCCCACTTGCGCGGCGGCGCCCATCGTGCATGATGTGCCCTGCCGGTTCGCCGTGCGCGTTGGGGCGGCCGGTTCGAGGAAGTCCGGTGTGAATCCGGCGCTGGCCCGCAACCGTATGGGGCCGCTTCGCCTGCGCTCGTGGTGAGCTTTGGCGGGAGCGGTCCTGAAGTCGGGAACTCGGAGATGACCGCGCGAGAAAAGCCCTCGGGGATGGGGGCAGCGGTCGACAGAGGTCTCGCGCCAGCGCGGCGTCCTTCGAGGCTCCCCTTCGCGAAACCGGTCGCTTCGAGCTCCTCAAGAAACCTCCACCCGCCATCCCTTGGGAGCTCTACCGATGCGACCGACCGTCACCCTTCTCGCCCTGCTTTCGCTCGCCACGCTCGCTGTCGCCTGCGGGCCGGCGACCACCACCCCGCCCAAGCTCGCCGTCGTCGGCACCTGGAGCGACGGCTATGGCGACACCGACACCATCACTCAAAGCACGTGGCGGGTGAGCGGCAATGGAAGCGACGAGACCGACACCATCGTTTCGTTCGACAACTCGAAGCGCGAGGCGATCATCCAGACGCCGGCCAGCGCGAAGTACAACCCCGACACGTTTTCGAAGAACCTCTGGACGCAGCCCACCGCCGCTGGCGACTGGTGGTTGTGCACGGTCGACTACGGCGAGAAGACGGCCGCCGCGGCGCTGAACACCACCAAGACCGCCGACCAGAGCCATCCCGACCAGGGCGGCTGCGGCAGCTATCCCTGGTCTCACATGACGTCGGCGAAGTAGCCGTGTCCCGGCGCGCCATCCTCCCGGTTGCGCTGCTGCTCACCGCTTGCGGTGGCGCTGAGCATTCCGGGGCCGACGCCGGCTCCGCCTTCCGCGGACACCACTGGGACTTGCACCGCTTCGCGACCAAGGTGGTGTCCTTCGACCCCGGACCCGACGCGGGCTTCGGGCAGGACCGGATGCCCGGCGTGGTCCTGGGGCCGCCCGAGGGCGCGGGATGCTGCGCCGGGTCGCTCGATGTCCTATCGCTAGGCGATAAAGGAACCATCGTCCTGGGCTTCGACGACGACATCGTCGACGGCCCGGGGACGGACTTCATCGTCTTCGAGAACCCGTTCCCCGGAAACGTCGAGACCGGCATCGTCTCGGTCAGCGAGGACGGCACGACCTGGCACACGTTTCCCTGCGCGGCCGACGACCCGAAAGGCGGCTACCCCGGGTGCGCGGGGGTGAAGCCGGTCGACGCGAACTGGCTGACGAACGACATCGACCCGACGGACCCGGCGGTCGCGGGCGGCGACGACTTCGACCTGGCGACCATCGGCGTTGAGCGCGCGCGGTTCGTTCGCGTCGAGGACAGCGGGAAGAACCCCTACGCCGGCACCACCGGCGGGTTCGACCTCGACGCGGTCGCCATCGTCCATACGGACCCCGGCGCCCCTTGAGGTGAACGGCGCCGCTACCGGGTACCGGTTGCGCTTCCTTAGAGCGGATAGATGAACACCGCCCACGGGTGGAGCGCGCCGGTGACCGCGAGGATGAGGGCGAGCAGGAGCAGGACCACCAGCGGCAGAAGCCACCGCCGCCGGCCGCCGAAGACGAACCGCGCGAGGTCGCGCAGGTACTCGGCGTGTTTTCCGCGAGACGTCATTCGGTCCCTCGTCGCGAAGTCGATCCTAGCAGCCGCGTCGGTCGACCGCGCGGGCTCGGCTGCCAGGTTCGCGAAGCCGGGCGAGGGCGGCCGGCCGGGCCTGCGGTGCGGTCGGGATGGAGGTCGCGGTGCCTGCCCCGTCCGGTGGACGCGCCGGTCCGATGTCGGAGCCCTGGCAGCTCGGGTCCGCCGACGCCGTCGGCGGCGATCCGAACCGGGTCCTCGGGGGGCTTCAATTCTCCAGCGGCGGCTCCGATGGGGAGGGCTTGGGGTCATGCCAAGGGCCGCCGGTCTCGCTCGCCAGCCGGTCCGCCAGAGCAGGACCCCAACCGCCCGGCGCGTAGGGCTGGACCGGCACCACGTCCCCCAGCACCGGGTCCACCACCCGCCAGGCCGCCTCGACCCCGTCTTCCCGTGCGAAGAGGGTCCCGTCGCCGTGGAGCGCGTCCCCCAAGAGCCGCTCGTAGGCCGTCTTCTCGAACGGCTCCGGGTGGTGGGTCGCGATCAGCTCGACCGGGTCGCCGTCCAGGAGCGGTCCCGGCCTTTTGGAGAGCAGCCGCACGGCGAGGGTGACGTCGGGCCCCAGGCGCAGGCGCAACCGGTTCAGGGCCGGCTCCTCGCCGATGAACGCCGGGGTTCTCGGCGCCCGCATCTCGACCAGGACCTCGGTCGCGGTGGTCGCCATCTTCTTGCCGGCGCGGATGAGGAAGGGGACGCCGGTCCAGCGCGGGGACTCGATTTCGAGCCGGAGCGCCGCGAACGTCTCGACCGTCGAGGCCGGCGCGACGTCCTTCTCGGCGCGGTAGCCGTCGTACTGGCCGCGGACGACCGAGTCCAGGGAGAGCGGGCGAATCGATTGCAGGAGGCGCACCTTCTCGGTCCGAAAGGCGTCCTGCTCTCCGTCGGGCGGCGGCTCCATCCCCAGGCACGCGACCACCTCGAAGAGGTGGTTCTGGACCACGTCGCGGATGGCGCCCGCCTCTTCGTAGAACTTCCCGCGGGTGCGGATGCCGAACGATTCGGCCATCGTGATCTGCACCCGGCGGATGTACCGGGCGTTCCACAAGGGCTCGAAGAGCGTGTTCGCGAACCGGAAGTAGACGAGGTTCTGCACCGGCTCCTTGCCGAGGAAATGGTCGATGCGAAAGACGCGGTTCTCGGGGAAGACCTCGTGCAGCGCCTCCCCCAACGCGCGCGCGCTCGTCAGATCGCGTCCGAACGGCTTCTCCACCACCACCCGGCCGTTCTCCGCGCAGCCCGACTGCCCGAGCCCCCGGACCACGGTCGAAAAGAGGCTCGGCGGAATCGCGAGGTAGTGCAGCGGCGCTCTCGCTTGGCCGAGCTTCCCGCGCAGCGCGGCGAAGGTGGCCGGGTCGCGGTAGTCGCCATCGACGTAGGAAAGCAGCGAGGCGAGCTGGTCGAAGGCCGGCGGGTCGACGCCGCCGTGGCGCTCGACCGACTCGCGGGCGCGTGCGATCAGCCGCTCGGTGGTGTAGCCGGAGTGGGCGACGCCGATCACGGGGACGCGGAGCTCCTTCGACTTCACGAGCCGCTGCAGGGCCGGAAAGATCTGCTGGTAGGCGAGGTCTCCGGTCGCGCCGAAGAAAACGAGGGCGTCGCTGGGCGTGGGCATCGGCGGAGGATAAGGCGTCCGCGCGGGCCGGGCACCGAGTTTCGGGACCGGACTTTCGCCCGCGGCGCGCTCCGCCCGCTCCGCGCCTGCCGATTAGCGGCGGTCTCGGTGAGCTCATGCGCTCTCGGGCGCCGCCTGCCCGCGGATTCCTTCGGATCGAGTATCCCGGGGGAGCCCTAGGGGTCGACGTCGCGCGGCAGGGCGAGGCTGACGATGGTGCCTCGCTCCCCGCGCTTGCCGTAGAGGTAGCGGTAGGCCGCGTAGCTGCGCAAGACGCGCTTGACGTAGCCGCGCGTCTCCCGGAACGGGATGTCCTCGACGAACTCGTCGAAGACGTCGGAGGCGGAGTCGAGCCACCGTTCGACCGCGCCGGGCCCGGCGTTGTACGCGGCCGCCGCCAGACCCGGATGGCCGAAGGTCTTGAGCATCCGCCCGAGGTAGACGCCACCGAGGCGGATGTTCGTCGCCGGGTCCCACAGTCTGGAGGTCGAATAGCGCTTGAGCCCGATGCTGCGCGCGATCTGCCGGGCGGTCCGGGGCATGAGCTGGGTCAGCCCCCGGGCGCCGACCGGGCTCAAGGCATAGGGGTTGAGCGCGCTCTCCTCCCGCATCAGCCCTTCGAGGAAGTCGGGAGCGAAGCCGGCCTGGGCGGCGCTCTCTTCGACCGAGCCGCGGTAGGCGAACGGGAACGCGAGGCGGGCCGCCGTGCGGGCGAGCGGGTCGTTCATCTGGCGCAGGAACTTCAACAGCTCGCGCCGGGCGACGAGCTGCGCATCCTCCGGATCGCCGAGCGACTGGAGCAGCCGCAGGATTACGACCGTCGCCTCGATGCCGCGCCGGCCGTCGGCCCGGAGCGCCGGAAAATCGACCGCGAGGAAGGCCCGCCGGGCGTCGTCGTCGAGCCCGAGGCGGGTGAGCTCCTCGCCGAGCGCGAACGCCGGGTCGCTCGCCAGCGGGCCGAGCCGCAGCGGTCCCGAGTAGAGGGGGCCGGTCACCGGCTTCACCTCGACATGGAGCGTCGCCAGATACGATCGGGCGAGCAGGCCGTAATAGGTCAGCGGCCGGTCGCGGGCGAGCCGGGCGAGCATCCCGACCCCGCGGGCGCGATCCTTCTTCACCGCGCTCTGCGCGACCGTTCTTCCCCACCAGTAGCGGCCTCGCTCGGCGTCACCGCCGTCGTCCTGCGGGCCGGCGTCATATTCTTTCCAGAGAGTAGCCAGGTCGCCGAGCCCGCGCTCGGGGTGGCCGTCCTCGCGGTGCGACCAGAAGAGGCGAAAGAGCGCCTCGGGACGCAAGGGGCTGTCCGGATAGCGCGCGACCAGGCGGCGGAGCATCGACCGTTCGCCGGCGCGCCGGTCGCGACGGCGGTCGAGATCGGCGGCGAGGATGAGCGCCTGCGCGGACAGGGGCTGGTCCTCGAACTGGGTGGCGGCGATGACGGCGAGCGCCGGCGCGTCGGGGTCGTGCAGCGCCAGAGCCGCCCCGGCGGCCGCGAAAGCCGCCCGCTCGCGCACGGCCTCGTCGGCGCAGCGCGCATACACCGGAAAGAGCAGGTCGAGCGCCACCGAATTCGCCCGCACCCGTTTGGCGGCAAGGCCCCGCAAGAGCTGCACCTCGCAGGAGACGGGCGAGGCCGGATGCTCGACGCGATGGACGGCGCACTTCGGGAGCGCGACCGGTCCCGGTGGGGTTTCGGTCTTGCTGGCCTGGGCGAGCGAGAACAAAGCCGCCTCCGGCGCGGGCGGGTCGAGCAGGGGACCGGAACCGGTGTCGAGCTGCGCGGGCGCTCCCTTGACGCAGGAGCGCTGCGGGCAAGTGGCTCCGGTGCAGAGCGGCTTGACGTGGATGGCGCGCAACTGGGCAATCGCCGCCCGCAGCCGTCCCGCTTGGAGCAGCTTCTCCACCCGTCTGGCGAGGCGCGCCGCGGTCGGCGGAGGTAGCCGGGCCTGCCGGTAGACGGCGAGCGCGCGTTTCTTCGCCTGCGCCGCCAGCGGGCTCGCCGGGTCGTCGAGGTAGATGCGCCGCCAGGTCAGCAGCGCCGCTCTCGCCTGCCCCCGTGACTCCAACACGGTGCCCAGCGCGAAGAGCGCGCCGTCGAGGGCGGGCGTCTTCTCATGAACGAGCGCCATGAGCTCGCGCGTCGCCTGCTTCCGGCGCCCGAGCTTCCAGAGCAACTTCGCGTGCTCGACCCGGGCGAGCTTCCCCAAGACCGGGTCGGCGGCGCAGGCGAGCTCGTTGCGCGCGGCGCCCGCCCAATCCTCGGCGGCCGTAAAGCCCTGCGCGGCCAGGCAGTGGCAGCGCGCCGCGAGCGGGGGGGCCAGAGGGGCGAGCTTTTCGAGCTCCTTCGCGGCGGTCTCGGGGTCGCCGGCGCCCAGGTCCGCGAGCGCCCGCAGGAAACGCGCTGGCGAACCGCGCACCGCCTTGGGAATCAGCTTCAGGGCCGCCGCGTCGTCGCCGTCGTCGAGGGCCGCGGCGGCCTTGGCGAGGGGACCGGAGGGAAAGTAGGGAGCGACAGCGCTCTCGTGGAACACCGGGCCCGGCTTCGGCTTCGGCGGCTTCGCGGCCGGCGCCGGAGCCTTCGACGGCGTCGGGGTGGTCGGCGCGGGACAGAACAGGAGCGGAGGCCGGCTCGGCTCCGCGGACGCGGAGGCGCTGAGCAGGACGGCGACGAAAATGGCGGGCATCGGCTTGGGTCGCGGGTCGATCCGAGGCGAAGCAGGAGGCTCGTTCTTCGCCTGGGTCCCAGGTGAACGAGCGCTCACGAGGAGGATAGCCGCGCCGCTTCGGCAACGCACGAAACCGCCGGGGCGTGAGGAAGCCACCCGGGGAAGCGGACGAAAAGCCCCCTTGACAAAGGTGTGCGACCAAAGCCATCCCCTCGCCGTGAGCACGTTCGGCCCATCGTCGGCGGCCGCCCGGGTGAAGGAGGCGGCGCGCGGTCTCGGCTTCGACCTCGTCGGCATCGCGCGGGCGCGTCCCCTCGACCCGCGCCCGCTCGATCGATGGCTCGCGGAAGGCTGGGACGCTGGCTTGCCGTACATGCGCCAGAGCCGCGAGGCGAGAGTCGACGTCTCGCGGGTCTTACCGGGGGCCGAGAGCGTCGTCGCTCTGGCGGTCGGCTACCGCCACCCTGAACCGCTGCCGCCAAGCGAGCCGCACGGGGTGGTCGCCCGATACGCCCGCGGGCGCGATTACCACAACGTCGTTCGCCGGCCGCTCCGGCGGCTCTGCGAGGCGATGGAGCGGATCGTCCCGGGAAGCGTGGGCTACCCCTCCTGTGACACGAGACCGGTCCTGGAGAAGGTCTGGGCGCAGGAAGCTGGCCTCGGGTGGATCGGCAAGAACGGCTGCGTCGTCACCCCGGCGTTCGGCTCCTACGTGCTCCTCGCCTGCGTCATCACCACGGCCCGACTCACGCCCGACGCGCCGCATCCGGACCGTTGCGGATCGTGCGCCGCCTGCCTGGGCGCCTGTCCGACCGGCGCCTTCCCCGCGCCGCGGTTCGTCGATGCGCGCCTTTGCCTCGCCTTCCACACCATCGAAAGCCACGCGCCGCTCCCCGAGGCCGTCGCGCGCCGGCTGTCGGGGCGCCTGTTCGGCTGCGACCTCTGCCAGGAGGCGTGTCCCTGGAACCGGTCGGAACCGCCGCCGCCCGGCGTCCTCGGGCAGGCGCTCGCGCCCAGAGCGGAACAGACGTTCGTGCAGCTCGAACGCCTCCTGCGATCGTCGCCGGAGGAGATCGGGTCCCGCATCCACGGGACGCCGCTCGCCCGGAGGGGGGCGGAAGGGCTCTTGCTTACCGCTCGAGCGCTGGCGGAGAAGGATCGCGAAGACGAGCCCCCGTCGGCGCGCCCTTCGCCCGGAGGATGAGCGCGCCTTCTTTGTCGCCCGGCGTGACCTCGAGCCGAAAGACCCTTTGTCGTACGGCGAGCGAAGGCGCATCATTCATCTATGCCGACCGGCGCCGTTCGGGTCGCGCTCGTGGTGGCCGCCTGTACGCTCGCGGGCTCGCTCGCCCGGGGCGACGTCCTCAGGCTCAAGAACGGCTCGAAGTTCGAAGGCGTGCTCGTTTCCGAGACCAGGCGCGCGGTCGTCTTTCGGTCCGAAAACATCGAGTGGACCTTTCTCCGCGCGCAGGTCGCCTCGGTCCGCAGGGACAAGAAGACGCGCAGGAAGGAGCTCAGGTGGGAAGCCGCCCGTCGGAAGCTCGCTCTTCGGGCGCGGCCCGTCGACGCGGCGAGCGCCCTCTACTTCGCGAAGACGGACCAGGCCCTCGCGAGGACTGCGGCCGCCCGCGCGAGCGACGACCCGGTCATCATCTACGGCACGAGCTGGTGCGGCTGGTGCCGGAAGGCGCGCGAGTACCTGGCCGCGCGGGGCGTCGCCTTCGTCGAGCGCGACGTCGAGCACGACGCCGAGGCGGCACGGCAGGTCGCGCGCATCCGGCGGCGGCTGGGGCTGCGCTCCCAGGCCGTCCCGGTGATCGACGTGCACGGCACGATCATCGTCGGGTTCGACGTCAAGCGGCTCGACCGGGCCCTGGCGGCGGCGCGGTAGACCGAGAGCGCTCCCGCCCTAGGCGAGCGCGGTCCGCAGCTCTCGCTGGGCGCCCTTGAGGAGCTGGCAGATGCGACTCTCGCAGACGCCGAAGGCCGCGCCGATATCCTTGAGCGAGAGTTCCTCGTCATAGTACATCGCGAGCATCTTCTGGAGGCGGCCGGGGAGGGCGGTGACGGCGGCGGCGAGGCGGCGGCGGCGCTCGGCCTCGCAGAGGTTCTCCAGCGCATCCGGTTCCCGGGAGGGGAACAGGTCTTCCCAGGAGCCGGCGGGGAGGTCCTCCAAGAGGACGGTGCCCTGGGAGCGCTCGCGGGCGGTTTTGCGGCGGAAGGTCTCCAGGTCCTCGCCGGACGCGCGCGCGAGCTCCTCCTCGGTCGGGTCGCGCTTGAGCTTTCGGACGAGGCGCTGGCGGGCGCGCTCGACGCCGCGAGCGCGCTGGCGGGTCGGGCGGCCGAGCGGGTCCTTCGCGCGCAGCTCGTCGAGGATGGCGCCGACGATGCGGTGGCGGGCGAAGCCGCCGAAGGGGATGCCGCGCGAGGGGTCGAAGCGGCGGATCGCCTCGACGAGGCCGAGGTCGCCGGCGCTGCGCAGCTCGTCGGCCTCGCAGCGGTGCCCGACCCGGGCGAGCGTCTGCTGGACGATGCGCTCGACCAGGGGCCGGTACTCGAGGACCAGCGCCGCCTCCGCCTCGAGGTCGATCCGGCGCAGCACCGGGCGGGCCTTCACCGGGTCGGGAGCGGGGCGGCGGTCGAAGGCGAGCTTGCGGGCGGCGGCGGGCATCGGCGGCTCCTCGAGGCTGGCGCTCGATGCCAACGCAAGGTGCATGCCGGCTCGCTCGGGAGGCAGCGCTCGCCGCCGTTCTCCGTTCGAGGTCGCAAGAATGCCGCGCGTGGGCGGCGGGGTGTCGATGCGGACGACCGGCCTTCTCGCGCCCGCGAGTCAACGCGCCGACGGCGCGTCAGCACGATGACGGTCTGGCACCGCGTGGCGGCGATGTGCCGAGGGGTGGGCGGCCATATTATCTATAAATAATATGCCGCGGAAGTGCTTTTCGGGATGCCCGCACCTCGCTCAGTCTCCGGCCCCTCGTCCTGAGCGGTCATCCGGAGCGGCAGTCGAAGGACGAAGGACGGGCGGCCCGTGCGGCACCGCGCTCGTCCCTCGACTGCGCTCGGGATCAGCGGATGGCTCACTTGGGCACTGGCCTAGTTTGGGGTGGCGGACGTTCGCCAAACGGCACGTGTCTTGCTTCACCGCGCGAAAACAAGCGCTCGGCTGTTTTTGCGCCCCACGAAAATTCGAGTGGACTTCCGGTGGCAGTTTAAACTACCTAGGCTTTTCAAGGACGTCGTTTTCTTGGGCGCCCTTAGAACGTTGTGCGCGGGAGCGCACGCAGGAGACGACACATGGGCGACGTGTGCCGATACCCGCTGCTCTGCGGCTTCCACGAGATCATCGTCGGCAAGGGATTCGCAAGCGTCGTGAGCATCGACGGGCGCGCGATGGCCGAGTCCGAAGACGGCTCGTGGTGGCTGTACGGCGTCAACCCAGGCGCTGTTGCGGGAACAGGCGTTAGCCTGGACTCGGCGGTGATCGATTTTCGCGGACGCATCAAGGGCGTTCTGGCCGACTACGCATCGGAAGCGCCGGATCTCGACGCATTCAGGGCCGCCGTTGACGGATTCTTCCACGAAACGGACCCAGTGACCGTCGCGGAGTGGGATGCCGCTCGGGCCGCTGTCCGGGCCGGCAGCGTTACGTTGAACAACGTCGCGAAAGTGGCCGACGTGCCGATCCCGACCGTCCGCGTGCGAGCGCTCAAACTGCGGCCGACCGAGAACGTGATCGACGATGGCTTGCAGATCGCCGCGTAACGCGCGCGGGACGGCAATCTCTTGGGCTCAACCGGAACAGTCAGCCTGAAGGCCATCTGGGAGATGCTTGACCGTTGTGCTCCGGGGCACACCCGGTCGAAAAAGCCTCACAACTGGTGCATTTCCTTCGGAGGCAGGACGTTTCCCGCCCTGCCGCTGGGTCCGCACGGACGACGCGAGGACCCCGACATTCAGGTGGGCCACCTGAAGAAGATGTGTCGGCACCTTGGAATCTTGGACTGCGCGAGAGCCTTCCTCCACATCTAGGCCGCCTTCGACTCGCTCTCTTCGTCGAGCAGCCCCACGATTTCTTCGACCTCCCACAGATGGTCCGTCACGCCGGCCGCCATCGCGGGCGTCACCCGCAACGCCTGGTTGATGCGCGCGAAGTTGTAGTGCATGAAGTGCAGCGCGATCGCAGCTTGGTGGTTCTCCAGCTTTTTCGAGTGCGCGTTCGTCAGCCGTGTGAACCGACGCATCCCCATCCGCATCGTGAGGTTCGCGCGCTCGACGTAGCTCGTGCTGATGAGCGCCAGGTGGGGGTCGCCGCAGACGACGTGCTTCGCGGCCCCAAGGCACCTAGCAGGACTGTAGCGCACCTGCTCTGCGTTCGCGTCCGGCCCGTACTGCTTGACGAGCTGCGCGAAATCCACGTCCGTCCCGAACGCCAGATCGACCGCGACCAAGTAGTGTTTCAGCCCGTCCGTGGTGAGCTGCACCCGTCCCGACAAGCGCGAGGCGAGGTCGCGCATGAAGGCATGGGCAGCAGGAGCGCTCCTGTCGGCCACGCTCCACGTCGGAACCAGTTTCGTGTCCGCGTCGATCGCCGTCCAGCACCACACGTCCCCGAAGCCGAGCGTGCCGCGCATCGGCGCCGGAACGTTCTTCTCCTTCATCCTAATGAAAGACCAAATCTCATCGCACTCGATGCGGCGGCACTTCAAGTTGCGGAGCACGCGGTCCTGGTAGGTGTCGCAAGCGCGGCCGAGGTCCACGAGCAGATCGTTGATCGTCTGCCGCGCCACGCCGGTCATCCGCGCTGTCGCGCGCATCGAGACGCCTTCGACTAGGCACCGAACCACCGCCGCCCGCTTCGCCGTGCTGAGCTTGTTCATCGCGCCCTCCGTCCCTTGCCTAGCGACCTAATGTAGCCACAACGTGTCCACGTGTCAAGCGCCGTTTCTGCGGCTTGACTCGGCGCTACCTTGTGGCTACACTGTGCCCCATGAAGAAGCCCACCCACCCGAAGGGACGGCCCGTGCGACGGAAGGCAGCCGCAGACCGGAAGGACGACCTGGTTCGTGTGCGAGTGACCGCCGACCAGCGCGAGGCGATGCAGGAGGCCGCCGATGCGGCTGGCCTTGACCTGTCCTCGTGGCTGCGCTCGCTCGGTGTCCGAGAGGCGGCGGCCACCCGGCGCGGGCGATAGACGCCCGCCCGGGTGGCACGCGGTTTGCTAGGCTTTCGCCAGTCGCTTCGCCCTCCAGCGTCGGAGCCGGAGCGTCAGCGGACGGACGATCGCCCGCTCGTCATGGGAGTTGCCCACGGCAAGCCTCCTTTCTCCGTCGGGTTGACCGAGCGTCCCGGCGGGAAGTGGACGGCAACGCCACCGTGGGCTTAGACTGAAGGGGCTCTGTGGCGCCCTTAGCCCGCCTCCACGGCGGCGCTCGGGTTGTTGCCGCCGGGGCCGACCCGCTGCAACGGGTCGGCCCCGGTTCTTTTAGCTCCTCATCTCCTTCTCCATCTCCTGCGCTTTGGCGGCGGTACGCTGGCGCATCTCGGCCGTCATCTTCCAACCGCGCTGCCCGTCAACCCGCGCGCCGCGGGCCTCAAAAAAGCGCCCGTAGTCATGCTCTGCCACGTCGACGAGCCCGACGCTTTTGAGCCAGTCCAGAACTACCGATCCGAGGCGTCTTCCCCCGATCGTCTTCCCGTGCCCCAGGCTCCTGATCAGGACGTCGGACCTTACGCCGTCGCCCGAGAAGCCCCGCAGGAGCCCCAGGTCGTCAAGCTCCTTCGGCCTGAACAGTAGCGCTACGGCTCCTTTTGGGCGATCGCCGTTGTTCTGTTTTTCCTGCCTTCCGGAGGTAAGCGGCAGCGCTTCCGCCTTCTTCATGCCAAACAGTTCCCGGAAGAGGCTTTCTGGAACGTCCTCCACCTCAACGACTGAGCCGTTTGGCGCCCTTGTCTTGAATTTCATCGTCCACCCCTTTCGCGCCCTGTCTGAGCATCGCGAACTTTAGCGGAAATCGCTACCGCAATCAAAACCCGATCCGGTCGCTAAGCGCATATTGCGCTGCACGCTGCGTGCAGCGCACTCGTCTTGTCTCGAAGTGCCGCTAATACCCGGGAAGTGCCGCTAATTGTTTCTGCGCGGGCTAGGGGTGCGCGTGTGTCGCGTAAAAGGCCCGCAATTCTGCGGATCGCGCGGGCTCGCGTGCGGCGAGCCGGAATTCAGCCCCGCATCGGGCGCACGTCGCGGTGCGGCCCTCGATGGCGACGTGGCGCGGCAGCGACGGCTCTGCGGCTCGACCCGCGACGCGCTCCACGACCTCGTGCGCGAAGGCGTTGGGATCGGACGGCTGGCGGGGTCGGCGGCTGCGCGAGGCCATGCGAAGTGCATGCCACGTCGCCAGCGAGCGCGCAACTGCTCAGAATTTCAAACTAGGCCAGTGCCCTCACTTGGCTCGGTGTGGTCGACCCGATACGCCTCTGCCGCGGATTTTCGGGAACCATGCCTGTCGGGTTCGCGCACGCCCGCGGAGCTCGTTGGCGCCGGACCCGCAGGGTCCTGGGGCGGGCACGGGCGCCCTGGGCAACCTCGGGCCCGGACGTGTCCGGCTCCGACGTCGGGCGAGCGCGTCGACCGAGGGCACGCTGGGACCGAGGCGGCGCGGGCGGTTTCGGCCGGCGGGGGCGCTGGCGCACCGGCGCCGTTGACCGCGCCCGCGATTGGCTCGTAAGAGAAGGCATGCGTGCGGTCATGGCGGTGCTGCTGCTCGCGCTCGGGTTCGCCGGTCCGGTCTGGTCGAGCCCGGCAGCGCAGCCGGTCCACCGCATCGGTGTCTATCCCCTGGAGCGCAGCGGCTCGGCGCGGCACGCGTTCCGGCAGGTGCAGGCGGACCTGAAGAAGAGCCTCGCCCTCTTTCCGAGCGTCGAGGTCTTCGACCTCGCCGCGCCCGACCGGTGCCGGCTGAGCGACCTCGCCTGCCTGGTCAACGTCGGCCGGCTGGCGGCGGCGGATTGGGTCGTCACCGGGTCGGTCGAGCGCTTTCCCAATGGGGTCGCGGTGCGCCTCAAGCTCATCGACGTCGCCCGCGAGACCCAGCGGGAAGTGAAGACCTTTCTCTCCGGCGGGGCCTCGGACCTGGTCGGGGCGATGGCGCTCGCGGGCTGCGAGCTGCTCGGGGTCAAAAAGTGCGAAGGGACTCTGGCCGTGTCGGGCACTGCGGGAGCGCAAGTGCTCCTCGGCGACCAGGCGGTGGGAAAGACGCCCTACTCGGCGCGGCTCGCGATCGGCCACTACCGGGTGCGGGTCGCCCAGGACGGCCTGTCCACGCCGGAGAAGGCGGTCGACGTCGGCCTCGCGCGGGTGACGAGCGTCCGGGTGGCGAAGGACGGCGGACGGCTGCTCTTCGCCGAGGACCTCCCGCCGCCGCCGCTGCCCCCGCTGCCGCCGCTGCCGCCTCCCGCGCCGAAGGCGTCGGGCGCGCCCCCGGCGGCGAAGCCGCTCGCCAGGGCCGAACCCCCCGCGCCGCCGAAGGCGCCAGTCCCCGCGAAACCGGCGGCGACGATGAGTCCGTCGCTGCTGGCGAAGGCGTCCGCGAAGGCCGTCCCGGCCGAGGCGACGACGGTCGAGGCGCCATCGGCGAACGTCAAGCCCGTCCCTTCGGGCCCCCCCGAGAGCGCTGCTGCTGCCTCGCCGATCGCTTCGTCGTTCGTGGCGGTCGCCCCGCCGGGGGAGCCGGCGCTCGCGTCGGGGTGGAGGGCGAGGGCGTTCTACGCGAGCGGCATCGCGGGCGCCGTGCTGGTCGTGACCGGGGTGGTCGTGGGCGCGCTCGCGTCCTCCACCGCCGGGCACGTCAACCAGCTCTATTCATCGAATAAGCTGACGACCGCGGACAAGCCGCTCTACGGGCAGGTGCGGACGGAGGCGACGGTGGCGAACGTCGCGTACGGGCTGGGCGGCGTCGGGCTGGCGGGAGCGGCGGTGCTCTATTTCTGGCAGCCGAAGCTCTTCGGCGGCGGTGGGGACGGCGCGCCCGCGCTTTCTCTGGCCGTGGGTCCCGGCGGGGTGGCGGCCGGAGGGAGCTTCTGATGCGGCGGCTCCTCTTGATTCCTGCGGTTGCGCTCCTCTGCTGCGGGTGCGCTCCCGCTCTGCGTGGCGAGTGCAAGTCGACCAAGGACTGCCCGTCGAACGCCGTCTGCACGGATGGACTGTGCATCGCGCCGCCGGTTCCTGACGGCGGCGTCGGCGACTGCCAGAGCGGCTGCGCCAACGGCTATCACTGCGCCAACGACGCCTGCGTGCCGGACCAGGCGGCCCAGGTCGCCATCACGCTGCCGGCGCCAGGCGTCGTGGTCGGCGGTGGCGAGATGATCTGCGAGGTGCGAGCGAGCGCGCCGGGCGGGGTGAAGTCGCTGGCGTTGAGCCTCGGCCAGGTGGCGCACCAGAGCGCGAGCTACGAGCCGAACGACGCGATCTGGCGCGCGACGCTCGACCTGTCCCCGGCGGCGGTGGTCTCGGGAAGCTATCCGCTCGTGGCGCACATGGCCTACGACGGCGGCGCGAAGTCCCTCGACAGCGCGCCGGTCCAGATCACGGTGGACAAGACCGGTCCCGTCATCCAGCTCGAGGTGATCTACCCGTCGCGCCAGGCATCGACCCAGGTGTTCCTGCGGACCGACACCGTGACCGTCGACGCGACGATCAAGGATTCGCCGGCGGGCGTGGCACCGGACTCACCGCGGCTGGACGTCGACAACGTGCCGACGGTCACGACCGTTCCCGGGCAATCGCAGGGCAACGACGTCTGGCGATTCCAGTTTCCCGCGACCGACGTGCCGCTCGCCGGCGTGACCCGCACCGTCGTGGCCGAGGTGTCGGCGACGGACACCGTGGGCAACATCGCCACCGCGAATGCCTCGGTGAACCTGAGCCGGCTCGCGTGGACGTTCACCGCCGGCGGGCCCATCGAAGCCGCGCCGGCGCTCGCTGGGGGGAAGGTGTTCGTCGCGAGCAACGACGCGGCCTCGGCGGGCGGGTTCGTCTACGCCCTCGACCCGGCGACCGGCGCTCAGCTCTGGAAGGCGACGCTCTCCTCCCCGCCGGTCGGGCACGTCGCCGCCGGCGCCGCTGACGTCTACGCCGCGACCGCCGAAGGGCGGGTGGTGAAGATTCAAGAGAGCGACGGCTCGTTCGCCGACAACACGACCTGCCCGATGCCGGGCGACCAGACCGATCTACTCCTCAGGCCGCTGACGAGCGGCGTCGCCATCGCGCACATCGACCAAGGCTCGACCGACGAGGTGGTCTTCGCCTTCACCGCCGACGGCTACCTGCGGATGTACCAGCCTGGCGGCCAGCTCACGGTCCTCGGCAGCTGCACCGTCGAAACCTCCCTGGGACAGGGAAGCAAGACCATGGTTCCGGTGATGATTCGCCAGGGCGACCTGTACGCGTGGGTTGCTGACTCGAAGGGCGTGGTGCACAAAGTGGACGTGAAGAAGGACGCCATCGGCGATTACAGCTTGGCGGACAAGACCGCTTCTGCTAACAGCGAGCCCATCGATTCGCCGGCAGCGGTAGGGAGGATCAGCGGCGCTCCCACTCTCCTTTTCGGGCTCGGCAACGGCGGCGTCCTGGCGATGAAGACCGACGAGAGCAAGACCTGGAGCTCGACGCCGCTGTCGGACCCCATCCTGGCCTCGCCGGCGGTGACCGACGGCCTCGGCTGGGTGCTGGGCGACCACGGCAACGCGCAGGCGTTCAAGCTGTCGAGCGGGGCGAGCTCGACGCAGAGCGCCAGCGGGCTGCCGGTCGAGTCCAACGGCGCGACCGCCTCGCCGGTGATCGCCGCCGACGGGCGGACCTACCTGGCGAGCGGCAGCGTTCTCGAAGTGCTCGCCGCGGACGGCAGCGTCGAGTGGCACACCGATTTCAACCTGCCCGCGAGCTCGCAGGTCGACCTGGGCACGCCCGCGCTCGGCTGCGACGGCACGCTCTTCCTGCCGGTGACCGACGGCGAGAACGGCAGCCTCGTCGCCCTCCAGACCGACTCGACGACGGGGCTCGCCCGCGACGGGTGGCCCAAAGCCGGCCGCGACGACCGCAACACGTTCAACGAGGGGTGGTCGGCGACGGCGACCGAGTGTCCCTGAGCGGCAGCGCTTCCGGTCGGACGCGGCGCTTCCGATTGGCTCAGCTTTCTAGTGCATGTGGGTGATGAACCAGAAGACGCCCGCCGCGAACAGCGCGGCGAGCGCGGGCGGCACCCAGGCGAGCGAGATGCCGCGGCCTTCCTCTTCGGCCGGCGCACCGGGCTCGTCTTCCTGCCAGGAGGCGAGAAAGCGGCGGGCGGCATCTTCGACCGGCAGCCCGAGGGCGCCGGCGTAGGAGCGCACGTAGCCGAGGACGAAGACCTTTTCCGGCAGCTCGCGGCGGGCGCCGGACTCGAGCGCCTCCAGAATCGTGCGGCGGACCTTCGTCTGGAAGGCGAGCTCGTCGAGCGAAAGCCCTTTCGCTTGGCGGGCGGCCAACAGGTAGTGCCCGAACGAATCAGGCTCGGGCGGCTGGTCCACGGTCACGTCGTCGGTCGGCACGTTTCGCTCCGGCTCCTGACCAAAGGCGCTTTGAGGCCCGGCCACGGCCTTCCCCATAACATCGATGCGCCCCGGCTCGGTCGAGCGGCGCTAGGGAGTAACGGCACCCAGATCCTGCGCCTTCCCCAGCTCGCCGTTCGCGGGCGGGGACGGCGGGGGCGTCAGCGAACCGGGCGGCAGCGGCGGCAGCCGGGACAGCGCTTGCCGGCATTCCCTCGCCACCGGCTGTCCGCCCGCCTTCGCCAGACACTTCTCCAGGTCGCGCGCGGCGCCGACGGCGTCGCCCTTGGCCGCCTCGATCTTCGCGCCATGCAGGAGCGCTTCCGGCGAGTTCGGGCACAGCGCGACGAACCGATTCCACTGCTCGGTCGCCTCCTTCGTGCGCCCGGTCGCCTCCAAGAGCCGCGCGAGCTGCCGGTGGCCGACGCAATAGCCGGGCTCGGCGGTGAGCGCCGAGCGAATGGTCCGCTCGGCCTGCGCGTCGTGCCCTTCGAGGTGGAAGAGCCATCCCAGGTTCACCTGGGCCACGAAAGGGGTCTTGTAGAGCGGCTGCGCAAGCGCCTGGTTGTATGCCTTCTGCGCTCCGGCGTAGTCCTTGAGCTCGGTGAGGAAGGTTCCGAGGTTGTTCGCCGCCTCCGCGTAGTGCGGATCGAGCTTGAGGGCCAGCTCGAACTGGGCCTTGGCCTTCGGCGCTTCGGCATAGCTCCACCAGTACAAGAGGCCGAGAGCGTTGTGGGGCTGTGGGAGCGCCGGGTCTTCTCCGACCGCGTCCTGGAAATGCTGGAGAGCTTCCTGCGGGCGGTCCCCCTTCATCGCGAGAACGCCCTGGTCATAGTAGTTCTCGGCGAGCTCCTGCTCCTTGGGCGTCGGCAGGTGCGCGCAGGATGCGCCCAGGAGCGCGGCGAGCGCGAAGACCAGGGCGGAGAAACGTGCCGGGGGCACCCTCATCGCCCACCTCCCAAGCGGCCCCGAAGGACCGATGCCGTCGGACTAGATCTGCGCCAGCAGTCGGGCGAGCCGCGTGCGCGGGTCGGACACCTTGTTATCCACCGGTCCCGCTTTCTCGGCCGGCGGGTCGAACACTTTCAGGTCGGCCAGCCGCTGGCGCCGAGCGCTGGAGTCGAGATCGCGCCAGCTCACGTTCTCCATCACGAAGCCCATCGCCTCGACGAACCCCAGGGCTTCCTTGGCGGCCGCGCGGGCCTGGGCTCCGTCCATCGTCGCCGGGTCGTGGGCGAAGACGAGGTGCCGCTCCTCGCTGGAGAGGTGGAGCGCTACCAGGACACTGAAGCCCTCCGGCTGCCGGGTGCCGACCACCACCGCCTCGGCCTTGGAGCTGGGGATGCCCGGCAGCGCCACCAGGGCGGAATTGACCGAACGGTAGAGCGCGACGATGGCCTCGAGGGTGACCTCCACGTGGTGGCGCTCGTCGTCGAGGAGGAACAAGGGCTTATTCGCTCACTTCGCGTAGAGGTCGCGTTCGGCGGTGACGTTCTGGGTCTGGGCGGCGGTGACCCGCCAGTCGATGAGGGGGTTCGAGATCATGACGTTGCCGCCGCCGACGTCGCCCTCGCCGATGACCACCCGATAGAACACGCTCGGGCTCGCGGAGATGCGGCCGCCGCCCAGGTGCTTGGTCGCGGTCAGGACGATCTTGTTGTCGCCGGGCTGGAGGTTGGGGGTCAGCTCGAACACCACCTGCGGGTCGCTGCTGTGCAGGGTCCGAATCCACTTCGAGTTGACGAAGAGGTCGATGTCGTACTGGGCGGCGCCGGGCTGGGGCTGCTCGGTGACGAGCCAGTAGTGCTTGGTGATCGTGGTGGGCGCGGCCTGGGCGGAGGGGGGCGGCAGGCTGGGCTCAACGGGCGCGGTGTCGCTCGCCGCTGGAGCTGGCGCCGGCGTGGTGCTCGCGGGCGGGGTCGGCGCCGCCCCCGCGGCCTGCAGGTCGTAGCCGGGACAGACGATGTCGACGTTGCCCTGCGCGTCGATCTTCACGTTGGAGCAGCCGGTGAGCTTGATGCCCTTGAGGCCGTCGACCGTCATGTCGATGGTGCCGATGGACACGCCGTTGATCACCACCTGCCCGGCGTCGGCCCCCGGTGCCCCGATGAGCAGCACCGCCGCCGTCAGGGTGATGGGCAACAGCCGAGCCGGAGCCCTCCTCGTCAGCCAGCCGTTCATCCGAAGCCTCCGCTTCCCACCCGGGACCGCTCCCGGGTCTTCCAGACGGTCTGTCCTCCGCCCAAATTCACGTTCGTTTCGGGCTCGCGGTCAAGTTCTGAGCCGGCGGTCCTTCGCGCTAGACGCCGCGCGTGCCCTCGCCCCAGACGGCCTTGTGGAGCTGAAGCTGGAGGCGGGCCGATAGCCCGCTCGCCAACAACCACCGGGCCAGGTCCCGCGGCTCGACGGCGCCGAACGCCGGGGAGAACAGCACCGCCCGAACCCGCTCGGTGAGGCGCTTGTCGCGCACGCGCTCGGCCGCCCACCGGAAATCCGCCTCGCTCGTCACCACCACCTTGACCTCGTCCTCCGGCCCGAGCGCGTCGAACACCGAGAGGTCCTGGTGCGCTTCCCCTGAGCCCGGCGTCTTCAAGTCGACGATGCGGTGGACCTCGGGGGGCAGGCCGCCCAAGGGCCGTTGGCCGTGGGTCTCGACCGACACCTCGAACCCGGCGCGCACGAGCCGGCGGCACAGGTCGGGCAGGTTGCGCTGCAGGAGCGGCTCGCCGCCGGTCAGGCAGACGAACTTGACGTCGAAGCGCGCCACCTCTTCGAGGACCTCCTCGACCGACCGTGCCCGCCCGCCCTCGAAGGCGTAGGTCGTGTCGCAGTAGGCGCACCGCAGATCGCAGCCGGTGAAGCGGACGAAGACGCACGGCCGCCCGGCGTGGGTCGACTCGCCCTGGAGGCTCAAGAAGATTTCGGTCACCCGCACCGAGGTCCTTACTTAGCGCGCGCCACGCGCGAGCGCGAGGCCGGGCGATTCGCCAGCCGGTCGTCGGGGCAAGCCCGGTGCGGGTTCGGGGCGTGAAGGGGATCCGGAGCGCGTCACGGCGCAGGCGGAGCGCGGGGGAATCCGGCCGAGCTGACCGATCCGACCGATCGGTCCAATCGGCCGTCGATGCCGCGGGTCGGAAGGTGGCGAGAGCGCCGAAGCGCGGCGAGCCGGACGAGACGCGCGCGCTTCGCGTTAAGCTTCCGCCCGATGGGCGTCATTCGACCCGACGGCCGGCGACGCCTCGACGAGATGTTGGTCGAGGAGATGAGCGGCGAGGATGGCGTTCGGCGGCGGTACCTGCTCGTGCTCTGCGCCGGCCGCGTCGAGCCCGAGAGGCTGGAGCCCTTCGCCACCCTGGCGGCGGTCCTGCAAGGCACAGTGGACGACGAGCTGCGGATCGTCCTCACCGACGGCTGGCCGGAGGCGTTCTGGACGACGGAGGTGGCTGGCGCCCTGGACGCCGCCGACGTCACCGGCGACTTCGAGCTCGCGCCGACTTTCGACCAGCGACGCCGAGCGTTGGCGCAGCGGGTCGGCGACGGCGCTCTCGAGGTGCTCTTCATCGAGCGCGGCCGGGTGCAAGGCTCGGCGCTGACCGTCGTCGCCCGCCGGACGGAAGAGGGCCGCCCGCTCCCGCTGAACGTGAAGACGGCGGCGCTTTCGCTGATGCAGGCGGCCCGCGACGCGCTCGTCTGGCGGCCCCGCGCGATGGAAGAGCTGGTGCGCGACCTGCGGGAGGCCCTTGGGCTCCCGGCGGGCCCCATGGTCACCCTGGCCGAGGTGCGGCGCGAGCACCAATCCGCCGAGGAGGACCGGGAGGCCGCCCGGTCCGGCCACGCTCCGGAGCCGGAAGTCGCCTGGCCCCCGCGCGCGCCTCCCTCGGGGACCCCTCCCGTGGTGCGCCAGCCCATCCGCCAGGCGGGACCGCCGCCGGCAACTCGAACGCCTCTCGCTCGGCCTCCGGCGGCCGAGCGACATGTGCTGGAGGAGGGCCGCTGCACCCGGTGTGGCAAGAGCGGTGCCCGCCTGGAGGAGCCCTGCGGGGCAGCGGAGCTGGGGCGGATGGGCTTTCTCGAGCTGGACTAACGGCGAGCCGGGACCTCCGCGGGCTTCGGTTTCTTCTCCTTCACCTTCTCCGGCTCGGCCACCGCGCCGGACGCGAGGCAGGCCGCGCACAGGCCGTACAGCTCGAGCCGGTGGTGGGTGACGAGAAACCCGTGGCGCCGCGCGATGGTGCCCTGCAGCGCCTCGATGCGGTCGCTCTCGAACTCGATGATCGCGTGACAGCGGGTGCAGATCAGGTGGTCGTGGTGGTGGCGGCCGACCGCCGGCTCATAGCAGGTCTGTCCGTCCCCGAAGTGGTGCTGGGAAGCGAGACCGCACTCGCTCAGTAGCTTCATCGTCCGGTAGACGGTCGCGGCCGAGACGCGCGAGTCGAGCGTGCGGACCAGCTTCAGGAGCTGTTCGACCCGCAGGTGCTCGCCCTGGGAAAGAAAGGTCTCGGCGATGAGGTCGCGCTGGCGGGTGGATTTGAGGCCCTTGTCGGCGATGTAGCGGGCGAGCGTCCGACGCGCGACGTCGAGCGGATCGGCCTGACCCGGAATGGAGGGCGCTTGTGTCATCGGCTAGTCCGTTCGCCCGCGTCAGCCGGACTTCGGGTCGATTGTGTGCCCTCGCGCCGGCCTGGCGCAACCGAAAGCGCGTTTTCGACCGCGCCGGGAGGTCGACCCGACGGAGGACCGATGGCTCAGGTGCGCGCGTGATGCCCGGGGCGGCCGTGGCGAGAGCCGCGCCGAAAAGCCGTCTCGGATGAACCGCCAAGACGCCAAGGGCGCCGAGAATCGCGGTCCGCAAGATCGGCGTTCTTGACGTCTTGGCGGCTCCAGACGCTTTTCGGCGCGGGTCTGGCTAGCGCGGCGGCGGGGTGACGACCCAGGTGCCCCCGTCGCCGGAGCCGGAGCCGGTGCCGGACCCGCTCGTGCCGCCAGAGCCGCCGCTCGAGCCGCCGCTGGTCCCGCCATCCGACCCTCCGCCGGAGCCGCCGTTCGACCCGCCGACGGTCCCGCCGTCCGGCGCGCTGGTCGAGCCGGGACCGGGGCCGTGGCCGCGCGGATGGCCGGCGGGGTCGAGGGCGGGCAGCCCGCTCCAAGAGCCGAGCTTGATCACCGGCCGCATGATGAGCTCGCCGGCACCGGTCTCGTGGAGCTGCCGCCTCGGATCGAAGGCGAGCTGGATGCGGCCGAGGTCGGTGGGGTCGAGGCCGTTGGTGAGGATCTTGATGCCGCTCGTGGTGCCGCTCGGTACCCGGGCGACGCGGTAGGAGCGGTCGGGGAAGACCACGACCACCGTTCCGTCCATCGCCAGCCGAATCTGGGTGATCTTCCCGCCCGCCGCTGCGCCGCTCAGCACCGCTTCTGCAAAGGGCCGGAACGCCATCAGGTTCGCGACCCGGGGGCGCATCGGCACCGTCACCAGATGGCGGCCGGCCGGCGAGGCCACCAGGAGGTCGACCCCGAGCACCACCACGTTCACCTCGCTCACGTTCGCGAGGTCCAAGCGCGCTCCTGCCCCGTTGCCGGTGAGCGACACCCCTCCTGCCGAGACAGCCTCGTCAAGGCCATTGGGAGCGCTTCCGCACCCCAGCGCCGCAAGCGCCAACCACATGAGCCACGTCTTGCGCATCGTCGCGTTCCTCCGTCGCTCCGCCGTGGAGCGCGAGGTCAGGATACGTGCGGATCCCCCTGAAAATGAGTGACTTCGCGCACTCGGGAAAGCGGCGCGCACCTGGGCCGACGTGCGACGCGAAGGCGGGAGCGAGCGGCCGCCGGTCCCTTTTCCAACGCGCGAGGGCCGATGCCGAGCTCGCTCTCCGCGGTCGCGCCGCCACCGGCGACGGCTACCTACACCGGCGCCGCTGGGCGTAGAAGCAGCCGCTCGGCTGGCCTCGTAAGTGTCTCGATCATGGATGAGCCCTTCTCGTTCCCGCTCGTCCTTCGACTGCGCGTGGTTGGCGCCCGCAATCCAAACCGTACGATGGGTGAAGCGGAGCGCAACCCGTCGGCGAGCGCCGCGATGATCGGTTTCGCTTTCGCTCGACCCATCCTACGAGTTGGCGCGCGGCGTCGAACTCGCGCGCGGCGGAGCGTGTCGCGGCTTGGTAGGCCAGGGTGAGCGGTGCCGGGGGGCACGCCTTGTACCCGGTGATTTTCCAGCCCCCTACGGCGGGTCGACCTTGAGGAGTTGCTCGCCGACCAGCAGGAGGTCGCCGGGTTCGAGCTGGGTTTCGCCGTCCATCCGAACGAACGTCCCGTTCGAGGAGCCGAGGTCCTGGAGCGTCACCGCCCGGCCGTTGACGGTGAGCATCGCGTGCCGGCTGGAGACGAAGCCGTCGCCGGGGAACGAAAGGTCTCCGGCCGTGCGTCCGATGAGGTTCTCTCCGTCGTGCAAGGGGAAGCGGTCGCCCTCGACCCCGCCGGCGAGCCGCTGCGCGATCTGATAGCGGTAGGGCGGATGGGGGCTGCCGAGAATCGGCACCACCGGCGCGGGCGGCACCGGCCACGGTTCCAGCCGGAGCAGTTGGCGGCCGGCGCGGATTTCCGCGCCCTCGCTGAGCGCGACCTCGCGCTTGACGAGGACGAAGGTGCCGTTGAGCGTCCGTTCCGCCGCGAAGAACAGGAGCCGGCCGCGAAAGACGAACCGGCCTTGCACCGCCGCCGCGAACTCGTCGCTCAACCGGACCTCGCCCGCGGTGCCGACGGTGGTCTCGTCGGCGGCGAGCTGGCTGGCGGAGACCACCGCGCCTTCCGCCGTCAGCACCGTGACCTGCGCGCGGGCCGGGCGATAGGGCGCGGCCATGGGGGGCGGCGGCGCAACCGCTGGGCGTATCGGCGTGGCGGGAACCAGGACCGCGGGGACCAGGGCCGCGCCGCACCCGCCGCAGAACCGATAGCCGACCGGGCTCGGGAGCCCGCAGGCCGGGCAGGCCAGCGTGCCGGCGGAAGGACGGGGAGCGACAGCGCTGCCGGGGGGCATCGTCCGCGCGAGCGAGGAGCCGCACCCGACGCAGGCGCGAGCGCCGGCGGGATTCTCGGTTCCGCATCGGCCGCAGCGCGCCATCCGAAGAAGCCTCGAGCGAAAGCCTGCCTCGCCCTGGGCTTCTATCGGCGCCCTGGCGACAAGTCAATCCGGTGGCTGGTCGGGTTTCGCGCCTTCGAGGCGCCGGCCGCCGGCGCGCGCTCGGGGGTCGACTTCCCGCGGGCTTGGCGGTTTCGACGGCGTCGCACTAGCATCCGCCCGCCCTCGTTTCCCCAGGGGAGCGGACGTTGGTGAGCTGTCCGAGCTGCGGTTGCGCGCTTACGGTCGACGGCGCCGCCTGCCCGAAGTGCGGCGCGGTCGCTCCCGCCGGCCCATCCGGAGGCGCGGGGGATTCGGTGCCGGCGAAGGTCCAGGCGCCGGCGACCGCCACCGCGCCCGACCAGAACGTCGGCCGCGTCCTCGGCGGGAAGTTCGAAATCTTGGAGCTCATCGGCCAGGGCGGGATGGGCAAGGTCTATCGGGCGCGCCACCTGACCCTCGACCGGCAGGTGTGCGTCAAGACCTTGAAGCCGAGCCTGCTCGACGACGCGACGCTGGTCGGCCGCTTCGAGCGCGAGGCGAAGGCGGCGAGCCGGCTGAACCATCCGAACTCGATTCAGGTGCTGGATTTCGGGCAGGACGGGCAGGGCGGGCTCTACCTGGTGATGGAGCTCGTGCGCGGCCGGGACCTGCGCAAGGTGCTGCGCGACGAGTTTCCGCTGGCGGAGTCGCGGGTCTGCCACATCGTGGGGCAGGTCCTCTCCGCCTTGGCGGAAGCGCACGCGCAGGGCGTCATCCACCGCGACCTGAAGCCCGAGAACATCATGCTCGAGCCGCGCCGCGACGAGCCCGACTTCGTCAAGGTGCTGGACTTCGGGATCGCGAAGATCCAGGACCCCGGGGTGCCGGGGCTGACGCGGCCGGACGTGGTCTGCGGCACGCCCCTCTACATGAGCCCGGAGCAGGCGACCGGCTCTGCTTTCGACGCCCGGGCGGACCTCTACGCGGTCGGGGTGATCCTCTACCAGCTCACCACGGGCACGCTGCCCTTCGAGGGCGCGAACTCGATGGAGATCCTGACCAAGCACGTGACGCAGCTCCCGGTTCCGCCGCGCGAGCGCCGGCCGGAGGTGCCGGTTTCGGAGGCGATGGAGGGTCTCATCCTGCGGGCGCTGGCAAAGGATCCGGCGCACCGGCCGTCCTCGGCGGAAGCGTTTCGGGCCGAGCTCCTCCGGATCGAGGAGATCGATCGGCAGCGCGAGCGGGCGGCGAGCGGCGCGCCGCGGGCGGGGGAGGTCCCGGAGGGAGCGGCGGCTCGAAGCCAGGCGGGAGCGCAGTCGCTTGGTGGAACCGGTTCGGCCATCCGGCGGGGAATCCGGAGGCCGTTGACGGGTCTCGTCGCCGGCTTTGCGGCAGCGGTGGCGATCACCGGCAGCGCAGTCGGGTTCCTGACCTGGCGACATCGGCTCGCCGCCACGTCCCCGAGCCGGCCATCGAAGGTGGCGCTAACGGTTCCGAAGGCCGGCAAGGCTCCCGTTACCCTGAAGCGCATCCTCCCACCGGCTCCGCCGAAGGTGCTCCCCGCCGTGAAGCTGGAGCCGAAGCCGGCCGCCGTCGAACCGCGGCTCGAGGTCGCGACCGGGAAAGAGCGGGCGTGGCGGCTTCTCGCCCGCGCGGACAAGCTCTACGCCCAACGTCGGTACGCTCAGGCTCTCGATTACTATCGGCAGGCGGCGCGGGCGGATTCGAAGCTCGGCGCCGCGTACCGAGGCGTCTTCCGGGTCGGCCTTTCGACGCGCGACTGGGACGCGGCTCGCGCCGGCGGCGAGATGTACCTGCGGGTCGCGCCGAAGGCGCCCGACGCGCCGATGATTCGCCAGGAGCTCGCCGAGCTGGAGCGCTGATGCCTAGGCCAGGCCCCAGCGGACCTTCCCGCTGGTCAGCAGCGCTCCCGCCCGGGCGGCGTCCTGGAGCTTGATGCGCTCGCTCGCCCGCTGGAACTCGTGCTGGCAGGTGGCCGAGCAGAAGTAGTAGGTCCGCTTCTTGTGCTCGGCCGACGGCGTTTCGCGCACCGGCGTCACCTTCTTGCCGCAGATCGGGTCGTAGGCCATCTCTTGCTCCCCCCCGCTCGAACGTTAGGCAAGCTTGGTGCCAGTTGCCGTCGCGCGCGACGCGTGCGCGCGGGCGGGCGGGACGGCGACCGGACGACGCGGTCCGCTCATGGCCACGCCCGAAGGCAGGTCAACCGATAGGAAAAACGTTTCTGCGCGTGCACCTTCGGCGCGGCTCGTCCGGTCCCGGGCGCGGGTTGACAAAAGGCGGGCGCGGTCCTCAAGAATCGGCCGCCCCTTTCCGGCGGGAAGCGGCGGAGGTGCTCTGATGATCGGCGGCGACGTGCGGCTCGGCTTGACGTTCGACGACGTGCTGCTCTTGCCGGGCGAGAGCCACGTGCTCCCGCGCGAGGTCCGGCTGGGCACCCGCCTGACGAGGGCGCTCTCGCTCAACGTGCCGGTCGTCTCTTCCGCGATGGACACGGTGACGGAATCGCGCACGGCGATTGCGATGGCGAGCGAGGGCGGCATCGGGGTCGTCCACAAGAACCTCTCCCCAGCGGAGCAGGCGGCGGAGGTGGAGAGGGTCAAAAAGCACGAGGCGGGCGTGGTGAGCGAGCCGGTGACGCTGGGGCCGGAGGCGAAGGTGGCCGAGGCGCTGGAGCTGATGCGGCGCCACGACATCAGCGGGGTGCCGGTGGTGGAGCCCGGCGGGAAGCTCGTCGGCATCGTCACCGCTCGGGACTTGCGCTTCTCCTCGGCGGGCGACGCGAGCCCGCTCGAGACGCTGATGACGACGAGGCTCGTGACGGTGCGCGAGGGGGCGAGCCCGGAGCAGGCGAAAGCGCTGCTGCACGAGCACCGGATCGAGAAGCTGCTGGTGGTGGACGACGAGGGGCGGCTCAAGGGTCTCATCACGACGCGCGATTTGGAGAAGGCGCGGGCACATCCGGACGCGGCGCGGGACGCGAAGGGGCGGCTCGTGGTGGGCGCGGCGGTGGGGGTGGGCGGCGACCGCGAGGAGCGGGTGGAGCGCCTCGTCAAGGCCGGCGCGGATCTGATCGTGGTGGACACGGCGCACGGCCACTCGGCAGGGGTGCTGGAGACCGTACGGTCGATCCGGCGCGCCTACCCGGCGCTCCAGCTCGCGGCGGGAAACGTGGCGACGGCGGAAGGCGCGGTCGCGCTCTGCGACGCGGGGGTGGACGCGGTCAAGGTCGGCATCGGCCCGGGCTCGATCTGCACGACCCGGGTGGTCACCGGGGTGGGCGTTCCGCAGCTCACCGCCATCGACGACTGCGTGCGGGCCTGCGATCGCTACGACGTGCCGGTGATCGCGGACGGCGGGATCAAGTTCTCCGGCGACGTGGTCAAAGCGCTCGCCGCGGGCGCCTCGACGGTGATGATCGGCTCGCTCTTCGCGGGCTGCGAGGAGGCGCCGGGCGAGACGATTCTGTTCCAGGGCCGCTCGTACAAGGAATACCGGGGGATGGGCTCGCTCGGAGCGATGAAGGACGGCTCGAAGGACCGCTACTTCCAGGAGGGCGCGGAAGCCGGGAAGCTGGTGCCGGAGGGCATCGAGGGGCGGGTGCCCTACAAGGGAGCGCTGGCGATGGTGCTCTTCCAGCTCCTGGGCGGCCTGCGCGGCGGGATGGGGTACGTCGGCGCTGCCGATCTCCAGGAGCTGAAGAAGAAGAGCCGCTTCGTCCGCATCACCTCGGCGGGCCTGACCGAGAGCCACGTGCACGACGTGACCATCACCCAGGAAGCGCCGAACTACCACCAGGGCTGAGCGAGACGCAGGATTGCGCACGGCCCAGACCACGATCCAGAACGCACGCTGAAAAGATCCGTTCATCCCGAGACGTCATGAGCCGATGGCTCAGCATGTGCGATCAAAAAGGACGTCGTTCCAGGCCGCCGGCCTGGCGTCGGGCCAGCGGCCCGATACCACCTCTTTCACGGCAGCGCAGTCGAAGGATGAGCGCCGCTGACACTCCACTTATCCGACGAGACCCGCTTCGATGTCGCACCACGAGCACCTGCTGATCCTCGACTTCGGCTCGCAGTACACGCAGCTCATCGCGCGCCGGGTAAGAGCGCTGCGGGTCTACTGCGAAATCCTCCCGTGCACGGTGCCCTTCGAGCGAATTCGATCCTTCGGCGCCAGGGGCATCGTCCTCTCCGGCGGGCCAGCGAGCGTCGAGGCCCCCGGCGCCCCTATCGTCGAGCCGGAGCTCTTCAGCTTGGGGATTCCGGTCCTGGGGGTCTGCTACGGGCAGCAGCTCATCGCCAAGCTGCTCGGTGGCCGGGTCGCGAAGGCCACGGCGCGCGAATACGGGCCGGCGCGGATCGAGGTCCTGGCGAGCGTCGGGCCGTTCGCCTCGTTCGTCGAGGGCCAACGGCTCGAGGTCTGGATGAGCCACGGCGACCGGGTCGACGAGCTGCCGCCGGGTTTCGTGCCGCTCGCCAAGACCGCTGCCGGCCCCTTCGCGGCGATGGGCGACTTGAAGCGTCGTCTCTACGGGGTCCAGTTCCATCCGGAGGTCGTGCACACGCCGCAGGGCACGCAGATGCTCGCGTCGTTCCTCGACGAGTGCGGCTTCGCGCGCGACTGGACGATGGGCTCGTTCGTCGAGAGCGCGGTCGCGACGATCCGCGCCCAGGTCGGCGGCGAGCGGGCCATCTGCGGCCTCTCCGGCGGCGTCGACAGCGCGGTGGCGGCGATGCTCCTCCACCGGGCGCTCGGCGAGAAGCTGCGCTGCGTCTTCGTGGACAACGGCCTGCTGCGTCGCGGCGAGCGGGCCGAAGTCGAGCAGACTTTCGGGCATCGCTTCCACCTGCCGTTGACCACAGTCGACGCCTCGGCGCGGTTTCAAGAGGCGCTCAGCGGCGTCGAGGATCCGGAGCAGAAGCGCAAGATCATCGGCAAGACCTTCATCGACGCGTTCGAGGAGGCGGTCCAGGGCGACCAGGCCGAGCACGGGGAGGCGAAGTTCCTCGCGCAGGGCACGCTCTATCCCGACGTGATCGAGAGCGTGTCGTTCAAGGGGCCGAGCGCGACCATCAAGAGCCATCACAACGTGGGCGGGCTGCCGGAGCGGATGCGGCTCGAGCTCATCGAGCCCTTGCGCGAGCTGTTCAAGGACGAGGTCCGGGCGGTCGGGCGCGAATTGGGGCTGCCGGAGAGCATCGTCTCGCGGCAGCCGTTCCCGGGACCGGGGCTCGCGGTGCGCATCCTCGGCGCGGTGACGCCGGAGCGGCTAGAAGTGCTGCGCGGCGCCGACGCCATCGTGCGCGAGGAGGTGGACCGGGCGGGGCTGATGGAGTCGATCTGGCAAGCGTTTGCGGTGCTGCTCCCCGTCAAGTCGGTGGGGGTGATGGGCGACGAGCGGACCTACGACAACGTCTGCGCCATCCGGGCCGTCCACTCGACCGACGGGATGACCGCCGACTGGGTGCGGCTGCCCTACGAGCTGCTGGCGACGATTTCCAGCCGCATCGTCAACGAGATTTCCGGCATCAACCGGGTCGTCTACGACGTCACCTCGAAACCGCCCGGCACCATCGAATGGGAGTGAGCGGCGAAGGGGAGGCGGAAGCGGTAATGCTGTGCTTTACCGCCTCACCCCCCACTGCCGCGCGCCCCCTCTCATCTGCGTGATAGAGCTGCGCAGACGCGAGGGGGCTTGGGGCACTGAAACTCGGTAGGAACTCCAACTCTCTGAGCCCCCTCGCGCTTGCGCAGCAAATGAGAAGGGACGCGCGGCAGTGGGGGGTGAGGGCGCTTCAGGCTACCTGAAGGGAATCAGGAATCCTTTGGGGCTCTGGGACACCGACACCCCTCGCCTACACCGGCTGCGGTCTAGCTACCCGACGGCTCGCCCGGGTAGGGCACCACCGAGGCGTCCTCGAAATTGACGCTCGCGAAGTCGTAGTCGTTCTGGTTGGTGTCGAACGAGGGGACCGCCCCGAAAACGGCGTTGCAGCTCGGCGAGGCGCTGGCGTTCGCTCGCGCCCGCATGGTGGCGTCTCCCTGGAGGACGGTGCCGCTCGAGTCCTCGCTCTTCATCTGCCAGTAGCCCTCGGTGCCGAGGTCCGGGTGCCCTGCCGCATAGCTGAAGCAGGTGAGGCCCAGCCACTGGTCGCCGGCGGCGATCTGTCCACCGGTGGCGAGGCTGTCGGAGCGCCCGACGATCTGCCCGTTCACGTTGGCCCAGCGGGTGACGGTATCCAGCGTCGCGGCCAGGTGCTGCGGATTCGCCGGGCAGAAGAGGACCAGGTTCTCTTCGAACTTGAGGCTCCCACCGACGCCGCTCGTGCGCTGGAAGACGTAGTTCGCGTTCTTCGGCGGAATCACGTCGCTCGAGTTGTCCGGGGTGAAGTTCTGGAGCTGGACCTGGACGGTCTTGGTGGCGCCGCTGACGGCGAAGTGGACGATGACCTGCCCGCGCGACTTCTCGCCGGGCACCACGCTCGCCAGCGCCGAGAGGTCGAAGGTGATCGACCCGGTGCCGGCGTGCGGCGTCCCGTCCGAAGCGGCGACGTAGCTCGCGTTCGCAATCTGCACGAACGCGCTGTCCGCCGCGCCCTGCGGCTTCGCCTCGACGACGAACGTGTACGAGCCGTCGGCGTTCTTGGTCAGCGTCGCCTGGATGTCGAGGCCCGCGTAGACCCGCTCCCAGGTGTGGACGTTGCCGCTCGCGAGCGGGTGGCTGTCGATGATCGCGTCGACTCGGCCCATCACCTTGAACAGGTGGTGGTTGATCATCCGGACCACGTCGCGGGTGCGCTGGAACAGGTGCGGGTGGCAGCTCTGCAGGTCGAGCGGCTGGCTCTGGGCGTCGGAGGAGTCCATGTCCATCGCGACGGTCTGGTAGTTGGGCGTGGCGTCGGCGGCCGAGGAGGGAGCGCCACCGCAGCCGGAAAGCTGGACCGCGGCGAGGGCGGCCAGCGCGGGAAGGAAGCGGGTGAGGTATCGCATCTCGTGAGCCCTTCTGGTGTGCGGCAGGGGTTAATCTCTCCGTCTCGTCGCCGCCGCTTGCGGACGGGCGGAGCGTCCGACGAGCGTTCGACCCGCGAGCCCGCCGAAACGGAAAACCATGATGCCCCGCGACCCGGCGACTCCCCCGCGGCGGCCGAAAAGTCCGGGCGCGCTCGGGCTGTCGGATAGTGGTCGAAAAAAAAGCGAGAGTCGGGTATAGCGCGCGGCTTGGACGGCCGGGCAGTGAACATCTGCCGGCGGTTCGGGGGCATCGGCCGCTCCCTCACGGTCGCGCACGGATTTGGCGGCGCCGCGCCAGAGCGGGCGCCTTCGAGGATGGTCCAGCATGCAGGCGGCAGCAACCCCAACCCCCTCGGCCGGCGGCCACGTCTGGCGGTTTCTCACCTCGTCGCTCGGCGCCAAGGTGACGATGGCGCTGACCGGCCTCGGCTTCTACGCCTGGCTCTGCCTGCACATGATCGGGAACCTGGAGATCTTCCACGGGGCCCACTTCTTCAACGGCTATGCCCACTTCCTCCATTCGAACGAAGCGAAACCGCTCCTGTGGGGCAGCCGGGTCTACCTCGTCGTCGTGGTCGGCCTCCACATCCTGAGCGGGGTCCGCCTGTGGTGGCTGAACCGGCAGGCCCGGGCGGTCGGATACCGGGTGCGCCGCTGGAGAGCGGCATCGCTGGCGAGTCGCACGATGATCTGGACCGGCGTCGCGGTGGCGGTCTTCGTCTTCTTCCACCTCGCGCACTTCACCTGGGGCTGGTTCGGCGGTGCGCCGGCGATCGCGGGTTGCGTGCCCCCGGCGGACTGCAAGGACGCCTACGCGATGGTCCACCAGGCTTTCACCAACGGCTGGGTCGCCGCCGGCTACATCGTCGCGATGGGGCTCATCGGCTTCCACCTCTGGCACGCGGTGTGGAGCGCCTTGCAGACCCTGGGGCTGAACGGTCCCAAGTGGACGCCGTTCGCGAAGAAGCTGGGCTTGGCGTTAGGGGTGCTGCTCGCCGTCGGGTTCGTCCTGGTGCCGGTCGGCGTGCTCGCCAACTTCATCGTCGCCCACTAGGCCGAAAAAGCCCAAACGCTCCACCTCTTGGGAAGGACGCCATGAAACTCGACGCGAAGATTCCGGACGGGCCGATCGAGCGGAAGTGGACCCAGCACAAGAACGAGCTGAAGCTCGTCAACCCCGCCAACAAGCGCAAGTTCAACATCCTGGTGGTCGGGAGCGGTCTTGCTGGGGCCTCGGCGGCGGCGACCCTGGCGGAGCTCGGCTACCGGGTCGACTGCTTCGCCTTCCAGGACTCGCCGCGGCGGGCGCACTCCATCGCCGCCCAGGGCGGCATCAACGCGGCCAAGAACTATCCGAACGACGGCGACAGCGTCTTCCGGCTCTTCTACGACACGGTCAAAGGAGGGGACTTCCGCTCCCGGGAAGCGAACGTCTATCGGCTGGCGGAGGTGAGCAACGCCATCATCGACCAGTGCGTGGCGCAGGGGGTGCCGTTCGCGCGCGAGTACGGCGGGACGCTGGCCAACCGGTCCTTCGGCGGCGCGCTGGTGTCGCGCACGTTCTACGCCCGCGGCCAGACCGGGCAGCAGCTCCTGCTCGGCGCCTACTCCGCGCTCGAACGGCAGATCGGTCTCGGCACGGTGAAGATGCACGCCCGCCACGAGATGCTCGAGCTCGTGCTGGTCGACGGCCACGCCCGCGGCATCGTCACCCGCGACCTGACGACCGGGCAGATCGAATCCTGGGCGGGAGACGCGGTGGTCCTGGCGACCGGCGGTTACGGCAACACCTTCTTCCTCTCCACCAACGCGGCCGGGTGCAACGTCACCGCCACCTTCCGGGCCTACAAGAAAGGCGCCGCCTTCGCGAACCCCTGCTACACCCAGATTCACCCGACCTGCATTCCGGTCACCGGCGACCATCAGTCGAAGCTGACCTTGATGAGCGAATCGCTTCGCAACGACGGCCGGGTCTGGGTGCCTAGAGAGAAGGGCGACAAGCGAAAGCCCGGCGAGATCCCCGAAGGCGAGCGGGACTATTACCTGGAGCGCAAGTACCCGTCGTTCGGCAACCTCTCGCCTCGCGACATCGCGAGCCGCGCCGCGAAGCAGGTGTGCGACGACGGCCGCGGGGTGGGCGAGACCGGTCTCGGGGTGTACCTCGACTTCGCCGACGCCATCCAGCGGCTGGGCGAGAACGTGGTCCGCGACCGCTACGGCAACCTCTTCCAGATGTACGAGCAGATCACCGGCGAGAACCCGTACCAGACGCCGATGCGCATCTTCCCGGCGGTCCACTACTCGATGGGCGGGCTCTGGGTCGACTACAACCTGATGAGCACCATTCCCGGCCTGCACGTCTTGGGGGAGGCGAATTTCTCCGACCACGGCGCGAACCGGCTGGGCGCGAGCGCCTTGATGCAGGGCCTCGCCGACGGCTACTTCGTGATTCCCTACACCATCGCGGCTTACCTCTCGAGCGTGCAGGTCGAGCGGTTCGATCCGAAGAACAAGCTGACCACCGACCATCCCGCCTTCAAGGAGGCCGAGACCGCTGTCAAGGGGCGTATCGACCGGCTCCTGGGCATCGAGGGGAAGAAGAGCCCGACCGCTTTCCATCGGGAGCTGGGCCACATCCTCTGGAACAAGTGCGGCATGGCCCGCAACAAGCAGGGCCTGACGGAAGCGCTCCAGGAGATCCCGGCGCTGCGGGAGGAGTTCTGGAAGAACGTGAACGTCCTGGGCGAGGCGGGGACGTTGAACCAGCAGCTCGAGAAGGCCGGCCGCGTCGCGGACTTCCTGGAGTTCGGGGAGCTGTTGGTCCGGGACGCGCTCGAGCGCGAGGAGAGCTGCGGCGGCCACTTCCGCGAGGAGCACCAGACGGCGGACGGCGAGGCGCTGCGCGACGACGAGCACTTCGCGCACGTGGCGGCGTGGGAGTACCAGGGCGACGGGAAGAAGCCGATTCGCAACGTCGAGCCGCTCGCGTTCGAGACCGTCCATCTGGCGACGAGGAGCTACAAGTGAGCACCCAGGCGAATCTCCACCTCAAGCTGCACGTCTGGCGGCAGAAGAACGCTTCGGACCGGGGCGGCTTCGTCGAGTACGACGTGCCGGGCGTCAGCTCCGACATGTCCTTTCTCGAGATGTTCGACGTGCTCAACGAGCGGCTGATCGAGAAGGGCGAGGAGCCGGTCGCGTTCGACCACGACTGCCGCGAGGGCATCTGCGGCATGTGCTCGATGGTGATCAACGGGCAGCCGCATGGGCCCAAGCGCGGCGTCACCACCTGCCAGCTCCACATGCGCACCTTCCACGACGGGCAGGAAATCTGGGTGGAGCCGTTCCGCTCCAGCGCCTTCCCGGTGGTCAAGGACCTGGTCGTCGACCGCGGCGCCCTCGACCGGATGGTGCAGGCGGGCGGGTTCGTCAGCGTCCGCACCGGCGGCGCGCCCGACGCCAACGCGACTCCCATCTCCAAGGTCGAGGCCGACCTCTCGATGGATGCCGCCGCCTGCATCGGCTGCGGCGCCTGCGTCGCTTCCTGCAAGAACGGGTCGGCAGCGCTCTTCCTCGGCGCGCAGGTCTCGAAGTACAAGCACCTGCCGCAGGGCCTGACCGAGCGTCACGAGCGCGTCGCCAACATGATGGCCCAGGCGGATCTCGAGGGCTTCGGCGCCTGCGGGAACCAAGCCGAGTGCGAGGCCGTCTGCCCGAAGGAAATCCCCATCCGGGTCATCGCCGAGATGTATCGGGAGTACCTGCGCTCCACGTTCACCGGCAGGGCTATCGGTAAACAGGACCGGAAGCGGACCTGAGAAACGCTCCTTGGCTCACTGGGGCGGACGCGTGGCCGTCGCCCGCTGCGCCGACCATCGCCGATGCCCGTCCACTGAGTGTCGCCTCCGCCTCTCGAAAACCGGAGCGATCGGACCGATCGGTCGGATCCGTCCGATCGGTCCGATGGCGTCGTCGCGAGAGCGGCGGCGCTTGGGCCCCAGCGACGCGGACGCTGCCCGGCCCCGATCCCTCGCGTGCTAACGTTCGCCGCGCCTCGCGAGGTGGAGGATCGGCACCGTGGCGTTGATCGCCTGGCTCAAGCGGGAGGGATTCGGAGCCTACGACAGCCTCGACGACTTCACCGGCGAGCTGGGGCGGCGCTCGACCTCCGCGCTGGGCGCGCTCGCGGCGGCGCTGGTGGCCCGGCCGGAAGAGCTGGCGGAGCTCGGCAAGGGCAACGGCCACGGGATCTGCGCGAGCATCGTCGGGGACCTGCGGGTCGCGAAGGGCGCCCGGCTCGCCGCGCTCAAGGCGGTGCTGCTCGCCGGCGCCGGAGGGCAGCTCGCGAAGCTCTTCGCCGGCGCCTTCGACCTCTCCGCCGACCCGCGGCTGGCCGACGCCGACCGCCAATATCTGGTGGCCAGCGGGCTCAAGGCGTTCGTCGAGTCGGTCCCGCCGACGACCTTGAATCTGGAGGTGCTTCGCGGCGCGGCGGCGGCAGCGACGGCGGTGCAGGCGGGCGGCAGGGCCGCCGTTCAGCAAGTCCTCGCCGCCTTCCCCGCGAGCCACACCCCGGTCGCGACCGCGCGGCACGCGGCCCTGGGCGAGCCGCTCGCCGCCGAATTGGAGCAGCGCTGGCTCGAGCTGCTCGTCAAGCAGTACCGGGCCGCGAAGAACGCGCCGCCCGCCGCCAAACGCCTCGGCCGCGCTCCCGAATGGCCGCCGGTGGTGCCCGGCGCGATGGCCCACCTGCTGGAGAAGGCGCAAGCCCTGGCCGAACGACCAGCGGCATCCCTGCCGGCCAGTAGCTCCGCTCCCGCACCTTCCGGTCCCAAGCAGATGCCGGCGCTGCGCGCCCACGGGCGCGCGGTCCCAGAGCCGGAGACCTTCAAGTCCGACGACGCCCGAGTGGCGCCGGCCGCGTTGCGCAGCGTGGTCACGGAGGTCGCGCCCGCGCCGGTCGCGCCTCCGGTCGCGCCGGCGACGCTGGGCGATAGCGCTTCAGCCCCCAAGACCGGCGCGACGAAGGCGCCGCTCGCCGCCCTCCGGTTCGGGGAGCAGATCGAGCTGGTCGCGAATCGCGGCATCCGAGCCCTCGAGCGCCTCATCGCCGCTTTCGACGTGCGCACGCAGCTTTGCGGGCGCGACCGCGCGCTCTCGGAGCTCGAGACCGCCGCTGCCCGGCATGGATCGAAGGACGTCAACGAGCCGATGCTGGACGAGCTGTTGGACCTGGCGACGCGGGCGGACGTGCCATCCCCCTGGCGCCTGGCAGCCCGAGCGGTCCTCAAGCACCTGTCGCCCGACCGGTTCCAGACGCTGCCCGACCTGGCGGCCGATCCGCGTTTTCGCTAGCAACCGGCCGCGACCGCGTCGTCGAGAGCCGGCAGGGCGTCCCGCCAGGCTTTCGCGGCGGCTTGGCTTTCTTGACCGGCCGAGCGGCAGCGCTAACCTCGAGGCGATGATCTGCCCGCGCTGCGCGATGCGGTTGCCCAAAAACACCTTGGTGTGTGCGCGCTGCGGCGAGCAGACCCCGCGGCCGACCGACTTCGCCTTCGACTCGCGTCCCCCCGACCGATCGCCGCGACCCGCTCCTGCGCTCGCCCGCAGCCTGGCGCTCGACCGTCGGGGACGAGGGGTGAGGGCGCTCGGGAGCCCGCCGCCCCTGCGGGTGCGGCCGTCGCCTCCGGTCTGGGCGCTCAACGGCGATCCGGCCCGGCGCCGGCAGGGCGCCGCGCTGGCGAAACCGGCCGGACCGCCGCCCGAGGGCCGCGTCGCGCCCGCACGCAGGACAGCACCGCTGCCGAGTGCCGTCACGGAGGCCAGCACCGATCCCGCCTGGCAGCACCCGCCGAGAGAGACCACCGCCGAGGTGGGACGGGCCGGGAAGGCGCCCGCGGGATCCTCGGAGGCCGCATCCTGGGGCGCCCGGCTCGGCGCCGCGGGCGTCGACGCGCTGGTCGTGCTCGCGGCGGTCCTGGCGGCCGCTGGGCTGTCGATCGCGGCGTTCGGTCCCGCGCGCCTCGTGCCCTATGCCCGCCACGGTTTCGACTACGTCTTGGACGGCCTCGTCCTCGAACGCCAGCTCGGCCTCATCCTCCTCGCGCTCGCGGTCGCCATCGGCGGCGCCTACGCCACCGTCGCCCACGCGCTCGGCGGAGCGACCTTCGGCAAGCGGCTGTTCGGCCTCAGGGTCGTCGGGCCAGGCGGCGCGCCGGTCGCCCTGAGCCAATCCTTTGCCCGCACGCTGGTGGCCTGCTTGACGGGTGCGCCGGCGGGCCTCGGCTTCGCTTTCGCCCTCTTCGACCGCCAGCACGCCGCCCTCCACGACCGGCTGGTCGGGACCCGCGTCGTCCGCCACCCCCCGGCAGCGCCGCCGTGAGGCACAGCGCTGGAGAACGCGCGGGCGGCCCGGGGGCTCTTTTTCGGACACGGTTTCTCCGGTCGCAGTTTACTGCATGAGCCGGCCACGACCTGGTATATCATGCAGTAAAGTGCAGCAGGCGTCTCGGGGCTCGAAAAAGGGAAGGTGCCCTGGCCTGGGGCGCTGGTTGCCCTGAGGCGGGGCGGCTCGGGGCGTCGCGAGAGCTGTGCGCGCGTGCGTGCGCGCGTGCGCGAGCGCCGGTGGCACGGGGGCTGCTTGTCGGAGGGCCGGGAGCAGCCTAGCTTGCCGCGGCGGACGCGGGGCTTGGGCGCCGGAGCGAACACGGGTGACGCGAGGGCGGCGCGAGCGCCGCTGACAAACGCGAGAGGAGAAGGATGATGAAGCCATCGGAGGTGGTGATCTTCGCGAAGGACAAGGGGGCGAGGCTGGTCGACGTGAAGTTCGTCGACTTCCTGGGGGTGTGGCAGCACTTCACGATTCCCATCGGGGAGCTGAGCGAGGAGATCTTCGAGGAGGGTTTGGGCTTCGACGGCTCGTCGATTCGGGGGTGGCTGCCGATCGACGCGTCGGACATGCTGGTGGTGCCGGACCCGGCGACGGCGATGATGGATCCGTTCACCGAGCACCCGACGGTGTCGCTGGTGGGCGACATCCGCGATCCGGTCAGCGGCGCGGCCTACGAGCGGGATCCGCGGCACATCGCGCGCAAGGCGGAGAGCTATCTGAGGAGCACGGGGGTGGGCGACGTCGCCTACTTCGGGCCGGAGGCGGAGTTCTTCGTCTTCGACGACGTGCGCTACGAGAGCTCCGCGAAGCAGTCGTTCTACGCCATCGATTCCGAGGAGGCGGTGTGGAACACCGGCCGGGACGAGGGGCAGAACCTGGGCGGGAAGATTCCGCACAAGCAGGGCTACTTCCCGGTTCCGCCGCAGGACCACCAGCAGGACGTGCGTAGCGACATGGTGCGGGTGATGGAGGAGTGCGGGCTCAAGGTGGAGAAGCACCACCACGAGGTGGCGACGGCGGGGCAGGCGGAAATCGACTTCCGGTTCGACTCGCTCGCGGCTTGCGCGGACAAGCTGATGCTCTTCAAGTACGTGGTGAAGAACGTCGCCCGCAAGTACGGGAAGACGGCGACCTTCATGCCGAAGCCGCTCTTCGGCGACAACGGCAGCGGGATGCACACGCACCAGAGCATCTGGAAGAACGAGAAGCCGACGTTCAGCGGGAGCGGTTATGCTGGGCTTTCGGAGACCGCGCTCCACTACATCGGCGGGATCTTGAAGCACGCGCCGGCGCTGGCGGCGTTGTGCAACCCGACGACCAACAGCTACAAGCGGCTGGTGCCGGGGTTCGAGGCGCCGGTGAACCTCGCCTACTCGAGCCGCAACCGGTCGGCGGCGGTGCGGATCCCGCTCTACTCCTCGTCGCCGAAGGCGAAGCGGATCGAGTTTCGCTCGCCGGACGGCTCCTGCAACCCGTACCTCGCCTTCTCCGCGATGCTCCTCGCGGGCCTGGACGGCATCGAGAATCGGATCGACCCGGGAAAGCCGCTCGACCGGGACATCTACGCGATGTCGAAGGAGGAGGCGAAGGACGTGCCGCAGATGCCGGGGAGCTTGGACGAGGCGCTCGTCGCGCTGGAGAAGGACCAGGCGTTCCTGCTCAAGGGCGGCGTCTTCACCCGGGACGTGCTCGACGCCTGGATCGGGTACAAGCGGGAGCACGAGATCGACGTGATTCGCCTGCGCCCGCATCCGAAGGAGTTCGAGCTCTACTACGACGTGTAGTCCTGGAGCGGAGCCGGTAAGCTGAATCGGTCGCGGTTAGCGAGGGCGGTGTCGGGCGGCGGCTCGCCTCACCCCCGCTGCCGCGTGCCGCCTCTCATCCGCGCGAAGGGCCGCGCGGACGCGAGGGGGCTTAGTAGGCGGCCCCGGAAGTCAGCCAACGGTTGGGGTGGCCGTGTCGCGGAGGTTGGCATGGCTCAAGCCGTCGCGCGTCGCGAAAACGGAGCCGTCGAATCCGTTAGCGAACTTCCGGGGCTGCCTACTTAGGGCACTGAAGCTCGGCAGCACTTCCAACTCTCTGAGCCCCCTCGCGTTTGCGCAGCGAATGAGGGCGCGCGTGGCAGCGGGGGGTGAGGGGATTTCGCGTCCCCGCGCTGGAGGTCAGGGGGCGCGTCCGGTTGACCGATGCTGGCCCCCGATCGCCCGGTGTACGCTCGCCCGCGTGATGCGTGCTCCAGGCCAAAACCCCCGGGCGAACGGCGAATCGGGCCAGGCGGTGGTCGAGGCGGCCATCGTCTTGCCGGCGATGACGTTCCTCGTCCTCGCCATCCTCCAGCTCACGATGGTGCAGCACGCCCGCATCATGACCGAGTACGCCGCCTTCTGCGCGGCGCGGGCGGGCATCGTCTACAACGCCGACAACGACGCGATGGTCCAGGCGACTACGGTAGCGCTCCTGCCTACCATCGGGCGGACCGACACCTTGCGGACGTGGGCGACGACCTACGCCGTCGACCTCACGCGCGAGAAGGCGCGCCGGCTGCCGTTCCGCCTGCCCATCGTCCGGGTGACGGTGCTTTCGCCCCGGGCGGCCGACTTCACTCCGCAGCTCACCCGGCACCTGGGCGGCCAGGAGATCGACTTCGACGACATCCGCACCGCCGCCGACAAGGCGAACCGCCTCCAGATCAAGGTGACGTATCTCTACCGGATGCGGATTCCCTTCGCGAACTGGATGCTCCAGGCGATTTTCTTCGCGAGCCGGCCGGGGACGTACCTGCTCGACACCTGGAACGGGTGGGACCTGACGCAGGCGCGGGAAATCGGGGGGGTCAACGCCCTTCCCATCGCGCAGACGTCGTACCTCGGGAGCGGCGACCCCGACGCGCCGGGCATCGTCGCGGCCGCCCTCGCCGGTCCGGGGCGTGGCGGCGGGTACTACTTCCCGCTTCAAGACACCTACACGATGCGGATGCAGTCCAACGCCTTCTTGAACAACGCGGGCCAGTGACGGGAGCGGCTGACGATGATGCGTCGATTTCACGAGCTGCGTAAGCACGAGGAAGGGCAGGCGCTCGTCCTCGCGGCGATCAGCATGCTCATCCTCACGCTCTGCGTCCTGGCGACGGTCAACCTGACCTACGCCGTGCACAGCCGGATCCAGCTCCAGAACGCGGCCGACTCCATCGCCTACACCGCCGCCGGGTACGAGGCGCGCGCGCTCAACTACTTCGCCTACACCAACCGGGCGATGGTCGTACAGTACTGCAGTCAGATGAACATGATGGCCGACATCACCTATCTGATGTACGCGATCTTCTGGCTGACCGCTCTGTCCGATCTGACCTCGTGGATCCCGTACTTGGGGACGTTCTTTCAGATCGTACTGAAGATCGCGGACGTGGCCTTTCAAGTAGTCTATGGGCTCTTCGCCATCATGATCCCTCTGATAGATATTGTCAACAATTTTACTTCACTCGTCCAGTTCGCGGTGGGGGTCGACATGCTGGGGCGGGTGGCGGTCGGGCCGCAGGCCGAGCTCAACCGCATCAACCAGACCTCGCACGTGCGCTACGTCCTCGACCCGATCTCGTCTACGCTCCTGGGCCTCGACGCGGCCATGAATTGGTACAAGACCGTGAGCACCAGCGCGATTCCCATTCTTTCGCCCCCGTCCGACCAGGAGAACTCGTTCAACCGGGCGATGATGACCGAGATCGCGAACGGAGAGAGAAACAAGTGGACCGCGTTCGGGGACAAGCCGGCCCCATTCCCAGAATTCTGGGCGCGCCACTTCAACTGGAACGTCAACCTGGTTCTCATCGACTTCGACTTCCACAAGACGGCGCGGACGGAATGGGGATCCTTCAAGCCCCAAGGGGGGGCCTTTTCCGGCTTCCTCTCCTTCCTCAACGGCATCCTCGGGGCGGTCTCGATGCCCGAGCAGTTCTACTCTCAGGATAAGTTCACGTTCACCATGAGCGTGCCCCTGCTCGGCACGATTCTCACGTTCGGGGTGTATTCCTGGGCCCGAGCCGACCGCGAAGAGATTTGGAGGATGCCGTCCGCCGGGATGGGGATAGACGGTCCAACGGCGTGTCCTGGGCACCCCTATCACTGTGGGTGGTTTGGATGCTGGCCGATCCAGAACGTTATTTGGCACGCCGCCTGTGACGCGGCGCTCGCTCCCGTGATTCAGGTGTTGCGTACTGCGATCCTGGCGGCCGAGACGCAGGAGAAAGCGGCAATCAACCCGGTGGTCGGCAAGATGCCGCTCTTCCACTTCGGCATGGCACCGTACGCGCGTTTCCGGCCCGGCCGGCAGACCTGGAACCGGCCGAGCGCGAAGGAGCTGTTCAATCAGCCGCCGGTCCTCTACCTCTTGACGCAGCCGACCCGCAACATCACCGGAGCCCAGGGCGCGTCCCTGTTCATGCGCAGCTTCAACGTCTCCCTGGGAGGGTTGGACAGCGCGAACTCCAAGCTGATGGCGGAGAGCGGCAACTACTTCAATCCGCCCAAACGGGGTTGGCACAGCGGCACCGACTTCAAGCCGACCGGGCTCGGGCTCGGGTTCATTCCCGACGGCTTCCATGCGATGGCGGCGGCACAGGCCTACTACCATCGACCGGGCGACTGGCGCGAGCCGCCGAACGTCTTCAACCCCTTCTGGGGCGCGAAGCTGATGCCGGTCGCCGACTATCCGCTGATCGCGAACCTGTGGGGCATCTTCGGGCTACCCGCCCAGAACCTGGTGGTGCACTGATGCGGCCGCCTTCGCTCAAAGAGGAATCCGGCAGCGCCCTGACCGAGCTCGCGATCATCGCGCCGCTGTTCATTCTGCTCGTGATCTGGTCGGAGTTCTTCACCGATCTCGGCGCCTTCAAGCTCAAGGCGGACGAGGCTGCGCGCTACGCGGTCTGGGAGATGGTCGCCCAGCGGCCGACGCGCCAGGTCGAGACCGAGGTGCAACAGAAATTCGCCAAGCTCTACTCGCCGGACTACCAGACGCCGAGCCGCCCGTACGACGTCCAGGCGTTCCCCAGCGTCAACGTCAACGTCAGCCTGAACGACTCGCTGCCCGCGAGCTTCGGTGGCTCGGTCCCGAACCCGATGCCCGCCGGGGGGGGGATTATCGGAGCGGTGGTCGGCTTCGTCATGAACCTCCTCAACCAGGCGGTCAACGCGGTCATACGCTTCGAGCGGTTCGACACCCACGGAGAAGCCCAGGCGACGGCGGTCACCTTCCAGGCACGAGACACGCTGTTTCCCCCGACCGACATCCGGTGGCTCGCGTTCAACATGCGGGATCAATCGCCGCCCCGCGTCCAGATGACCACGGTGTCCTCGCCGCTCTTGTGGGACACCTGGAAAGCCTGGCCGGGGAAGGCGTCCCTCACGAACCAGGGAAACGTCGACACCAATCCCTACGACACGTACGGTCGGCCGAGCGCGCCCGAACAGGAGATCGCCGCGCGGATGAAGAACGTCGCCTTCTTCGGGGTCGGCAACGTTCCCATCATCGGCACGATCATCGGCGCCGTGGGCTGGTTCTTCAACGCGGTCGGGATGGCGAACCCGTTCCCGTGTCTCCAGGGGCGGAACTGCCTTTGGACGGACAGCTCGGGGCCGGTGGCGTTGTTCCCAGGCGCGCGGGCGAATCACACCTGGGCTCCGGGCTCCGGCATGCCGCTGCAGCGAGGCGGCGAAACCTACGACCGGTACGACGAGAACAAGTTTGCGAACTTCGACTCGCCCGACCCGGGGGTGGACCGGTCGCGGTCGACCACGCCTTCGGCCATCCATACCGACTGGTGGAATTCCGGCAACTCGTGGGGCGGATTCTTCGGTTCGACGACCGATGGGGGCTTCAAACGGTCGAGCACGAACTGGGGCTGGAACAGCTTCAGCAATCCCTACGTGCGTGCCTACAGGTGCCGGGACGCCTGGTATCTCGGGGCGGCGAGCGGGCAGGTCAAGCGGTGGGGAGTGAGCGAAAGCAGTTGGGCGCGGTCGATGACGCCGCGGTGTCCCTGAGGAGAGCGCGATGAGGGCCTGGGCGGCGAATCTTCTCGGAGCGGGCGTGGCGGTGGCGACGCTGGGGGTGGGGCTCGTCGTCGGCGCCCCGCCGGTGTCGGCGGGCGGGCCGGCGAACCCGGTGCGCATCGCTCCGCCGCAGGCGCGCGGCGAGGCGACCAACGAGGTGGGCCTGGCCGAGTCGATGCAGCTCTATGGCCGGCCGGCGCGACTGTCGATGTTCTGGACCGCCGACCCGGCCGACCAGGTGATTCAGTACTACGCCGACGCTTGGAAGGGCGCGGCGAATCCTCCAGTGATCCATCGGGTGGACAAGGTCAGCTCCATCAGCGAGGTCGACCAGGCTTCGGGCTTGATGCGGACGGTGACCGTCACCGACTTGGGCGACCAGCGGGTGGTGATGCCGAGCGTGATGGACGTCCGCGCCTTCCCGGACCTCTCCGCCCGAACGGCACCGGTGCCGATCCCCAGCGACGCTCACGGATACCTCGCGCAGGTCGCCGATGACGCGCATTCCATCTCCTATCACGCGACGTTCGCGGTGCCGCTCTCGCCGGCGCGGGCGGTCGACTTCTATCGACAGAACCTGGCGAAGCTCCACTACCAGCCGGAGCCGTCCGGGGTGAGGAACACGCCGAAGCTGTCGATGGCCTCGTTTGTCCGGGGCCCGGAGAAGGTCAACGTCGTCGCGTTGCCGACCCAGAAGGAGGGCGGGAACACCGCGTTCGTGATGGTGGACCACGTGCGGCAGATCGCGGAGGGCGGGCAATGAGCTTGCTGCCGCGCATCCGCCACGTGCTGGCAAAGCCTTTTCTGCGGGTCGTTCCCAAGGCATGGCGTCGCACGCCCCGCGGCCAGGCGATGGCAGAGACCGTGGTGTTGCTCCTCTTCGTCATCTTCTGGGGCGGCGCGATGATGTACTTCTTCCCCGACTCCTTCAACGCCTTGCAAATCTACATGGACAGCTTCTACTTCTCGCTGTCGCTGCCGATTCCTTAAGAGGCGTAGCCAAAGTCCGAACGCCAAGCGCAGGCCTGAGCCGCTCGTCCGGACTCCGGCCCGAGCTTGGGCTACGCCGCGGCCTTCTCGAGCAGCGGGAACCCGAGCGCTTCGCGGCTTCCCAAGAACTCTTCGGCGCATCCGCGGGCGAGGGCTCGGACGCGGCCGATGTAGCCAGCCCGTTCGGTGACGCTGATCGCCCCTCGGGCGTCGAGGCAGTTGAAGGCGTGCGAGCACTTCAAACAGAAATCGTACGCCGGCAGCGGGAGCTTGATCGACAGGAGCCGCTTGCACTCGGCCTCGTAGCTCGCGAAGAGGTCGAAGAGCTGCCTCGGGTCGGACTCTTTGAGGCTGTACTTCGACATCTCCACTTCGTTCTGATGAAACATGTCGCGGTAGGTCAGGCCGGGCGCGAAGGCGATGTCGAAGACGTTGTCCTTGTCCTGCAGGTACATCGCGATGCGTTCCAAGCCGTAGGTGAGCTCGGCGGCGACCGGGCGGCACTCGAACCCGCCGGCCTGCTGGAAGTAGGTGAACTGAGTGATCTCCATCCCGTCGCACCAGACTTCCCAGCCGAGGCCCCAGGCGCCCAAGGTCGGCGACTCCCAGTCGTCCTCGACGAACCGCAGGTCGTGCTCATCCGGGTGGACGCCGATGGCCGCAAGGCTCTCGAGATAGAGGTCCTGGACGTTGGCCGGGCTCGGCTTCAAGATGACCTGGAACTGATGATGTTGGTAGAGCCGGTTCGGGTTCTCGCCAAAGCGGCCGTCCGCCGGCCGCCGCGAGGGTTCGACGTAACCGACGTTCCACGGCTCCGGCCCCAAGACGCGGAGGAACGTCTGCGGGTTCATGGTGCCCGCCCCGACCTCCAGGTCGTAGCCTTGCAGGATCGCGCAGCCCCGCGCGCCCCAATAGTTCTGGAGTCGCAGGATCAGCTCGGTGAAGGTTTCAGGCGCGCGCGCGCGGTCGGTCATGGGAACTCCAAGACTTGCGAATTGGAGCCGGACACGTGAGTGTCCGGGTCGAACAGGGTCTGAGAACATCGGCTGCGGATTCCCGTGATCCGGTGCCAGAACGAATGCGCTGCCTGCACCCGGACACTCATGTGTCCGGCTCCAAGGCGCGGGATCGGCGCACGGCAACGGCCGGAAACCATCCAGGCACAGCCGCCCGCAGGAGGCGATATCGGAAGCGCCTTGGCGCCCATCAGAAGCTCGCGCCGCGGAAGAAGCTCGACGGCGGGGGCGAGGTCTTGGTGGCGGCGGCTTGAGGTGTCGGCTCGGTACCGCTGCGGTAGGCTTCCATGAAGTGTCCGCCCGGGTCGAGCAGTCCGGTCTTCGGATCGATCGGCGCCCAGGTAACCCCAGCGGGCGCGGCGAAGTTGTGAATCGGGCGCCCGTTGAGGGCGGTACGCATGTAGTCCATCCAAATCGGCAGCGCGGTGTGACCACCTGTTTCGTACTTGTCCATCGGGCCTTCGGTCTTGTGATCGTCGTAGCCGACCCACACGCCCGCCACGATTTCCGGCGAAAAGCCCATGAACCAGGCGTCGAACGAGTCGTTGGTGGTGCCGGTCTTCCCCGCCAGTGGGCGCCCCAGCTCCGCCGCCCGCGCCGCGGTGCCGTACAGGCAAACTTCGCGCATCAGGTTCGTCGTGAGGTAAGCGGTCGCCGGGTCGATCACCTGCTCGCGATTCTCGAAGAGCTTGGCGTATCCCGCGGCGATGCGGGTCGACAGCCGGGTCCACGGATCATAGAACGAGCTGTGATCTTCCAGCGTCCGCCCGTCGCGGTCCTCGACGCGGCGGATGAAGGTCGCATGCACGCGTTTGCCCATCTGGTTGAAGAGCGCGTACGCCTGCACCATGTCCCACAGCCTGACGCAGCTCGAGCCGAGCGCAATCGAGTCGTCGTTCGCGATCGGCGTCGTGATGCCGAGCTTGTGAATCCAGTCGGCCGCGTGCTGGGGGCCGAGCCCCTGCATGATCTTGATCGACGGCAGGTTCATCGACTGGACGAGCGCCTGGCGCAAGGGGAAGTCGCCAAACTCGCTCGGATCGTAGTTCTCGGGTTTCCAGATGATTCCGTTGGTCTGATCGTAGCTCACGATATTCGACGAAAAGAGCACTGTCGACGGCGTGAGGAAGCACTCCCGCCGGCCGGCGTCCCAGTAGCCCCCTTTCCAGGAGCCGTAGCGGTCTTGACAGGTGTCGGCCCAGCACTTCAGCCGGTCCGCCTCGGCCATGCCTTTGACGTGACAGCGCGGGTCGCCGTCGACCCGAATCTGTCCGCCGAGCGCGGCCGAATAGTAGAGCGGCTTGAACGAGCTCCCCGGCTGGAAACAGGACTGGAAGGCGCGGTTGTACTGGCTCTTGTCGAAGTCGTAGCCGCCGATCATCGCGATGATGTACCCGTCTTTCGGGTCCATCGAGACGAGCGCGCCTTCGAGCTGCGGCTCCTGCTCCAGAGCGAAGACGTTGCCCTTCGGCTTCCTCAGGGCCTTTCTCTCCGCCTCGGTCGCGGTCCGCACGAGGACCAGATCGCCGACCGAAAGCACCTTGCGCGCGTCGCTGACCGGCTCGATGTAGGCGACGCTCACCTGGCTGTCCGGCTTGCGCGCCCAGCTCATCAGCCCGACCGGAATCGTGCCGTCGATGGCGTCGCCGACCCCGACCTCGGCACCGCTCCTGTCCACCTTGAGCACCGCCGCGACGTACTGCTCGTCGGGCTCGAGCTTCCTCGCGTCGCCGGGCGCCGCCCCTTTCTTCCGCTCGAGGCGCCGGACCTCGGCGATGCGCTGGGCGAGCGTCGTTCCCTTGGTCGCGGTCAGGTGCAATAGCGGTCCCCGGAAGCCCTGCCGCTGGTCGGCTTCGCTGAGCCCCTTGAGCGTCGCCGCCTGCGCCGCCCGCTCGAGGTCGAGGTCGACCGTGGTGTAGATGCGCAGGCCGTCGGTCAAGAGCCGGTCGTTGCCGTAGCGGTCGACGACGTCCCGCCGGACGTGCTCGGCGACGTAGGGCGCCGTCTCGTGGAACACGTCCTCGATGGGATAGGCGTGGACCTTCTCCTGCGCCGCCTGGTCGCGCTCGGCCTTCGTGATCATCCCGTGCTTGAGCATCTGCTCGAGGACGTAGCGGCGCCGCTTCTTCGCCCGCTCCGGATGCATGAACGGCGAGAAGCCCGACGGCGACTGCGGCAGGCCCGCGAGGAGCGCCATCTCGCCCAGGGTCAGGTCGCCCACATTCTTTCGAAAGTAGTTTTCCGCCGCGGCCTGCACCCCGTACGCGTTATGCCCGAGATAGACCTGATTCAAATAGAGGTAGAGGATCTGCTCCTTGGTGAACCGCTCTTCCAACCGCCGCGCGAGGAGCAGCTCGTAGATCTTCCGCTTGAAGGTCTTCTGCGTCGCGCGCTGGTAGCCCCAGTTGGTGATCAGAATCGCCTTCGCGGTCTGCTGGGTGATGGTGGAAGCGCCGCTGAGCTTCTTGCCGTGCACCAGGTCGATGAACGCCGAGCGGATGATGCCCTTCCAGTCGAATCCGGGGTGCTCGAAGAAATCCGCGTCTTCCGCCGCGATGAACGCTTGCACCAGCCGCTTCGGAATCTTCCGGTAGGGGATGACGTGCCGCCGCTCGACGGAGAACTCCGCCAGGAGCTGGTCGTCACCGCTCTCGAGGTTCGAGATGATCGGCGGCCGGTAGTCCACCGCCCACTCGATGTTCGGCAGGTCCTTTCCGTAGACGTAACTGATGACCGTGTACCCGATGATCGCGCAGCCGATGCCGACCAGCACCAGCGCGAGAGCCGAGGCGGCCCAGCGCTGCCACCGGGACATCCCGCGCACCCGCGACCACGGCGACCGTTTCGTCCCTTGCGAGCCCGTTTGCCGCCTCGCCTCGCACGCCCATCGTTCCCGCGCGCGAAAAACGTCGGAGCTTACTGCGCGCTTCGCCCAAGCGGTAGGTCTTCAGCCACGCCGCGTTCGACCTCCGGTTTCTGACGACGCGAAGCCGGCCAACCGAATGCCCGCGCCTGGAGCCGTGCGTCTGGTCGGTGCTCTCGAGCGCGAGTTGGAAAGCCTCGCGCTCGTTCGTCCCCTCGATTTCGCGGGAAGCAGGCGCGACGCAAGTTGTTGGAAGACGCGGACCTGTTTCCTGGAGGGGACGCGATGAAGCTCTTCGCCGTGGTGGCCGCGACGGTGCTCGCCGCAGGGAGCGGGGGTGCGCGCGCTGCGACCCGCGACGTGCTCGGGCGCGAGGTGCCCATCGGACACGGCCGGCCGGCGCTCGTCTTCTACACGAACCGCGACAACCAGGCCGCGCTCCACGACAGCGCTTTCGGCTTCACCTATCGCTTGCGCCGGGCGATGCCGCTCGTCGTCGTCCACGTCGACCTCTCGGACGTGCCCTCGCTCTTGCGCGGCCTCGCCATCCGCGAGATCCGCCGGGCGGAGCGGGAGAGCCTCGCCGAGATGGCTCGCGTCTTCCACGCGCACGGCAAGACGCCCCCGCCCCAGCTCGCGCGGTCGCTCTACATGGTCGCCGACGCACACGGCGCCTCGCGGCGGGCGCTCGGTCTCCAGGAGCACTTCCGGCAACCGTATGCCCAGGCGCTCGACGCGGACGGGCGCGAGCTCGCCCGGGGGCCCTTCCCGCAGGACGCCCGGGAAATCGCGCAGGCGATCCGGGCGCACGCGCCGGTCGCCGAAGCGGAGCGATAGGGCGGGCGCAAGGCGCTCTCGTCAGTTCGGCTCGCCGAGGAACGGAAACGTGGTCGTGTTCGGCGGATGATCGCCGTCCTGCGCGACGCCGTCGGAGAGACCGCTCGTGACGCCGGCGGCGAAGAGCGAATAGGTGATGTCGACCACGTCCTCGAGCGGCGTGCGCCCGCCGCAGTCGTTGTCCGGCGGCCCGTCGAGGCCGAGCTCGACCGCGAGATAGTGCGTGCAGGTCGCCTGGTCGGTGTCGAGGGAGAGCTCGTCGTCGGCGAGCGTCGCCGCGAGCGCGTCGTAGCGGCCGGGCACCGCGGTCGGCCCGGCGTCGAGCTGGTTCCCGCAGGCGCCGTCCAAGCCGTCCCAGACCGCTAGGTTCGAGGAGAACCGCTCCTGCCAATCGGCAGCCCACTGGGTTGGCGTCGAGTCGGTGCCATACCGGGCGAGGAGCTGCGCCTGCTGCGTCGGGTCGGGGTCGAACGGGTCGGCGAGCGCGAGCGCGACGAGCGGCCGCCCCATCCGATCGATTTGCGCCCCGAGCTTGGGCTTTGCATTCGGCGACGGACTGCCGCCGTCCGGCGACGGAGGTCCCCCGTCCGACGAACCCGCGTCGGCCGGCGACCTCGACGACGCGCTGCACGCGGCGCACGCGAGCACGATCGCGAGCAGGTGGCGCGCGCGCATCGGGCGCCTCATGGCTTCTCGTGGATCGCGCCGTAGATCGCGACGAACGACCCGCCGCGGGTGAGAATGCCCTTGTCGACCTGGACCACGAGGGCGAGCACGTTCTTCGCCGCGAAGTCGTCGCGCGCCGGCCCGCCATTGGCTCCGCTGCCCACCTCCCGGACGAGCTCGGCCTGGGTGACGGCGTCGAAGCGGGGGCAGCCGGCGGAGTCGGTCGCGAACGTCAGCTTGGTCTGCGCGATGTCCGAGGTCATCCGGTCGAACCCGGTCCGGTTCCAGAACTCCGGATCGTCGCGCCGTCCGGCGAACACCCGCAGGAGGCCGTCCGGGCTCTCGATGCCCGCCGTGCCCGACGCGTCGCCCGCGACGAAGGAGTCGCCGGCCCAGCAGGAGACCTTCTGCTGAGCGTCGAAGGTGCAGATGACGTCCTCCTCGACCGAGCTGGTCGAGCTGGACGACGCCATCGAGCGGGTGTGAAAGACGTACTCGACCGAGTCCGAGAAGCGCGCGCTCGCCGGCGCGCCGGAGTAGACGTCCATCACGAGGTTCACGAGAGCGCCGCCGGGGGACATCCAGGCGTAGACGCCCTCGATCTCCGTCGCCGGGTCGGGCGCGGCGAGGGCGGCAGCGCTCCCGAGGAGCAATCCGACCCCGAAGATGCCGATTGTCGCGCGCACCTCGCGCCCTCCCTGAAAACGGAAGCTATGGACGGCGGGAGCGCTCCGGCAAGTCGTGGCGGAGGTACGCGAGCGGCACGGTCGTTCGGGCAGGTCACGAGGCGTAGGTCGGCCTGGGCAGGCTGGCTTGGGGTTCAGGCCGAGACATCCCTCGCGCCGGAACGGTGCGTCGAGACCACCGCCGTTCGACGTTTCGCCACGCTTTCTCGCCGGCGGCCAAGGTCGCGTAGAATCGCGCGCCCCGGCGCAAGGCCGGAGCGAAAGAGGAGCGCTCGATGCGAATCGCGCGACTGGCGTTGGTCGCCGCCGTTCTCGCCCTCGTCGCCTGCGAGCCGGCCGACTCGGGAGGAGGCGGCGGTGGCGTGGGCGGGAAGCTCGCGTTCATCCGTAGCGGGATGCTGGTCGTCAGCCTCGACTCCGGCGACCAGGAGCGGGACCTGACCGACCAGAACACCAGCACCGATCCCGCCCTCTCCCGCAACGGGCAGACCGTCGCCTTCGCGTACGCCGAAGGAGGCGACCTCGGGACGACCACCATCGAGACGGTTCCGTTCTCGGGCAGCACCCGCACGCCGGTCGCGTCGCCGGCAGCCGGCCAGAGCTTCTCCCAGCCGGCGTGGAGCCCGGACGGCTCGACCCTCGTCTTCCTCGACACGGAAGGCGCGACGACGACGCTGATGACGGTGCCCTCCGCGGGAGGCACTCCGGCAGCGCTCTCGCCCGCCCCGCAGACGAGCGAGAACCTGGCGTTCCCGACCTACATCGACCAGCAGACGCTGCTCGTCTCGGTCGGGACCTCGCTCGAGCTGGAGACGCTGAACCTGACGAGCGGCGTTCTCACCGACCTCGGGGTCAGCTCGCCTTCGCGGGCGGCGGTCTCCCCGGACGGCAGCAAGATCGCCTACGCGAAGTCCGGCACCACCCTCCACATCGTCCTGCGCGACTTGAACAGCGGCACGGAGACGCCGCTCGCGCAGACCGACTCCGACGACTTGAACCCCGCCTTCGCGCCCGACGGGACCCTCGTCGCGTTCGACACCAAGGGCCAGAACGCCTCGAGCCCGCAGATCTACGACGTCAAGGCCGACGGCAGCGCCGGGACGATGCTCTTGCAGTCGGGCCAGGAAGTTTCATGGGGACCCTGATGCGCCGTTTCGCCTGGTTGTTCGTAGCGCTCCTGGTCGGCGGGTGCGGTCCCGCCTCCGTGGACGGCACCGTCAACGGCGACTCGATGGACAGCTCGGACGCGGTGGCCGAGCTGAACCAGGGCAGCCTCGTCGACACCCTCCACGTGGTCATCGGCGGGTCGACGAGCGACCTGTGCCAGGATCTCTCGCAGGGCATCCTCCACCAGGGCTCGACGATGCTCCAGCTCAGCATCGTCGCCGGGACGGTCCAGGCGCAGTCCTACGGAATCGGCACCAACATCAGCGCCGCGACCATGGTCGGCGCGACCGCCTCGAAGTTCGACAGCGCCTGCGGCGACGTGCTCAATGCCTCGGCCACCGGCGGCACCATCACCTTGACCAAGGTCGGCGGCAGCGACGTCGAAGGGTCCTTCGACCTCGTCTTCAAGAGCGGGCACCTGACCGGCACCTTTACCGCGAGCCTCTGCGCGAACACCGCGGTCGACCTGAAGAGCTGCCAGTAGCGAACCGAGGGCGCGAGGCTCAGCGAGGTGAATCGCGTTCGTTCCGGTCGGCGCGGCTTGAGGGCGACCTTAAGGCATCGCGCAAGAATAAACGCTTCGAGTCAATGGGCGGATGGGCGAAGCCGAGGGGGGCCATCAGCGACGGCCTCAGTCGATGGGCTGCGCTGCGCTCCACCCATCCGAAAGCTCGATTCGACGCGCTCGATGGTTTGCGATGCCTACCCGCCAACGCGCAGCTCGACCTCCCTCTTCTCGCTGCCACGCTGGACGGTGAGCCGGCTCTGTCCTTGGCGCAGGTGCCGGTCGAGGGCGTAGCGCCCGGTGAGCCGTTCGCCGTCCGCGGTGAGGAGGAGGTCGTCGACCGCGAGGCCCGCTCGCGCTGCTGTCCCCTTGGCGCCGGTGACGACGAGGCCGTAGGGCGCGCGCTCGAAGAGCCGCAGCCGGGCGTCCGAGGCGTCGGGGTCCACCCCGTGGAACAGGCTCAGGAGCTGCCCCTCGCGGTCGAGCGGGTCGAGGCTCTGGAGCTCGGCGCTCAAGCTCTGGCGCGGGCCAAAGGAGAAGGCCATCGCCGGCCCCGGCGTGTCGAGCGTCGTCAGCCCGGTTTCCGGCGCTGACCGGGAGCGCTCCAGGCCGGCGATGTCGATCAACCGCTCGATGAGCTTGGCCGACAGGCGCGTCACGCTGGGATACGGATCCTGGTCCAGCGCCGTGCTGAAGGGGTCCACCCGAGAGTGCCCCTCCACCTCGGCGACGACCCGGCGCTGGCCGAGAGAGAGGAGCGCCACGTCGACGGTCACGTCGGTCCGCTGCTCCTGTCGCGCCGCGCGCATCCGGCCGGCCTGGTCGAACGCCAGCGCGGTCTGCGCGGCGACCGCCCGCGACACCGTCAGCCGGACCGCAAAGACGCCTTCCATCTTCTGCCGCGAGGTGCAGTCGAGCGCGTCGATGAGGTCCGTCCCCCGCACGAGGTCGTCCTGGTCGGCGTCCGAGACCTCGAACTCTCCGGGACCGAAGACGTTGAGCCCCGTCCGGTCGCTGAGCTGTTCAGCAGCGCTCCGGCCACGCACGAACGCTTCGTAGGGGCTTACCGGAAACCGGAAGACCACCGGATACACCGCGAGCGCCCAGGGATGAATCGGCGCCGCCGGCCGCAGGTCGACGACGCCGGCGGAGGCGCAGCCGGTCTGGAGCGCCGCGAGCCAGACGGCGAACGCCACGACGGTCGGAGCGCGGGCCGGTTCTCGAGGCCAAAACTGGATTCCCATGCGGTGGGTCCCTACCATTCGCGCCCGGTGGCGTGTCCTTGGCTTCTCGCGCCAGTCGGTCGACCGCGTGAAAGAGGAGAGTCGATGGCGAAGCCCGCCGCAACCGAGAGCAACCGTCGCCGCCGCAAGTCGCACAAGTCGCTCGACCCGTTCATCGACGAAGCCCTGAGAATCCGCGAGCGCGCCTACGCGCCGTATTCCCGGTTCCAGGTGGGAGCGGCGCTGGTCGGCGAGAGCGGCCGAGTCTATCTCGGTTGCAACGTCGAGAACTCCGCCTACGGGCTCGCCCTCTGCGCCGAGCGCGCCGCGGTCGCCGCCGCGGTCGGCCAGGGCGAGACGAAGTTCCAGGGGCTCGTCATCGCCACCCCGTCGGACCCGCCGAGCCCCCCCTGCGGCATGTGCCGGCAGACCCTCGCCGAGTTCGCCGCCGACCTTCCCATCGTCCTCGTCAACGACCGGGGCGCGCGCGTCGACACCACGCTCGCCGAGCTGTTCCCGCGGTCGTTCACCCGCGAGTACCTGTGAGCTTCGAAGCCGGCGGTCGCCCGCGTGCCGTATGCTCGTCGGCGTCGATGAGCGAAGGAAGGTCGTGGCCGAAGTCGAGCTGATCATTCGAGGCGGGGTCGCGGTCACGATGGACGCCCAGCGGCGCGTCGGCGCCCTCGACGTGCGGGTCGTCGGGCGGCGCATCGCCCAAGTGGGCGAGCACCTTTCGACGCGCGGCGCCGCGCGGATCATCGACGCGCGCGGGTGCGCGGTGCTGCCGGGCCTCATCCACTCGCACGTGCATCTGTGTCAGGTGCTGTTCCGGAACTTCGCTGAGGACCGCGCGCTCCTCGACTGGCTGAAGGAGCGCATCTGGCCGCTCGAGGCCGCGCACGACGAGACGACGCTCCGGACGAGCACCCGCCTCGGCCTCGCGGAGCTCATCCGTTCCGGCTCGACGGCAGCGCTCGACATGGGCACCGTCCGCCATCACGACCAGGTCTTCGAGGTCGCGCGGGAGGTCGGATTCCGGCTCCAGAGCGGGAAGGCGATGATGGACGGCGGCGACGGGGTGCCCGAGCCGCTCCGGGAGACCGCCGCCGAGGCGTTGTCGGAGAGCGATAGGCTGGAGCGCTCCTGGCAGGGCGCGGCGGAAGGGCTACTCAGCTACGCTTACGCCCCCCGGTTCGTCCCGTCGTGTTCCCCGGAGCTCCTGGGCGGGGTCGCCGAGCGGGTCGCCGCGGGCAAGCGGCTGCACACCCACGCCTCGGAGAGCGGCGAGGAAATCGCGCTGATCCGCCGCGCGACCGGGCTGTCGAACGTCGCCTATCTGGCGCGGCTCGGGCTCCTCTCGCCGCGCACGACGCTCGCGCATGGCGTGCACCTCGAGGCTGACGAGGTCGGGCTGCTCGCGCAGAGCGGCACCTCGGTCGCTCACTGCCCGAGCGCGAACCTGAAGCTCGCGAGCGGCGTCGCCGACACGGTGGCGCTCGTGGCGCGCGGCGTGAACGTGGGGCTCGGCGCCGACGGTGCGCCCTGCAACAACAACCTGGACCTCTGGCGGGAGATGAAGCTCGCCGCCCTCTTGCCGAAGCTCGAGCACGGACCGGCGGCGCTCGCGGCGGCGAAGGTGCTGGAGATGGCGACGCTAGGCGGCGCCCGCGCCCTGGGGTTGGAGCACGAAATCGGCAGCCTCGAGCCCGGGAAGCAGGCGGACCTCGCGGTGGTCGATCTGCAGATGCCGCACGTGCAGCCGCTGGGGCCGGCGTCCGAGGACGTGGTGACCGCGCTGGTCTACGCGAGCCAGGCGTCCGACGTGCGGCACGTCTTCGTCGCTGGCCGGCAGCTCCTGCGTGACGGCGAGCTCGTCATGCTGGACGAGAGCGCTCTCGTGGCCGACGCCCAGCGCGACGCGCGCGCCGTCCGGGAACGGGCGGGGCTCGGCTAGGGCGCAAGGCCGGCGCTGGGGCGGGGCGGGTCTTGTGGCCTGCTCCTTCGGCGCTGCCTGGGTGCTGGCCGGTCCTACGTGCCCGCCGCGGAGTGCGCGTTCGACGACCGACGATCAGACCGATCGGTCGGATCCGTCCGATCGGTCCGATTCCGCGCGAGCGCGAGCGACGGCACCCAGGAGCGGGGGTGTGGCCTACTCCCGCGACCAGTCGCCGTGGCGCTGGAAGGCGGGGATGTCGTAGTCCTCCAGCTCTTCGCCTTCCGCCGCCGGCGGCGCGAGGCGGACCAGCGGCTCGCTCGGGCGAGCGGCGGCCGCGGCGGCTTCCTCGAGGCTCACCTTCCGCGTCGGGCGCAAGCCCAGGGGCGGCGTCACGTCGCTCGACAGCTCGAACCCGTCTCGGGTGACCGGCGGCGGTGTCGGTGGGCGGGTGCGGAAGAGCCTCTCCTTGAAGCCCGTCTGCGCGGGCGGCGCGGTGATCGCGTCGGACCCGACCCGGGCCCGCTTGTTCCTCGGCTCGAACCCGGTGGCGATGACCGTGATCTTGAGGTCGTCGCCCATCGACTCGTCGATGACCGAGCCGAAGATGATGTTCGCGTCCTCGTGCGCGAGCGCCTGGACGTAGCTCGACGCGGCGGAGACCTCCTTGAGGGTCATCGTCTTTCCGCCGGTGATGTTGAGGAGGATGCCCATCGCCCCGTCGATCTTGACGTCGTCGAGGAGCGGCGAAGAGACGGCCGCCTCGGCCGCTTCCAGCGCCCGGTTCGGGCCGCGGGCGACGCCGGTCCCCATCAGGGAGAGCCCCTGGTCCGACATGATGGTGCGCACGTCCGCGAAGTCGACGTTGATGAGCCCCTCGACCGTGATCAGGTCGGAGATGCCTTGCACCGCGTGGAGGCAGACCTCGTCCGCGAGCTTGAAGCTGTCGCCGATGGGCATGTCGTCCGGCGCCACCTCCAACAGCTTCGCGTTCGGAATCACGATCAGCGCGTCGACCGCGGCCTTGAGCGCCTCGATGCCCTCCTCGGCCTGCCGCGCCCGCCGCTTGCCCTCGAAGGGGAACGGCCGGGTCACGACGCCCACCGTCAGCGCTCCCGCCTCCCGCGCCGCCTGGGCGATCACCGGCGCCCCGCCGGTACCGGTGCCGCCCCCCATGCCGGCGGTGACGAACACCATGTCGGCGCCCTTGAGCGCCTCGACGATGCGCCCGAGGCTCTCGCTCGCGGCCTTACGCCCCTTCTCCGGGTCCGCGCCCGCGCCCAGGCCCTTGGTGAGAAGCTCGCCCATCTGAACCTTGGTCGGGGCGAGGTTCTTCTCCAGCGCCTGGCAGTCGGTGTTCGCCGCGATGAAATCGACGCCCGCCAGCTTCCCGTCGATCATCGTGTTGAGGGCGTTGCCGCCGCCGCCGCCCACCCCGACCACCTTGATTCGCGCGCCGAGCTCGACCGCCATCGCGTTCACCTCGTCCTGCATCGAATGTCCCTTTGGCCTCGACCGCCTGGAGCCTGTCCGCGATGGTCTGCGGCTGGATGTTATCTTCCTAAAGCACGCATCTTAGAACCCATCTCGATGGGATAGCAAGACCTCGAGAGAGCACTAGGTGAACGACTCCCGCAGCCAGCGCCCGAAGCGGCTGAAGACCCCGCGGCCGGGCCGCCCGAGGTAGAACGCCCGCTCCTCGGCTTGGGTGCCGAGCTGCACCAGCCCGACCGCGGTCGCCAGGCGCGGGTCGCGCAGGGCCGCCTCGTCCAGGCGCGGCTCCCCCCGGCGGACGATGAGGCCCAGCATCTGCTCGGCGAGCTCCTCGACGCCCGTCAGGAGCGACGAGCCGCCGGTGATGACGAGCCCGCTGGTGAGCTGCTCCTCGGCGCCGCAGGCCCGGATTTCGCGGAGCACGAGCTGGAGAATCTCGGTCACCCGCGCCTCGATGATGCCGCCCAGGATGCGCCGGGCCATCTTCCGGGGAGGCCGGTCGCCGACGCTCGGCACGTCGATCGTCTCGTCCGGGCCGCACATCTCCGCGAGAGCGCAGCCGTGGTCGCGCTTGAGCCGCTCCGCGTCCTGGGCCGGCGTCCGCAGCCCGATGACGATGTCGTTCGTCAGGTGGTCGCCGCCGAGCGGAATCACCGCGGTGTGGACGAGCGCGCCGTCGGCGAACACCGCGAGGTCGGTGGTGCCGCCGCCGATGTCGACCAGGCAGACCCCCAAGCCCCGCTCCTCCTCGGTCAGCACGCTCTGCGCCGAGGCGAGGGCCTCGAGAAGGGTGCCGCTCACCTTGAGGTCCGCGCGCTCGGCGCACTTGTTGATGTTCTGCACCGCGGTGCCCGACGCGGTGACGATTTGCACCACCGCTTCCAGCCGCCGGCCGCTGATGCCGTGGGGAACCTTGATCCCGCCCTGCCGGTCGACCACGAACTCCTGGGGAATGACGTGGAGCACCTCGCGGTCCTCGGGAATGGCCGCCGCCCGCGCGAGCTTGAGCACCTCCGCCACGTCCTCCATCCGCACTTCGCCGCTCTTGATCTGCGCCATCCCGTGGGAGCGGAAGGCCTTGATGTGGGCGCCGGCGATGCCCGCGAAGACGCTCTGGATGTGGCAGTCGGCGACGCTCTCCGCTTCCGCTACCGCTTGGCGCACCGAGCCGACGGTCTGCTCGATGTCGACGACCATCCCCTTGCGCAAGCCCCGGTTCGGCGCCTGCCCGACCCCGAGAATCGTCAGCTCGCCGCTGGGGGACTGCTCGCCGACCGCCACCACCACCTTGGTCGTCCCGATGTCGAGCCCGACGATCAGCTCACCCTTCTTCGCCATCTTCGCCGCCCTTCGTCTCGGTCCGCCGCCAAGGTCCCGGTCCCCGCCGTGTGTGCGATCGACGCCCAACGCTTACCGAGAGCGCTACGAGATTCCAGATTCCCTGCGGCTCTCCGTCGCGCGCCCGCCCGCGCGGACGGAAAGCGCTCCTGCCAACCGCCTCGATTCGAGGGTGGCCTGTCCCCGGCTGCGCTCCTGGCGAGCAACAAGGCTTGACGCCGAGCGGTTGCCACCCGGTCCTACTCTAGCGCAATCGAAGAGCAAACGCGCTCCCGCCATCCAGGTTCACTCCAGCTCTACGGCGACCCAGTCGGGGCGCAGCCGATTGCCGACGTCGATGCTCTTGGGTCGCGCGTGGCGCCGTTCGAGCTCGGTCCAGACCCGCTCCAGGCGTCCGAGGACCGCCGGCACCGCTGCTGGCCCCTCGAAGTCGAACGAGCCCAGCTCGACCCGGACCGGGGCGCGGTCACCGGCCCAAGCGGTCCAGGTCCGCTCGCCGGCGTCGAAGTCGGCGTGCAGCTCTCCCAGCGGAGCGTACGCGGCGAGGGGCAGGCGCGCCCAGGCGGCGACGATCGACCGCGCGGTGACGAGCGCGTCGGCGTCCCGGCCCTGTTCGACCATCTCCCGGGTGAGCCCGGTGATCACCGGGAGATCGAGGTGGTCGGTCGGCGTGACGCGCTTGAAGATCCGATTGTGGTCGTCCAGGACGTAGAGGGGCCCGAGCGCGAGAATCGCCACCGGCCGGTGCTCGGTCACCGAAACGCGCAGGGTGTCCGGCAGCTCCCGCTCGATGCTCGCCTGCCGCACCCAGGGGTCCTGCTCCATCTCCCGCGCCGCCCGCGCGAGGTCGATGCGGAAGATGTTGGTGCCCGCGACCAGCCCCGCGCGGCGGGTCAGCTCCTCCTCGTTCGCGTGGACGACGCCGCGAAAGCTGAGGTGCCTGACGCCGAAGCGCGGCGAGGCGCGAGCGAACGTCCACCCGTAATACGCGAGCCCGGAGATCAAGGCGGCGACCAGGAGGGCGCCCACGAGCCGCGCCAGGGTTCCCAGGGCCGAGCGCACCACGGCACCGGTCCTGTGGGCCTGTTCGCTCCGGTCGCGGCGCCGCCGGTTCATCTCTGTCTCACGCCTTGAGCGAGGCGCCCAGGAGGAGGCGCTCGCAGAGCGAAGGGAAGTCGAGGCCCTGCCCTGCGGCGATCTTCGGGAGCAGGCTCGTCGCGGTCATGCCCGGCAGGGTGTTCACCTCCAGGACGATCATCCCCGCCTCGGTGACGATCAGGTCGACGCGGCTCGCCCCGTCGCAGCCGAGCGCGGCGTGCGCGCGCGCGCCCATCGCCAGCACCTGGTGGTAGACGTCGGGCGGCAGCGGTGCCGGGTAGAGGTACTGGGTCATTCCCGGCGTGTACTTCGCCACGTAGTCGTAGAACTCCCGCGATGGACGGATTTCGATGGCCCCGAGCGGCTCGCCGAAGAGCACCGCGACGTTGATTTCCCGGCCCCGGACGTACTGCTCGACCAGCACGTCGCCGGCATGCCGTCGCGCGAGGGCGACCGCGGCGTCGAGCTCGCCCTCGTCCTTGACGATGCTGACGCCCACGCTCGACCCTTCACGGGAGGGCTTGACGACGCACGGTAGGCCGAAGGGCACCCGATCCACGGCAACGCTTTCGCCCTTCTTGAAGACCACGTGGTCGGCGATCGGAATATTTTCGTAATGGAAGACGCGCTTGGTGAAGACCTTGTCCATCGCGGCGGCGCTCGCGAGCACGCCCGAGCCGGTGTAGGGGATGAACATGCTCTCCAAGAGCCCTTGGATGCAGCCGTCCTCGCCGTACTGGCCGTGGAGGGCGATGAAGGCGACGTCGATGGGCTCCTGCGAGAGCACGGTCGCGACGTCCTTGCCCACGTCGATGGCGCGCACGTCGTAGCCCTTGCCAGCGAGCGCCGTCACCACGGCGTTCCCGGTGCGCAGCGACACCTCGCGCTCGCTCGACAGCCCGCCGAGGAGGACGCCGATGCGCTTCGTCCCGAGCTCGTCCAGCGTGAAACCCATCGTCATGCTCCTCGTTCAGACCTTCAGCCCCAGAGCTTCTGTGGGTGGAGTGAAAAGACCGACCAGCCGGACTTCCGGCGCCAAAAGGATACGAAAGCGCTCCTGCACGGCGTGTTGGGCCCGCGCCATCAGCGTCGTCACGTCGCGCGCGCTCGCGCCGCCGCGGTTGACGATGAAGTTCGCGTGTGCCGGCGAGACCTGGGCGCCGCCTTCCGCCGTCCCCTTGAGCCCGCAAGCCTCGATCAACCGTCCCGCGTGGTCGCCGGGGGGATTGCGGAAAACCGAGCCCGAGTTGGGGAGGTGGAGCGGCTGGGTCGCTCGCCGGCGGGCCAGGTCCTTCTCTTGAGCGCTCGCGCTTCGCTGGAGCGCTTCCGGATCGCCCTTCTCGAGCTCCACCCTCACGCGCGAGACGATGCGCCCGCCCAGCTCGGCGTGGCGGTAGGCGAAGGCGAGGTCGCGCGCGGGACGCCAGGCGGCACCGTCGGCGCCAACCAGAAGCGCTTCCGTCAGCCGGTCCTTCATCTCGCCGGCCCAAGTGCCGGCGTTCATCGCGGTGAGCCCGCCGACGGTGCCGGGAATGCCGGCCGCCCACTCGACGCCGACCAGGCCGTGCTCTCGCGCGAGCTGGGTCAGGCGCGCGCTCGGCGCTCCCGCCGACAGCTCGAGGAGCATCCGGTTGCCGAGGTCCGTCGCGCGCTCCCGCTCCTCGGGCAGCTTGAGGGTGACGCCGGGAAGTCCGCCGTCGCCGACGATGGTGTTCGCGCCGCCGCCCAGAACGTGGACTGGAACCTCGAGCTCGCGCGCGGTCCGGAGCAGCCCGAGCAGATCATCCAGGTCCGCTGGCCGCACGAAGAGCTCGGCGGCGCCGCCCACCCGGACGCTGGTCTTCGGCGCGAGCGGCACGCCCCACCGGACCTCCCCGCGGATTCGGGTCGCGATGTCGTCCTTCCAGCCCACCTTCAGCCCTGCCCTACTGTAAGAGCGCTAGTATTTCCTGGCTCGCGTTCGTCACGTCGCCCGCGCCGAGGGTGATCACGATGTCGCCCTCCTGGAGCGCTTCTACTGTCTTCTGCGCCAGCTCGCGGCGTGGCGCGTAGCGCACGTCGCGGTGCCCGCACGCCCGAATCGCCTCGAAGAGCGCCTGCGCGTCGACCCCGGGAATCGGGTCCTCGCCGGCCGGGTAGATGTCCGTCAGCACCACCACGTCGGCGTCGTTGAAGGCGCGCGCGAACTCCGGCAAGAGGTCGCGGGTGCGGGTGAAGCGGTGGGGCTGGAACGCCACCACCAGGCGCCGGCCGAACGCGTCGCGCGCGCCCTTGAGCGTCGCCTTCACCTCGGCCGGATGGTGCCCGTAGTCGTCGACCACCATCACCCGGCGCGCCTCGCCGCGGACGGAGAAGCGCCGCTGTACCCCTCGAAAGCCCTCCAGGGCTTCGCGAGCGGTCTCGAAGGGTATGTCCATCTCGTCGGCGACCGCCAGGGCGGCGAGCGCGTTCTGCGCGTTGTGGGCGCCGACCATCTCCAGCGTCACCCGGCCCAGCTTCTCGCCGCGCCGCCAGGCGTCGAAGGAGGTCGACAGGCCCGCGCATTCCAGGTCGCCCCCACGGTACTCGGCCTGGGCGGCGAAGCCGTAGGTGACGTGCCGCTTCTCCACCTGCGGCAAGAGCGCCTGCACCGCCGGGTGGTCGAGGCAGAGCACCGCCAGCCCGTAGAAGGGCACCCGGTTCACGAAATCGGTGAAGGCCTGCTGGAGCGCTTCGAAGGACCCGTAGTGGTCGAGGTGCTCGGGATCGATGTTGGTCACCACCGCGAGGGTCGGGGTCAGCCGGAGGAAGGAGCCGTCGCTCTCGTCGGCCTCGACCACGATGTCCTCGCCCTTCCCGAGAAAGGCATTGGAGCCGAGCGCGTTGAGCTTGCCGCCGACGACCACCGTCGGGTCGAGCTGGGCGTGGGAGAGGACCGTCGCGATCATCGAGGTGGTGGTGGTCTTCCCGTGGGAGCCGGCGATGGCGATGCCCTCCTTCAGGCGCATCAGCTCCGCCAGCATCTCCGCGCGGGGGATGACCGGTACCCCTCGGCGGCGGGCCTCCTGCCACTCGGCGTTGCTCCTCTTCACCGCGCTGGAGACGACCACCGCGTCCACCTCGGCCGGCAGGTTCGCGGCGGCGTGGCCGAGGGCGATGGTGGCGCCCAAGGCCGCGAGGCGCCGGGTGGTGTCGCTCTCCTTCAGGTCGCTGCCGCTCACCCGATGCCCCAGGTTCAAGAGCAGCTCGGCGATGCCGGACATGCCGATGCCCCCGATGCCGACGAAGTGCAGGTGGCGCGCGCGGTTGCTCAGCACGAGGACCTCGAAAATCGAAACCAGGGCGCTCGACGAGCGCGGTGAGGGAGGGACGGAGCTCCTTCGATCGGTCGCCCGTCGACTGCGCTCGGGGTGAGCGGTCCAGAGGCCCGTGAATGACGCGGGACCGTGGCTCTTCGCCGGTTCCGGCTTGGCGTGCCCACCTCCACCGCTCCTGCCATTCTCGACCGCTCCCGTCCTTCAGCTCGCGTACCGCCCCCGCTTCGCGGCGGGCACCACCATCTCCACGCAGACGTCGGCGATCTCGCGGGCCGCTTCCGGCCGCCCGAGCAGCCCCGCGGCCTTCTCCATCCGCCGTCGCTTCGCCTCGTCGCCATGCAGCTCGCGGATGGCGCGCGCCAGGACCTCGCCGTTCAGGTCGCGCTCCTGGAACATCAGCGCCGCGCCCGCGTCGACCAGGCTTTTCGCGTTGACCGTCTGGTGGTCGTCCGCCGCGAAGGGGTAGGGCACGAGGATGGCGGGCTTTCGCGCGACCGTGATTTCGGCGAGCGTCTCCGCTCCCGCCCGGCAGACGATCAGGTCCGCCCGGGCGTAGGCCCGCGGCATCGTCTGGACGAAGTCGACCACCTCCGCGTCCAGGCCCAGCTCCCGGTAGGCGCGCTCCACCTCGTCGCGATCCTTGGTCCCGGTCTGGTGGATGAGGCCGAAGCTGCGGGCGAGGTCGCCGAGCGCGCGCATCGCGTCGACCACGTTCAGGTTCAGTCGATGGGCGCCCTGCGAGCCGCCGGTGACGAGGATGGTGAACTTCGTGGAAGCGATCCTGGGCTTCAAGAAGTTGTCCAGGAGCGCACGGCGGATGGGGTTCCCGAGCAGGTAGATCTTCTTCTTGGAAAAGAACCTGCGCGCTTCCGGGAAGGCGACGAACACCGCGTCGACGAAATGGCCGAGGATCTTGTTGGTGAAGCCGGGGAGGGCGTTCTGCTCCTGCACTGCGGTCCGTTTGCCCAAGAGCGCCGCCGCGAGGACGACGGGACCGCTGGCGTACCCCCCGACCCCGATGACGATGTGCGGCTTCTCCCGCCGGAGGATGCGAACGGCCTGGAGGAGCGCCGACGGCAGGAGCCAGAGGCCGCGCAGGAGGCCGAGGAGCCCCTTGCCCTTGAGCGCGCGCACCTCGATCAGCTCGAGCCGGTAGCCTTCGCGGGGAATCAGGGTCGTTTCGAGCCCGCGGGCGGTGCCGACGAAGAGCACCTCGTTGTCCGGGTGGCGGGTGAGCACCTCCTCGGCGAGAGCGATGCCGGGGAACAGATGCCCTCCCGTACCACCGCCGGCGATGATCCACTTCAGGTGCATCGGACCGCTCCCGCCGCGGGTTTCAGGTACCCGCCACCGCCGCCGGAGATCGAGAGCAGGATGCCGCCCGCGAGCATCGACTTCACGAGGCTCGTCCCGCCGTAGGAGAGAAACGGCAGCGCGATGCCCTTCGACGGCAAGAGCCCCATGCACATCCCGGCGTTGATCGAGGTCTCGATGACGAAGAGCGCGGTCAGCCCGAAGGCGAGGAACGCGCCGAAGGGGTCGGGCGCCTCCCGGGCCGCCTTGAGGCCGCGCCAGACCACCACCGCGAAGAGACCCAGGACGAGAGCGATGCCGATGAGCCCCAGCTCTTCCCCCAAGCTCGCGAGGATGTAGTCGGTGTGCCCTTCGGGCAGGAAGCCCAGCTTCTCCCGCCCGGCGCCGAGGCCGACGCCGACGATGCCGCCCGAGCCGATGCTCATCAGCGCTTCCGCCACCTGCCAACCCTTGCCGAACCGGTCCTGGAAGGGGTGCAGGAACGCTTCTATTCTCCTCATCCGGTAGGCGCTGTGGGTGATGAGCAGCCACGCCACCGGGACCAGCGCGCCGAGCGAGACGAAGACGTACGTCAGCCGCGCGCCGGCGACGAAGAGCACGAGCAGGGTCAGGACGACGAACACGATCATCGTCCCGAAGTCGGGCTGCGCGAGGAGCATCGCCGCGAAGACCCCGACCACGATGAAATGGGGGAGAAGACCGATCTTGAAGTCCTTGAGCGCTTCCCCTTTGTCTCCGACGCTCCTCGCGAGGTAGACGCAGAGCGCGATCTTGGCGAGCTCGCTCGGCTGGAAGCGCATCCCCGGGAGCCTCAGCCAGCGCTGGGCGCCGTTGACCCGGGCGCCGAGGCCCGGGACGAAGGTCAGCGCGACCAGCACGAACGAGGCGACGAGCAGCGGGTAGGCGAGCTTGCGCAGCAGGTGGTAGTCGAGGCGCATCATCGCCGCGAGCAGGAGCACCCCGACGGCGGCGAAGGCGAGCTGCCGCTTCAAGAAGAACGCGCCGTCGTGGAAGCGGGCGCCCGCGTAGACCGCCGAGGCGCTGTAGACGATGACGATTCCCACCGCGACCAGGGCGAGAATCGCGCCGAGCAGCACCACGTCGTACTTCGGCCGGTCCCAGGCCGGGGCGGCGGTCGAGGAAGCTGGCCGGGCGGCGCTCATCGTCCTCTCGAGACCTCCAGCGCAGCCGTTTCGAGGGAGCGCTGCCGGTGGGCGTCTGACGGGGAAGCGGCGGTCATGCGCCCTCCGCCAGGTCGCTCACCAGGCGCCGGAAGGCTTCGCCCCGCGCTTCGAAATCGGCGAACTGGTCGAAGCTCGCGCAGGCCGGGGAGAGCAGGACCGTTTCTCCTGGCCGGGAGAAGCCGCGGGCGAGGAGCACCGCCGTCGCCAGGTCGCCGGCGCGCTCGACCGGGGCCAGGTCGCCCAGCTCGCGCTCGATCTGCGGCGCGTCCTCGCCAATCAAGTAGAGGCGGGCGACCCGGGAGATGAGCGGACGCAAGGGCGCGTAGGGCGACCCCTTCCCGCGTCCGCCCATGATCAAGTGGATGGTTCCCGGAAAGGCGGCGAGCGACTTCTCCACCGCGTCGACGTTGGTGCCCTTCGAGTCGTTCACCCACTCCACCCCGTCGAGGAGGCGCACCAGCTCCAGCCGGTGCGGCAGGCCGGGAAAGCTCTCGAGCCCCGCCTGGACGGCCTGCGGCGGCGCTCCGAGTGAGCGCGCGGCTTCGATGGCCGCCATCGCGTTCTCCAGGTTGTGGCTCCCCCGGAGCGCTTTCGAGCCCACCGTGTACCGCTCCTCGCTCGCGTCCGGCCGGCGCCGGACGATGACTCCGTCCTCGTCGAAGAGCTGGAGGTCCTCCCGCGGTCCGTGCCCGAAGCGGGCGGTGCGGCCACCGCGAACGCGCATCGGGCGGGTGAACGGGTCGAGCCCGTTGACGATCCCGACCCCGCCGTCGGTCACCAGCTCGAGGAGCCGCGCCTTGGAGGCGGCGTAGTTCTCCATCGACCCGTAGCGGGAAAGGTGGTCTGGAGTCACGTTCAGCACCGCCGCGACCTCGCAGCGGAAGGTGTCGAGGTCGTCGACCTGGTAGGAGCTCAGCTCGAGGACCGTCGCCGCTACCGCTCCGCCGGTGAGCACCTGCTCGGCGACAGGGGTGCCGAGGTTCCCGCCGACGAACGCGCGGACGCCGGCGGCCTTCAGGAGGTGTCCGCAGAGGGCGGTGGTGGTGCTCTTGCCGTTGGTGCCGGTGATCCCGACGACCGGCCGGACGAGCCACGGCACGCACAGCTCGACCTCGCCGACGGTCTGGACCCCTTCCATCCGCGCCGCGACCAGCTCCTTGAGGCTCGGCGGCACGCCGGGGCTCTTCACGATGAGGTCGGCGGCGGTGAAGCTCTCGGTCCGGTGGCCGCCGAGCTCGAGCCGGACGCCGAGCGAACGTAGCTCGGCAGCGCTCCCACCCAGCTCGGCCTCGGGCCGCCGCTCGGTGCCAGTCACCAGCGCTCCCTCTCGGACGCAGAGCTTCGCGGCGGCGACACCGCTCTTGCCCAGCCCCACGACCAGCACCTTCTTCCCGCGCAGCCCGGTCATCGGCTACCTCAGCTTGAGCGACGCGACGCCCACGATCGCGAGCATCACCGCGAGGATCCAGAAGCGCACGACGATCTTGGATTCGGGCCACGGTCGGGGCAGCTTCTGGAAATGGTGGTGAATCGGCGTCATCAAGAACAAACGCTTCCCCTGGCCGTTGCCGCTCATCGCCTTCGTCACCTTGAAGAACGGCACCTGGAGCATCACGCTCGCGATTTCCGCGAGGAAGACCCCGTTGACGATGGCGCTGACCACCTCGTTCTTGGTGAAGACCGCGAGGATTCCGAGAGCGCCGCCGAGGGCCAGCGCGCCGACGTCGCCCATGAAAACGTCGGCGGGGTAGGCGTTGAACCAGAGGAAGGCGACCACCGCGCCGGCGACCGCGGCCCCGAAGACGGCGAGCTCTTCCGCCCCCGGCACCGGCGGGATGTTCAGGTACCGGGCGATGTTGAAGCCGTTGATGGTGACGCCGGCGACGTAGGCGAGGAAGGTGAAGAGCCCGGCGCTGACGGCCGCCGGACCCGCCGCGAGCCCGTCCAAGCCGTCGGTCAGGTTCACCGCGTTCGAGGTGCCGACGACGATGACGTAGGCGAAGGGCAGGTAGAGCCAGGCGACGTCGACCTGGAACACGCGCGTCGGAACGAAGGGCAGGGTGAGGTTCGTGTCGAGCGACAGCCAGGCGTGCGAGGCGCGGGTGGGGTCGAAGAAGAAGGCGTAGAGCGCGACCAGGAAGAACAAGGTCTGCAAGAAGAGCTTGTGGCGGCCCTTGAGCCCCTGCGAGTTGCGCTTGGAGATCTTCAGCTTGTCGTCGAGCCAGCCGGTGAAGCCGAACCCGACGGTGACGACCAGCGCCGCCCACACGTACTTCACCCGCATGTCGGCGAAGAGCAGGGTCGAGAGGGCGAGGGCGAAGACGACCAGCATCCCGCCGGCGGTCGGGGTCGCCTTCTTCCGTTCGTTCTCCTCGTCCGGCGAGTAGGCGCGGGTGTTGGCGACGCCCTTCTGCGCGAGGCGCAGGTGCCGGATCAGCCTGGGTCCCATCACCAAGCCGAGCAGGAGCGCTGTCGCAAAGGCCATGGTGATGCGAAACGACGGGTACTGGAGCACCCGCAGGAAGCGCAGGTGCCGGAAAGTCTCGTGCAAAGGATATAGAAGCAGGTACAGCATCTCGTCAGCGCTTCTCCTCAAGCGGGCGGCACGAGCCGGTCGCTCACGCGCTCGAGCCGGGTGCCGCGGCTCGCCTTGACCAGCACCAGGTCCTCGGGCGAAAGCGACGCCCGCACCCGCGCGGCCGCCTCCTCCGGGTCTTCGGTATGCAGGATGCGATCCGCGCTCAGCCCCTCTTCTTTCGCGGCCTGGGCGAGGCCCTTCGACGCCGGCCCGAAGGCGACGAGCAGCTTGACACGTGCCTTGGCTGCCGCGCGTCCGACTGCCCGGTGCGATTCCGCCTCCTGCGTTCCCAACTCGCGCATGTCGCCCAGGACCGCGATCCGGTGCCCCTCGGGCGCCAGATCCGCCAGCGTCGCCAGCGCCGCCAGCATCGAGGCCGGGTTCGCGTTGTAGCAGTCGTCGAGGAGAGTGGCACCGCTGCCGGGGATCGGCGACAGCCGCAGCCGGCGGCCGGGCGGACGCGCCTGCGACAGCCCCTGGACGATCGCCTCGTCCGGGACGCCGAGAGAGCGCGCGCAGGCGTAGGCGGCGCAGGCGTTCATCGCGTTGTGCAAGCCGACCACCGGCAGGGTGAGCTCCCGGTCGGCGCCGGAGGCGCGCACCCGAATCCGTAGGCCCCGCGCGTCATGAGAGAGGGTGTCGGTCCACCGGACGTCGGCGCGCTCATCTCTTCCGAACCAGAGCGCGCGCCGGCCGGCCCACTTCGCGCGCTCGCGCATCAGCGGGTCGTCCGCGTTCGCCACCGCCACCGCATCGAGCCCGAGCCCGTGGTACAGCTCCGCTTTCGCCCGCGCCACGCCCTCGAGGCCGCCCAGCCCCTCGGTGTGCACTTGGGCGGCCCCGGTGACGAGGCCCACCTCCGGCTCGACCATCGCGGTCAGCCGGCCGATTTCGCCCTCGTGGCTCATCCCCAGCTCGACGACCGCGAACCGGTGCTCCTCGCGCAGCGCCAGGACCGTCAGCGGCGCGCCGACCTCGTTGTTCAGGTTCCCTTCGGTCGCCAGGGTCGGGCCTTCTTCGCGCAGGCAGGCCGCCAGCATCTCCTTCGAGGTGGTCTTCCCGTTGGACCCGGTGATGGCGGCGACGCGGGCGGGCATCCGCCGCCGGTGCCAGCGCGCAAGCCGTGCCAGCGCCCTGAGCGGCGAGTCGGAGGCCAGCACCGCTCCCGCCGGGTAATCGAGCGCGGACCGGGCCTTCTCCCGGCTGACGAGCACAGCGGCAGCGCCGCCGGCAAGCGCGGCGGACCCGAAGTCCGAACCGTCGAACCGCTCGCCCGGGACGCCGACGAAGAGCCCCTGCGGAGGAATGCGGCGCGAGTCGGTGGTGATTCCGGAGAGGACCGACGTCGCCGGCCCCGGGCGCAGCACCTCGGCGCCGGTCGCCCGGATCACCTCGTCCAACGTCACCCGGAGATCCCACGCACTCGTCATGCGCTCGTCCCAAGCGCTTGCCGTGCCGCTTCCCGGTCGTCGAAGTGGCGTTTCTCGCTGCCGACGATCTGGTAGTCCTCGTGCCCCTTCCCGGCAATGAGCACCACGTCTGCGCTCCTGGCGATCCGGACCGCTGCCGCTATCGCCGCCGCCCGGTCGGGAATCACCACGTAGCCCCGCTCGCCGCTCGCGAGGTCCTCGACCGACCGCCCGACGACGCCCTGCCCCTCGATTCCCGGCACGATTTGCGACACGATCGCTGCCGGGTCCTCGGTGCGCGGGTTGTCGTTCGTCACCACCGCCGCGTGCGCCCGCTCGGCCACCGCCTGGCCCATCAACGGCCGCTTGCCTTGGTCGCGGTCGCCGCCGCAGCCGAAGACGCAGACGATCCTCGAGCTCGCCGGCTTGAGCGCTTCCAGGGCGTCCAGCACCCGCGCCAGCGCGTCGTCGGTGTGCGCGTAGTCGACGAAGACGTGCCGGCCGTGCGGATCGTCCACCGGCTCCAGCCGACCGGGAGCGCCGCGGCTTCGCGAGAGCGCTTCGACCACCGCCCCGAGGGGGAGGCCCGCCGCGAGCGCGAGCCCGGTCGCCGCCAGCGCGTTCTTCACGTTGTGCGCGCCGACGAGCGGGCTCGTCACCTCGCGGGTGCCCGCCGGCGTCTCGAAGGTCGCCGAAAAACCGGAAAGCGAGAGCTGGACGTTCGTCGCCCGCAAGTCCGACGGCGCGTCGATGGCGAAGCGCCAGACGGTCCGGTTGGTCTCGCGAAGGCTTTGCGCCAGCCGGTCGCTCCACTCGTCGTCGCGGCCGATGATCGCGGTGCCTTCGTCCGCCAGGTGCTCGTGGAAGAGCCGCGCCTTCGCGTCGAAATAGGCCTCCATCGTCCCATGGAAATCGAGGTGGTCGCGGGTGAGCTGGGTGAACGCCGCCGCCCGGTAGCGGATGCCCACGACCCTCGACTGCGCTAGCGCATGGCTGGAGGCCTCCATGGGGACGATTTCGCAGCCGCTCTCCACCATCTCGGCGAGGAGCGCCTGGAGGTCGACCGACTCGGGCGTCGTGTACGCCGCCGGCCGCGAGACCCCGTTCACCTGCGTCTCCACGGTCCCGATGAGCCCCGTCCGCCGTCCGGCCGCGCGCGCCATCGCCTCGGCGAGGTAGGCGGTGGTGGTCTTCCCGTTGGTCCCGGTCACCCCCAGCATCACGAGCTTCGAGGCCGGCAGCCGGAAAATCTGCGCGGCCGTCAGGGCCATCGCCCGCCGCGCGTCGGAGGCGACCACCAGCGGGAAGTCGCCCGGCAGCTCCCGCTCGGCGAGCACTGCGGCAGCGCCTCTGGCCACCGCGTCGGGCACGAACCGCGCGCCGTCCTCCCTCAGCCCCGGCAGCGCGCAGAAGAGGTCGCCTGGCCCGACCCGCCGGGAGTCGTAGGTCACCCGCGCGATGGGCGTGTCCGGCGAGCCCCGCGCCAGCCTCCCCGCGTTGGCGATCACCTCCAAGAGCCGCATCAGCCGCTCCCCAGCACCACGTCGACCCGCGTTCCCGGCGCCACCCGGCGCCCCGCGGCGGGATATTGCTTCTCGACGGCGCCGGTGCCCGACAGGTGCGCTTCCAGTGAGCGCGACGCCAGCGCTCGAAGCGCCGCCCGGGCCGACAACCCCGTGAGGTCCGGCACCACGAGAGCGCCCTCGCCTACCTTCGGCGCCGGCGTCGAGTCCACGGCATCCTGGTCGAGCGCCGCCCCCTCCACCGTCTGCGCGTCTTCCTTCGCCGCATCCTGCTGCGCCACCGCCACCGCGAGCGGGTTCGGGCTCTGGGTAGGAGCGACGCCGAGCTCCTGGAGCGCCGCCGTGGCGATCTCGCGGAAGACGGGCGCGGCCACCGTGCCGCCGTAATGAGACGTCTGCGGCTCGTCGATGCCGACGTACACCACCACTCGCGGCGAATCCGCCGGCACCAGGCCCATGAACGAGGCGAAGCGCTGGTCGCCGTAGCGGTGGGTCAGCGGGTCCGCCTTCTGGGCGGTACCGGTCTTGCCCGCCACGACGAACCCGGGCATCGCCGCGCGCTGGCCGGTGCCGCCCCGGCGAACCACCGCTTCCATCATCGAGACGACCGTGCGGGCGACCTCGGGCGAAACGACCTGCCGCACTTCCTCCGGTTTACGGTCGAAGAGCACCTCGCCGTCCGCCCGCGTCACCCTCGCCACGACGAACGGTCGCATGAGCGTGCCCGAGTTCGCGAGCGCGGACAGAGCGGTCGCCAGCTCGATCGGGGTGGCGGTCATCCCCTGGCCGAAGCACGAGGTGGCGGTCGCGACGTCGCCCATCCGCGCCGGGTTCTGCAGCACCCCCGCCACCTCGCCCGGGAGGTCGACGCCGGTCTTCTCGCCGAAGCCGAACGCGCGGTACCAGCCGATGAGCCGCGCCGGACCGAGGCCGAGCCCGATGCGCGAAGCGCCGACATTGGAGCTGGTGGCGAGCACCTGGGTGGCCGTGATCTCGTCCGCTTTGGGCTTCTCGGCGTCGTGAATCCGGTGGCGGCCGAGCTGGAGGACGCCGCCTTTCACGTCGACGAGCGTCGAGGGCGTGATCTCGTGGTCGGTGAGCGCGCCGGCCATCAAGAAGCACTTCATCACGCTGCCGGGCTCGAACTGGTCGGTCACCGCTCGGTCGCGCAGGTGGGCGAGGGGGCCGTCGGGCGCATTCGGATTGAAGGTCGGGACGTTCGCGAGCGCCAGCACCGCCCCCGTCCGCGGGTCCATCGCGACCGCCATTCCCGCTTTGGCGCGCGCATCGTGCACCTCCTGCGCGAGCGCTGTCTCGGCCACGTGCTGGAGCGTCGCGTCGATGGTCAGCCGCACCGTCGCGCCCGCGAGCGCGCCCGCCGGCAGCCCCGGCTCCTCGAAGAGCAGCCGCCCGTGGACATCCCGGATGCCGTGCACCTGTTCGGGAGCGCCCTTGAGCAGCGTGTCTTCCGCGAGCTCCACCCCCGCGAGCCCGCTTCCGTCGATGCCCACCATGCCCAGCACGTGCGCCGCGAGCTGCTTCTGAGGATAGTAGCGGCGGTACTCCTTGATGGAACCGACGCCTTTCAGGTGCAGCGCTAGCGCTGCCTCCGCTTCGGCCGTGGGGAGCCGGCGCTCCAGCCAGACGAACGACCGGTCCAGGGCGAGCTTGCGCTTGATCTCCCCGACGGAGAGGTGAAGCGCTCTCGCCAGGCGCCTGACGTCGCGGGCGCTCAGCGGGCGGGCGTCCTGGGCGTCCTTGCGCGGCGCGCGGGCGCTGTTCGGGTCGAGGAAGATCGACTCGGTTTCGATGCTCAACGCCAGCGGCAACCCCCGCGCGTCGAGAATCGGCCCCCGGCGGGGGGTCAGGTCGAGGGTGCGCCAGTCCTGGTCGCGCGCCATCGACCCCAGGCGGCCGGCCTCCAGCACCTCGAGCTGGACCGCGCGGCCCATCACCGCCGCGAAGAGGAGGAAGAACACGGCCGCGCACAGGGTCAGCCGGGCGCGAATGCCTCTCGTCGTCGGCGCGTCGCGGCCCGGCACGTCCCACCCCCGCCCTTAGAGGCCGTTGACGGCCAACGGGACCGGCGCCGTAGGCTTGGTCGCGCCGCCCAGCCCATCGTTTCCTGCCGGCTGCTGCCAGGTGGAAGCGGTCACGGGCTCCTGAATCGGCGCCCCCGGACGGCTGGGCTCCAGGACGACGACCTGGTCGGGGCTCGGCCGGACCATGTTCAAGGCGTGCGAGGCCGCGCGGGCGATGCTGGCGGTCGACTGGAGGGTCGCGACCTCGATCTTGAGCCCGGCGAGCTCGTGGTGCAGCCGCGCGTTCTCGGCGCGGGCGGCGTTCAAAGCGTAGCTGCGGTTCACCACCGCGATGCGGGTCCAGGTCAGGAAGAGGCCGCCGAGGCAGACGCCCGCCGCGATCACGACCAAGAGCCAGAACGTCTTGCGCCCGTGGCCGGGTCCGCGACGACCGATCGGTGGGCGGGGCTTGTTCGCCATCGCTTCACGCTCCAAGAAAGCGGCTCTAGAGCCGTTCGATGCAACGCAGCCTGGCGCTGCGCGCGCGCGGGTTTCGCGCCACTTCCGCGACGGAGGGAACCCAAGCCTTGCGGGTCAACAGCCGCCACCCGGCGGTCTTTCCGCAGCCGCAGACCGGCAGCGCTCTAGGACAGATGCAGCCCTTCGTCAGCTCGGCGAACCGCCGCTTGACCGGCCGGTCCTCCAAACTGTGGAAGGCGATCGCGGCGGCGCGCCCCCCCGGCCTGACGAGGTCCGGCAGGTCGGCGAGCCACCCTTCGAGGGCGCCGAGCTCGTCGTTGACCGCGATCCGCAGCGCCTGGAACGTGCGCGTCGCCGGATGAATCGGCCCGCCCCGATGGGCGGCTGGAATCGCCTCCGTCACCACCTTCGCCAGCGCCGCGGTATCCGGCAGCGCTCCCGCCTGACGCGCCCGCACGATCGCCCGGGCGATCGGCCGCGCGAACCGCTCCTCGCCGAAGACGCGCAAGACCCGCTCCAGCTCGGTCTCCTCCACCCGGTCGAGCCAGGCCGAAAGCGGCTCGCCCGCCGACCTGTCCATCCGCATGTCCAGGGGGCCCGGCCGCGAAAAGGAAAAACCGCGCGCCTCGTCGTCGAGCTGGAAGCTCGAGACCCCGAGGTCGACCAGCGCCCCGTCCATCGCGCCTTCGCCCAGCGCGTCGAGGGTCCGGCGCGCGTCACGGAAGTTCGCGTGCACCGCCGTGAACTTCTCGCCGAACCGGGAAAGCCGCGCCCGCGCCGCCGCGAGCGCCGCCTCGTCCCGGTCCAAGCCGATCACCTCCGCCCCGCGTTCGAGCAGCGTCTCGGCGTGACCGCCGCCGCCCACCGTCCCGTCGAGCACCCGCCGGCCGGGCGCGGGCGCGAGCAGCGCCGCCGCCTCCTCCCGGAGCACCGTCCTGTGTTCCCGCGCGGCCATGAGAGCGAAATCCCTTCAGGAGCCTCCCTTGAATAGCGTCCTCTGAAAATCCAGACTCCCGGCCCTTCGCTTCTCAGGGCGTGGGGTGGGGGCGCAAGCGACCGGTGGTGGCGACCGCCAGCTCCTCCAGGAGGAAGGCGGTGGCCTCGGCGAGGGTGGAGAAGACCTTGAGCTCGCCGCCCGCCGCCTTGAGGACCTGGCGCACCGGCGGCGGCGCGACCACCGCGAGCTGCTGGCGCTGCGCCCTCATCACCCGCGCCCTGGCGACCAGGAGCGCAACCGCTCGGTGGTCGATTTCGTCGGCGAAGGTCAGGTCGAGCAGGGCCTTGTTCTTCTCGCGCGCGGCCTCGCGCAGCAGATAGTCGGCGGCCTCGATGCCCGGGCGGCCGAGCGCCCCTTCGAGGCGGACGACCGCGATGTCGCTGGGCTTGGGGACGGCGCTGCCGCTGACCAGGGGAGTGCTCATCGTCGAGTCCTCGCTAGAGCGCGCCCGCGGCGAACGGGTCGCTCTCCAGAACCGCTTTCGCCTTCTCGGCCTGGGCGGTCCACCGCTCCAGGCTCCACAGCTCGAGGTGGTCGACCGACCCCGCCCAGACGACCTCTTGAAGAAGCTCCGCGTGCTGGCGCAGCATCGACGGCACCAGCACCCGGCCCAGCTTGTCGAACGGGACGTCCTGGGCCGGAGAGACGAACGCGGCCTTGAACGCGCGGGTCGTCGGGTCGAAGGGGCTCTTGCCTTGCAACCGCTTCATCAGCTCGTCCCACGCCGCCGGCGCGTATCCCCAGAGAGCGCGGTCCGGTCCCTGGGTCAGGACCAGGAGGTCCGCGCCCTGCGCCTGGAGGCGCTCGCGAAACTTCGCCGGCAGGCTCGTCCGGCCCTTCGGATCGATCGAGTGTTGAAACGTGCCTCGGAACATCGTCGCCCGCCCAGCGATAGCCCTGCCGCTCTCCCTTTCCCGAAATTTCCACCCCTTGCCGCTCGATGGCGAAATCATCCACCGAGAGGATCAGGAGGTCAAGCGCGCGCCCACGTTTTCGGCTCGGTGGGGGTTGGCACGAGGGGGTCCCCCAGGGGTTGGGCTGAACAGATGTTTCGTCTGCCCGGTGCCGACCGCGAACGGCCCGCTAGTCGGCGGCGGTTCAGGATCTCCGTACCGGTCCCGGTGAGCTCGGCGACTCGGGCAGACCGAGGCGATGCCGCCTCAGCTCGAGGACGTCGGTCAGCACCACCTGAAGGGCGGCGACCACCGGAACGGCGACGAGCGCGCCCGCGAGCCCCCAGGTCTCGGTGAGGAAGAGCACGCCGACCAGGGTGACGAGGGGGTTGAGCTTCACCGTGCGCTGGTAGATGAAGGGCGCAAAGACGTGGTTCTCCACCTGCTGGTAGACGACGTAGTAGACGAGGGTCGCCACCGCCTTCCACGGCCCCTGGGCGGCCAGCGCGACGAGGGTCAGGAGCGCTCCCGCACTGATAGCCCCCACCGCCGGAATCAGGCAGAAGAGCCCGCTGAGGAGCCCAAGCGCCAGGTTGTAGGGAATCCCGATGATGGCGAGGAAGACGGCGGTGAAGCCCACGTTCAACCCCACCATCGCGAAGAGCCCCGCGATGTAGCCGCCGAGCGAATGGTAGGTGCGCCGGGCGATGTGCTCGTAGCGCGAACGCCGCTCGGGAGAGGTCTCGGAGAGCCAGGCGCGCACCACATCCTCGCCATAGAACAACATGAAGAGGACCAGGAAGAAGACGGTGACGGCGGCGAGGGCGAGGGTGAGCACGTCGCGCAGGGCGGTGACGAGGTGGGAGGCGAGCTCGCTCAGCAGCTCCGGCACGCCCAGGCGCGACAGCTCCTCGCCCAGGTGGAGGCGGCGGTCGAGGTTCTGGAAGGTCGCGCTCTCGCGAAAGCGGCGGAGGATGTCCGGCGCCCGGGCGACGAATGCCTGCGCCTGGGCGAAGGTCGGTGGCACGAGGACGAAGGCGACGCCGGCGACGAGCCCGACCGCGGCCAGCATCACGAGGACGATGGCGAGCGGGCGGGGAATCCGCTCCGGAAGCCACCGCACGAGGTGGTCGAGAGCGCTCGCGAGGAGCGCCGCGATGAGCGTCACCGCTACCGCAAAGGGAGAGCGCCAGAGGATATCGACAGCGGCGGCGAGGGCCAGGGCGGTGAGCCCGGCGACCAGGACCGTCCGCGGCGAGAGCTGGCTCGGCTCGAACAGGCCCCGCGGGCGCCCGGCCGGTCGCGCTGGGCCCATGCGTGCCTCGACCTCCCCAAGAGCAAAGGTGCGGCGGATGGGCAGCGCGGCGAGGGCGGCGCCGCCCGTCGCGTGCCCGACAGAGCCGGTGGCCGCCGTCGGGGGCGGGCGCGTCTTTTTCGCCTTGACACAGGACGCGCCGGCGAGCTACATCGCGCTTTCGGTGCCCGTTCTCGAAGGGGCTGTAGCTCAGCTGGGAGAGCGCTAGAATCGCACTCTAGAGGCCGTCGGTTCGATCCCGATCAGCTCCACCAACGTGAAGAGGCCGCCTCGTCTTTCGGGGCGGCCTCTTCGGTTCTCCGTTAGCTTCGAGCGAGCGCCGTGTCGGCGGCGGGCCCGCTTTCCACCGGCGGACAAGCGCCCAATCGCCCGCCACGCGGTCGCGGTAGATCGTTTGCGCCGATGAGCCACGGGTCCGAGCTGCCGAGCGAAAGCGCGCCTTTCCTGGATGGCCTCTACGCCGCCTGGCGGGCCGATCCGGGCTCGGTTCCGGCCGACTGGGCAGCCTACTTCGCGCATCTGGAGCTGGCTCCGGCTTCCGCGGCCGCACGACCGTCGAGGCTGCCGCCGGTCGGCGTCGGGCCCGAGGAGGCCCGCGCGCTCAAGCTCACCCGTCTCGTCGAGGCGTACCGCTCCTGGGGTCACCGGGCCGCGCGGCTCGATCCGCTGAGCGACAGCGCTCCCGTGGTGCCCGAGCTCGACCCGAGGTCGGTGGGGCTCGCCGAGGCCGAGCTCGACGTCTCGACCGCGGTCGGCGGCCTCTTCGGGTTGGAGCTCGCCACCCCGCGCGAGGTGATCGGCCGCCTCGAGGAGACCTATGCCGGCTCCATCGGCGTCGAGCTTTCGCACCTCGAAGACCAAGCGCTGCGCCGCTGGCTCGTCGAGCGGGTGGAGTCGAGTCGCAGCCGTCCTTCGCTCACCGCCGACGAGCGGCGCCGGGTCCTCGCGCGGCTGACCGACGCGGAGGTGTTCGAGCGCTTCTTGCAGACCAAGTTCCTGACCGAGAAGCGCTTCAGCTTGGAGGGAGCGGAAGCGCTGATCGTGGCGATCGACCGGGTGCTGGACGAATCGGCGGAGCGCGGGGTGGACGACGTCGTGCTCGGGATGGCGCACCGCGGGCGTTTGAACGTGCTCGCGAACGTCCTGGGCAAGCCCTTGACGGCCATCTTCCGCGAGTTCCTGAAGCTCGACGAGGACGGGCGGCTGCTCGTCGGCTCGGGCGACGTGAAGTACCACCTCGGCTTCTCGGCCGACCTAAAGACCCGCGGCGGGCGCCCGCTGCACCTGTCGCTCGCCTTCAACCCGAGCCACTTGGAGGCCATCTACCCGGTGCTCGAAGGGCGGGTGCGCGCCAGGCAGGACGGCAGGGGTGACGTGGAGCGCCGGCGGACGCTGGCGCTCGTGGTCCACGGCGACGCCTCCTTCGCGGGGCAGGGCGTGGTCGGCGAGTGCCTGAACTTCTCGCGCATCGCGGGCTACGACACCGGCGGGACCATCCACCTCATCGTCGACAACCAGCTCGGCTTCACCGCGGAGCCGGCGGAAACCCGCTCCTCGCGCTACCCGAGCGCCATCGCCGCCTCTTTCGACCTCCCGGTTTTCCACGTCAACGGAGAGGATCCGGAAGCGGTCCTGCAGGCCGCGCAGATGGCGGTCGAGGTCCGGCACCGGTTCCAGCGCGACGTGCTCGTCGACCTCGTGTGCTTTCGCAAGTACGGCCACAACGAAGGAGACGAGCCGCGGTTCACCCAGCCGCTCCTCTACCGGAAGATCGACCAGCATCGGACCGTGCGCGCCGTCTACGCGTCCCGCCTGGTCACGAAGGGGCTCATCACCGCTGCCGATGAGCAGAAGCTCATCGACGAGCGCAAGGCGAAGCTGGAGGCGCGGCTCGACGAGACCAGGCGCGGCACGACGCGGATCGAGTCGGTCCCCAGCGCGGCGTGGAAGCCGTATCACGGCGGGCGCGATGACCGCGTGCCGCGAGTGCCGACCGGCCTGCCGCGCGACGAACTGGAGCCGCTCGCCCGTCGCATCGCCGCCTGGCCCGACGGCTTCGAGCCGCTGCCGAAGCTCGTCCGGGGGGTCCTCGAGGAGCGGGTCGCGATGGCCGCCGGGCAGAAGCCCTTCGACTGGGCTTTTGCGGAAGCGCTCGCCTTCGCGTCGCTCGTCGCCGCCGGCCACCGGGTTCGCCTCTCCGGCCAGGACTCGGCGCGCGGCACCTTCACCCAGCGGCACGCGGTCCTCGTCGACCACCGCGACGGCCGCCGCTATGTCCCGCTGGCGCACGCGTCGCCGAACCAGGCGCCGTTCGAGGTCTTCAACAGCCCGCTCTCCGAGTTCGGCGTGCTCGGCTTCGACTACGGCTACTCGCTCGACGCGCCGAGCGCGCTCGTCGCCTGGGAGGCGCAGTTCGGCGACTTCGCCAACGGCGCGCAGGTGATCATCGACCAGTTCCTCTCCTCGGCCGAGGACAAGTGGGCCCGCTTGAGCGGTCTCGCCCTCCTTCTGCCGCACGGCTTCGAGGGCCAGGGACCGGAGCACTCGAGCGCGCGGTTCGAGCGGTTCCTGAACCTCTCGGCCGAGGACAACTGGCAGGTCGTGAACCTGACCACGCCGGCGCAGTACTTCCACGCGCTCCGACGGCAGGTGGTGCGGCCGTGGCGCAAGCCGCTCGTCGTGATGACGCCGAAGAGCCTCCTGCGCCACCCGAGAGCGGTCTCGAGCTACGACGACCTCGGGGGCACTTTCCAGCGGGTTCTCGGCGACCGCGGGGCGGATCCGCAGAAGGTGCGGCGGGTGCTGCTCTGCTCGGGAAAGGTCTACTACGCCCTCCTGCAGCGACGCGCCGAGCGGCGGGCGGACGACACCGCCATCGTCCGGCTGGAACAGCTCTATCCGTATCCGCAGGCCGAGCTGTCCGAGGAGCTCAGCCGCTACCCGCGGGTGGAGAAGCTGGTCTGGGTGCAGGAAGAACCGTGGAACATGGGCGCCTGGTTCTTCCTCGAGGCGCACGAGCACGCGCGACGAGGGGTGAGTCCGCTGCCGCTCTCCTGCGTCTCCCGGCAGCAGAGCGCGAGCCCTGCCACTGGGCATCCGAAAGCGCACGAGCTGGAGCAGGAACGGCTCCTCGACGAGGCTTTCGCCGAAGGGGACCGGACGCGCCCGGTGGGAGATGGGCGGGCGTATCCGGTGGTGTCGGCCTGACACCGATTCGAAGCGGGGGCCGAACGGTCCGCGCTTCTGGGGAACGGGCATGAGCGTCAACGTCGTGATGCCTCAGGTGGGCGAGTCGGTGTCGAGCGGCGTCATCGCGGCCTGGCTGAAGAACCTCGGCGACCCGGTCGGCAAGGACGAGCCGATCGTCTCGGTGGAAACCGACAAGGCGACGGTGGATGTGCCCTCGCCGGCGGCGGGAAGGCTCGCCCAAGCGAGGTTCGAGGCGGGCTCCGAGGTGAGAATCGGCGACGTGCTCGCGGTCGTCGAGGAGGGCGTGAGCGCATCCGCTACGCAGGAGCCGAATCGGGAACACCGAGCGGAGCCGGTGGGCGTGAATGCCTCCGTGCCAGCCGCGACCTCGCCCGCTCAGCCTGAGGGGAAGCGAGGGCCGAGACCGGAGCCGCCCCTCACACCGGCGGTTCGGCGAATCGCGGAGGAGCGGGGGCTCGATCTGCACGCGGTGACCGGCACCGGACCCGGAGGGCGCATCCTCAAGGGCGACGTGCTCGCGTCGCCTGCGCCCAGCGCACCGGTGGCGGAAGGCAAGGCGGTGCCGTCGCCCGTCGCGCCGATTGCGCCCGCGGCCGAACGCGCGGAAGAGGTGGTGCCGATGACGCCCATCCGCCGGCGCATCGGCGAGCGGCTCCTGGAAGCGCAGTCGAACGCGGCGATTCTGACGACGTTCAACGAAGCGGACATGAGCCGCGTCATCGAGCTGCGGCAGGAGCACCAGGACGCATTCGTGCGCAAACACGGGATCAAGCTGGGGTTCATGAGCTTCTTCGTGAAAGCGTGTGTGGACGCGCTCCGGGAGTTCCCCACCGTGAACGCGGAAATCCGCGGGACCGACGTCGTCTACAAGCGCTATTGCGACATCGGGGTCGCCGTGGGGGGCGGCAGGGGTCTCGTGGTGCCCGTCATCCGCGACGCCGAGAGGCGGTCGTTCGCGGAGCTGGAGCGGTTGATCGCGGACTACGGCGCGCGCGCGCGGGAGAACCGGCTCAAGCTGGAGGAGCTGCAGGGCGGCACCTTCACCATCTCCAACGGTGGCATCTACGGGTCGATGCTCTCGACGCCGATTCTCAACCCGCCCCAGTCGGGCATCCTCGGGATGCACAAGATCGAGAAGCGCGCGATGGTGGTGGACGGCCAGGTGGTGGTGCGGCCGATGATGTACCTCGCCCTGAGCTATGACCACCGGCTGGTCGACGGGCGCGAGGCGGTCGGCTTCCTCGTGCGAGTCAAGGAGTGCATCGAGAAGCCGGAGCGGCTGTTGTTCGAGCTGTAGGATGGGCGGAGCGACAGCGGAGCCCATCGAGCGGACCGCGGCGGCGATGGGGTTTCGCTTGCGCTTCACCCATCCTACGGCCAGCCCGGCACGGAGAGCCCGCGAGGGTGCGACATGGCTTCTGACACGTTCGACCTCGTCGTCATCGGCTCGGGGCCGGGCGGCTACGTCGCCGCCATCCGGGCCGCGCAGCTCGGGATGAAGACCGCCATCGTCGAGAAGGACGCGACGCTCGGCGGCACCTGCTTGAACGTCGGCTGCATCCCCTCGAAAGCGCTGCTGGAGACCACCCACCTCCTCGAACAGACGCAGAAGGACCTCGGCCGCCACGGCATCCGCGTGGGCGAGGTGCAATTCGACCTCGCCAAGATCCTCAAGCGCAAGGACGACGTGGTGCGCCAGCTCACCGGCGGCGTCGCCTTCCTGATGAAGAAGAACGGCATCGAGGTGATTCAGGGCCTCGCGCGCCTGTCCCAGCCGGGCGAGGTGATGGTCGGCGATCGTTCGGTGGCGACGAAACGCATCCTCATCGCGTCGGGCTCGGTACCGGTCTCGCTCCCCGGCGTCGAGCTGGGCGGCACCCGGGTCGTGACCAGTACGGAAGCGCTCTCGTTCTCCGAAGTGCCGAAGCACCTGGTGATGATCGGCGCGGGCGTCATCGGGCTCGAGCTGGGGAGTGTCTGGCGGCGGCTGGGCGCGAAGGTGACGGTGCTCGAAACCCTGGAGCGCATCCTGCCGGGCATCGACGGCGAGGTGGCGACGGCCGCGCAGCGCCTCTTCGAGCGGCAGGGGATGAAGTTCACGCTCGGCGCGCGGGTGACGAGCGCGATCGCGGCGGGCGACCACGCGGTCGTCACGTTTACCGAGAAGAGCGGCGAGGCGAAGACGCTGGAAGGGGACCGGTGCCTGGTCGCGGTGGGGCGGCGGGCGTTCACCGAGGGCTTGGGCGCGAAGGAGCTCGGGCTCGCGGTCGACGCCAAGGGGAGGCTGGCGGTCGACGAGCATTTCCAGACGAACGTGCCGGGCATCTTCGCCATCGGCGATGTCATCGCGGGCCCGATGCTGGCGCACAAGGCGAGCGAGGAGGGCGTCGCGGCGGTGGAGCGGATGGCGGGCCTCGCGGCGCACGTGACCTACGAGGCGATACCGAACGTCGTCTACACCGCGCCGGAGATCGCCAGCGTCGGGAAGACGGAGGAGGAGCTTCACGAGAGCGGTGTCGCTTATCGAAAGGGCAGCTTCCCCTTTGCGCCGTTGGGCCGAGCGAAAGCGCTGGGGCACCCCGACGGGTTCGTCAAGCTCCTGGCGGACCAGAAGACCGACCGGCTGCTGGGGGCCCACGTCATCGGCTGGCACGCGGGGGACTTGATCGCGGAGCTGGCGGTGGCGATGGAGCTCGGCTCCTCGGCCGAGGACCTGGCGCGCTCCAGCCACGCGCATCCGACGATGGCCGAGGCGATCAAGGAAGCGGCGCTCGCGGCCGACGGCCGGGCGATTCACGGCGCCTGAAGCGGGCGTAGCTCGTCTTTCTCCTGGTATCGGCTTGCGGAATCAGACCGATCGGTCTGATCCGACTGATCGGTCCGATCGACGCTGAGGTCGGCACCGCTTTAGTTGGGCTCAAGCCCTTTCGTACAGCGCAATCACGTCGCGGGCGATGGCGTCGTTGCTCCGTAGCGGTGCCGGCCAGCGTTCATCGGACAGCGTCGCGTCGACGATCGCGTCGGCCGTGAGCTCGACCAGCGCGTCCGCGTAGGAAGGGAGAGCGCCTTCGTCCACCGCGACCACCCGCACCCCGCACGCGCGCGCCTGCGCGGCCGCCCGCGCGGAAAAGTCGTTGCCGAGCCCGAGAATCCAGACGAGGTCGAGCGCTTGCAGATGGCGGACGAACGATTCGCCGCTCTGGTATCCCGCGAACGTCACGTGCCCCTCGAGGCCGAGCGACGCGACCTGCGCGCGAACGTCCGGAAGGAGGGCTCCATCGCCGGCGAGAACCAGTTGCGCTTGCGGTAAGCGGTCCCGCAGCCGGGCGAACGACGCTACCCCCAGCGCGTGCCGGCGCGACGGCTGGAAGGTGGAAATCATCCCGACGAGCGGCGTGCCGGCGAGGCCGAGCTCGCGGCGGAGGGCCGCCCGGTCCACCGGCGGCGCGAACGACGGATCGACCAGCGCCGGCAGCGCCATCACCTTCTGGCCGAGCAGGGCGCGCGCCATCGACATCGCTGGCACCGTCCAGGCGTGGGCGAACGGGGCCGACCAGCGCAAGGACCGCGGCGCGTGAATCGAGCGCACGAGCCGCGCCCCCTTGGGCCTCCCCCAGCGCGCGACGAAATGGTCGTGCGAGAAGTGGGCGTGGACGACGTCGAGCTGGCGCCGAGCGAGCCGCTGGCAGTCCTGGAGCACCTGCCAGGGGCGCGACTTCACCGACAGCTCGAGGCCCCCGCCGTCGGCGAGGCCGAGCGCTTCCAGCTTCGGCAGCGCCAGCTCCTCGGCAGCGGTCTCGGTGCGCCGTCGATCGATCGCGACGGTGACCTCGTGGCCGAGCGCGCGTTGGCTCACGGCCAGCAAGGCGACGAGCTCGGCAGGACCGCTCCAGTAGGGGCTCGCGAGGAGGTGAAGGATGCGCATCAGCCGGCGAGCTCCCGGTAGATGGCCGATAGCGCTGCCGCTTCCCGTTCGACGCCGAACCGCGTGCGGGCCTCTTGCGCTGCCGCCTGGCCGATGCGCTGCGCCAGGGCGGGATCGGCGAGGAGCAGCGAGAGAATCTCCGCCAGGCCGTCCACGTCGCCCGGGGCGAAGAGAAACCCGGTTCGGCCGTGGTCGATGAGGGACGGGAAATCGCTCACCCGCGTCGCGACCACGCAGCAGCCGGCGGCGAGCCCCTCCAGGAAGGCTAGCGAGAGCCCTTCCGCATGGCTCGGCTGCACCAGAACCGTCAGGCCTTGGTACCAAGGCAGCGCGTCAGGCTGCTCGCCGATGAGCGCCAGACGCGGTGTGGCGAGGGCGTTCGCCCAGGCGCGATCGCCGGCGAGGCACGCGCCGACGAGAACAGCCTGCCAGTCCCGGAAGCGGGGCGCCACGGACTCGAACGCTCGGGCGAAATCGCCCTGACCTTTCGCGGGACGGACGCGGCCGATCACGCCCACGCCGTAGCGGCCGCCGGCGAGGAGGCTCCGCCAGGCGGCGTCGCGGTCGGCCGGTGGGTGAAAGCGCTCCAGGTCGACGCCGTGAGCGACGACCATTGACGGCAGACCGACCGCGTCGGCGATGGGCCGGGTCAGAGAGACGACGCGGTCGGCGCGGCGGAGGAGAAAACGGGTGACGAGGCTCGGCCGGTGCGAGGCGTGTCGGGTGAAGACGAGCTTGAGCCTGGCGCCGATGGCGCGCAGCAGGAGACCGGCGAGAAGCTCGATGTTCCGGTGGGCGTGCCAGACCGCTCCCGATCGGCGGGAGCGCTTCCAGACCTCACGCCAGCCGACGCGCGGGAGCGCCTTCGCAAGCACCTTCCCGGTCAGGCGGCTCTCCAGGACCCGCGCGTCGCCGAGACGGGCGAGCGCCGGCACCACCGACTCGACGTGCGCGGTCACCCCTGTGCGGCGGCGGTGCAGGTGAGGGTGGACGACGAGCGGCATCGGTCGCGCACGATGCCACACGTTGGGGTGTGGCTGGCTCGGCGTTTCGACGGCGGCGAAAGACCGATCCGACTGATCCGACCGACCGGTCCGATCGGACATCGGAGCCACGTCCACGCCAGCGCCGCGAGGACTGGCGGGGACCCCGCCTACGGAAACGTGACCTGCCGCGCCGACTGGACCTTCACCACCGCGCCCGGGTCGACGACCGCGCCGGACGGGTCGCGCACCTCGAAGGTCCACGAGTCGCCGGCGTCGAGCGGCCAGAGCGCGGTCGAGCCGGGGCGAACGTCGGCACGCACCAGCCGGTATTCACGCACCCTCCCGTCGCTCGCCTGGTAGCTGAGCTGGACCGGCCCGACGCCGCTCGCGAGCCACCGGTCGACCAGATAGACCTTCACGTCCGTCGGCGACAGGCGAAGGCACGAGTCGATCACCTCGTTCAGGTGCAGCGCTTGGAAATGTCCGGCGGGCACGTCGACCGCTTCCAGGCCGACCACGCGGTAGCTGCTGACGAGAGGGGAAGCGCACTCGAGGGGTTTGGTCGCGTCCGGCGGCACGGCGGTCGAGAGCGCGTCGTGCCAGGTCGAGGCCCGGGTCGGATCCGCCGGGAGGAAGAGCCCGCCGCCGCTGAAGGAGTCGAGGATGGCGAGCGGCCCGGCGGTCTCGGACAGCGCGGGCTGCCGGTGCGCGGCGTCGGCGAACAGGTAGCCGTTCACGCTGTCGAGCACCACGGAATCGCTGCCGCTGACCAGCGTCACCCGTGTGACCGAGGTGCCCTTCGGCGCGAGCGGCGGGTCGGGAATCGTCGCGAAGGGAGGGGTGCCCGCCTCTTCGATGACGCCGTCGCGCAAGTAGAAGCTGAAGGGGTAGGCGCCGGAGCTCATCTGGTACGGCAGGGGGCTGCCGCTCCAGTCGAAACGGGTGGCGCCGTGGGCGAACTCGCGGCCGTCGCTCGCGTCGTAGAGCACGAGGTCGGCGTCTTCCTGGCGGACGAGAAAGGTCTTGAGCGTGACGCTCTTCTGGCCGGTCTGGATGGGCATCCGATAGACGCCGACCGGCACCGGTGCCGCGCAGCCGACGATCAGCGCCACGAGCGCGCCGAGCTTGCGCATCGCGCCACCCCCGGAAGGGAACGTGCGCACGCTGGTGCCGTATGGACAGCCGCCGGACGCGGTCGGGCGGTGAACGTCGAGCTCAGCGGCCGCAGGAGAACAACTGGTTGGGCAAGCCGTGGAGCCCGGGACCGCTCACCCTGAGCCCTTCGGCAAGCTCAGGATGAGCTTCGTCGAAGGTCGAGCGGTCCCCGGTGTTTCCGTCATCCCTCGACCGCGTTCGGGATCAGCGGGAACGAACTTGCTCGAGTCAATTCCTTTCCGGGCACTCAGCCGCCCGGCCGCGGGCGGGCGCAAGCGGCCGCGCTTTCGAACCGCGCCTGGATGGCCTGGGCCCGCGCGAGCGGGTCGGCGGCGCCGGAAACGTCCGAAATCACCGCCGCCATCTTCGCTCCGGCGCCGGCCACCGCCGCCACGTTCGCAAGGCCGATGCCGCCGATCGCGATGACCGGCACCGCTCCTGCCATCCGAACCGCTTCCGCCAGCCGGGAGGGCCCACGGGGAGCGCGCCCGCTGGCCTTGGTCGCGGTTGGGAAAATCGGACCGAAGCCGAGGTAGTCCGCCCGTTGCTCGACGCCGGTGCGGACTTCGTCCAGGTCGTGGGTCGACAGGCCGACGATGAGCTTCTCGCGGTCGCGCCCGAGCGCCCGGAGGACGACCGCGACCTCTTCGACCGGCAGATCGTCCTGGCCCAAGTGCACGCCGTCCGCGCCGGCGATGAGCGCCACGTCGAGGCGGTCGTTCACCAGAAAGAGCGCCCCCTTGGTGTGCGCGCGCGTGACGAGCAGGCGCGCGGTCCGAACCAGCTCTCGCCCGTCGGAGACCTTGTCCCGGAGCTGGAGGACTCCGACACCGGCGCCAAGGAGCGCGTCCGCAAGCGCCAGGGTGCGGCGCTGCCGCTCTTCGGGCGTGGGCGCCTCGTCGGCGCCGACGATGCCGTAGAGGCCGAACCAGCGCGGGTCGTCCGTCTTCACGAACGAAGACTCTACCGAGGTTCCGCGTCAGACCGACGAGCGACGTCTTTCCGAACCGCTCACGCCGAGGGGCGGAGGTGTTCCGTCGAGATGGACGGCCGCTCCTGGTCGGCCGGATTCGAAGCGCGAGCACGGTGCCGGCCGAACCGCCCGTCCTCCGTTCGATGGCCTAGCCGGTTGCCGCGCTTGGAGCTGGACTTGGAGCCGGACACGTATTCGTCCGGGTTTGCCGGGAACGTCGTGCCCGACTCGAACACTCACGTGTCCGGCTCCAGAATCGGGGCAAGTGCGTCAACCGGATGGCATGCTTCGTTCCATGCCTATCCGGCTGACCCACTTGGAGCCGGACATGTCAATGTCCGGGTGGATGCGGCGTCCCGAGCCAACCCGGGCACCGACGTGCCTGGCTCCAACGTCGGGCAAGTGCGTCAACCGGATGGCATGCTTCGTTCGACGGGCGCTCAGGACGAGCGGGCGGGAGCTCGAGCGACGTGCTTCGACTCGGTGAGCCGTCCTCACGCTCTGGCGTCGCGCCGGGACCTCGTTGACGCGCTGGCGCGGCGCGCGCTAGGTTCGCCGGCGTTTTCTCGGCCCGTTCGTCCGCTGGCGGCCGGCCTTTCTCCCGGCGCGCGGATGGTTCCCGGAGCCGCTCAAGGAGCCCGATCGATGTCGGAGATCCCCCCCAAGTACCTCGACAAGCGCACCCAGGCCCGCTACCTCGCCCGCGGCGTGCTCACGGAGAAGGACCTGGAGAAGCACCTCAAGGCGCTTCCCGACCGGAACGAGGAGGCGTTGCCCGTCGAGGTCCAGCAGCCCGAGAGCGACCGAACACCATCGCGTTAGGGGCTTGGTAGGATGGGCCCTCCAACGGCTCGCAGCCGACGAGACTCGAGACAGATGCCCAAGCTTCTTCGCACGGCGGCCGTGCTGGCCTCGCTTCTCGTGCTCGGCGCGTCGGGCACGGCGAGGGCGGCTCAGACCTCGACCCGCAAGACCCGCACCGTCTACGCCATCGAGCGGGTGACCGACTCGGTGGTCCACCTGGCCACCGAGCAGATGGTCCGGCCGGCGGCCCGCGACGCCTTCGACGACGCGTCCGACGCTTATTACGCGCTCCAGGGGTACGGCGGCGATGCCGGGGGGCTGCACCCCTTGGGCTCGGGGACGTTGATCGACCCGTCCGGCTACGTCATCACGAGCTATCGCGTCATCTCGCGCGGGTCCAGGCTGCACGTCATCATCGGCGGCAGCCAGGACTACGTGGCGCGGGTGGTGGGAACGGAGCCGGAGACCGACCTCGCGCTGTTGAAGATCGACGGGGCGACGTTCCCGTACGCCTTGATGCAGGCGAGCGACGACGTGATGCTGGGGGAGACCGCCATCGCGATGGGCAACCCCCTGCCGAAGACCAGGACGGCGACGGTGGGGGTGGTCAGCGGCGCGCATCGGACCGTCCGGATCGGCCCGCGCACCTATCACGACCTCCTCGAGACCGACGCCGACATCGACCCGGGGAACGCCGGAGGGCCGCTGGTGAACGGCGACGGCGAGGTGATGGGCGTCATCACCGGCCTGTCGAGCGGCGGGCGCACGGGCTTCGCGGTGCCGATTCAGCGGGCGAAACGCGTGGCGCTCGACCTGATCCGGAACGCGAGCGGCAAGCAGGCCTACTTCGGCCTCGACGTCCAGACGGTGACCGGCGCCATCGCCCAGTCCCTGGGCGTGGACACGAAAGACGGCGCGAGCATCGTCGCCCTCGAGCCGCACAGCCCGGCCGCCTTCGCCGGGCTGAAGGTCGGCGACGTCATCACGAGCGTCCAGGACCAGCCGGTCCGCGACGCGGACGACCTGCTCTACGACCTGCGCGACGTCGGGGTCGGGCAGCAGGCGGTGCTCCAGGTCGACCGGGGCGGCGACCAGCGCAACGTCACCCTGACCGCGGTGGCGTTCCCGCTCAAGCGAGCGGAGGCGCTCTTCGCGCGCAAGATCGGCGCGGCGGTGGCCGAGGTGAGCGGCTACGCGGCCCAGCGGCTGCAAATCGCCAGCGCCTCGGCGGTGGCGGTGCGGGTGGTGCGCCGGGGGAGCGCGGCGGAAGCGGCCGGCCTCGCGCCCGGCGACGTCATCCGGGCGGTCAACTCGGTCGAGGTGACCCGGCTCGCCGACTTCCGGGTGGCGGTGGCGCACGCGCGCCGCTCGGGGATAGCGGTGCTGCTCGTCCAGCGGGGCTTCCAGCTCGAGGAGATTCCGCTCGACTTCTATTGAGCGGATGAGCCGAGCGGTCGCGGAGGATGCGGATGGCGGAACCGGAGGCGATGGGAGCGGCTGCGCCGCCACTGGACTTCACGACCTTCGCGCTCTCGTTGGGCTCGACCGCGCTGATCCAGATGGGCGCGGCGCCGAACCCGGAGACCAACGAGACGAAGAAGGACCTGGCGGCCGCCCGGCAGACCATCGACCTCTTGGGCCTCTTGAAGGAGAAGACGCGCGGGAATCTGACCGAGGACGAGGCGAGATTCTTCGACGCGCTCTTGTACGACCTGCGGGTCAAGTTCGTGGAAGCGCAAAAGCAAGCCTGATGCGTTGCCGGCCGGCGGCAGCGATCCTGATTTCCATCCTGACGGTTGGCGCGTCGGCGTCGGCGCAGTCGGCGGAAAAAAAGCCGCTGCGCACCCGGCCGGTGGTAGAGCTGCCGCTCATCGGCGCGGCGGCGGCGGTGTGGATCGGGAGCGAGGCGCTCAAGAGCCGGCTGGTCCCCGTCACCTGCCGCTGGTGCGAGCGCGACCAGGCCGGCAACGTCACCGTGAACGGGTTCGACCGGGCGATTCGCTCGGCGCTGGTCGGACGCGGATTGTCTCCCCCGACCTGGTCGCGGGTGAGCGACGTGACGGTCTTCGGCGTCGTGCCCCTGGCGTCGCTCGCGCTCGATTGGACGGTCGGGCACCAGGAAAGGCTCGACCGCCCGTTCGCGGACGACGCGGGAATCATGGCCGAGAGCCTGCTCGCCGCGGCGCTGGTCGACCAGCTCGTGAAGTTCGTCGCGGCTCGCCAGCGCCCCTTCGCGGCCTTCGACGCCCCCTACGCCGCCGACTACCACCAAAGTGTCGGAGCAGCGGACGACAACCTTTCCTTCTTCTCTGGCCACTCAGCGGCAGCGCTGTCCTTGACCGTCGCGGCGTCCCGCCTCGTCGAGCTCCGGACCGGGCGCAGAATCGGCTACGCGATTCTGGTTCCGCTCGGCGTCGTCGCGAGCCTGATGCGCATCGCGGCGGACAAGCACTGGGCGACCGACGTCCTCGTGGGCATGGCGGTCGGCGCGCTCGCCGGGTACGTGATTCCGAGCCTCCACGCCGGAAGCTGAGCGGGAGCGCGGCCGCCCGTCGTCAGTCGCATCGGACCGATCGGTCCGATCGGTCCGATCGGTCCGATGCGCGTCCGACGCGGCCGCGGCGCCGGGAGTCGCCGGCCGAACCGGGCTCACACTCCGAGCAGGCCGATCTGCTTGAGCCGCTCGGTCAGGAAGTCGTGCGCGAGAATCGGCGCGAACTTCGGCCCCTCGGGCCCGACGGTGGTCGGCGCCGGGGCGAGCAGCACGTCCGGGCGCGGGTGGACGAAGAACGGCATCGAGTAGCGCGACTTGTTCTCGCCTTGCGGCGGGTTCGTCACCCGGTGGGTGGTCGAGGAAATCACGCCGTTGGTGACGACGGCCAGCATGTCGCCGGCATCGCAGACGATCTGTCCTTCCTGGGAGCGGATGGGCAGCCACTGTCCGTCGCGGGCGTGGACCTCGAGGCCGCCGGTCGAGGCCTCGCAGCGCAGGGTGAGGAGGTTGATGTTGGCGTGCTCGGCGGCGCGGACGGCGTTCTCAGGGGCGTCGCGCACCGGCGGGTAGTGGGCGATGCGCAGGATGCTCTCGCCGCCGCGGGCCATGTCCGCAAAATAGGGCTCCGGGAGGCGGAGGTAAGCCGCCAGCGCCCGGAGCAGGTCGAGCGCGCACTCCTCCAGCGCGCGGTAGATGGCGAGCACCGTGTGGCGGAAGGTCGGCAGCTCGCGCGGCCAGAGGTTCTGCGGGCCGGCCTCGGAGGAGCGCTCCTGCCCGACGTGCCAGAACTCCTTGAGGTCGTTGGTGCGGGCGCCGACGGCGCGTTCTTGCCCGAAGGCGGTGTAGCCGCGCTCGCCGCCGCCGCCTTCGACGATGTAGCGGCGCTTGCTCTCGTCGGGAAGCGCGAAGAACTGCGCGGCCAGCTCGAAGACCCGGTGGGTCAGGTCGATGGGAACCTGGTGCCCTTCGACCGCGACCGGGCCGAGGCCCTGGAGTCCGTCGCCGAACGCCTGGATGAAGCGCTCCCGCTCGGCGGCCGAACCGTGGGTGAAGTCCCTCAGGTTGACGACCGGCACCTTCGCCATGGAACCGTCCTCGGGCGCGACGCCAAGGTCGGCGCCGACCCGCGAATGGTAGGCGACTTCGGGTCGTTGGCTCAAAGAACGTTGCGCTGGCGCTGCGCCGATCGGACCGATCGGACCGATCCGACCGATCCGACCGATCGGTCTGATGGCGCGCGCAGGGCAATCCCGCGTCGCGCAGTCGGCAAAGCTCGGCGTAGCTCAGGCGACCGCGACCGCTTGGAAGACCGGCTCGGGCGCGGGCGGATAGGTCCCCTCGTCTTCGCCGACGAAGGCGGCAAGGGTGGCGAGCCGCGCGAGCGACACCGCTCCCCGGGCGTACGCGAAGGCGAAGAGGGCGGCGGCCACGGGCAGAAGCAGGAGTAAGCCGGCAGCGCTCCCGGGTGCCGCGGCGGCGATCGCGATGTCGGCGACGACGAGCGCGAAGACCACCGCGCCATCCGCGATGGCGTAGGCGGCCCAGGCGGGCACCAGCGCCTCCCAGCGCTTGACGGCGATGGCGAACCCGCCAGCGAGCGCGGCGACCGGCGATTCCCCGAGCAAGACGCTGCGGGCGAAGCCGACCTCGAGCGCCGCGAGCGTGAACGGCAGGGCGAGGACCGAGAGCGTCGCGAGGGTCATCGCGAAGGCCGCGCCGACACCGGGCGTCGTCCGCATCATCCGCATGCCCGAGACGACTGCGCCGCCGATGCAGACGAGCGCGAACAGCTCGAGGAGCATCGCCAGCGTGCGGGTCGCGAGGTAGCGCGCGGTGTGCCCGAGGACCGACGGCAGGAAGGCATCGGGCTCGACGGGAGCGGCGCGCCCGAGCTGCTCCGCCACCGGTCCCAGCGCGCCCGCCTCGACCACCGTCCGCACGAGGAAGGCGCCGGCGAGCGCGGCGGCCGCGCCGAGCGCGACGATCACCCAGGTCGACGGATCGGCGGCCGCGTCGAGGACGCCGGCGAGAGCCCCCGCGGCGGAGGTCGGCTGCGCCAGCGCGTGCACGGCAGCGAGGATGCGCGCCGACACGAAGAGCCGCGGCGCCATCGCGAGGAGAATCGCGCACAGCTCGGCGATCGCGAGCGGGATGACGAGCCGCCCCTGCCGCGTCGCGGTCCGCACGCCTTCCGAAAGCGCTCGCGGCCAGTTCATCATCAGTGGAGGAAGGACGCCGGCTGGGTCACCGGGTTCGCGCGCTGGAGGACGAAGAAGGAGACCGGGAGCACGAGCGGTCCGACCTTGGCGTACGCCTTGCCGAGCAGCACGTCGGGCTCTTGGGGGTCGGGCTGCACGAGGAAGTCCCGCAGGAAGCTGCCGGAGAAGAAGGAGTTCGTCGGGTCGGAGCCGTAGTCGAGGTAGAGCGCGTTCGGGTGCTCGGCGATCGGCGAGCCCTCCGGCGGCGGTCTCACGTCGTAGTAGCCCTGGTAGGCGCCGCCTGCGCCGCCGTTGACCCACGGCCCGTCGAGCGGCGTCGGGCGGACCTTGCAGTTGTAGCCCCCGACCGGCGTGCGGCCGTTCTCGCGGCGGTAGAAGCCCTTCTTGAACTTGCGGATCCCGAGCGGTCCGGCGATGGCGCCGGTGTTGTATCCGTAGAACTCCCATCCGGCGAGCTGGGTCGCGTCGGGGAGCGCGCCGGCGGCGAGGATTTTCTCCAGCTCGGCGTTGGAGGAACGGCAGAGGCGGCGGTACAGCGCTTTCAACGCGGTCATGGCGCGCAAGATAGCGGTCGCCGCCCGCCAGGGGAATGGGGTGTCGCCATCGTTCGAGTTCGGGCACTCAGGGAATATCCGCTCACCCTGAGGGGAGGCCGACGGTTCTTGGTCGGCCGGACTCGAAGGGCGGGCGGATATTCCCGCGCCCCGCTCGTCCTTCGAGTCCGCTCGCAAAGAGCGCTCGCTCCCCTCAGGATGAGCGGTCGTCCGCTCGCAAAGAGCGCTCGCTCCCCTCAGGATGAGCGGTCGTCCGCTCGCAAAGAACGCTCGCTCCCCTCAGGATGAGCGGGGAACAAACTGAACGAAGGCGACACCCTCTCCCGGGGACCGTCCCAACGCGAGTCGCTCCCTCGCGGTCGCGGTACGGACTATGCTCCGCCGGCTCGGGATGGGCGGCGCCGCGCCGGCCGTTTTCCCGCGCGAGGAGCTTGCGCCCGATGATGGACTCCGTGCACCGCCCCCGCCGCCTGCGCCGGACCGCCGCCCTGCGCGACGCGGTCGCCGAAACCCGGCTCAGTCGCAAGGCGCTCATCCAGCCGCTCTTCACCGTCGAGACCGCCGCGATGGCCGGCCCCATCGACGCCATGCCCGGCATCGGCCACGAGACGCTCGACCAGACGCTCAAGACCATCGAGCGCGACCTGGAGCGGGGTCTCGCGAGCTACCTCCTCTTCGGGCTGCCGGAGAAGAAGGACGAGACCGGCGACAACGCCGTCGACCCGCACGGGATCACGCAGCGCACGATTTCCGCCGTGAAGAAGCGCTTCGGCGACGCGGTCGTCTTCGCGGTCGACGTCTGCCTCTGCCCGCACCTGACGCACGGCCACTGCGGCTTCGTCACGGCGAGGGGAGAAATCGAGAACGACCGCTCGGCGGCCCGCATCGCGAAGATCGCCCGCAGCTACGCGGAGGCCGGCGCCGACATCGTCGCGCCGAGCGACATGATGGACGGCCGCATCGGGATGATCCGCGACGAGCTGGACGAGGCGGGGCTGACGAACACCGCGATCCTCGCCTACTCCGCGAAGTACGCGTCGAGCTACTACGGCCCGTTCCGGGAGGCGGCGCATTCGGCGCCGGCGTTCGGCGACCGCCGCAGCTACCAGATGGACCCCCGCAACGCCCGCGAGGCGCTGGCCGAGGTGCAGCTCGACCTCGAGGAGGGCGCGGACCTGGTGATGGTGAAGCCGGCGCTCGCCTACCTCGACGTGATCGCCGCGGTGCGCGCGATGACCGAGGCGCCGGTGGTCGCGTACAACGTCTCCGGCGAGTACGCCGCGGTGAAAGCGCTGGCGGAGAAGGGTCTCGCGAACGAAGTCGACCTGGCGCTGGAGAACCTCCACGCGATGCGCCGGGCGGGAGCGGACCTCATCATCACCTACCACGCCCGCGAGCTCGTCCGCGTCGGCGTCGTGGGGCCGTGACGCTGCCACTCACAGGATGCTCCCGCCGATCGGACCGATCAGACCGATCGGTCGGATCGGTCCGATCGGTCTGATTCACGGCGAGAACGAACGCACGTTCCGCGAGGTAACCCGATGACCCCGAACCGACCGCCCTCCCAGCCCCCGCCGTCGCCCCTCGGGCGCCGCACGACGAAGTCCGCCGAGGCTTTCTCCCGCGCGGTCGAGCTGATGCCCGGCGGCGTCAACAGCCCGGTGCGCGCCTTCCGCTCCGTCGGCGGCACTCCGGTGTTCTTCAAGAGCGGCGAAGGCGCGGAGTTCGTCGACATCGACGGTAACCACTACGTCGACTTCTGCCTTTCCTGGGGTCCGCTGATTCTGGGGCACGCGCATCCGGCGGTGGTCGACGCGGTCCGGCAGGCGGCGGCGGAAGGTCTCTCGTTCGGCGCCCCCAGCCCGCGCGAGGTGCAGCTTTCCGAGCGCGTGCTCGCCGCGTTCCCGGAGATGGAGCGGGTGCGCTTCGTCTCCTCCGGCACCGAGGCGGTGATGAGCGCGTGCCGGCTCGCGCGCGGCGTCACCGGACGGCCGCTGCTCCTGAAATTCGCTGGCTGCTACCACGGTCACGCCGACTCGATGCTGGTGAAGGCCGGCAGCGGTCTCGTCACCCAGGGGCTTTCGGACAGCGCGGGCGTGCCCGACGAGATCGCCGCGCTGACCGTCGTGGCGCCGCTCGATGACGAGGCCGCGCTCGAGCAGATCTTCCAGGCGCACGGCCCGCGCATCGCCGCGGCGATCATCGAGCCGATGCCGGCGAACAACGGGCTCCTGCTCCAGCGCGACGAGCTCCTGAAGAAGCTGCGCGATCTCTGCACCGCGCACGGCGCGCTCCTGATCTTCGACGAGGTGATCAGCGGGCTGCGCCTGCGCTACGGCGGTTACGGGCACGAGGTCGGCATCCAGCCGGACCTGGTGACGCTGGGAAAGATCGTCGGCGGCGGGATGCCGGTGGGGGCGTTCCTCGGATCGAAGGCGCACATGGAGCAGCTCGCGCCGCTGGGGCCGGTGTACCAGGCGGGCACGCTCTCGGGGAACCCGGTGGCGATGGCCGCGGGCCGCGCCTGCCTCGACGAGCTCGTGGGTGGCGGAGCCTACCAGAAGCTCGAAGAGCTCGGGCGCCTCCTCGACGAGCGTTTCGCGCGCATCCAGGGCAAGGTCCCGTGGTTTCGCTGGGCGCGGCGGGGGAGCGTGTTCTGGCTCCATCTCTCCGAGGGCCCGCTGCCCAGGCGGCCGGACCGCATCGCGCCGGAAGCGCGGGAGCGGTACGTCGCGCTGCACGGGAAGCTGCTCGACCGCGGGTTGTACCTCGCGCCGAGCGCCTTCGAGGTCGGGTTCCTCTCGACCGCGCACACGCACGCCCACGTCGAGCGGCTGGCCGACGCGCTCGAAACCGAATGCGACGCCCTCGTCCAGCGCGCGGCGTGAGGGAGGCCGGCCTGACCTCGACGATCGCATGCCCCCTCCCCAACCCCTCCCCCTCAAGCGGGAGAGGGGCTAACCGTGCCTTCGCACAGACGATCTTTTCCTCCCTCTCCCGCGTTCTTTGCGGGGGAGGTCGGGGAGGGGGGGCGGCGCGATTCCCGGCAGTGGGATGGGCAGTCCGGGGAATCGCAACGCGATTCCCGGCAGTGGGATGGGCAGTCCGGGGAATCGCAACGCGATTCCCGGCAGTGGGATGGGCAGTCCGCGGAATCGCAACGCGATTCCCGGCAGTGGGATGGGCAGTCCGCGGAGTCGCAACGCGATTCCCGGCAGTGGGATGGGCAGTCCGCGGAGTCGCAACGCGATTCCCGGCAGTGGGATGGGCAGTCCGCGGAGTCGCAACGCGATTCCCGGCAGTGGGATGGGCAGTCCGCGGAATCGCAACGCGATTCCCGGCAGTGGGATGGGCAGTCCGCGGAATCGCAACGCGATTCCCGGCTGCCCGTCCTTCCAGAGCATTCGGGTCCCGGACGGGCGCCGGTGCGATCGCTCGCGGACGGACAGCCCGCCGAGCGCGAACAGACGCGCTCGCCGGGACTGTCCATCCTACTGGCTATTGGCCCATCCATTGCGCGGGCGTGACGGAGGCATGAGCCGCCAGTGACACCCGACTCGCCCTCCTCTTCGGCGCCGCCGACGCCGGAGCCTGCGTCGCCGAGGCCGGTGCGGCCGGTGGTGCCGCTGGGCCACTACGAGGATCGCCGGCAGGCGCGGCGGGTACGCGTCATCCGCGGGCTGTTCGTCCTGGGTCTTCTGGTCTGGACGAGCCTCGCCGCGTGGTGGGCGACGTATTTCTATCAAGCGACCGCGGCGGTGCGCGCCTCGAAGCTGGAGACCTACCACGCGCTCGAGATGTTCTACGCGTTCCACTTCCCCTTCGCGCCGAGCATCGAGGATTTCCAGGCGACCCTGCCGCGCTACCTCGCCGTCGCGCCGCTCCCGCTCTCGGCGGAGGCGAAAGAGTTTCCGTTCGTCGAGGTTCCGCTGCCGAGCGAGATGCGCCACGGGACGCCGACCCACGCCATCGTCGTCAGCCCCGCGGAGCGCGCGAGCATCCGCCACGAGACGCACGAGAAAACCGTCCAGCTCGAAGGCGAAGGCTCGCTCCTCATCGGCCTGCTCTTCGTCTTGAACTTCGCGCTCTACCGGATGCTGATGAGCGAGCGGCGTCTGAGCCAGCAGCGCGAGAGCTTCGTCCACGCGGTGACGCACGAGCTGAAGAGCCCCATCGCGGGCTTGCGCGCGCTGCTCGAATCCCTGGCGACCATCGAGCTTCCCGCGGCGGAGCGAGCGTCGTTCGTCGAGCTGGGCCTGCGCGATCTCGGGCGGCTCGACGCGATGGTCGGGAACATCCTCCTCTCGGCGCGGCTGGAGGCGAAGGGCTTTCAGCCGCAGCTAGAGACGGTGAGCTTGGACGAGGTGCTCGCGCGGGTCAGCGAGCGCAAGACGCGGCTGTTCGTCGAGCGCGGCGGCAAGCTTTCCATCGCGCCCGGCGCGGGAGAGGCGACGGCGGACCCGGAAGCCCTGGAGACCGTGCTGGGGAACCTTCTCGACAACGCGCTCAAATACACGGCGGGCAAGCCCGAGGCGCAGATCACGGTGAGCCGCGCCGGCGCGCGCGTCGAGCTGGCGGTTCAGGACAACGGCATCGGCCTCTCGCGCGATGATCAGAAGAAGGTCTTCGAGAAGTTCTACCGCGCTCCGGCGGGAGAGCAGCAGACCGCGAAGGGCACCGGCCTCGGCCTCTTCATCGCTCGCGGCCTCGCCCGCGCGTGCGGCGGCGACCTCACCGTCGACAGCGCCGGTCCCGGCCGAGGCTCCCGCTTCACCGTCATCCTCCCCGCGTGAAGGGAGGCGTCCCTTCGACGCTGGAACCGGGGGGTGAGGCCGCCGACCCTCGTTACCCGCCGCTCACCCGGGCGGGGTCTTCCCGGCGCAGCATTTCTTGTACTTCTTGCCGCTCCCGCAGGGGCAGGGGGCGTTGCGGCCGGGCTCGTCCTTGCGCTGAGCGGGCTCGCGAGTGACGAAACGTTTGCGCCAGCGCTCGGCGAGGGACAGTCCCGTCGTCGTGAGCGACGGAGCCCACAGGTGCTTCGCGTATTCCGCGGGCAGATACAGCTTCTCCGCCGGTCCTCTGGCGGCGGCAATCATCGGGAAGAGGATGTACGAGACCAGGTTATGGGCGTCCACGCCGAGGTCGAGCGATGCGAGCATCGGAACCGCCAGTTCCTCTGGAACATCTTCGGCGTTCGGGAAGAGCGGCTCGTAGTGGGCGTCGACCAGCCGTCTGGTCGCCACGGTCCGACCGAGGGAGATCGCGGATTCCACCACGACGTCATAGCCTCGATGCTTGGGCTGGTCCGGCGCCTCGCGATCCAGAAGATCGAGCAGCTCCGTCTCCAGCTCGGGGAAGGCGCGAGCTACGCCCTGGAGCACCAGCCATCGGCTCGGCTCGTCGCCGGAGCTCTTGAACAGGTCGGCCATGGGTCGACCGATGCGCGCCAACCCGTGGATGAACCGGATCGCTCCCCCGGAGTGCTCGAAATGATCGAAAGGAATCGTCGCCAGCGCCACTGCCCAGGCGCGAGCGCCGGAATCCGCGAGCGTTGTCTTCATCACGCGCTCATCGGCGAAGAGCAAGGTCCCGAGGTGCAGGAGACCCCAGGCCGCCTCCGCCACGACCTTCGCGAGACCCTCCCGCAAACCCAGCGGTCCATCGCCGCGTGCGAGGGTGGGCAGCCCCTTGTCCACCGTTCGAACGTACTCGATGAACCTCTTGTACCAGGCGCTCGCCACCACCGGCATCCAGGTCAAGGCGGTGATGAACTCCTCGCGCGACCAGGCCGGGCCGGCGGTCGTGATGCGATGCACGAGCCGGGCTTCGTGGGACTGGTCGGGAGCGGTGCGCTTGGCGATTTCCATCCGCTCGCGCAGGGTCTCGACGCGGGTGGCTATCGACTCGAGCTTGGCCAGGCTGATGATCGGCAGATCGCTGGTGCGCATCCCTTCGCCGAGGCAGGTGACGAAGTGTCCGCTGCGGGCGAGCACCACGTACGGCCCGCGGTCTTCGGGACCGAGCGCCAAGGCGCACCGTTCCGCGCCGGGGGGAAGCTCCGACCGCTCGAGCACCGCCCGCACCAGCCCCGGGTCGTGGTAGAGCGACATCGCCAGCTCGACCCGCGCGTCGTCGACGCGAGACAGCCGAGACAGGAAATGTTCGTCGTGCGCCACGGCGGGCGAGAATAGCACCCGGGATGCTTATCGGGTTGACCACACCAAGCCAGGTGGGCAATGCCGCTCATCGAAGAGCGCAGTCGAGGGACGAGCGAGGTGCCGCACCGGCCGCCGGTCCTTCGACTGCGCTCAGGACGAGCGGCCAGAAACGCGAGCGTGGTGCGGTGATCCCGATAAGCAGTTCACCCTGAAGACGGGCATCGCGCAGGAAGAATCGGACCGATCGGACCGATCCGACCGATCGGTCCGATCGGCGGGAGGCGCGGCAGGATGAAGGGGGCCGTTGCTCGCCGAGCGCAGGCAGGTTCTCGGTCGGAACCTGGGATCCCACGCGGTGGGGAGGCAGGTCCTCGGTCCGGACCTGGCATTGCACGCGTGGCGGAGGCAGGTCTTCCGTCCGGACCTGGCACCGCACGCGTGGCGGAGGCAGGTCTTCGGTCCGGACCTGGCGTTGCACGCGTGGCGGAGGCAGGTCTTCCGTCCGGACCTGGCGTTGCACGCGTGGCGGAGGCAGGTCTTCCGTCCGGACCTGGCGTTGCACGCGTGGCGGAGGCAGGTCTTCGGTCCGGACCTGGCGTTGCACGCGTGGCGGAAGCCGCTCCTTCGCGGGCGTTCTACCTGCTCTCCCGCTCCCGGTCGATTCCGGTTGACAAACCCGCGCGAAAGGAATCTGCTGGTCCCGGTCTCGACATCTTGCGCCCGGGGAACGGACGCGCGGAGCAACAGATGAAAGCCAAGTACACCCGCAACCATCGCGAGTACGGCAACGCCATTCTCGGTCGCCTCGGTGAGCTCGACACGGGGATTCCTCCCGGGGAGGTGATCCAGGTGCCGTCGGGGCTCAAGCCCGCGGTCGCCGCTTTTCTCGCGACGCACCTCGCCTATGGGGCGCTCTGCGATGCCGCCGACGCGGCGCGACTGACGCGCGATGAATCCCTCCAGGGGGTGAGCTCCGCCGCGACCGCGGTCGCGAACGGAATCGACGCCCTCGCGGTCGCCGCCGTCACCGCCGGGCTCGGCACGCGCACCGCGCCGCTCAAGACGTACACCAACCTCTCCGTCACCGCGCTCAAGAAGCTCAAGTACGGGCGCATGAGCGTCGTCATCCCTCAGGTGCTCGCCAAGATGCGCAACGTGCGGCAGGTCAAGCCGCAGGTCGACGCGTTGAAGAAAGCGATCGCCGCGCTGGCCACGGCGCTCGCCGGCTACTCGCGCGCGCAGACGAAGTTCCAGCAGGCGATGAAGAAGCGCGACGCCTATCTGCCGACGTGGCAGCGGGCGCTGGATCTCTTCAAGCTCGAGGCGGGCGTCGCGTGGTTCGACGCGCCGGAGACGATGGAAGCGGTCTTCGCGCCCGCGCCGGCGCTCGTCGAGCCGGCGGTGAAGCACCAGGCGAAGAAGCAGCCGCCGGGCGACAACCCGCCGGCGCAGGAGCAGGCGAAGCGGGGGAAGAAGGGCAAGGGGAAGAAGGCCAAGGAGGAGGAAGCGGCGCCGGAGAGCGGCAGCACTCCCGAGGAGGCGGCGAAGGAGAGCGAGACGGCGGAGGCGAAGCCCGCGCCGGCCACCGCCGCCGCCGCGACCGAGAGCGAGCCGCCGCCGGAGAAGGCGAAGCCCGGCAAGAAGGGACCGCCGCCCAAGGGTGGCGCTCCTGCCCCCCGCAAGAAGCGCGCGCACGGGTGAGCGCCGAACGCGCGGTTCTACCCAGGCTCGCGATTCCGGGAGACGTCCGATCAGACCGATCGGTCCGATCGGTCCGATCGGTCCGATCGGCGAGGTCGAGCATGAACGAAGGCGATAGCCCTTCGCGATTGACCGCGCGCGCGGATCGGGCCTAGCGTCGGGGTGACCGCTGTCCTGGAGGCTCCGATGCGTCGTCTCGCCGTGGTTCTCGTCGTCGCTCTCGCGTTCTCGTCCCGCTCGATGGCGGATAGCCTCGTGCCGCTGGTGTTGAGGGAGACCGGGCGGCTGCTCGACGCGAGCGACCAGCCGGTGAACGGCCAGAAGCAGGTCGTCTTCGCGCTCTACGACACGGACAATCCGAGCACGACGACGCCGGTGTGGAGCGAGACGCAGACCGTCACCTTCGGAAACGGGATGTACTCGGTGGTGCTCGGCGACACGTCGCAGGGGCACGCGGGCACCGCGATCAGCGACGACGTTCTCTCGCAGCCGGTGCTGTGGTTGTCGGTGACCATCGACGGCGCGGAGCTGTTGCCCCGGATCCGCGTGACGAGCGTGCCGTACGCGCTGCGGGCGGGGCGGGCAGCGGAAGCGGAAACGGTCCTCGACGGCGGCGTCGCGACGGCGGCGCTCCAGGACCAGGCGGTGACGACGCCGAAAATCGCCGACGGCTCGGTGACGCTCGCGAAGCTCGACCTGACGAACGGCAAGTTCGTCGGCCTCGACGCGGACACGCTCGACGGGCTCGACTCGTCCGCCTTCGCGCCGTCGTCGATCGTCGACGTCCTCGGCCAGCCGCCGCAGGGCTCGTCGATCTCCGGCGAGATCGCGGCGATCAAGTCGACGGTCGACGCGGGCGCGACGGCGAGCGCGCTGACGAGCCTCGACGGGAAGGTCGGCACGCCCGCGAGCGGCACCGTCTCCGGCGACCTCGCGTCGATTTCCGTCGGCATCGCCTCGCTCAACACGACGCTCCAGACGGGCGCGACGGCGAGCGCGCTCGCTGGACTCGATGCGAAGCTCGGGACGCCCGCGAACAGCACCGTCTCCGCCGACATCGCCGGCCTGGGCTCGACCCTCGGCACCGATGTCGGCCAGCTCGGAACCAAGGTAGATGGCGTCGGAGCCAAGGTCGACGGCGTGGCGACGACGGCGAGCGGCATCGTCACGACCATTGGCACGCCGGCGGGCGCGTCGATCGCGGCGGACATCGCGGCGCTCAAGACGCAGAACACGTCGCTCGCGAGCCAACTCACCGCTCTCACGACGCAAGTGACCGCGCTCCAGACCGAGCTCGACAACCGCAAGTGGAAGCAAGTGACCGGCAACCTCTACCCGAACCTCGACACGATGCTCGCGCAGTACCCGCTTACCGACTGGCAGTGGGGAATCTCGTACAACGGCTACTCCATCGTGCCGGTGACGCTCAACAACTGGGATGGCGGCATCCGCATCGCGAGCATCTACACCTACGCGGAGGGCGACAGCGTCGCCGGTCTCGATGCCGGCGGCTTCGTTCTGCTCAAGGACTTGCCCTCGGGCGAGTCGAAGACCTGCAACGACCAGAACGAGTTCCTGCACTTCTACACCTTGCCGTACCAGTCGACGAACATCACCAACGGCGGCAACGGATGCCAGGACGTGGCGCTCTACGTGCGGCGCTACTAGCGGCGCTGGCGGCGCTCGTCGGAGCCCAGGCGCGCGTGGCGTGTGTAGCCTTCGTGGTCGCGGCTTTCCCTGGTCTCGTGGCACGGGCGTCCTCGCCCGTGAAAGCCGAGTCGAATCCCCAGGCATGGCAGGTGCCCGCACATCCACGGGCGAGGACGCCCGTGCCACGAAGTCTCGCTGCGTCGCCTCGAGAATCGGCGCGCGCCGCTTGTCCGCGGCTCGCGGAGCGCCGCGGCTTCACGGTTCTCATCGCGACCGACGGCTTCACGAGCCAGCGCGTCGCGGATGCCGCGGAGCAGCTCGCGATCCGAACGCTCCTCGCGTCGCCTTTTGCGCGCGACGGCCTCGATGCGCGCGACGCGGGCGAGCTTGTGCCGGGCATCTGCCGCGTCGCGACGCGCAACTCGCTGTCGCCGACCCTGCGCTGCTCGCCGGCGCTGAACCCGATCCTCGCGCGCTGCGGCGCCGGGCACTTCGAGCTCGTGGTCCTCTCGGCGCGGACGTTCACCTCCCGCGCGGCGATCGCCGTGCCGTCGAAGAGCAGCGCCGCTTTCGTCTCCACCTCCGACGACGCCTGGCCGCGCTACCTCTTGCACGAGCTCGGCCACACGCTGGGACTGCGCGACGAACGGGCGCGCCTCGAAGCGAAGAGTAGGAGCCCCGCGCGCATGCCGGGACCGAACTGCACGGCGACGAGAGCGGAGGCGCGGCGCCGCTGGGGCGACCTCATCGCGCGAGGCGAAGCCGGGCTCCATCGCGGGTGCGCGGGTCATGCGCGGTGGCTGCGCCCCGACGCGCGGACCGTCATGGGCTTCCCCCGCGAGACGACCGCGTTCGGCGCCGCGAGCACCCGCTACCTTCGCGACGCCATCCGCTGCTGCTTCACCCGGCATCGGCGAGGCTGCGGCGCCGCCGCGAAGCGCAACCCCGAGCTCGAGGGTTGCACGCGCTGAAGCCGCCGACCATCGCGGGCGCGGTTCCACTCGGAGGCCCGCGGTGCTGTGCGCCGTCCGATCAGACCGATCGGTCGGATCGGTCCGATCGGTCTGATCGACGGAAGCCTCGGCCGAGGCTGGGTATCCAGACATCTCAGGTTGTCGTTCCCGCTCGCCCTGAGGCGGCCGGGCCCACGGACCTCGCTCGTTGCCACCGCCCTCGTGCCCGGCCCTCGAAGGGCCGTGAGGGCTCGGCACAGCCTGTGCCACCCTCGCGCTCGCCCTTCGAGGCCCGCGCATGCTTGCCGTGCTCCATTCATGCTCCGTGGGCGCGGGCACCTCAGGGTGAGCGGATCGGGGACCAAGACACCTGAGGTGTCTGGATACCCAGTCGGCCGAGACGTCGCGCGCCGCGACGAGAGCGAGCTGGCGGCCGTCGACGAGCGACGCGCACTTGCGGAATCGTGCGCGTCCGTGCCAGATAGCCCGCCGTGCCCCTGCACTCTCACGAGCAGAACCCGCCCGCGCCGCGTCGAAAGCCGGTCCTCGGCGAGACGGAGGGGCTCATCGTCGTCGTCGCGGCGGCGGTCGTCGCGGGAGCGCTCGGCGGTCTCGTCGGCGCCGGCTTCCGCCTCGCGCTGCACTGGGCGGCGGCGCATCGGGAGACCGCGCTCCTCTGGCTGAAGCACCGTCCGGCGTGGGGGTGGGTCGTCACCATCGTCTCGGGCGCGCTCCTCGCCGGGCTCGCGCGGTGGATGGTCGGCCGGTTCGCGCCCGCCGCGGAGGGCAGCGGCATCCCCGCGGTCGAAGGCATCGTCCGCCGCGAGGATGCGCCCGACCCGCTCGTCGTCTTGCCCGTGAAGTTCATCGCCGGGGGGATGGCGATCGGCGGCGGGCTCGCCCTCGGACGCGAAGGACCGACGGTCCGGATGGCCGCGGTCATCGGCGGCGCGCTCGGGAAGCTCCTGCACCTGCGCCCGTCCGACGTGCGCGTGCTGGTCGCCGCGGGCGCGGGCGCCGGACTCGCCGTCGCCTTCAGCGCTCCCCTCGCCGGCGCGATCTTCGTCCTCGAGGAGATCGAGCAGCGGTTCGATTTTCGCGTCGCCGCCGCCTCGTTCGGCGCGACCGCCGCGTCGATGGTGGTGCTGCAGACGCTTCTCGGCTTTCGCGCCGAGCTCGCGGTGCCCGGACTGACGGCGCCGCCGCTGCTCTCCCTGCCGCTCTTCGCCGCCTTCGGCCTCGTCGCGGGGACCGCGGGCGTTTTCTACAACCGACTCACCGTTTCCGGGCTCAACGCCGCCGACCGCATCGGCCACCTCTCGACGACGACCAAGGCGGCGCTCATCGGCGGCGCGGTCGGCGTCGTCGCCTGGTTCGCGCCGAGCCTCGCCGGCAATGGCGACGCCCTCTTGCACCGGATCGTGAACGGCGGGCTCGCCATCGGCGCCATCGCCGTCATCTTCGTCGTCCGCTTCGTGCTCGGACCCGTCTCCTACTCGGCGCGCACGCCGGGCGGATTGTTCTGGCCGCTGCTCGTCGTCGGCGCCGCGCTCGGCAACGGCTTCGGCGTCCTCTCGGCGACCGCGTTCCCCGTGCTCGGACTCGACCCGCGCGCGTTTGCCGTCGTGGGGATGGGAACCTTCTTCGCCGCCATCGTCGGCGCGCCGATCACCGGGGCGGCGCTCATCGTCGAGATGACCGGCGGGCACTCGCTCCTCATCGCGATGCTCGTCTCCTTCGCCGGAGCGATCCCGATGCCGATGCTCTGGCGCAGCCCACCCGTCTATGAAGCGCTGTACGAGCGGCGCGCGCGGCGGCTGAAGGCCATCGCAACCGGCGCCGAGAGGTAGCGCGCGAACCCGCGGTCGATCGAGCGGGGAGATGCCCGGCCTCTTACCAGACGACCTCGAGCCCGGATGCGCGAATTCGGCGGTCGCGGCTGATCAACGGCAGATTCAAATGAAGAGCCGTCGCCGCGATGATGCGGTCGGGCATGTCCGGGACCTGCTCGCGCGGAACGCGCGCGAGGGTCGCAGCCGTCCCCAGGTCCAACGCATGTGCCCGAAAACCAGATCGCCGCCGCCGCAAGTGGTCCAGCAAGCGCTCACGAACAAGTGCGGGAAGCCGACCTTTCTCGATGAGGTACGTCAGCTCCACGAGGCAAATCGTGGGGACGTGAACGGGATTCCCGGAGGCGATCGCTTCCCGCATCCTCTCACGCGCGGTCGCCGAAAGGCGCGGGGACTTTCCCAGATACCAGACCACCGCATGCGTGTCCGCTACCAACCCGCCCATCAGATGTCATCCCGGGGGAAGTTCCCCCACATCTCCTTGCGCGCCTCGGCGATGTCCTCCTCGGTGATGTCGATTCCCAGGTCCGCCCAGAGCCCACCCGGATCGTGCAAGGGCTTCTTGTCGCCAGGACGGGACCCGAGGAACTCCACGAAGTCGAGGACCTCTTCCTGCTTCTCGACGGGCAGGGCCTCGACCCGCTCCGCGATCATCTCAGCCGTGCTCATGGCGTTTCCTCCCGCGTTCTCGACCGACTCTACTATAGCAGGCCGGAAGCTCGGCGGCTTCACGCGGGCCCATGCGCCGGAGAGGGCGTACCCGAGCTCGAAGACGAACCTCCGCCCGGTCGCCTCGCCGCGCGATGCTTCCGGTCCCCGCCGCGCGCCGGTCGCGCTAGCATCCCCGCGCCCGAACTTCGTTGCCGCTCCCCAGGGAGCGATGAGGATCTCCATCGTGACCGCGCTCGCGCAACTGAAGAAGGCTGGGAAAGTCTACGGAACGCAGGTGCTCACCCGCGCGCTCGCGCCGACGGACCTGGAAATCGCCGCCGGCGACGTGACCTGCCTGCTCGGACCGAGCGGCTCCGGGAAGACCACGCTGCTCAACCTGCTCGGCGGCCTCGACTATCCGTCGGAAGGCGAGGTGGTGGTGAACGGGAGCGCTCTCGGCGCCATGAGCGCCCGCGAGCTGGCGCTCTTTCGCCGCCAGCACGTCGGGTTCGTCTTCCAGTTCTTCAACCTGGTGCCGAGCTTGACCGCGCGCGAGAACGTGCTCGTCGCCGCGGAGCTCGTCGGCCAGACGCGCCAGGACGCCGACGCGTGGCTTTCGCGCGTCGGCCTCGCCGGGATGGAGGACCGCTTCCCCTCCGAGCTCTCCGGCGGCCAGCAACAGCGCGTCGCCATCGCCCGCGCGCTCGCGAAGAAGCCGCGGCTCCTGCTCGCCGACGAGCCGACCGGCGCGCTCGACCACGACGCCGGAAACCAGGTCGTCGCGCTCCTCGGCGAGGCGAGCCACGACGAAGGTTGCGCGGTCGTGATGGTCACCCACGACGAGTCGCTCGCCGCGTATGCCGATCGCATCCTCCGGTTGCGCGATGGCCGCGTCGAGTCCGACGAGCGCCATTCCCCCACCGCCGCCGCGCGCGCGAAGTAGAGGGCCCGCCGATGCTTCTCCTTCGCAAGCTCGGTCGCGAGCTGTGGCAACAGAAAGGCCAGACCCTCGCGGTGCTCGCGGTCACCGCGCTCGGCATCCTTCTCTTCGTCTCGTCCGGCGGCGCCTACCTCGACCTGCGGACGAGCTACGCCCACACGCGGCAGAAGCTCAAGCTCGCCGAGCTGCACGTCGACGTGACGCAGGTCTCGCCGGTGCAGCTCGCCAAGGTGCGCGCGATTCCCGGCGTGAGGGCGGTCGATGCGCGCGTCATCGCCGAGCTGCCGGGCGAGGTTGCGCAAGGCGGCGCGACTTCGCGCATCGCGCTGCGCGTGCTCTCGCTCCCCGAGAGCGGTCAGCCTCGCCTCGACCAGGTGCTGATCCTCTCCGGCGGGCTGCCGACCGCGCCCGACGAGGTGCTGCTCGAGAAGCACCTCGCCCAAGCCGACCACTTGAAGCGCGGCGACACCATCGCCATCGCGTCGGGCCCGGTGCGGCGCACGTTGAAGGTCTCGGGCGTCGGCGAGAGCGCGGAGTACCTCTGGGTCGCGCGCAACGAGCACGACATCTTCCCGAGCCCCGACGAGTTCGGCGTCGGCTGGATGCGCCGCGGCGACCTGCGCGCGCTCGCCGATGCGCTCGCCGGCACCGCGTCGGGCCTGCCGGGCGTCGTGGTCGCGGCGAGCTCGGTGCCGGGAAACCAGATCCTCGTCGATGCCGCGCCGGAGAGCGACGCGCGAATCGCCTCCGGCATCCGGTCGATCCTCGGGAGCGCCGCCGTCATCCGCGCGACCCCCGAGACCAAGCTCATCGGCACGCGGCTGTTGCAGATGGACGTCGATGGCTACAAGGAGATGGCCGCTTTCTTTCCGATCTTCTTCCTCGGCGTCGGGCTCTTCATCGTCGCGTCGATTCTGGCGCGGCTCGTCGACGCGCAGCGGCCGGTGGTCGGCACCTTGATGGCGCTGGGCGTCGGGCGCGGACGCGTGCTCCTCCACTACCTCACGTTTGCGCTGCTGCTCGGCGTCGCCGGTTCCGTGCTGGGCGTCGTCGGCGGGGCCGGCGCCGGGTCGGCGATGACCCACGCCTACGCCGCCGACCTGGGCATTCCCTTCGTCGTCACCCGGCTGCACTGGGACCTCGTCGGTTGGGGCCTGCTCATCGGCTCGGGCGCGGCGCTCCTGGGGGGGTTCCTGCCCGCGCTCCACGCGAGCCGCCTGATGCCGGCGGAAGCGATGCGCCCGCCGCGGCCGAGCACCGGCGTGCTGGCGCGTCTGACGCGACGGCTCCAGGCACCGCTCGCCCTGCGCCTCGCCGTGCGCGACCTCCTCGGCCGACCGCTGCGCAGCCTCGGCACCGCGCTCGGCGTTTCCGCGGCGCTGGTCCTGGTTCTCACCACCGGCGGCCTGCTCGACTCGATGGCGCAGACGTTCGACGCGGTCTTCTCGCAGGCGCGCCACTACGCCTTGCGGGTCGACCTGGCGAATCCGGAGCCGCTCGCTTCCGTCGAGAAGCGCTTCGCGGCGATCGCGGGCGTGACGCGAGCGGAAGCGCTGATGGCCGCGCCCGCGACGATGCGCGCCGGCGATCGATCGAAGCCGATCCTGCTCCAGGGGCTCGCGACGAACGCGACCTTGCTGCGCTCGGTGGATATCGATGGTCGCGCCGTCATGCCGTCGGCGAACGGCGTCGTCATCACCCGCGCGCTCGCGAGGAGCTTGCACGTCGAGGCAGGGGATCCGGTGCAGGTCAGCGTCGAGACCTTTCCGAAGGTCACCTTCAAGGTCAGTGGCTTCGCCGACGCGACGATGGGAGACACCGCTACCGCTCGGCTCAGCGACCTCGAAGCGGTGGTGCACCGCGCGCTCGGGCTGCCGCCCGTCGCGACCGCGGTGGTGCTCGGCGTGCGGCCCGGAAAGCTCGCCCAGGTGAAGCGGGCGGTGTCCGCGCTCGGCGACGCGGCGCAGGTCGAGGACCAAGCGAGCCTTCGCGACGAGATGAACGCGCTGATGGGCCTCTTCTGGGTGATGCTCGGCGTGATGCTCCTGTGCGCGGTGGTGCTGGCGGCGGCGATTCTCTTCAACACCGCGACGCTCGCCATCCTGGAGCGGCGGCGCGAGCTCGCGACGTTGCGCGCGCTCGGAAGGACGATGCGGGAAATCACGGTCGGCTTCACGGTGGAGCACGCGCTGCTCGGGATTCTCGGGCTGGCGATCGGGTTTCCGCTGGCGGTGCTCGCCACCAAGCAGGTTCTCTCGCTCTACACGAGCGAGCTGTTCCCGATGCCGTTCGTCTACTCGCCGCGGACGCTGGTCTCGACGCTGGTCGGCATCGTCGCCGTGCTCCTGGTCGCGCAGTGGCCCGCGCTCCGGCGGCTGTCGCGCGCCTCGCTCGCCGAAGCGGTGCGGGTGCGCGAAGGGTAGGGCGCAAGCTTGATCCTGTCTTGCGGCCCGCAGCTTCTCGGCAGGGCTGGCACCAATCAGACCGATCCGTCGGATCCGACCGATCGGTCTGATCGGACGGGCCAGGGAACGGGGGCCTGCGCGTGCAACCCGATGAAACTTGCGCCGGTAGGGTCGGTTGGCCTCGTTCGAGACCCGCGCCACGCTATGCTCCCGCGCGCGATGCGCATCCTGCTCGCCGAGGACGAAGAGCTGATCGGCCGGATGGTCGAGCTGAACCTCAAGCACGAAGGCTATGAGGTCGCTTGGGTCAAGACGGGAAGCGAAGCAGAAGCGCTGGCGCTCTCGGAGCCGTTCGACGTGCTGGTGCTGGACGTGATGCTCCCCGGCCAGACCGGGTTCCAGGTGGCGCGCGCGCTCCGGCAGGCCGAGGTGACGCTGCCGATTCTGATGCTGACCGCACGGGGCGACACCACGAGCAAGGTCCGCGGCCTCGACGCGGGCGCCGACGATTACCTGGTGAAACCGTTCGACATGTCGGAGCTCAAGGCCCGCGTGCGAGCGCTGATCCGTCGCAGCCAGGGCTCGCGCCACATGCCGAGCTCCTCCATCGTGCGCATCGGCCGGTGCGAGGCGAACCTGGAGACGCTGGAGGCGGTGACCAACGCCGGCCGGGTGACGCTGACGGAGAAAGAAGGAAAGCTCCTCGCGCTCTTCGCCCGCCACCGCGGCCAGACCCTCGCGCGCGCGGACATCCTGGAAGAGGTCTGGGGCATGGACGCCTCGCCGACCGAACGCACCGTCGACAACTTCGTCCTGCGCCTGCGCCGCTACTTCGAGCCGGACCCGGAGAACCCGACGCACCTCGTCAGCGTCCGCGGCGAGGGGTACCGCTTCGACGGCTGAGGACGGCGGCGCCGCCGATGGGCAGGAGCGGAAGCCCAGAGCGACTTCACGTCCGTGGGAGGACCGATGAGCATTCCGATCTGTCCGACCTGCGGGAAGCCTGCCGGGGGGCGGTGGAACGCCTCTACGCCGTCGCCGCGCTGGCCGAGAACGGACTGGGCGAGCTGGAGTACGCGGGTCGGACCGACATCGACTGGGATTCGCAGCAGCCGGTGACCGAAGGCGATCCGCCGCGCGTGATCTTGACCTGCCGCGAGCACGAATGGCGGGCCGAGCCCGGCTTTGCGCCGCGCATGCCCGGCTGCGGGCCCTGATCTGTCACGCCTCGATAGGCTTAGGCACCGCATCAGGTGGCCGCCAGCGCTGCCGCCAAGCTCACGGCGACGCGATCCTCGATGGCCGGCGCCGTCAACGTCCCCGCCGCGAGCACGCGCGAGGCGCCGACCACGTGGGACATGGGTTCAAGCACTCGTTCGCGTTTCTTGGATGCCGGCATCGCTGTCTCCTCCCTGCTCACCGGTTTCGCTTCACTAGAGCGGAGCGCCTCGGATTCGTCCGGCGCGGTGGCGCGGACTACGAGTTGAGAAGGGGTTGCTCGCGAGGGGCTTGAGCGATTTCGACTTGGTCGAGCGCTGGCGCCCAGTGGGAGCGAAACCGGGTGCCGATGGCTCGCGTCGAGGGTGGGCGGAACGGCGATGTAGCCCGCCAGCGCTGCTGGCAAACGACCGCGTCACGATCGGTGGCGGCGCAACCGCTGGGCCGATGCCCTGCCGGTTGGCGGCGGCTTAGTCGTCGTCGTCGCGCTTGCGGCCGCGCTCCGGATGGGTCTTCTGCACGAGCTTCTCGAGCTCGGCGTAGAAGCGGTCCTCCGCTGCGAGGATGGCGGAACGATGCAGGGCGAGCGCGTTCGCCGGGTACTCGGCCTGGTCGCCGCCGTGGTGGGCCTTCTTCTCTTCGGCCACCGCCTTGCGGGCCTCGCCGATGGCGGCGAGCGCGTCGGCGCGGGAGAGAAGCAGGAGGTTTCCCACGCCGAGGTCGTTGGGCCTGGGACCCAGCGGGCGCGCGAGCGCGGTGCGGGCGGCGCTCTTGAGGGCCGAGCGGCCCTGGGCGGTCAGCCTGTAGACGCGCCGGGCGCGGCCGCGGGATCCGGCGTCGGGCCGCGAGGTGACGAGCCCCAGCCGGTCGAGCCGGTCGAGCGCGGCGTAGATGGAGGAGAAGGCGATGTCGCTCCACGAGCCTTCTTTACGCAGCCTCGTGTCGAGCGAGTAGGGATGCGCGGGGCCATCGGCCAAGAGGCCGAGGAGGACGAGCTCTGCGCGGGTGGGACCGGTGCGGGTGCGAGCCATGGCTGTGACTCTATCGCTGGTTGTTCTCAGCCGTCAACTTTTTCGCTCAAAAATAATGAGGCCAGAGCTGGAGCGGCGAAACGGCCGAAAAATCCAGCGAATCGGCGGCCGACGCTCACCGGCAGCAGGCTGGCAGCACGGACGACGGGTCGGACCGATCCGACGGATCCGACCGATCGGTCCGATCGGGAAGGCGGGTGCGCACTCATCGCGGAAAGCGCCGGGGAGTTCCGGTCAGGTTCTTCGTTCTCGGCGGAGCGTCACGACGGCGAGCGCCAGCACCAGGGCGAGCAGGCCAGCGGGACCGCTGCTGGAGCATCCGCCGGCGGGCGCGGAGGTGATGGTGATGTGACCGGAAGGGGTGCAGGTCGTCGGCGGCGCTCCCTTGGGGTAGATGGCGCAGAGCCCGGCGACGTCGTCCGGCGCGAGCGTGCGCTTGTCGGTGTCGCCGTTGGTCGCGGTCGGACACATCGTCGCGTCCTGGGTCGGGTCCTGCTGGAAGCAGAGCGCCTGCTCGTGGCCGAGGCCGAGGACGTGCCCGATCTCGTGGGTGACGGTGTTCTGCACGTCCCAGCCGATGCAGTCGGTGTCCGTATTCGAGTTGCAGGTCCGGCCACAGCTTCCCGCCTGATCCGGGTCGCAGCCGGGAAGGCTGTAGGTCGTGAAGTGGTACGCCCCGGTGTCGTTCACCTCGACGTCCGCGTCGACGATGACGCCGGTGTTGACGTTGTAGTCGGTCGTCGTCAAGGCGACCGCGCTCGGGTCGTGGCTCCAGCAGTCGTACTTGTTCGCGCACGCGAACGGATGGTCGAACACGTCCTTCTCGCACGGGTCGCCCGTCGGAACGACGCCCGGGTCGTCGCAGTTCTTCGTGCGAAAGACGACCAGGTTGATGTTGTTCGTCGCGTTCGGGTCGTAGCCGGTGTCGGTGCGCGTGGTCGCGCCGTCGTAGGTGAAGCTCATGTCGCTGCAATGCGCGCCCGACGGCGTGGTCGCGTCGTGCCAGGTCTGGAACGACTGCTTCACCGCCGCTTCCACGTCGGCGAAGGGCAGGTCGTCGATCGGCTCGCTCAAGCGCCAGTGGATGTCGCGGCTGGTCCAGAAGAGGCAGACGCTGGTGTTCGCGTCCTGGCTGCGTACGTACGCGCGCGCGGGAGTCGCGAGCGCGCCCGCGAGCGCGAGCGCGAGCGCGAGGACCGCCCGTTTCATCGACGGGCTCCGGCGAGGTGGTCGAGCTTCGCCAGGTAGGGCATCAGCGGCTCGCGGCTAGGCAGCAGCGGTAACGGCAGGCCGGAGTGCTTCGGGACCAGGCGAGAGACGAAGTGCCGCTCGACCGCAAAGCCACCGGGAGCGCTCCGGTCGGGCACGACGCGCAAGGCGCCCTGTTCGAGGCCGACAAAGCGGTAGACGCCGGGGCCGGCCGGCTCGAGGAAGACCACCCGCGTCTCGCCCTCCTGGAGCCTAGGAGCGCCGTCGACGAGCTGCACCCATTCCCCTTGGCGTCCGCCGGGGCTGAAGGCGACGAGCCGCTCTCCGAGAGCGGTGCCCTTGACCGCGCGGACGACCTCGAGGGTCGCGACCGTGGTGAGGATTCCGCCCGAACGGGCGACGCGGGTGGCGACCACGTCGACCACCGCCACCACTTTCGCCTGCGCGACGAGGTCTTGGGTGTCGAGGGCGACGAGCGTGGTCGCCTGGGCGACGGCCGCGATCGAGGCGAGGGCGAAAGCGGCGAGCGCGCGCGACATCGCTCGGCAACGATAGTCCGGGCGCTTGCCGGCCGCATCCTTCACGCGTTGACCCTCGGGCGATCGCTGCCTACAGTGTCGCGCTTTTTCGCGGGGAGTGACTGGGCCATGACCAAGCCGCGCCTTCGTTTCGCGCCATCGCCGACCGGCTACCTGCACATCGGCGGGGCGCGGACTGCGCTGTTCAACTGGCTGTACGCGCGCAAGTACCAGGGGACGTTCGTCCTGCGCATCGAGGACACCGACCGGGCGCGGTCGACCGACGAGAGCGTGCGGGCGGTGTTCGAGGCGCTCGAATGGCTGGGGCTCGACTGGGACGAGGGGCCGGGCGTCGGCGGCGAGTACGGGCCGTACTTCCAGACCGAGCGGCTGGAGGTCTACCGCGACTACGCCGAGCGGCTGATTCGGACCGGCCACGCCTACAAGAGCTACGAAACCAAGGAGGAGCTCTCCCGCTTACGGGAAGCGCACAAGCAGGGCTCGGGGCGGGACGACTTCCGGTACGAGTCGCGCTGGCGCGACGGGCGGGAGCCGCCGCGGGAAGGGCCGTTCGTCGTGCGCTTCAAGATGCCGAAGGACGAGCAGCCGGTGGGGTTCGACGACCTGGTGTACGGCCAGGTCTCCAAGCGGCATGTGGACATGGACGACTGGATCATGCTGCGGCCGGACGGGATTCCGACCTACAACTTCGGCGCCGCCGTCGACGACCTGACGATGGAAATCACCCACGTGGCGCGTGGCGACGACCACCTGAACAACACGCCGATGCAGATTCTGGTCTTCCGCGCGCTCGGCCACGACCCGCCGAAGTTCGCGCACCTGCCGATGATCCTCGGGCCGGACAAGAAGAAGCTGTCGAAGAGGACGGGATCGGTCTCGGTCACCGAGTACCGCGACAACGGCTACCTGCCGCACGCGCTGGTGAACTTCCTCGCCCGGATGGGTTGGAGCCGCGGCGACCAGGAAGTGTTCACCCGGGCCGAGCTCCTCGAGCACTTCGACTGGAACGGCATCGGCAAGGCGGGCGGGGTGTGGAACAAGGAGAAGCTCGACTGGCTCGACAACTACTGGATGCGCGTTAGCCCACCGGAAGCGCTGATGCCCCTCTTCATGGGCCAACTCGCCCGGCTCGGGCTGACCGCGGGCGACGACGAGCGCTCCCGGGCGATTCTGCGGTTGTACGTCGAGCGGACGAGCACGCTGAAGGAGGCGGCGGAGCAGGCGGCGTTCTTCTTCTCGGACGGCGTCGCCATCGACGAGAAGGCGGGCGAGAAGCAGCTTCTCGGAAACCGCCCGCTCCTCGAGGCCGCGCGCGAGCGCTTCGCGTCTGGCACGTTCGAGGCGCTTTCGCTCGAGGAGTGGACCAAGGCGCACGCAGAGAAAGCGGGGGTCAAGCTCGGGAAGGTGGCGCAGCCGCTGCGGGTCGCGGTCACCGGAAACACGGTGAGCCCGCCGCTGTTCGACACGCTCGTGTTGATCGGCCGCGACGAGGCGGTCCGCCGGGTCGGCGCGGCGCTCGAGTGGATGAGCGAGAAGACGCCGCCCGGGGCGTGAGCGGATCGCTCGCGTCGGGCTGAGTCGGACCGATCAGTCCGATCCGACCGATCGGTCCGATCGTGTCGCGGAGCGGGGGAACCCAAGGGGCGACCGATTCGATGGGCGAAGAGACATCCGCCGGGGCCGCGAGCACGCCGCCGGAGCTTGGCGCGCGCCACTGCGTTCCCGGGTGGTTGCGCGAGGCGTTCGCGCTCCTGCGCGCGGACCGGGTGACGCTCTACGCGAGCCTGGCGGCGGCGGTGGTGCTCACCGTCTCGCGCTACCACGTCTCCACCGGCGAATACCAGCGGTTCAGCTCTCCGGCGATCGTGCACCACGGCCTCTTCGCCGCGCCGCTCTACGCGATGCACCTGACCGCGCTCGGGCACGCCGTGGAGCACGCGACCGCTCCTGTCGGAGATTTCCTCTACTGGTTTTTAGGATCGCTTCTGCTCTTCTGTGTGGTGCCGCTCCTTGGCGCGCGCCTGTTCCGGGTGCCGCTCAGCGGTTTCGGTCTCGGTCTGGGGGACTGGCGCTATGGCTTGAAAGCGGTGGCGGTCCTCTACGCGGTGATGCTGCCGTTCGTGGTGGGCGCGAGCTTCACCGGCACCTTCAGCGGCGCCTATCCGATGTGCGCGGGCGCGACCACGAGCGGCGCGGCGCTCTTGACGTACGAGCTTTCCTATGCCGCCTACTTCGTCGGCTGGGAGTTCGTTTACCGGGGCCTGTTGGCGAACGGGCTCTACCCGCGGATAGGGGCGGCAGCGATTCTGCTCCCCGCCATCGCCTTCGCGGTGATGCACGCGGGGAAGCCCGAGCCCGAGGCGTACGGGGCCATCGTGGCGGCGCTGGCGCTGGGGGTGGTGGCGGTGCGGGCGCGCTCGTTCTGGTACGGAGCGCTCCTGCACGCCTCGATCGCGATCACGATGGACGTGCTGGCGCTGGCGCAGACGCACCGGTTTCCCGCGCACTTCTAGGGCGTGGCTCCGATGGGTGGGCTTGACCGGGGCGAGCGGGGGCGGCTAGAGAACGCGAGGCGCTGGAAGCCGGGCGCCGCGGTCGCGGTTCTCTCCGCCCGACGAGGCAGTTGACATGCTCCGGCGCATCGCCTATACAGCCGCGCTCTTCTTGACGCTCGCGAGCGGCGCCGCCTTGGCCGCCGGGGGCTTCAAGGACCACGGGGTCGTGCTGCCGAGCGGCGCGGTGCGGATCGCGCCCGACCGGTTTCGGCTGCCGGACTCGTGGGAGACCGCGCTGAGGTTCTACCGGGTCACGTACAGGCCGTCGAGGTACCCCCGCACGTTCGTCGTCGACCAGCCGGGAATCCGCGCGATTCACGTCTGGGACCCGAACCGGAAAGCCGCGTGGGAGGGCTTCAACCTGTACGAGCTGGGCGGCGAGGTGCGGCTGTTCGTCCTCGTGCGCCAGAAAAAATGAGCTGCTGGGGAATCGTCTAACGGCAGGACGGAGGACTCTGACTCCTCTGGTCTAGGTTCGAATCCTAGTTCCCCAACCAACGAGAAGTGGCCCCTTCGTCTAGCGGTCAGGACGGGAGCCTCTCACGCTCCAGACAGGAGTTCGATTCTCCTAGGGGTCACCACTTCTTCAAAGGCTCCGCCGACGCTCGCCAAGAGCGCTCCGGTGGAGCCGTTCGTGTTTCTCCGGCCGGGGGAACCCAAGGGGAGCGGCTGGGCCGTCGCTCTTCACGGCAGCATCCGCTGGCGCACGCCCTGGAAGAGCGCCTCGGCGAGCAGGTCGAGGACGCTGGAGGTGTCCTGGGTGGTGGTGGTGCCGGCCTTGCTCGACACCTGGGACTCGCCGAGGGCCAGGAACGGTACCGGCCGGCGTCCGAGGCGGACCAGCCGCTCGTCGTAGAACGCGCCCGGCGCTCTCTCCCGGAGCATCCGCGCGATGAGCATCATGTTGGCGGTCCTGCTCGGCTGGAGCGCTTTCCCCAGCCAGGCGAGCTCCATCGACAGCTCGCGCAAGACCGCGCAGCGCCCGTCCGCCGCGTAGACGTAGATCGCGTTTTCGATGTCCTCGGTCTCGGAGCGAACCGTCCGGGTGACGGTCTTTTGCATCGGCAGGCCCGCGAGCGTCGCTCCCCAGTTCAGCTTCTTCTGCTTCTCGATGGTCTCGCTCTCGGTCGTCACCGCGCTGATGCCGCGGAGGATCGCCGCGATGTCGCCGAAAGGAATCTCCAACGCCTCCCCGGCGCGCGGCAGGAAGCGCACCAGATTCGGCTGGAAATCGACGCTCTTCACCCGGGTGCGCCCGGGCGCGGGCTGGGTCGAAATCGCGAGGGCCTGAAGCCCTCCTGCCCGCAGCCGGTCGGCGATGGCGTCCGTCGCCTCGGGCACGAGCCGCGCGAGGAGCGCCGGTGGTTCGGGCGCCAGCCGCATCCGCGCTTCCGCGAGCGTCGTCCCAGACTCGCGGGCCAACACCTGCGCCGCCGCTTCCGGGTCCTTCGGCGCCTTCACCAACGCGATGACCTTCATCGCCCGAGCGTAACAGGGACGGTCGCGCCGGGCGCGCGGCGTGCGCGGGACCTTGCGCTATCCTGGCGCGCGGTCGTACGCGGGAGCCCTCGATGCGTCGCGCCGCCGTGTTTGCCGTCTGCACGCTCGCCGCCGTCTGCGCCCGCGCGGACACCGGCGGCTGGACCTCGCTCGGCTCCGACACCGGTGTCTACCTGGTCGGCGTCTGCGCGCCCGACGCGACCCATGTCTTCACCGCGGGCTACGTCCTCGAAGGCAGCGGGATGAGCACGAAGCCGCTGACCCGCGTCTTCGCGAGCGACGACGGCGGCCAGAGCTTCACCGACATCTCCAACTCGCTCGCGAACGTCGGCTCGCTCCAGGCATGGACGACGAGCGTCGCGTTCGTCGACCCGACGCACGGCTTCGTCGCCATCGGCCAGTCGATCCAGCGGACGAGCGACGGCGGCGCGACCTGGAAGCCAGCCGCGGCGGGCTTTCCGGTCGAGGCGATGGCGTTCCTCGACGCGACGACCGGGCTCGCGGTGGGCGACGGCGGCCGGATCGCGCGGACGACCGACGGCGGAGCAACCTGGAAGGCGGTGACGAGCCCGGTGACGACGGACCTCTGGCACGTCCAGGTCGTCAGCGCGAAGCTCGCGTTCGCCGCCGGCTACGACGTCGACTCCGACACCGGCGTCCCCTCGAATGCGGTGCTGCTCTCCTCGACCGACGGCGGGCTCACCTGGACCGAAGGCGCCGGGATCGCCGACCAGGGCATCAGCTCGATCTTCTTCCTCTGCGACGGCAAGACGGGCTACGTCGCGGCGTGGAGGCAGGCGGACGACTCGTCGACCTTCGACGCCTCGCTCTACGCGACGACCGACGGCGGCCAGACGCTGACGGACCTCCAACTGCCGGAGAAGGTGGGCACCATCAGCGCCTTCGGATCGAGCGACCTGGACACCGGCGAAATCCTGGCGCAGTGGTGGGACGACGCGCAGCACGGGCACCTGGGCGCGCTCGGCTTTCTCGGCCACGAGACCCAGCAGCAGTCCAGCTCGGGAGGCGGCGGAGGGTCGAGCACGACGATGTCCAGCAACCTCTGGAAGGTGGCGGACTACGTGACGAGCGACGGCGGCGCGAGCTGGACGAAATCGGACCTGGGGACCGTCCACGTGACCATCTCGTACAGCGGGATGTCGGGCGGCGACGGCTCGTTCCAGGCGGGCACCTTGCGCGACTTCGACAACGGGTGGCTGGTCGGCGCGGACGGGGTGGTGTGGGGTTATCGCCGGTCCTGCGGGGGCGATGCCGACTGCCAGGAGGGCTACCGCTGCTCGCAGGGAACCTGCTCCGACGCGAGCTCGACGACGTGCCCGACCGGCGGCGGGGGCACCGAGGGCGACGGCGGATCGACCGGCGGCGGCACCACGCCGAAGAAGGCGGACGGCGGGGCCGGGCTGGTCGAGGTCAAGGACGGCTGCGACTGCAACGGAGCGGGAGCGCTGTCGGTGCTCTGGCTGATGGGGCTCGTCCTGCGGCGGCGGCGAGGCGAGCCTGGGCCTTGATCGCCTGCGTCGCCCGTGGTAAGTGGCGCACTTCAACCAACCTCGGAGGCTATTCATGTCCGGCCGAAGTCTCGCGCTCGTCTGCACGACCCTCTTGCTCTCCACCGGTTGCGTCACGATGGGGACGTTCGAGACCGCGCACACCATCGGCGCGGGGAGAACCCAATGGGCGCTGGAGCCGAGCTACTGGGGCGCCAGCGGGTCGGGCGGGGGCGAGTATCTGCCGAGCGCCGCGGTCGCCATCCGCTACGGTATCTCCGACTCCGCCGAGCTCGGTGCCCGCCTCGGCTTCAATGGCATCGACCTGTTGACCAAGTTCCAACTGATGGGCGGCCGCGATCAGTTCACGCTCTCGCTCGCGCCGTCGGTCGGCGGCGTGTTCCTCACCGGAACGAGCAGCGGGGGCATCGGCATGGTGCAGGTCCCGCTGCTCATCGGCATTCCGCTCGGGTCGAGCGAGCTCGTCCTCTCGCCGAAGGTGCACGACCTGTTCGTGTTCGCGAGCGATTCCGGCGGCAGCAGCGTCGTGCAGGTCCTGAGCGTCGGCGCCGGCGTGGGCCTCGCGCTCCGGCTGGGGGATTCGTTCCAGCTCTTGCCGGAGGTGACGGTGCTCAAGCCGATGACGGGCGCCGCAGCTTCCAACGGATCCTCGACCGAAGTCAGCTCGCTGGACAACGCCGGCGTCCTGATGCAATTCGGCGTCGGCTTCCTCTTCGGCGGAAGATAGGTCGGGCCGCGGCGGTTCCTCGTCGCCGGCGCCCGGGCGGCGAGGACCAGCGCCGAGGCGTGATGGTCTTCGCGAGGTGACGATGCGGGTCGGCGTTCGGGTGGTGCTGGTGGTCGGGGTGCTCGCACTGGGGCTACCGCGGCTGGCGCGGGCCGCGCCGGTTCCACTGCTGGATCAGGCGCTCGCATCGCCGGTCGCGGGGGCGACCGCCGCGTCGATGCCGGTCGTTGTCGGGGAGAGCGGCAGCGGTGCCGGGGCGGGCTTGAGCCCCTGGCTTCCGTGCGCGGCGAGCATCGTCCCGGGTTTCGGGCAGCTCATCAACGGGGAAGGGCTGAAGGCGGCCGGGTTCTTCGCGAGCGCGGTGGTGTTCTACGTCGTGGGCGCGTTGCTCCTCGTTCGGGCGGCCAAGGCCGAGAAGGGCCAGGGGGGCGCGTTTGGCTTCGACGGCCTGGTGGTGTTCCTGTCGGGGGCCGGCGTGACCGGCTGGAGCATGTGGGACGCCTATCACGTGGCGAAGGTGCAGCAGGCGCGCAGCCTCGCGCCGGTGCCGGTCATCGGCGCGCCGGCCGCCGTCGTCGGAAGCGGCGAGACCGCCGTCGAGCACTCGCTCGGCTCGGGAATTCGGCTGCCGCTGGTGGCGCTGCGGTTCTGATTCGCTTTGTCACCGGCGGCGGCCCGCGATGATGGGCCGCGCTGCGCTTGGCCCATCCTACTGATCTGCCGACGCCCCGACATGACCGATCAGTCCGATCCGACCGATCGGTCCGATCGGTCGGATCGGACTGGCCAGAAAGCCGGTGCTGCCGATCACTTCGCCGGTTCGACGACGTAGCCGATGGCGTAGTCCGGCGGCGCGGGGCACCTCGGATCCTCCAGGCGCCAGGCGTCGAAGAGCGTGAAGGTCACCGGTTCGCCGTCGGCGAGGGTGTACGTTTCGCTCTGGCCATCGAAGAGGCGTTTCGTCCGACTGCCGTTCGTGACCATGACCGGATAGTGCAGCTTGGTTCCGCAGTCCGTCGTCTCGGTCGCGAGCGGCTGCGTCGTGTCGAGCGCGAACGTGAACCCCAGGCGCTCGCTGTCCAGAAGCGCGGGCCCGATTTCGCCGTCGACGAACATCGCAATCAGGTGCCCGTCGAGGTCCTCGATGCGCGCGCCATACGAAGAGGCCGAGCCATCGGAGTTCTGGCGGTAGAGCACCTGCACCCAGTCGTTGGGAAAGGCGCTGACGTAGAAGCCTGTGGGCAAGGTGTAGAAGAGCGTCTCCTGATTGCTGTTGTCCAAGACCTGCAACTGGCTGGCGGGCGTCTCGCCGTCGACCTGCGTCTGCGGCGGATCGATGCTGGTGACCTTCCCTTGGAACGAAACGGAGTGGCTGGTGCCATCCTGCGGGTCGGTCATCCGGACGAAGGGAAACGGCAACGCGCTCGGAACGCCCGCGTCGGCGGAAGTCGTGCCCGCATCGGGATGCTTCGAAGCCGACGACGGAGATGCGCACGCGAGAAACAAGCCACAACAGACGCAGAGCGGCACCGCGCGGGATGGGTGAAGCGGAGCGGAACCCATCATCGATGGTCGCAACGATGGGCCGCGCTGTGCTTGGCCCATCCTACGGCTCTCGCGCATGCGCCGTCCTCAGGCCGCCTTGGCGCTCGGGACCGCCTCGGCCGTCTTCGCCTTGCGAGCCCGGGCCAGGCCGATCATCAGCACGAGGCCGGCGATGGCGACCACGATCGACGCCGCCTGGCTCGTCGACATGAAGATGCTGTTGCCGAACTTGTCCGGCGCCGGCCAGTGGAAGAGGAAGGCCCGAATGGTGTCGCCGCGGAACATCTCCATCACCGTGCGCAGAATCGGGTAGAGGAAGAAGTACGTCAAGAGCACCTGGCCGTGGTACCGCTTGCGCGAGGCGATGCGCAGGAGGATGAAGAAGATCACTACTTCGCCCAACGATTCCATGATTTCGGTCGGGTAGATGGGCAAGGACCAGTGCGTCACGCCGAGGTCTCCGAAGTGCTGAATCGCGGCGGGGCTCCCGGGCGGGAACTTCGCCGCGAACGGAAACCAGCTCGAATGGACGACTCGCCCGAAGCAGCACCCGGCGGAGAAACAGCCGAGGCGCCCGAGCGCGTGGCCGATGGACACCGACGGAACCAACAGGTCGACGTAAGTCCAGAAGGACACCTGGTAGCGGCGCACGAACCAGGCCGCCGTCAAGGTCGCCCCGATGAGCCCGCCGTACCAGACGAGCCCGCCGTTCCAGACCTCCAGCATCTTCAGCGGGTCGTGCGAGTACTCGGCGTCCCAGCGGGTGATGATGTAGAGGATGCGCGAGCCGACGAGCCCCGCGACGAGGATGTAGAAAGCGAGATCGCTGACCAGCTCCGACGAGGTGAGCTGGACCGGCCGGCCCTTCTTGTCCTTGACCACCTTGCCCTGGGCGTTGCGCAGCGGCACGTCTGGCAGCCCCTGGATCTTCGCCGCCCGCATCGCGAGCCAGATCGCGACGATGAACCCGGTCGCCATCATCAGACCGTAGATGTGCAGCGGAATCGCCTGGGCGTCGAACTTCTTGTCGGCGATGAGCTTGACGCCATAGGCGATGGCGCCCGCGATGACCGCTCCGAAGAGGCCGCGGACGATCGAGGTCATCCAGTCGCTCTTGACCTCGCCCCAGCGGACGTTGAGGCCGAGGAAGTCCGCGATGTAGCTCGAGTTGCGGTCGGCCGGCTGGTAGCGCGTGCGGATGAAGGAGCCGATGCCGAAGAGCGCCGCGACGATGCCCACCGCCCAGAGGTTCAGCGGGATGTCAAAGAGAATCGGATGCATGCGTTCCCTTCTGCGGTCGATCGGCGGCGCCGCCGGCGCCAGAAGCTTTCCCGCCCGCCTGGAGCCCCGTCGGCCGACGAGCGGAGCCGCCCGCGGCGGGCTGACGCTTGCTCGCGGCCCAGACGATGAGCGAGTCGAGGGCGATCAGCGCGACGCCCACGCTGATGCAGGAGTCGGCGATGTTGAACGTGGGCCAGTGCAGGTTCGGATGGAGCCAGTGCGGGTCGTTCCAGTGCCAGGCGATGAAGTCGATGACGTACCCGCGGACGAGCCGGTCGGTCAGGTTCCCGATGGCGCCGCCCATCACCAGCGCCAGCGCCATGCCCAAAAGCTTCTGGTTCGTCTTGAGCCGCCGGTAGTAGAAAGCGATGAGCCCGATGGCGAGGACGGAGATGATGTCGAAAAACGGCACCCGCGCGCTCTTCGGCCAGCGGGCGGCGAAGCTCCAGGCGGCGCCGGTGTTCTCGTCGTAGCGCCAGCTCCACCAGTGCGAGAAGAGCGGCGGCACCTGCTTGGCCTCGTCGACGATCTGCCGCGACGACAGCCAGACGTGAACCTGTTGGCCTAGCGTGGTCGCGTTCGCGGACTGCATCGCCGTCGTGAGGTTCTTCACCGCGAGGAACTTGGTCGACTGGTCGGCGACCAGGATCAACAGCGCGACGCCGATGAGGAACGACCATCGGGGTCGAAACCGCTTCTGCCCCGTGGGCGTGGAGCTCGATTCAGTCACGTGCGGTCACCTCGTCGACCTGGGAAACGATCGGGATCGTGGCACGGGCGTCCTCGCCCGTGAAAGCCCAGCCGAACCCGCGCAGGCGCGGCCGGTCCCCCTGCGCTCACGGGCGAGGACGCCCGTGCCACAAAGTTCTGTCGCACCACGTCGAGACCGTTGGATGGGTGGAGCGTCAGCGGAGCCCATCGAGAGACCACGGCCGAGGCACGATGGGCTACGCTCCGCTCCACCCACTGCTACCGCGTGCCTTTTCACGATCCCTGCTCCTCGCCGGCGTCGGCCAGCACCGCGTGCGTGCACTTCGGGCACAGCTCCGGATGTCGCGGATCGATCCCGCGCGACTCGGTATAACACCAGCATCGCGCGCATTTATCCCCGCGCGCGCGGGAAACTTGGACCGTGAGGTTTTCGAAGGCCCGGGTAGCGGATGACGGCCGCTCGATGTCTCGACTGCGCTCGACATGAGCGGCTTCGGTGCCTCGGCGTTCTTCGCTGGTCCCGAGCGCAGCCGCGGGGTGTTTCAGCCATGCGTCGGCGCGGTCGGCCTGCCCTCCGCGTTCTTCGCTCGTCCCGAGCGCAGTCGAGGGGCGAGCGTCAGGCTCGGCATCGCCCCTCGCGGCTTTCGTCAGCTCGACCTGCGAAACGATGAGCAGCTCGGGCAGCTCGGCCTCGTGGGCGGCGAGGAACTCGGCGAGCGGTCCCGACGCGGCGAGCGTCACCCGTGCGTCGAGCGAGTTGCCGATGGTCTCAGCGTCGAGGGCTCGCAACCGCTCCTGCTCAGGCTCCGAGAGCGGCGCCGCCTTCGACCGGTCCTCCAGCGCCTTGCGCTCCTTGAAGAGCGGCTGCTGTGCGGCCTTCAGGTCCTCGAGTTCTTTTTGCACGGGCACCCGCACCGCTCGGACTAGCCGCCCGTACTTTTCGACCAGCCTCTCGCCCTCGCCCGGCGCGAGGCCGGCCCGCAACTCGTCGGCGTTCGGCATCCCGGCGAGGAACACGTTCGCCTGCGGGTGCCCGGGAAGCTCGCGGTATGCCTCGTCGGCGGTGAACGAGAGAATGGGTGCCAGACTGCGTGTCAGAGCGTCGGCGATTCTCCACAGCGCCGTCTGCGCGCTGCGGCGCGAGGTCGACTTGAGCGCGTGGGTGTACAGCCGGTCCTTGAGCACGTCGAAGTAGAACGCCGAGAGCGTCTTCGCGCACAGCTCCTGGGTCGCGAAGTGGGCGAGGTGGAACTCGTAGGTCTCGAACGCCTCGTGCATCCGTTCAACGTAGCGGGCGGTCATCTCCAGCGCCCACTTGTCGAGGGGCAGGAGCTCGGCCGCGGTCACCGAGTCGCGGGCCGGATCGAACCCGTCGAGGCTCCCGAGCATCCAGCGCAGGGTGTTGCGGATTTTCCGGTAGGCCTCGGAGAGGTTGTCGAGGATCTCGTTCGAGAGCCGGATGTCCTCGCGGTAGTCCTCGGCGGCGACCCAGAGCCGGATGATGTCCGCGCCGTACTTCTTGAGCATCGTCTCCAGCGGGACGCCGTTACCCAGGCGTTTCGAGAGCTTGCGGCCCTGGCCGTCGACGACGAAGCCGTGCGTCAGGACCGCGCGATACGGCGCGCGCCCGCGGGTGCCGACGGCGGCGATGAGCGACGAGTTGAACCAGCCGCGGTGCTGGTCCGAGCCTTCGAGGTAGAGGTCGACCGGGAAGCCCTGGTTTCCGCGCATCTCGGCGACGTTCGCGTAGGAGACGCCGGAGTCGAACCAGACGTCGAGGATGTCCTTCTCCTTGCGAAACTCGGCGCCACCGCACGACGGGCAGCGGAAGCCCTCCGGAAGCAGCTCGGTCGCCGGATGCGCGGCCCAGGCGTCGGCGCTCTCCTTCTCGAAGACGTCGGCGACGTGCCGCATCACGCCCGCGTCGAGGATGCAGGTGCCGCACGACTCGCAATAGAACGCGACGATGGGCACGCCCCAGGTGCGCTGCCGGCTGACGCACCAGTCGGGACGGTTCTCCATCATGCCGAGGATGCGCGCCTTGCCCCAATGCGGAATCCACGTCACGTCGTCGATGGCGTCCAGGCACTTCTGCCGCAGGTCGTGCTCGGAGAGCGAGAGGAACCACTGGTCGGTCGCGCGGAAAATCACCGGCCCGTCGCAGCGCCAGCAGTGGGGATAAGAGTGCGTGATGGTCGCGGCGGGGTCGGAGAGCAGATGGCCGGTCTCGTGGAGCCGCTCAACGATCTCCCGGTTCGCGTCGAAGACGAATTTCCCTTCGAAGCCCGGCACCTCCGGCGTGAAGCGGCCCGCGTCGTCGACCGGCGCGAGGATTTCCAGCCCGTGCTGCTTGCCCAAGACGTAGTCGTCGTAGCCGTGCCCGGGCGCGGTGTGGACGAGGCCGCTCCCGGCCTCCAGCGTGACGTGCTCGCCGAGGAGCACCGGCGAGACGCGGTCCAAGAACGGATGCCGGTATTCCAGGCCCTCGAGCTCGGAGCCCTGGAAGAACGCGAGGACCTTCGACGGATCGCGCAGCACCGCGCCCTGGACCCCGAGCGCGCTCGCGTCCTTCACCTGGAGCTCGGCCGGAGCACACTCGGCGAGCATGCTCGCGAGCAGGTCCTTCGCGACGACGATGACGCGGCCGCTAAGGTCGTAGGCGACGTAGGTGAACTCCTTGTGCGCGGCGATGGCGAGGTTCGCCGGCAGCGTCCAGGGCGTCGTGGTCCAGATGACGAGGTCGACGTCGCGCCCGGCGAGCGCGGGCGAGAGGCGCGCGGGATCGCTGACGAGCCGCATCGCGACGAAGATGGAGGGCGAGGTGTGGTCGGCGTATTCGATTTCGGCTTCGGCGAGCGCCGTCCGATCCTTCGGGCACCAGTAGACCGGCTTCTTCTGCCGATACAGATGCCCGCGCTCGACGAACTTCGCGAGCTCGCGGACCGTCTGCGCCTCGTAGGCGTAGGCCATCGTCAGGTAGGGCTGGTCCCAGCGCATCAGGACGCCCAGGCGCTCGAACGATTCCTTCTGCGCGTGGACCGCCTTCTCCGCGTAGCGGCGGCACTCGCGGCGAAACTCGACCGCGCTCATCGCCTTCTTCTTCGGGCCGAGCTGCTTGTCGACCGCGAGCTCGATGGGCAGGCCGTGGCAATCCCAGCCGGGAACGACGTCGACCAGGCGGCCGGTCATCGCGCGGTACTTCGCGACCAGGTCCTTCAGGATCTTGTTGAGCGCGGTGCCCTGGTGGATGCCGAAGTTGGCGTAGGGCGGGCCGTCGTGGAGGATGAACTTCGGGTCGGCGGCGTGCGCCTCGACGAGGCGGTCGTAGACTTTCTCGTCCTTCCAGGCGCGCAGCAGGGCGGGCTCGCGCTCGGGGAGGTTCGCCCGCATGGGGAACGCGGTCTTCGGCAGATGCACGGTCGAGCGGTAGTCCTGCGCCATCGGTGTCTCGCTCGCGAAAAGCCCGCGCCTGGGGCGGACGCGGAAAAGCGCGGCAATCTAGCGGCAACGCGGCCGAGGGTCAAAGCGAAAATACGCGGCGGCGTAAAAGCGGCCTCCCACGCGCAACGGCTCTCCGCGCCGGTTCTTCTCCTGTGGCACGGGCGACCTCGCTCATCCCGAGACGTCATGAGCCTTCGGCTGGGCTCAGTACGAGCGGCCAGAAACGCGAGCGTGGTGCGGTGATCCCGATAAGCAGTCAGCCCTGGTATCCGGCTCCGCCTCTTGCGCGCTCCGCGCCTGGCGTGCTATCCGGCGCCGCGACGGAGGTGGGCGATGGGTCCGAACATCCCGAGCGCAGTCGAGGGACGGGCCTGGGCGATGGCGCTCCTGCTGGGCGTGACGGCGTTCGCGCCGCGTGCGAGGGCCGTGCAGAAGCTCTTGGCGGTGCTGCCGCTCGACGTGAAGTACGCGGGCAAGCACATGAAGGACGCCGACCGGGTGTCGCTGGAGGAGATGCTGCGCGACGTGGCGTCGAACTCGCTGCCCGGATGGACGGTGATGACCGGCGCGACGACGGTGCAGCTCCTGGTCGACAACGGCATCGACCCGACGAAGTGCTCGGACTCGTCGTGCCAGCTCCAGACCGCGCGGCAGATCGAGGCGGACAAGTTCTTCACCGGCGCGGTCCAGTACGTCGACGACGAGTACACGGTGTCGATCCGGCTCATCGACACGAAGACGGGGCGCATCCTGGCGGCGACGCGGGTGCTGGGCAAGAACACCCTCGCCCTGGAGGCGGCGTTCCAGAAGCAGGCGCCGGAGTTCTTCGCCCGCGCTGGCTTGGGAGGCATGTCGCCGGCGATGGCGACAGGCACCGGGACGGCGCCGGTCGACGAGGCGATCGGCGGGTCGAGCGACAACATCGATCTCGGCGCGATGAACCAGGTGGTGGTGAAGTTTGCGAGCCGGCCGGACGGTGCGGTCGTGCTGGTCGATGGGACGCTGCTCTGCCAGGCGACGCCATGCTCGAAGATGGTGGCGAAAGGCGAGCACCAGGTTTCGATGCAGCGGGAGGGCTACGAGCCAGGCACGAAGAACCTCGACGCGAAGGACGGTGCGCGGCTCAAGTTGAAGCTCCAGCGCATCTCGGCGCGGCTGACTGTCGAGACGGACCCGAGCGGGCTTGCGCTGACCATCGACGGGAAGTCGGTGGGGAAGTCGCCGCTCTCGCCGACCGACCTCGCGCCAGGAACGACGCACACGGTGCTCATCGACGATCCGTGCTGGCAGAAGACCGGCGAGCGGCTGACGCTGAAGAAAGGCGAGGACCGTGACCTGAACCTGACGGCCAAGGCGCGGATGGCGGGGCTGCGGCTGACGGCGCAGGACACGGACGGCAACGCGCTCGAGGGACGCGCGCTCGTCGATGGCAACGAGCTGGGCAAGGTGCCGGGTGCGTACAAGCTCTCGATTTGCACGAGCAAGGTGGACGTCGAGGCCGGCGGCCAAACGCAGTCGGTCGAGCTGAGCCTGCGGGAAGGCAAGGTGTCGAGGAAGAAGGTCGTCTTTCAAGCGCAGGCTGCGACGAACGTGAGCGCGGCATCTGCGGAAGCGTCGTCGAACGGCGAGACCTTCCGCGCCGCAGGGCTCGAGTGGCAGATGCAGCCGGCGCCGCGCGGGATGAACTGGGACGACGCAAAGTCGTACTGCGCGAACCTGGCGCTGGCTGGAGGTAGATGGCGACTGCCCACGAAGCATGAGCTTCTAGCTCTGTTCAATGCCAAGACCGCCTCCGCGGAGATCGCAGCTTATCCGCACATGAACGAGTGGTGGTACTGGTCTTCGACGCCGCGCGCTTGGTACTTGGCCGGCGCCTGGTACATCGACTTCAGCAACGGCTACGCACGTACCACAACTACGTGGGCTCCACCATGCAGCGTCCGTTGTGTGCGTGAGCCCTCGAATGCGCTCTCCAAGGAGCCCGGTAGGAGTCCCCTTCGCGTTGGAGCCTTGCTATTGAGAGCAATGCCGGAGATGCCGACCTGGTTGGATGGCAAGAACCTGGGCGCCGCTCCGCAGAGGATCGTGCTGAAGAACGCGGCCGGCACTTTCCGCATCGGGGACGCGTCGAGCCCGATGCGAATCACGATCCGCTATAAGGTTTCCGGGAAGCGCATGACGGCGGTGGTCAGCACCGACCCGTGGTCGATCATCGCGGTCGACGACGGCACCGTGGGGATGACGCCGCAGGCAATGGACTTGTCGAAAGGGCTTATCAAGATCGAGTTCAAGCGTCCCCAGCAGGCCTTCCCGCCGCGGCTGATGGTGAAGTTCCTCCCGCCGCAATGAATGGCAGCAAGCGGCGGGCGGCGCGCGACTTGGAGCCGGACACGTGAGTGTCCGGGTACAGGCGACACCATCGCGCACGCTCCGCGGACGTGGAGCCTGTGCGCCTGTCCGGCGGCCGTGCATGAACCCGGACACTCGCGTGTCCGGCTCCAATCCACGGGTCGGTGCGGAGAGCCCGGCATCCCGCTCCCCTGATGGTCGTGGTACGGTCACCAGCAGCGATGAGCAACCGTCGCGTCCATCTCCGCGATCGTCAGGCCGACGTCCTACCCCTCGGACTCGGAGCTCCACCGCAGCGAAGGCCGCTTGCGGGCAACCGCGCAATCTCGCAGGTAGAGGTTCATCAGGGTCTGGTAGCCGATTCCCATCTGGGCCGCGAGCTCCCTGAAGTACGCGACGGTCTCCTCATCCAGGCGAATCGTGACTTGTTTCTTGAGCCGCTTCGCATAGGGGTTCTTGCGGGCACTGGAGAAGTCGTAGTGTTTCCTCATGGTCTTCGCCTCCCGTCGTACAAAGCCCGCTCGTCCGCATCCGCTTTTCGCGCCGAGATGATCCGAATCACCTCGTCGTTCTCGCGGTAGTAGTGGCACACGACGAGAGTCGCAGCCGAAAGCTGAGCCCGAGGATGACGAAGCGCTCCTCCTCGATGGAATGGTCGGGATCCGCCATCAGCAGCGCTTCCTCGTCCGAGAAGACGTCGCGGGCCTCGTCGAACGAGACGCCATGCTTCCGGCGATTGGAAGCGTTCTTGCGGGGGTCCCAGGCGAACCGCAACATCGCGTGCATCGTACCGACGCTGTAGCTACGACGCAAGCCCGTCTCGCGACAGCGCTCGACGTCGCGTTCGCTCGACTGCGCGACGCGAAGAACTCCCGGGGTGGCACCTCCCCGGCCTCGAGCGGCGCTCGCCGATGGGCTCCGCTCCACCCACCTACGGTTTGGGTTGCGGGCGTCCGCGTCCGGCCTCGGGAAGGTCCGGCAGCGCCCAGCCGTCGGAGCGAAGAGGAGCCGAGCGGCAGCGGCAGGGGCGAGGGCGCCCGAGCACCCATCGCCCGGTCGGCCCGCGCTTCGTGCCCCTGCCCCGCCGGCGCCGCGACCGTCGACTTCCGCCCGTTTTCCGGGGTTCCGGTAGGCCAGTTGACGGTGGAGGCGAAGCCTGCCTAGGCTGCGCGCCCCGAAGGAAGGCCGGGCCGTCGGTCCAGGTTCACTCCGGCGGCAGGCGATGGGAACGCGCGCTCGAAAGAAACCGCTCTAGGCCCTGGCGGCGGCACCTGCTCCGCCGATTTCCGGGCCGAGGATCTGGACGCCAAGGAGTCCGAATGTTGCCGTGGCTTGTGCTGGGCGTACCCGCCTTTCTCGTCGTCTTGCAGCTCGTGGTCATCGTGCCGGCGAAGCTCTACGTCATGCACGAGCGCCGCCGCAAGACAGCGGGCCCGCCGTTCGCCGGCAAGGTGGCGGTGTTCGTGCCCTGCAAGGGCTGGGAGGCGGACCTCGAGGAGAACCTCGACGCCGTCGCCCGGCAGGAGCACCCCGACTTCACGGTGACCTACATCACCGAGCGGGAGTCCGACCCCGCCTGCGAAGCGATCCAGCGCGTGGTCGCGCGCCGGCGGAACACGAGCCACGTGGTCGCGGGGCTCGCCCACCGGTGCGGCCAGAAGAACCACAACCTCCTGGCGGGCGTGGCGGCGCACGGCGGCGACGCGAAGGCGTTCGTCTTCTGCGACGCCGACGTCCGGCCCGGCCCCGGCTGGCTCCAAACGCTGCTCGCCCCCCTCGCCGACGCCGAGACCCCGGTCGCCAGCGGCTACAAGTGGCACGTCCCGGCCAACCTGACCGTGGGGTCGGTCGTCCACGCGATGCTCAACGCCTTCCAGTTGGCGCTGCTCGCGAACAAGGTCTTCCCCGGGGTGTGGGGCGGCTCGCTCGCCATCCGCCGCGACTTCTGGGAGCGCTACCAGGTGGGAGCGCGCTGGAGCGAGACGGTGGTCGATGACATCTCGACCGCCGAGATCCTTCGCAAGAACGGCATCGCCCGCAAGACCGTGCCCGAATGCGTGATCATCAGCCCGGAGGGCATCGCCGAGGTGCATGACATGTTGGACTGGTGGACCCGCCAGTTGCTCTACGTGCGCTACCACCTCTTCCCGCTCTTCGCGTTCGCGGTTACGAGCTACCTCCTGGCCGGCGTGGTGACGCTGGCCATCCCGTTCGAGCTGACCTACGGCCTCTGGATGGGCGAGGCGCTCTGGGTGCACGCGGGCCTCGCCGGGCTCGTTTTCCTGGTCTCGTTCGCGGCCCTGATGCTGGTGGTGCGCTCGATGGTGAAGACGAACTTCGCGGCCTGGCGCTGGGTGGTGATGGTGCCGATCGCGGTCGTGCTCAACGCCGCCAGCTTCTTCGAGGCCGCGACGTCCCGGACGATGCGCTGGCGGGGAATCACCTACACGGTGGCCCCCGGCGGCCGGGTGCTGGCGGTGAGCCGCGACGAGCTGCCCGCCGTGGAAAGCGAGCCCGAGCTCTCCGTTCCGTGAACCGCTGATACCCCGAACCGCTCATCGCGAGCGGCTCCACCCCGCTCATCGTGAGCGGCTCTACCCCGCTCATCCTGAGCGCAGTCGAAGGATGGTGACCCCGCATGCCCGTTCGTAGTCGCATTCCCGTCAAGTTCGCGGCCAGCCTGGCCCTCCGGTCGCTGCGGGAGGACTTCCGTACTTCGCGCACCTTCCTCCGCTATCAACTGGCGAAGGAGACCTTCAACCTGCGGCACCGGTTCGCGAGGAACACCGGCCGGGGCGACTCGCTGGAGCTGGTCGGCATCCGCATCACCGACATGTGCAACCTGCGCTGCCACACCTGTGGGCAGTGGGGCGACAGCGGCTACCTGAAGGACTCGTCGCTCAAGGTCCTCAAGCAGCGCGAGGTGCCGCTCGAGACGTACCAGCGGTTCGTCGACCAGGTGGTGGAGAGCGGGCAGCGGCCGATCTGGTACATCTGGGGCGGCGAGCCGATGATGTACCCCGGGATCATCGAGCTGATGCACTACATCCACGACCGGGGGATGCCCGTCTCGCTCGTGAGCAACGGCTATGGCATCGCCGAGCACGCCAAGGACATCCTCGACACCTGCCACATCCTGCACCTCTCCGTCGATGGCCCGACCGCGGAGATTCACAACCGCGCGCGCCCGGGCGTGGCGGCCTCGACCGACAACTTCGGCGAGGTGAAGTCCGCGCTGGAGGCGATTCGCAAGGGCAAGGAGGAGCGCGGCTCGACGTTCCCGTACCTCGCGCCGATCTCGTGCCTGACCGCCGGCAACCTCGATCACGTGATGGACCTCAACCGGTTCGTCGCCCAGTACGCGGACCTGCACATCTTCTACCTGACCTGGTGGATCGACCCGGAAAGCGCGCGGGAGCACACCGCCGATTTCAAGAAGCGGTTCGGCTTCGAGCCCAAGACGCACCTCGGCTGGATCGGCACCTGGCACGACTTCGACCACGGTCTGCTCTTCGACCGCTTCTGCGAAATGGAGGCCGAGGCGGTCAAGCGCGGCACCTGCCCTCCGGTGATGATGCCGGAGCTGCGCGAGCGCGACCAGATGGTCCGCTACTACGCGAACCACAAGGAGACCTTCGGCTACGACCAGTGCGTCTCGATCTACATGACCCTGGAGCTCGACTCGAACGGCGACGTCTCGCCCTGCCGCGACTACCACGACTACACGCTCGGCAACATCGGCACGGACAGCCTGGAGTCGATCTGGAACGGCGAGAAGGCGAAGACGTTCCGCCGCTCGATCGCCAACGACGGCATCCTGCCCGTCTGCCGCCGCTGCTGCGGGTTGATGGGATACTGATCGGCGCGGTGGTATTAATCGTTGCGAAAGTAGTCGCAGTCGGAGTCTCGTGGCACAGGCGTCCTCGCCTGTGAAAGCCACAACGAAGGCTACACGGGCGGGGACGCCCGTGCCACGACTGATGATGCGAGGTGCAG